>JAKSIV010000016.1 GCA_024398635.1 Bacteroidaceae bacterium | reverse complement strand
TGAGGGTGGCTCAACAACTACAACCGGCCGCCTGAATCACTTGCGAAACTTAAATCAATAGATTTGCAAATTCTGAAATTTTGAAATGGAAAATACTGAAAATACCAATAAAATCACTACCGAGTCCATTAAAAATCTGTCACACGTTTTGTCGCACGTGTGCCAAAAAATCGGCTTTCGTGTGCCAATATAATTCTATAAATTGCTTATTTATTGCAGTTTACAAAATTCTACAAAATCAAATTGGAAAGTTCTAAATTTTCTGCATCGGGAAATAGTGAAAAATGCTACCTCAGAATGTACTATATGGCAAAATACAGTAATTAATTGATATAGCTCTATTTACATAATTTCTTTAGTTAAATCACCGACTTCAAAACAATTCATCAAGTTTAGCAAAAAAGTCTTTGCAACATAATTTTATCACCCTCAAGAAGTAGCTTCGAAAGAACAACATTACTGATTAAAATCATAGAACGCTACAGAAAAACAGGTATGATTGTCAGAAAAATATTACAAAAACCATGATTTTGCTTAAAAAATATAAAAATAATCATATAACTTACTGATTGTCGAAATATTTTCACTATCTTTGCAGTGTTTTCACTTAATATGATAATACTACAAATAACATGAAAATAGATATTGTAAACATATTAGGAACCAACGTACCGCTCACCGTCGTCGATAAGAAAGAGACAAAGGGGTTAACGGTAGGTATCATTGTGTCATTCTATATTTACAAAGGGTTCTTTCAAGATAATGAATATATTTTCTATCAGTCGAAGAACGAAAAAGAATTTACGCCATCAGAGTATGCTTATTATTCCAATAAGATAACTGAAGCCTTAAACAAACCGGTTATCCTTATCACGAACAAGCGCGACTATAACAATCGAATCAGATTATATGATCAAGGTGTTTACTTTGTCGCGAGTTCAAACTATGTCCATCTGCCAAATCTGGTTGTAAACACCTTAGGACGTACGCCAAAAAAGAAACGTGTAAAACAACTATCACCTAAAGCTCAGTTTCTTCTTCTTTACTGGTTGCAAGAGAAATCATTAGGTCCGGATGTTTCGATCGGAACTTTTCTCGGGAAGTGGAGCTTCAGTTACATTTCCATTTCACGAGCTTTGGCAGAGCTTGAGCAATATGGTTTTTGCGACTCTGTCAAAGGCCTAGACAATAGCAAAACCTATCATTTTCTCAAAGATAGAAAAGCCCTATGGGAAGAAGGTCTGGAGTTGATGAGAAATCCTGTAAGCCGTATTGTCTATTCCAACGAGCCAATACCCGAAGGGTTTCGTATGAGCAGCATCAGTGCCCTCGCCCACTACTCCTGGCTGAATCCAGAGAATGTCGATACAGTCGCTGTGCTTGATTCGGTATTCAGGGCGTCAACCTGGAAAGCTCACACCAACGAGATCGAAGGAAAATATCGCATCGAGATATGGTGTTACGAGCCTGCTATGTTCGAAGGAGAACGATATGTTGACAAACTTTCGTTGGTCTTGTCACTTAGAGAGGATCCAGATGCCCGAGTAGAGGGCGAAGTCAAACGAGTAATAAATGAAATGCAATGGTAATTGGATTAGATAAATTTCGCGAGCAGTTTGCTGGTGAAGAAGACAAATACATCATTATCGGTGGTACGGCATGTGATGTAAATTTGAGAGATACAAATACAGAACCCAGAGATACTGTCGATATAGACATCATCTTGATTGTCGAAAACATGACAGCTGATTTCGGGCGCAAATTCTGGAAATTCATTGAAGATGGAGGATACCATAACCGAAGCCGCAAAAGAGGTGAAGGGAAAGAGCCTGTTCCAGAACTCTTCAGATTCATGAAGCCAGAAACTCAGGGTTACCCACAACAGATAGAACTTTTGTCTGTTCATCCGGACATATTGGGAGAACCTAATGGTTTTCATCTCACCCCTATTCCTGTTGGCGAGAGCGTTCCAAGTCTCTCTGCAATCATTATGGACAAAGAATACTACGACTTTACACTATCCCGCAGAAAAGTCATAGATGGTTTATCTGTTGCAGATTTCATCGCTCTCCTGTGTCTGAAAGCTACTGCATTCGTCAATCTAAGCCTTCAAAAGAAAGAGGATCCTAATAGTGTGCAAGGTCACGACATTAGGAAACACCGTGATGATGTATTCAAATTACTTTCGGCTATAGGAAACGTTGATGCAATCAATCTGCCTGAGAATATAAAGACAAAAGTGGAAGCGTTCACATCCCAGATTGAGGAATCATGCGAAGATAAGGATTTCCTAAAAAGCATGGACAAGACATTAGGGATAGGACGTGATGCCATCCTGGAATATATGGAACAATTAAAAGAGATGTTTGTATAATGAAAATCCAATACGCATCCGACCTACACCTTGAGTTTGCCGACAACTGGCGGTATCTCAAGGTTAATCCTCTCAAAGTAACAGGCGACATCCTGGTGCTTGCAGGTGACATCGGCTATCTTGGTGACGAGAACTACACCAAGCATCCATTCTGGGATTGGGCATCCGAGAACTACAAGCAGGTCATCTGCTGCATGGGCAACCATGAGTTCTACAAGTATTTCGACATAGCTACACTCGAAGACGGCTACTGTCTGGAGATTCGTCACAATGTGCATAGCTACTATAACGCAGTTGTACGAATTGAGGACACAGACTTCATTATCTCTACTCTGTGGTCAGAGATTTCTCTTCGGGAAGCTTACTACACAGAGCAGGTCGTCAGCGACTTCCGCAGGATTCTATTCAATGGCGAACTGCTCACCTTCGCCGACTTCAATCGCGAGCATAGTCGATGTATAGAGTTCATCAAGAAGGTCGTTCAAGAGAGTACTGCCGAGAACAAGGTTGTTGTCACACATCACGTACCCTCTTTCTTGATGCAATGTCCGAAGTTTGAGGGTAGTCTTGCCAATGGTGCTTTCACGGTTGAACTGAAAGACTACATCAAGGAGTCAAATATCGATGTCTGGATCTTCGGTCACTCTCATTACAACGTGGACAAAGTCATTGGTAAAACGGCATGTCTTTCCAATCAGTTGGGTTATGTGTTCCATAACGAACACACCAGCTTCGATCATGGTAAGTACATAATGATCGATTAAGTTTTAGCCTTCAAAAAAGAAAATCCATTCGGTATAGTCAAATCTATTCTAAATATACATTGACCATACAAATCCGGTGTTATACTGGGGAAGATAGTTCACCAGGGCAACGTCCAGCCGGACCTGTTCGATCCGGTTCAAAACCGCGCCGAACGTCTTGACCTTTCACAGAGGATAGACGGTCTTAACCAGAAGTACGGCCTGAAAACCGTAAGCCTCGGAGTTGAAGGTGAGAAGCAGCAGCCCTGGAAGGTCAAGAGCGAACACAAGAGCTACAATTACCTAACAGATATAAATGAGATCCTGACGATAAGAATCTGAAAGCCGGAGCGAGCAAAAGAAAGGATACCAAAGATTTATAGTTGGCTTTTATTTCAGCACACCATCACATTTAACAACTTCAATATTTACGGAAACCAGACAGATGTCCGTATAGACTTAGGGGCGTAAAACATATCAGTTCTTCCAGGCGGCAAAAGGCACATTTTCATGATTGAATCATTGCCTCCGGGATAGCAAAACAGCCGCATATCTTGACAACACACGGCTGCTGATTTGTTTGGACTATTGCGATTATTTCACATCCGTGACGAGGCGGACACTAAAGCCGAGGTAGCGGAGGCCGCCGGCATGGTAGACATAGCCCATATCGACAATCATGCGGTACGCAAATTCATTGTCGAGTGCAGAAGACGACCAATACCAACAGTTACTAAGATTGCCATTATTGCTGATATTGGAACCTTTGCGGGAGCCCGCAGCGGGAAGGAAGACAACGCATTCCGGGAGAGATTTAACTGTGCCGGAGAGAACCGAACCAGCATATTTGGGCTTTCTGTTGTCGCGTTGGTGAAGAATACGTCGCCCGCTGTGGTGCCTGATTCACTGTATGATTCCTCACATGCTACGGAAGCGGTATTGCACCAGGCGAAATGGCTCACGTGAGATGCATTCCAGTTGGTCTGAACATCGTACTGATTTGTCTCAAACTTGAATGCATTGCCATCCCACCGATACTTTAGGGTCTTCCTTTTCGCAGGAGCCCAGAAGCCCGATTGTCAGGAATGCAAGGGCAAGTGTCAAAATTTTTGTCTTCATTTTTGTATTGTATTGATTATTGATATTCGATGCAAATCATATAAAGTTACGCAAAAATCATTGAATTACAATAATCCACGCGCAAACGTAATCGGATATGCGAATGATAGCGTGTCTCTGTGCGATCAGAAACATATATGGTTAGCGGACAATACTGTATCCGTCTCCAGATTTGGAAAGGGTCGTAAAAGGATAATAATTGTCGGACGGCGGAATCAATCTTTTTGCCGATCTACAAAAGATACATCTTCCGGATGTTCAAGGGAGGCTATAGAGACTTTCCTAAAAATCCTTTAATTCTTCAAACAACCTATGGGAACAACATGAATTCCATCCGGCCGGGTGTATGCATAATCTCCCACGGCGGTCAGCACCATCATGAATGAGGGCTTCGACATCTTTGTTGTATCAATCTTATCCGCCAATGCCATAAGGCTTGCCACACCTTCCTCTATCTTCTTTTCTCCTCCCAGTTTGACCTCGATAAGACCGTATGTGCCATTCCTTCTGTGAAGCACGGCGTCGCATTCCAATCCCGTATTATCACGGTAATGGTAAAGTTTCCCGGATAAAGCTTCCGCATATACACGAAGATCCCGCACGGCCATGTTCTCGAATATCAATCCAAATGTGTCCAGATCGCTTATCAAATCCTTCGGCCCTATGCCCAGAGCTGCCGTGGCAATGCTTGGGTCAACAAGATGCCTGGTATCGCTGGTACGTATTGCAGCCTTGCTCCTCAAGTTCGGGTTCCAAGCTTCCAGGTCTTCTACAACGTACAATTTCTTAAGGGCTTTGATATAGTCCGCCACAGTATCTTCATCCAGAGTGTCGGAGTCATTGCTTGCCATATCCGCTTTGTAGGTTGCATAAGACACCTGTCCGGCAATATTCCTGGCGAACGACCGAAGAAGTCTGCGTGCCCTTTGGGAATCGCGTCTTACGCCGTCAACTCTTTTGATGTCATAGTCTACCACGGAATCATAATAGTCTATGGCCTGGTCCAACGCTATCTCGCCTTCCATCATGGTTGCAGCAGGCCAGCCACCACGACATGCCAGAAATGCAATGTCCTCTATGGACAATGCATTCTGCCGGGGACTGATTTTCCCGCCATTGAAAAGGTCTTCAATGCTTACTGATCCGGATGATTCACCAGACTCGTAAAGGCTCATTGTACGCATTCTTAGCCGTCCTATTCTGCCGGTGCCGCTATGAACCGTTTCTTCCGCTTCCGGCGTTACCGTTGACCCGGTAAGAATAAACTG
The DNA here is from genome assembly GCA_024398635.1 of Bacteroidaceae bacterium. Taxonomy (GTDB): domain Bacteria; phylum Bacteroidota; class Bacteroidia; order Bacteroidales; family Bacteroidaceae; genus Colenecus. Next base: position 42,481 of record JAKSIV010000016.1, on the reverse strand, counting down.
GGTCGGTTCGCCACGTTTGTCAACAGCACTGCGGATCGTATCCCATAGGTCAGGGATGGTCTGCCATTCGTCAATCAGCCTTGGTATTTCTCCATCCAGAAGGACATATGGATCAATCTCAAACATTGTCCTGCTGTTCTTCAATACTTTGCTGTCACCAAGATCCAGCAGACTTTTTGCCTGTTGTGTCGCAGTTGTAGTCTTTCCACACCACTTCGGGCCTTCTATTAGAACAGCCCCTTTCCCCGCAATCTTTCTGGCCAGCAGGCCATCTGCAATCCTATTTTTATACATACTCTGTGAAAGAACTATTTTCTATGCTGCGCAAATATATACAAAAATACTCACACTCGGTCGTTTGAAATAATTTTATTCGGCTGTTTGTAGCTATTCTACTCCGGCATTTGCAGCGGCCGTCCAGAGATCTTTGTAAGAACTATGGTGAGCGGGATTACTGTGCATGTCTGCTGTCCCTACCCCTAGGACATTGGCCACTGCCTCAAGTCTTGAAACAGTCGGATTACCTTTCAGTGAAGATGTGAGGTTTGCCTGATTCACTCCCATCTTGGCAGCAAGGTCACTCATCCTGAGTCCGCGCTGCTTACATAGTTCTTCAATTCTCAGATTCATACCATTAGTCAAATACACGGCAAAGGTAGTGTGTAATTACTAATTTACAAGTGTAATTTTTGATATATTACTAATCAAAGATAAATTTTGCTTTACAGATGTAATTTTTACGCAATTTATTTGGATGAGAAAAATAATCACCTTACCTTTGTTGCGTAATTTTTACACGAATAGGAAATGGAAGAGAAAAAATACTGCTACAAGTACCCTCATCCGGCGGTCACGACCGACTGTGTGATCTTCGGTTTTGACGGGAACGACATCAAGGTGCTGCTGATTGAAAGAGGCATCGAGCCGTACAAAGGAAAATGGGCTTTCCCGGGCGGTTTCCTGAACATGGACGAGACGGCTGCCCAAGGAGCCTTGAGAGAGTTGAAGGAAGAGACCGGTCTGGAGAATGCCTACATCGAGCAGTTCAACACTTATTCCGAGCCTGACCGCGACCCAAGGGAGAGAGTCATCACCATTGCCCATTACGCGCTCGTGCGCATACAGGAAGTAAAAGGAGGAGATGATGCAGCAAAGGCTCAGTGGTTCCCCATCGACGAAGTTCCGCAGCTGGCGTTTGACCACGACAAGATCCTGCGTGATGCCATGAGGAAACTCAGGGAGCGGATTCACTTTGAGCCTATCGGATTCGAGCTGCTGCCGGAGAAGTTCACGATGAAAGACCTTCAGATACTGTACGAGTCAATTCTGGATGTCAAGTTTGACCGCCGCAACTTCGCCAAGAAGATGATGCATTACGAGCTGCTGAACAAGCTTGACGAGACTACCCGTCCGACGGCCAAGCGCGATGCCCTACTCTACTCCTTCAACAAGGAAAACTACGAGCTCTTCAAGAAGAAGGGCTTCCAACTGGAGTTTTAAACTCGTGATGAGACCGTAATTGCACGCTGGACCGGTCAGGAATCAACCAGCACCATCACCCGCGTGATGGAGTACTTCGAATAGAGCAGAAGGTGCCAAAGGGGACGGTTCATTTTGGCACCTTTTTTATTCCCACTCGATTGTGGCTGGCGGTTTTGACGAGATGTCGTAGCAGACGCGGTTAACGCCCTTGACCTTGTTGATGATCTCGTTGCTCACCCAGTGCATAAACTCGTACGGCAGCTCGGCCCAATCGGCTGTCATGGCATCCACGCTGGTTACGGCACGCAGGGCAACGGCGTTGTCGAATGTGCGCTCATCGCCCATGACGCCTACGGTACGGTCAGCCAGCAGGATTGCGCCTGCCTGCCAGATCTTGTCGTAGAGTTTCCACTCGCGTAGACCGTTTATGAATATTGCATCGGCCTCCTGAAGTACTGCAACCTTCTCAGGAGTGATATCGCCAATAATGCGTACAGCCAGACCCGGACCCGGGAAAGGATGACGGCCAATCAGATGCTCGGGAATTCCCAGGCGGCGGCCAATGGCACGAACCTCATCCTTGAAGAGCCACTTGAGCGGCTCGCAGAGCTTGAGTCCCATCTTGGCAGGCAGACCGCCCACGTTGTGATGGCTCTTGATGGTCTTGCCTGTAATGTTCAGACTCTCAATGCGATCGGGGTAGATTGTACCCTGAGCCAGCCACTTGGCATCAGTTATCTTTGAAGCCTCGGCATCGAACACCTCGATAAAGTCGCGGCCTATGATCTTACGTTTCTGCTCCGGCTCCGTAACACCCTTCAGGTCCTTGAAGAACATATCCGATGCATCCACACCCTTAACGTTCAGACCCAGGCATACATAATCGTTGAGCACATCGGTAAACTCGTTCTTGCGCAGCAGACCGTGATTTACGAATATGCAGGTCAGGTTCTTGCCGATAGCCTTGTTAAGCAAAACGGCTGCAACCGATGAATCCACACCGCCGCTCAGTCCCAGAACCACCTTGTCGTTGCCCAGTTCAGCCTTGAGTTCACCCACCGTCTTCTCAATGAATGAGTCCGATGTCCACTCCTTACCGCTTCCGCATATACCGATTACAAAGTTCTCAAGGAGTTGCTTGCCCTGCAGCGAATGAACCACCTCGGGATGGAACTGCACGCCCCATACGCGCTTCTCGGTGCACTCAAATGCTGCATACTTGACGCTGTCGGTCGAAGCTGTCATATGATATCCTTCAGGAATGGCGGTAATTGAATCTCCGTGACTCATCCAAACCTGTGAGTTCTTGGTGAAACCCTTGAACAGCGGGCACTTGGGGTCAATGAAACCCAGTGATGCATGACCGTACTCGCGTGTACCGGCCTGCTCAACCTTACCGCCGTAAGTGTAGCTCAGAAGCTGTGCGCCGTAGCATATACCCAGCACCGGATACTTTCCAATGATACCTGAAAGGTCAGGACGGAATGCATCATCGGCATAAACGCTCAGGGGTGAACCGCTCAGAATGACACCGATTACGCCAGGGTCATTCTCAGGGAATTTGTTGTAAGGCAGGATCTCGCAGAAGGTATCCATCTCTCTCACTCTGCGTCCTATAAGCTGTGTGGTCTGTGAACCGAAATCAAGAATGATGATTTTTTGCATGGGGCTCGAAAAATAATGGCGCAAAATTACACTTTTTTTTGCGTAACTTCGCAGCTGATATGCAGGATTTGGAAAGTATTTTGAACGAGCACGGTATCAAGCCGACAGCGAACCGTCTGCTGGTACTTAAGGCATTGGCTGACAGCCACCACCCCGTCACTATGGCGGAGCTGGAGGATGTCATTGACACCATTGACAAGTCCGGCATATTCCGCACCCTGACCCTGTTCCGCGACAACCATCTGCTCCACCAGATCGATGACGGCTGTGAAGGGGTCCGATACGAACTCTGCCACGCCCACGGAGATATCGACGATGACCGCCACGTACATTTCCACTGCGAGGTCTGCCACCGCACCTTCTGCCTTGAGGATATTCCAGTCCCCACAGTCGCACTGCCCGACGGATTCCAGCCCGAAACCGTCAACTACATGATAAAAGGCGTCTGCCCCGAGTGCGCCAAAAAGAGCCGCAGATAATGGAAAAGGTTCTGCTACATACCTGCTGTGCGCCCTGCAGCGGAGCCATCATCGAATGGATGCTTAAGAATGACTACATTCCCACCATCTACTACTGCAACCCCAACATCTACCCCTTTGAGGAGTATCAGGTCCGCAAGCAAGAGTGCACCAAATACGCCACAACGCTTGGTCTTGAAATAGTTGAAGCCGATTACGACCATACCCGGTGGCAGTGCTGCGTAAAAGGCCTTGAGGGAGAGCCCGAGCGCGGAGCCCGCTGCCTTGAGTGCTTCAAAATGCGCCTGCTGAGCGCCGCAAAGTACGCATCAGAGCACGGATTCAAAACATTCACATCCACTCTTGATTCAAGCCGATGGAAACGCCACGACCAGATTGTAGAGGCTGGCAATTGGGCAGCCGCACAGTTACCCGGCTTGACATTCTGGGACAAGAACTGGCGTCAGGGAGGACTGCAGGAGCGCCGCTCAGAAATAATCCGTGAGCAGGATTTCTACAACCAGCGCTACTGCGGCTGCGAATTCAGCATGCAGGCCATGCGTGATGACAAGAAACAGGCCCGCCAGCGCATAAAGCGACTCATTTCGGTAATGACTCCGGAGCAAAAGACCCTTCAGTCAGCCGCAATCTGGGAGCGCTTGGAGCAGAACGATACATTCCTCAAAGCAACCGACATACTGATTTACTGGTCAATGGACGATGAGGTCTATACACCCGTCTTCATAGAAAAATGGACCGCCGCAGGAAAACGTTTCTACCTGCCCTCAATCCAAGGCGATGATCTTATAGTGAAACGTTACGAGGGCAGTCTGAAACCGGGTGAACAGTTCGGGATTCCCGAACCCGACGGCCAGCAGATTACAGACCTCAGCCCCATCACGCTGGTAATAGTTCCCGGACGTGCATTCGACAAGGATGGAAACCGCATGGGCCGCGGCCGCGGGTTCTACGACCGCCTGCTGCCACAGTTGCCACACGCAATCAAGGCAGGAGTCTGCTTTGACTGCCAGAAACTGCCCTGCGTGCCCACTGACGACAACGACATAAAAATGGATTTCGTAATATGATTCTCTGGTACTCCGGATGCGGCAACAGCCGATTTGTAGCTGACCAACTGTCAGCAAAACTGAGCGACAGCAACATGGTTTTCATACCCGAAGCTGCCCGCAACAATACGCCGCTGCAGTTCCAAGATAATGAAATCTTAGGCATAGTCTTTCCCGTCTATTCCTGGTCAGTGCCCAAACTGGTATCTCAATTCCTGCGCAAGGCAAAAATCACAGGCCGTCCGTCATACATATTCGCAGCCTGCACCTGCGGCGACGAGACCGGACTCACAATCAGGCACCTTAAGAAAGACCTACGCAAGCAAGGCCTCACGCTCGATGCGTTTTTCTCATTCCAGATGCCCGAGACCTACATCAACCTGCCCGGTTTCAAGCTGGACACCCCTGAGAACGCCCAGCGTAAAATCACCGCCGCCAAAACGCAGTTGGAAGAAACCGTAAAACTGATACAGCAGCGCGCCCAAGGCAATTTTGACCAGCTCAAGGGCGGCTCATCGTTCCTTAAATCAAATATACTGAAACCCCTATTCTACGGCCTTCTCATAACCGACCGCAAGTTCACGGTATCGGACCAGTGCATAGGCTGCGGCATCTGCGCCAGGAACTGCCCGCTGCAGAACATCACAATGCAGAATGACCGCCCCAAATGGAACGGTCATTGCACTAATTGCATGAGCTGCTATCACCGCTGCCCCAAGAATGCCATCAACTTTGGAAGCGCCACCCAGGGCAAAGGTCAGTATCACTTTTGACGCAAAGGGGTCGTTTCGTTTTGCGTCAAAGTGACGCATTGTTAAACGACCCCTTTGCGTCACTACTTCAAACAGGAGAAAGAAGACTGATTATTACAATCTGAAGTTAACCGGAACGGTATATTTAACTCTAACCTCTTTTCCTTTCTGCTTACCGGGCTTCCATGCAGGCATAGCGCTGATTACACGCAGAGCCTCGGCATCCAGTTCCGGATCAACACTCTTTACTACCTCCGGATCACATACTGAACCGTCAGTATTTACCACGAATGTTACCAGGACACGTCCCTGAATCTTTTCTTGCTTGCATCTTTCGGGATATTTGAAATTAGCTCTCAGATACTCCAGAAGGGCCTCGGTACCACCGGGAAATTCCGGCATATCCTCTACGACCATAAATACCTCACCATCTTCTTTCGGTGTGGAAACATTCCAAGTCACTTCGGCGGTTTCTTTATTACCCGATTCATCCACGATTGAGATTTTAGTCACATCCTGAACTTCGGGTTCTGAAATATCAGATTTGCAGGCCGATGAAACTATTACAGAAAATGCCAATGCCGGCAACATGAGCAACACTCTTAAGCGCACCCAAGGATTTGAATTGGTTGTCTTAATCATAACAATTCTTTTTTTGGTAAAACAATGAGCAAAACTATTTGATGATACCGGATAGCGAGTCTGCAGCGCGCATCGCAGCAAGCATATCTGGTATCGGGTTGAATCATATCCGTAACCCAGCACGGCGGCATCGGCCTCAAACTCATGAACCTCAAGCAGGTTGCGTTTGAGCATCCACGCTGCAGGGTTGAACCACTGTATGGCACAGAACAGCTGGGCAATCATCACATCGGCCGAATGGTGCAGATGTACATGTGCCTGCTCGTGGGTAATTATCACATCGCCGTTCTCCTCAAAATCCGTGCGTGACATCACGATGGTTTTACGCCAGCTGAAAGGAGCGTAGTTCTTATCGGTCAGCACCAGACGTGACCCGTCCGGGAGCGTGCGGGCACGACCGTGACATATAATCTCGGACCTTACGGTACCCACCGCAATCCTTATCAGGAAGAAGACCACTCCTGCCAAATAAACGATGGCCAGCAAATCCATCACACCCATACCGCCGGTAGAGGCTGCAGCCGTTTGCGCAGTGAATTCTGGCACACCGGCATATACCGTAATCTCATCGATCAGGACACCTGCCGTACGTGCGGCACGCTCACCAATTCCCTCAAAATGCACCAGCGGGATAATAGCCGCCAGGGCCAGCGATGCCAGCAGCACGAACCTGTTGAATCCGTGATAGGTACTGCGTGTCATTGCCACGCGGTAAATCATAAGCATCATGGCCAGTGAAAGGGCCGAAACAATAAGGTAAGTCATGCTCTTTTTGATTCAAGTTCGTTCAACATACTGATAAGGTCATGTACATCGGAGTCCGATAAGTCCGATTCAAGTATAAAGGTATTGACCATCGAACGGGTGGAGCCGCCAAAAAGCTTGTCCTTCATTTCGGTCAGAGTCCAACGGGTGTATTCACCCTTCTCGACGAGCGGATAATATATATGCTTGCGTCCCTCTTCCTGATATGAGATGAACTTCTTCTTCTCAAGAATACGCAGGAACGTAAGTATTGTATTATAGGCCGGCTTGGGATCAGGAAGGAAACCCACCACATCATCCACACTGCAGTGACGATGCTCCCAGAGCACGCCCATCACCATCTGTTCTTTCTCAGTCAAAGCTTTCATTGGTTCTAACTAAGTTTTTAGTTGACACAGCAAAGAAAGCCCCTACAAACCCGGGAAACAAGAAAATCCCGCACAATTTCTGCAATTGTGCGGGACTTTAACCTAAATATTTAGTTGTTAACAGAGATCAGAGCACCTCGAAGTCGATTGACTGCAGGTCCTTGTCGGCCGATGATGAGCCGTACAGCAGCTTGTACTTGCCGCTGAAGGTTGAAACCTCATCAATCTTCTCGTCATAGTACTGGAATGACTTTCCGGTCAGAGTGATGACGGCATTGCCGGTCTCACCTGCCTTAAGAGTCACGCGCTGGAATCCCTGCAGGCCCTTGATAGGAGCAGCCGGATTGTCAAGGCTCTTAACGTAAACCTGAACGATCTCTGTACCCTCACGCTTACCTGTATTGGTAACGGGAATGGTGATGGTTACGCTGCCGTTCTTCTTCATTGAACTCTTTGAGATTGAAGCCTGACCATACTCATAAGTGGTGTAGCTCAGACCATATCCGAACGGATAGAGAGGCTCGCCACGGAAGTAGCGGTAGGTACGTCCCTCCATTGAGTAGTCAGTAAACTCAGGCAGCTGATCAGTGCTCTTATAGAATGTAACAGGCAGCTTGGCGCTGGGGTTGCATGTTCCGTTCAGGATCTCTGCAAGAGCCTGGGCACCGCCCTGACCGGGATACCAAGCCTGGATAAGGGCATCAAACTGATCCTCGAGTGAGCCGAATCCCATGCATGAGCCTGCGCAGTCAACAAAGATGACGGGCTTGCCGGTAGCGTGCATGGCACGGATAAGACGCTGCTGAACTGCAGGAATCTCGATATCGGGCTTGTCGCCGCCCTCGCCCTCCATAGAAGGAGTGATACCGCCTATGATAATGATAGCGTCAACATTCTCGGCAAGGAGCTTCTTGCCCAGATCCTCAAACTCGGCAATCTTCTGCACGCAGATCTGAGCGTTCAGACGTGCAAACTGACCGGTAGCGTGAGTGTATTCAATCTTGATGTCATAGGTCTGACCCTTGGTAACCTTGAATGACTTCATCTGCTGCATTCCGCCGCCACGACCGAATCCGCCGAATCCGCCGCCAAAGCCGCCAAAGCCGCCACGACCGCCCTGACCGGCCTTCTGCTCCTCTACCAGACGACCGTTCACATAGAGCTTGAAGCCGTTGTCAGAACTGATGTTATAGTTCATCTCGCCGCTGAAAGGAGCAACCAGCTTACCGGTAAGACGGGCCGATATGTTATCGGTCTGATCCAGACCCTCTACAAAGTTGTAAGCGCCAAAGTTGCTGAAGTTAACCTCGGTGTAGTTACCGGTAACGGCAGGAGCGCCGCTAAAGTTGGTGTTCTTGAAGAACTCACCCTTGAATCCCTTACCACCATTGATATCCTGAGTGTAGTATGTGGTATAGTACTCGTTGCGAATCTCGCATGCTCGGTCATAAACGATCTCGGTGTTGGGGAAGAACTTCTTGATACCGTCCAGCAGTGAACGTGTATGCTCAGCTGTGGGGCTGCCGCCGTACTCACCGTTCATCATGCTCTTGTCATCGGCGTTAGGACCGACAACAGCCAGCTTCTTGATATTCTTGTCAAGCGGAAGGATACTGTTGTTCTTGAGCAGAACCATTGACTGGCGTGCAGCCTCTACTGCAAGCTCGTCATTCTTCTCGCTGCTGATAACATCCTCACCGAAGTTAGCCCAAGGCAGCATCTCAGCGGGATCGAACATACCCAGATCAAAGCGGCCCTTAAGAACGCGGCGCAGAGCTACGTCGATATCGGCCTCGTTGATCTTACCGTCCTCAAGACCCTTGGTCAGTGACATGAATGCCTTACCGCACTCCAGGTCTGTACCTGACAGGACAGCATCAACAGATGCGGTCTCTGCATCGGGATGAGTACCGTGCTGGTTCTTGTTATAGAAGTTGTTGATGGCGTCGCAGTCAGTCAGGACGATTGCCTTGTAACCCCATTTCTCACGCAGGATGTTGGTGAGCAGACGGTCGCTTGCGCAGCAGGGCTCGCCCTCATAGCGGTTGTATGCGCACATAACCTCCTGAACGTTACCCTCCTGGACCAGAGCCTTGAATGCAGGCAGATAGGTCTCCCACAGGTCACGCATTGAAACCACTGCATCGTAGCGGTGACGCTGGCTCTCAGGACCACTGTGTACTGCATAGTGCTTGGCGCAGGCGTGGGTCTTGTAGTATTTCTTGTCATTACCCTGCATACCCTTTACGTTGGCAACACCCAGAACGCTCATATGGTAAGGATCCTCACCGTAAGCCTCCTGACCGCGGCCCCAGCGGGGATCACGGAAGATGTTTACATTGGGGCACCAGAATGTCAGCTCGGGGTTGCCGGGAACGTAGTTGGCACCCATCTGCACATTGAAGATGTCGTGATTTGAGCGGTTCCAGTTGGCACGTGCCTCATCGGATACTGCGCTGAACACATCATAAACCAGCTGCTCGTTGAATGAAGCACCCATACCTATAGGCTGCGGGAATACGGTGTAACCACCCTGACGTACTCCGTGGCAAGCCTCTGACCACCAGTTGTATGAAGGAATACCCAGACGGTCAACTGATACCGACTTGTTCATGATGAGTCCCACTTTCTCCTCGGGAGTGAGCAGAGACATCAGGTTATCAACTCGCTTGTCAACCTTAAGTTTGGGATTCTGGAAAGGATACTCGTACTTTCCACCGCCGCAGGAGAGCATCAGCGCTGCTGCAGCCAAGGCAATCATGCCGGTAATTCTTTTCATAAGTAATTAATTGTATGTTTTAAAAATAAATTATTCCACTGTCACCGTCGCGGTTATCGTCCCCTGAGAGTCGTTATGATACTCAACTTCAGCCCTGATTATGTTCTTTCCGTGTTCCAGTGTCACCTTGTTATCCTCAAGAGCTGTTTCGTTCACGCTCCACTTGACAGACCTTACCGGAACAAAGCCCAACGTAAGGCTCAGGGTTATCTCCTGTCCCGCACTGCATGCATCGGGCAAGACTATTACCGGATTGGGTGCAATACCGCAGCATATCCCGTCGGCATCCGGCACGGTTTCATGATTGTTGTTGGCAGGAACCCAATCATCACCATCCTTTATGTACAGTTTGAAATAATCCGTAAGCTCAGGGGTAACGGCAAGCACCGCGGTCTGAGACAGATCGGAGTAAACGAAACCGTCACTTGCGGGGAATGTCATTGTGAGCGGCCAGCCCTCCTGACGGACATTACCCGCGGAGTCCATAAGAACCACCTTGAAATCCTTTGTCACGCTATGAGCCGTGGTATTCATAAAATAACCTATCTCAAACTGTATCTCCTTATCCTTTACGATATCTGCAGGCATGACCGGTCTCAAGCCGAACATATTTCCGTAAGGATACTGCACCAGCTGCTCCACTCCGCTGTGTACCACATCGGCTGTATTGGGCGCTATTCCGATTATGGCCGACTGGAAATCACTGAAAGAGAATTCGTCGGTTGCCGGAAGGTTGAGCGCAAAGAAACCGTTGAAGTCACCTCCCCATCCCCAGTTGATGCTGAGTTTTTTCTCATCGGTCTTATAGCCGTCACAGACAAATGCATGTCCGCCCATATCTCCGTTTCCGCAGTACAGCACAAGTCTGCCTGCATCAATCTCATTCCTGATAATGGAAAGCCATTCATCCTCAGTGTAAGAGGCACGCATCACCTGCATTGCCTTGTCCGAATATGAGAAATAGGTAGTGAGGGCATAAGATATATGGTCACTTGATGCACCGGATCCGGCGGCATATGTATAATCCATATCCACCGAAACGCCGCAGTCATACATAAGCTGCGCCACCTGGCGTTTCTGAGCCTGCGTCCAACCGGACTCAGCCTTTTTGGCATCGGTCAAAGGCATGTTATTCCAATCATACGTATGGTTCCCAATCGGGTCCGATGGGATATATGTGTCAGTTGATTCGGTCTTGTAACCCATCTTTACTCCGGTTCCCTGGGCAGGCCAGTTGTTGTAACGCATGATGATTGCCATTGCAGTTGCCACACAGCCGGTAACGGAGCGTTGGTTCTCACCTGCCACTACCGGACAAAGGTCATTATACGGTTCGGTCTGGTCCCATAAGGCGCTGGGAATGGTCCTGGAATTACCGGCAGTGGCCAGGAGTCCGTCCTGAACCCGGTTCCAGGCTTTTTTGACCTCATCCGATGCCGCTATATCCATGTCACGCACTATATCTATCACCTTAGCCACCCCATCCATCCACCAGGATACGTTATCCGGCATGTCGTCCACCCTGAACTTACCTTTGTCCGAGTATCCCAATACAGGCGTAACGCGGTCATCGGCGGCAATTACCACCCAGCCTCCATCCGGATTGTTGAACACATAGTACTCAGGGGTCTGTGCACCGTTTCGGCTTGCGGCCCTGCTGGGGGAGCCGTTCTCGGCTGCAGGAGTAGATCTCATGCCCAACAGGCTCTCCGCGTATGCGGCAGCCCTTTCAGGTGTAACCACTCCCGCCATGGCAAATGACGCGAATGCTCCAAGCAGTAGTATTGCTAAAACGTATCTTTTCATAATGCCACTATCACACCTTTAGAACGTGAATCATCAACCAGCCAGACAAGTCCGTCCTCAACCTTTACACATTCCATGTTCATGGTTGAACCGGTCAGAGTTGAATTACCTGACACATTGAATGCCACACTGTACTCATGACCCACTACGGGAACGGCAGGCAGATTGTAAGAATAGAAACAGTGGATCTGGCCGTTGCCTGTATCGGTTACCTGCTGGAAATGACCGCCCGTGAGCCTTGTCACAGAGAACTGGAGCCTTGATTCCATTCCGGCAAAACTGTAATAGGCGGTATCAGGATCCGATATGTCATAAAGTCCGCATGACTGCTGTCTGGTAAATGCATTTACAGCCGCCTCCTTGCTGAATGAGTTGAACTGACTGATATCATATACCATAACACAGAAGTCATCTCCGTTCCATACCGGGAATCCCGTCAGGTCGCCCGTTACGCCTTCGGCCAGTTTTGAATCAAGACCGGGACATCCCACGCTGAACTCAGCAGTGCCCTGCACAAAGACAGCCCTGTCAGAATCGAACCGCTCTTTTAGCCTGACGTCACGGAACAGCATACGGCGGTATTCATAGATATCAGGCTTACCGGATATGGCATCAACACTGACCTCAGTGCACGGCAGCACATTGGTCTTGGCAATTGTAGCGTAGTCGGTAAGGAAATTTGCGATATGTATCTCCCGGTCTGACACCTTGTTCATAACGCCCAGGACCGGACCTACTATGGTATTGCCCACCTGAAGCGGCGAGTCATAATATGTCCAAACATGAATGGCACGAGTGGAATCCTCTATCACAACACCTTTTATATCAGGATTTGAGACATCCACTGCCGTTACGGTCACCTTGTTGAGATAAGCCGCAAAGAAATTGTCCCTATCCTCATCGGGTTCAATCAAATCCAGATCAGCCAGATTGATATACGGCAAACTTGTCTGGAATTCAGGTATGCCGTTGACCACCCACTGAGTGGTATTGACACCGTTCAACTCAAGGATAACCTGGTTCTTATCCTCCCTGAACATTGACTCGGTAAGCATTATGTTGTCCATACGGATAATGCTGCCGGGGTGTGCATGACAATAGTGGTTATATGCTATGCTCAGCGTCTTGCCCGATGCCAGTTCTATGTCAAACTGCGGTGAAGCATCCTGCGGAACATATATGAAGCAGAATGTATCAGTACCGTCCGGAGCACGCAACGGCGTGATTGAACCGTTGGAACCCGTGGGCGACAGTTTTCCCGTAAGCAGATTGAGTTGTCCGTTTGTCCTGAATCCGTTTACCTTTAGCGATTTTATTCTCTCACCGGTCCGGTTGTCAAACGAGATCGTCATCAGGGTCATTGCATGCTCAAGGGTAAAATTGACCGCAGCCTCCTTGGGGCTTCCTGAAACCGTTGCCGTAAGCATGTTGCCCTTAAGTACGTTCTCTTTTTTGCTCTGGTCCGACGGAACGGATACCATACCGTATTCCTGACCCGTGAAAGAAGGATCATATGGGGCATATATGAAGAAACGCGTTGAAGCAGACTGGTCAAATGCCCACCTTATATCTTTCTCCAACTGTGCCACTGCACCATTAGGAAGCGTAAGGGGGATATTCTGAACGCCTATGGGTTCATTGGCATAGAGTCCCAGCTGTAAGTTGCTGCCCAGATCGGCACGCCCCATCACTCCGAACACCTTGACCAGTATGGGCGCTCCGTATCGGGGCTTGTCATCTTTGCAGCCGCAAAGGCCCAGCAGACAGCCCAATGCCAATAAAACCACATACTTTATTCTCATCTATAAGTATAGATATATAGTTTTAGATTGTAAAGATAAGTGTTTTTGGCATAGCATGCACCTAATAGTTTAAAGGAACTTAAAAAAACGATAAATACCTACACCCTGAATAACAAACAGCCGCCGCATCCGTCAGATTTTCGATAATTGAATTGAATACAAAATTATGTTAATCTCTACTTGAATCCATTGCGGTTCCAAATATCTGATTTACATTTGCAGTGTACTAATAAACTAACACACTAAACTAAATTCATAAACAATCCTTTTTCAATATATGCTGATAGAGCTTAACGACATCAACAAGACTTACACGGGTGCACAGCCCCTGCACGTACTCAAAGGAATCAACCTTGGAATAGAGCGCGGCGAGTTTGTATCCATCATGGGAGCGTCGGGCTCCGGTAAGTCCACCCTGCTTAACATACTCGGTATACTTGACAACTACGATACCGGCCAGTACCTTCTGGACGGAAAACTCATCAAGGACCTGACCGAGCGCCAGGCTGCCGATTACCGCAATCGTATGATTGGATTCATATTTCAGTCATTCAATCTCATCTCCTTCAAGACTGCCGTTGAGAATGTGGAGTTGCCTCTGTTCTATCAGGGAGTAAAACGCCGTCAGCGTCATCAGATGGCCATGGAATATCTGGACCGTCTGGGCCTTAAGGATTGGGCAACCCACTACCCCAACGAAATGTCGGGCGGCCAGAAACAGCGTGTAGCCATTGCCCGCGCTCTTATCACCAGACCACAGATCATTCTGGCCGATGAGCCCACCGGAGCCCTTGACTCCAAGACATCGGTCGAGGTAATGGAACTTTTGAGCCGTCTTAACCGCGAGGAGGGCATCACCATAGTTGTAGTAACCCATGAGAGCGGCGTAGCCAACTGCACCAACCGCATCATTCACATCAAGGACGGTGTGATAGGCCAGATTGAGGACAACCTGCTGCACAACGCATCGGCATTCGGTACAACCACAATAATGAAGTAAGCCATGCACGACCTTTTAACCGAAATATGGGAGAGCGTGCGCCGCAACAAGCTGCGCACCACCCTGACCGGATTCTCGGTAGCATGGGGCATATTCATGATCATTGTGCTGCTGGGAGCCGGAAACGGACTGATGAACTCATTCAACCAGGACAGCGAGGGATTTGCCACCAACACCATGGAGATATATCCCAGCGTCACCTCACAACCCTATAAGGGCTACAAGCAAGGACGGTTCATGACGCTCACCGAGCAGGATATGACACTTCTGGCCCGTCAGTTCCCGGATATTATTGACCAAGTAACCACATCGGTCTCACGCAGCGGATTCACCCTGACCTACAAGAAAAAGTATTTCAATAACATGAGCCTGAACGGAACATTCCCCGGACAGGTCCAGATGGACCACATTGACGTACTTGCAGGCCGATTCATAAACAACCTGGATATTACCGAGAAACGTAAGGTAATGGTAATCACTCATATGCTGGCCAAGAACCTGCTTGAAGGCGGTACAGATTACAACACCCTCATAGGCAAGAAGGTAAAGGTAGGCAACCTTGTATTCACCATAGTTGGCGTGCGCCATGCCGAGGAAAACCAGAATGACCGCGACCTGCATATACCCTACACCACGGCCAAGACCATATTCGGCATGAACAATGACCTGGACCTGATAGCATTTACGTTCAACGGACTTGAGACAGAGGAGGAGAACGAAGCCTTCGAGGCACGACTCAAGCAGATACTCAACACCCGCCACAGCGCAGCCCCCGACGATGAGAGCGCCTACTATATCTGGAACCAGTTCACCCAGAACATGCAGATGAACAAGGGTCGTAATTACCTTAACACCGGACTCTGGATTGTAGGACTCTTCACCCTGCTGGGAGGCATCGTTGGCGTAAGCAACATCATGCTGATAACCGTCAAGGAGCGCACCCACGAGTTCGGAATCCGCAAGGCCATCGGCGCCAGCCCCTGGAACATAACCAAGCTGATAATAGCCGAGAGCATAGGTATAACCGCCCTGTTCGGATATATTGGAATGGTGCTGGGCATGATAGCATGCTTCATCATGGACCAGACCATAGGACAGGAATCAATGGATTTGTTCGGACAGAGCGTACGCCTTCTCATCAATCCTACCGTAGGACTGAACGAGGCGATAAAATCAACAGTAGTACTGGTCATTGCAGGCACGATTGCGGGACTTTTCCCCGCTGTAAAGGCTGCACGCGTAAGACCTATTGAAGCATTAAGAGCAGACTGATTATGAGATTCGATATAGATTCATTCCGTGAAACGGCCGATTCACTCACACGTAATCGCAGACGTACCATACTTACCGGATTCGGCGTATTCTGGGGCCTCTTCATGCTGCTCTTCATGGTAGGCGGCGGACAGGGACTCAAGGGACTTCTTGAGGAGAACTTCGGCGGATTCGCCACCAACACTCTGGTGCTGATATCCTCCAATACCTCAAAGCCCTACAAGGGACTGCCCGAAGGCCGTTACTGGAACTTTACCCGCACCGATATAGAACGCCTCAAGCAGATGGTCCCCGAGCTGGACGTAGTATCACCCATGATCAGCGGATGGGGCAGCACTGTCGAATACGGAGAGTACTCCACATCGGCCGCTCTGAAGGGAGTCAATGCAGACTACTGCAAGATAGAAGAACCCAAGTTGCGTTACGGACGCTACCTTAACCAGACCGATATAATGATGCAACGTAAGGTGTGCGTCATAGGCCGACGTATCTACCAGCAGCTCTTCCCCGATGGCGGTGACCCCTGCGGCAAATACGTAAAATGCGGTAACATCTACTTCCAGGTAATTGGTGTGGACATGTCTTCAAGCAACATCAGCATCAACAGCAATTCCGGCTATTCGCTAATGATCCCCGAGACCCTTGCCGCAACCATCTACAATCGCGGTAACATAGTTGACATAATTTGCCTGACAGCCAAAAGCGGCATTCACTCCAGCACTCTGGAGCCCCGCATTCGCTCCATCATGGCCCGTCAGCACTCATTCGACCCTGAGGATAACGAAGCAATGCAGGTTCTCAATACCGAGGAGATATTCATGCTGGTTGATAACCTGTTCCGCGGACTCAACTTCATGATATGGCTGGTAGGTCTGGGCACCCTGCTTGCAGGCTGCATAGGAGTAAGCAACATCATGATGGTAACCGTCAAGGAGCGCACCATAGAGATAGGCATACGCCGCGCAATCGGTGCAATGCCCGGCGAGATACTTGCACAGATAATAACTGAGAGCATAGCCCTTACGCTGGCTGCCGGAAGCGCCGGAATAGTCTTTGCGGTATTCCTTCTCAACATATTCGAGACAGCCACAGGCGGCGCAACTCCGTTCCAGATCTCATTCAACACCGCAGTCCTGGCAGCAGCGCTGCTGGCCCTGCTGGGAGCTCTGGCCGGACTCGCCCCCGCACTCCGTGCAATGGCAGTGAAACCCGTCGATGCAATGCGTGACGAATAAACTATTGTAGAAAAAAACGAAAAACAAAACAGATATGAAAAAAGTAATCAAGTACATCGTAGTAGTACTCATCGTAGCAGTGTTTGCAGGAACGTTCGTATTCCTTTACAAGAAGTCACAACCTCAGGAGATCCGTTACCAGGAGCTTACCGCACAGAAGCAGGATGTTGCACGCAGCACAGTCCTTACCGGTAAGATTGTTCCCCGCAACGAGGTCAACATCAAACCCCAGATCAACGGTATCATTGCTGAGATATACAAGGAGGCCGGCCAGATGGTCCAGCAGGGCGAAGTCATTGCACGCCTCACCGTCATCCCCGACATGAACTCACTCTCAGCAGCCCAGAGCCGCGTGCGCTTATCGGAAATAAACCTCAAGCAGGCCCAGACCAACTTTGACCGCGAGAAGGCCCTCTATGAGAAGAACCTTATCAGCGCCGAGGAGTATGAAAAGACAGAGCAGCAGCTCAACCAGGCCAAGGAGGAGTATGCCGCATCACAGGAGTCACTCGAGGTAATCCGCGACGGCGTATCATCCAAAAACGCCACCTCAAGCTCAACCCTTATCCGCTCAACCATAACCGGTCTGATACTTGACATCCCCGTAAAGGTGGGTAACTCAGTCATTCAGGCCAACACCCTGAACGACGGCACCACCGTTGCAACCGTAGCCAACATGAGCGACCTTATCTTTGAGGGTCAGGTCGATGAGACCGAAGTCGGTTCACTCCATGAGGGAATGCCCCTGACCATCACCATCGGCGCCCTGCGTGACTACACCTTCGATGCCAGCCTGGAGTACATATCACCTAAGGCAGTCGAGAGCAACGGAGCCAACCAGTTCAAGGTAAAGGCAGCCGTAAAGGTAGACTCCGAGCACACCATACGCTCAGGTTACAGCGCCAACGCCCAGATTGACCTGGAGAAGGCAACCGATGTCCTGACCGTACCCGAGAGCGCACTTGAGTTCGTAAAGAACGAGCCTTACGTCTATAAGAAAGCCCAAGACGGCACATACCAGCAGATCAAGGTAACCACCGGACTGAGCGACGGCGTCAACATAGAGATCAAGGAGGGTCTGACCGAAGGCGATACCGTACGCGGACCGCGTATCATAGAGGATGAGACCGCCCAGGAAACAACTGAAACAACTGAGACAACCCCCGAAGCATAAACAACTATGAAAGCAATAACCTTAACTCTGGCAGCACTTGCACTTGCCGCAACCGCCAGCGCCAATCAGGGCTGGACACTTGATCAGTGCATAGATTACGCTATCGAGAACAACATACAGATACGTCAGAGCGACATATCGGCTCAGAACTGCGATGTAGAACTGAACACCGCACGCAGCAACTGCCTGCCGGGCTTATCGGCCAGCGCATCACAGAGTTGGTCATTCGGCCGAAGCCTGACCATCGACAACACCTACGCCAACACCAATACCGCCAGCACATCATTCAGCATCGGTACAGACGTAACCCTGTTTGCAGGTGGCCGTATTTCGGGCAACATAGAGAATGCCGAGCTCAGCCTCGAGGCCGCCAAGAGTGACCTGGAGCGTATCAAGGACGATGTCCGCGTACAGGTAGCACAGGCCTTCATCCAGATTGTCTACAACCGCAGCATACTGGATGTAGCCCGCAATCAGGTAACCATTGACTCCATGCAGGTGGAGCGCCTCACCGAGCTTGCCACCATAGGCAAGGCCAGCAACGCCGAGGTATCATCGCAGAAGGCAACTCTTGCCCAGAGCCAGCTCTCAGTCACCCAGGCTGAGAACAACCTGAGCATGAGCATACTGACCCTGACCCAGCTGCTTGAGCTCCCTTCACCCGAAGGCTTTGACGTGATCCAGCCCGATGCCGATGCCATTGAGTTCCGCATCCCCGACAGCCCCGAGGAGATCTACAACCAGGCACTGGACATCAAGCCCGCCATCAAAAGTGAGGAGCTCCGTCTGGAGCAGGCCAGCAACAGAATTGACATTGCCAAAGGTGGCTACTACCCCACTCTGAGCCTGAGTGCAGGCGCCGGAACCGGCTACTACACCAGCTCCAACCGTACGTCCGATAACTTTGGCAGCCAGATGAAGAATAACTTTGGCCCCCACGTAGGATTGAATCTGAGCATCCCCATATTCTCACGCAACAGCAACCGCAACAACGTACGTTCGGCCCAACTCAACTGGATGAATCAGGAGATGCAGCTGGACAACGTCAAGAAACAGCTCTACAAAGAGATACAGCAGGCCTACTACAACGCCGTTGCCTCCAAGAGCCGCTACGAGAGCAGCCAGGAAGTAGAGACCAGTGCACAGGAGTCATTCGAGCTTGTGCAGGCCAAATATGAAGGTGGAAAAGCCAGTATAACCGAGTTCAACGAGTCCAAGAACCGACTCGTCACAGCTCAGGCCGATGTCATCAAGTACCGCTACGAGTACCTGTTCAACACAGCCCTGCTGGAGTTCTACCGCAACAGTTCATTCGAGCTGTAAAACAACCCGATCCAATTCTTTTGAGATAACGACAATAGTTTAGTAATTCTCTGGACGGTGCCGCCTGCTTGAAGGTCGCACCGTCTTCCTTTTTAGTAATAACGATAGAACAGAGCGATGCTCTGCATGCCGCCAAAGAACTGTCGCAGCAGGTAACTCTCGTTTGGGCTGTGGATGGTATCACGCTCCAAGCCGAATCCCATCAGCAGCGGATCCAGGCCCAGCACCTTCTGGAACTCAGCCAGGATGGGAATGCTGCCGCCACCGCGACTGGGCACCGGCTCGATGCCGTAAACCTCACCGATAGCGCGTGATGCAGCCTTGTATGCATCAGATGATATGGGGATAAGGAATCCGTCACCGCTCTCAAACGGTGTCACCTCAACTTTGACGTAAGGCGGAGCAATCTTCAGGAAATGATCCATAAAGAGCTTTGAAATCTCGGCGCTGGTCTGCTTGGGAACCAGACGCATGGAGATCTTGGCGTGAGCCTCGCTGGGCAAGACCGTCTTGGCGCCCTGGCCCGTGTAACCGCCCCATATCCCGCATACATCAAGCGACGGACGAATTCCCGTACGCTCTATAGTGGTGTAACCCTTCTCACCCTTGACCTCGTTTATATCCAGGAATGCCTTGTACTCATCAATGTCAAACGGGGCGCGTGCAAGCATACGGCGCTCATCGGGGGTAAGTTCCACCACCTTGTCATAGAATCCGGGAACCGTTATGCGGCCGTCCTTGTCAATCAGTGACGAAATCATGTCGCACAGCACGTTGATGGGGTTAGCCACAGCGCCGCCGTAATGCCCCGAGTGCAGGTCCTTATTGGGCCCCGTAACCTTAACCTCCAGATATGCCAGACCGCGCATTCCGCAGTTTATTGACGGCACCTTGTCAGATATCATCGTGGTGTCCGATACCAGACAGATATCGGCCGATAAAAGATCCCTATTGGCCTTTATAAATTCAGGCAGCGATGGGCTTCCTATCTCCTCCTCACCCTCGAATATGAACTTAACATTATGCTTGAGCTGGCCGGTGCGGACCATATACTCAAACGCCTTGATGTGCATAAAGAGCTGACCCTTGTCATCATTGGCACCGCGGCACCATATGGCGTCATCGTGGATTACCGGCTCAAAAGGATCAGTACGCCATTTTTCCAATGGTTCGGGCGGCTGCACGTCATAGTGTCCGTACACCAGCACCGTCTTCAGTGACGGGTCCACCATCTTGCGTCCAAACACCACCGGATTTCCGCTGGTGGGAAGCACCTCGGCCATATCGGCCCCCGCCTCAAGAAGCAGTTCTTTCAGCCTGTTGGCGCAACGCACCATATCGGGCTTGTTCTCCTGCTTTGCACTGATGGAAGGTATTCTCAATATGGAGAAAAGTTCCTCAAAGAACCTCTCCCTGTTCTGCTCTATATACTGTTTCATTTTATCGAGTAAAGGATTTCGGAAGTATCAAGTTTGCCGTTGATGTAGGTGTCGTGGCGGACAAAACCTATGCCCTTGCAGTACCAGGTGTGGTTCAGAACGTCGCGGTTGTGGCCGGGGCCCGACTCCAGCTTGTGCTCCTCAAGGACAACGCAGTCAAACGTGCCGGCGGGGACCGATATCGACTCGCGGCGCAGCACCTTGCGGTCCCATATGCGGTAGGTGTAGGTAAGCAGGCTCACCTTGGCCTTGCCCGATACCTGCGGCAGCGTATCGCCCGGCTCCATACTGGCCGGAATTATTGACGGATCGGCCTCGGCGGTGGCGTTCAGGCCGGCACGACCCTTGATATACTCAACCGTCACGGCCTCCATATCGACCCACACATCGTTGTTTTCGCGGAGCACCACCTGCTCAATGATATCGCCCTTGTAATAGGGCTTGCCGTTGGGTTTCAGAAATATTGAGACCGATGTTACCACGCTGCCGTCGGGGCCTTTGCTCACATCTTTCACTTTCATGGTGTGACGCCACCGGGTCTCGCCGCTCTTAGAAATTTTCCTTACATACTCGAGCGTTGCGCCCTGACGGTCACAGCAATAGCCCTGCGCTCTCAGGACAACAGGAACAGTCAAAAGCAGAAACAATATGTAAAAAGCCCTTCTAGTCATTCGTGAGTCATGTCTTTGCAAAAATAAACCTTTTGGCAAACAAATGCTAAAAAAGATAACTACTTTTGCGACATTAACTATTGTTTTTAGAGCTATGAAGGAATCATTCCTTCTATTGTTGCAGCATTGTTTACAGTTCCTTCCAATGCCGAGTTTGCCGCCCAGAACGGCGGATCAGCCGGTGCCGGCATGCAGGGCCTTATGGGTTCATACATGACACTTATGGGTGTTGCAGCCCCCACATATGAGGACAAGGGCGACGAGGTGCTCCTGTCTTGGGACTACATATCATTCAAACTGGAGTGGCTTGCCAAGTTCAAAGGCGACGAGTGCAACGACTCCAAGATGATGTACACCTTCCAGACCCCCGAGCTGGCCACGCAGTTCTACCGCGAGCAGATAGCAGACCTTGAGAAGGCCGAGGCCGATCTGTGGTCAGTCAGTTCAATGACGTAAGCAATCAGAACGGGCACTAAAAAAGAGCAAAAGGGGTCAGACCCCAATTGCACTACTTGATTAAAATGCAGGCTCCGCCTCCGGGTGCGAGCCTGATTTTTATTGTCGATTTGCTGGTAACGCTTATGCCGGTACGGGTCTCAAAGGTCTCGCGGTTAGTGCGGTAATGGGTATCGTCGGCATCGGTATTGACGGTTGCGGTGAACTTACCCTTGCCAAGGAAACTCAGGGGAATCTCAATCTCACGCTCATCCTCATTGGTTGCGGCGCCTATGAGCCATTGGCCGTCACGGTTCTGGCGGGCCATCACAATGTACTCACCAATCTCACCGGCCAGCGTGATACTCTCCTGCCAGGGCTGCTTCTCGGCGCTGAGGAACTCCAGCAGTGAGGGATACTTCTGATAATACTCGGGGATATCGGGAATGACCGTTGCGCCCGACCACGTAATCAGCGTGCGTGCAATCTCGCCCGTTACGGTGCTGGGCACCTCCTGATTGTTGTCCTTACGGGTGGTTCGGCCCTGATGAAGTTCCAGGAAACCGTTGTTCTGGTCAATCGGGCCAGCCACCATATTTACAAAGGCCGATGTCACAAAAGTTTTGGGCTGGAAAATCTGTCGGCCGTCCAGCTGCGCCTTGCAGTACTCGCGCGTAACGGCGTTGGGCCAGGTACGCATCTGGCCGAACGGATGCACCGGATAGTCGTGATAATCGATCATGAGGTGATGTTTGGCGCACAGGGCCGTAATCTCCTGGGTCTTGCGGTTCTTCTCCTGCGGATTGCCATTCATAAAGCCGTATTTTACGCCACTTGCACCCCACTCCTCATACTGCGCCAGAGTCTCCTCAATGGGATAGTTGGTGCCGGCCACATCATTCAGGTAGAGCCAAACGCCCACACCCTTCTCCTTACCGTACTGTATGATACGCTGAACATCGCGCGCCTTATCTCCCTTGGTGGGATCGGAATCCTTCTCAAACTCGGGGCCGTACCAGTTGGCATCCAGCACCAGTCCCTGGAATCCCTGTTCGGCTGCAAAATCAATCATACGGGTCCAGGAGTCATAGTTCATACCGTAGTGATAGCCCTCCCAGACTGCGCCGTCTATGCGCCAGTCCCAGAGATATACGCCGGGCTTGACCCAACTGAAATCACCTTGGGGCTCGGGGTTGAGGAGTTCCAGCAGGTGTGAGTCCACCAGGTCACCGGGAGTCTTGCCTACCATCAGCACACGCCAGGCTCCTATATATTCGCCTTTAAAATCTGAGATTTTCTCAGGAATGATGCTCATCTTTGTAGAGCCGCTTTCCGAGCGCAAGCGCATCGGCCATCCGTCCGCTTTGAGATCGGCCTCATGCAAACCCAGGTAAAGGTCATTGGCCGCCTTTATTGTCATCAGGGGCAGGCGCTCGCCGTTTGCATCGGACAGTTTCTCGGGGCCGATGTTATGACGTTCGCCGTTGTAGTACCACGCGGTGTAGTCATCGGCGAAATTGAATTCCGTCTTTTCATAAACAGTTTCAGGCAAAGCACTCAATCTGAAAGCTACACCCTCATTATAGACACGCACATCAAGATCAAGCATTCCCACATTACCAGGAATATTGAATGACATCCAGTTAAAGACATCATTGACTTCTGAACGTTTACCCCATAAAGGACTCCAGATGTCTTTGGATTTTTGCGGACGCCTGGTGATTGAGTTGATATCCAATGAAAACGGGGTCTCATCCGGGTTACTGGCATAACCTAAAGCAGACCAATCCACTACATCCTTGCCATCCACCGAAATCTTGTACATAAGACGTTGATGAATATCCAGATTAAGGCTGAAACAGATCTTCTTATCGGGTGATTTTACCTCATAGGCCTTGACTTGTGCGCTAATTTGGCAAAGGAATGTTGAAACGGCAAACGCTGCCAGCAGAAGGATTCTTTTCATTGTTGCAAATTGGTTTATCGGCTTCAAAGATAGTAAAAACGACGCATTGGGGTCGTTTAACTTTGCGTCACTTTTTCAGGAAGAGGATGGCGGCAGTGAGCAGCGCCGGGCCCAGGCCGCTGTAGAAAGATGCAGTGAATGCTACAGGCACGCCGATGATCTTAAGTGCCATTCCCAGGCACATCATGAAAAACACAATCACCCAGCCGCGCACAGGAAATGTCTTTAAGGCCGATGTGCGCTCGGGTTGCTCCTGAATAAACCTGCAATATTTGGCTACAATACGCCTGAACATGAAAATGAATCCCGTCAGGACCAGAGCGGTAATGGGCAAAAGCCACCACAGTTGTGACTTATCGGCCGCAAAATAGGCCGATACGCCCTTGACCGTAATAATAACTCCCGGAATACCCCAGATAACGGAGGCAATGTAATAGAGGCTGGAACGTTTTATCATGCTGCAAAGTTACACATTTGTCCCAATCCGCGCAGTCAGTAAAAAATAGTATATTTGTGACGCAAAGGGGTCGTTTCGTTTTGCGTCACTTGACGCATTGGGGTCGTTTAACTTTGCGTCGTTTTTAACACAAAATGAAAAGGAAATGAAGAAAATGAACATCCCACTGATGGCCGCGCTGCTTGCGCTCTCCATCATAGTATGCCCCATTCTGTATTTTACCGTCGGCCCCGAACTGGACAGCACACAGATAGAAGTAATACGGATCCTGCTGATCATTGCCGGCTGCAGCGCCGCATTCTGCTTTATCGTGGGCGAGCTGACCGGCAACAACAGCCAGATGGACAAGCTCTGGAGCCTGCTGCCCATAGCCTACACCTGGATGATTGCAGCCAAGGGCGGAATGAGCGCCCGCCTCGTGGTGATGGCCTTCCTGGCAACCCTGTGGGGCATCAGACTCACCTTCAATTTTGCCCGCAAGGGGGCCTACAAACTCAAGTTCTGGGAGGGCGAAGAGGATTACCGATGGGCCGTTCTTCGCTCCGGACCGGCATTCAGCAAACGCTGGAAATGGACGCTGTTTGACCTGGGATTCATCTCCATCTACCAGAACGCGCTGGTGCTCATGACCACACTCCCCGCGCTTGTGGCAATGAGGTCCGATGCCCCATTCGGCCCGATAGACTGGATTGCAGCCGTCCTGATGCTGGGATTCATCATCTGGGAGACTGTGGCCGATGAGCAGCAATGGGCGTTCCAGACCCGCAAGTGGGCTATAATAAATCAGGGGAAGACGCTCTCTGAATTGCCTGCACCCTATAATAAAGGATTCAACACAAACGGCCTCTGGGGCCGCAGCAGACATCCCAATTATCTTGCCGAGCAGAGCATCTGGGTATGTTTTTACATATTCTCCATCGGTGCGGGCATCGGCATTATCAACTGGAGCGTGATTGGTGCTTTGCTGCTGGTTGTGATGTTCCAGGGCAGCTCGGCCCTTGCCGAAGAGATAAGCGGCGGCAAATATCCCGAGTACTCTTTGTACTGCCAGACCGTTCCCCGCTTCTTTCCCCGCTTGAAATGACGCAAAGGGGTCGTTTCGTTTTGCGTCATTTGACGCATTGGGGTCGTTTAACTTTGCGTCATTTTTGAGATTATGTTATGGAGGTAACCAATCTGCTTGACATTCATACGCGCGCGGAATTGTATCGGTGGTATGAGAAGAATCACGACAAAGTGAGTGATTTCTGGCTGCGCATAAACCGGGCAGAGGCCGATTACCCCGGTGTGGTCCGATACGTGGATGCCGTCGAGGTGGCGCTCTGTTTTGGCTGGATTGACAGCACCATGAAGCGAATCGATGACGGCAAACCCATACAGCATTTCACCCCGCGCCGTAAGCGCAGCAACTGGTGCGAGCAGAACATGGAGCGCTGCAGAAGGCTTGTCAGGCTTGGAGAAATGACCCCCGCCGGACTGGCTGTAGCACCTGATTTGGACCCCGCGCTGTTTGTCTTTGAAGACTGGTTGCTCAATGCCATCAGGGCCGATAAGCAAGCGTGGATGAATTGGCAGTCATTCCCCGAAACCTACAAACGCATAAAAGCCGACCGTATCCAGCATTATCAGCACACCAACCGCCCTGAATACGCTCAAAAGACTCTGGAAAAACTGATCCAAGACACCCATAACGGCAAACTCCTGTCCGGTTGGAATGATTTTGGCCGGTTAAAGTGACGCAAAGGGGTCGTTTAAGAATGCGTCAAATGACGCAAAACGAAACGACCCCTTTGCGTCACTTTGCGTCAGTTTTCACTTTTCCTCCCAAATCTGCGAATTAATTGGGATGAATGCTTACATTTGCAACAACAGAATTGTTTGCATATGTTTTATTTAATACCTATAAACAATGACCAGAAAATACAGAACATCCAGCACCACCGGCGTGTATCATGTAATGATACGAGGTAACAACAAGCAAGACATTTTTGAAAGCAACGAAGATTACCTCAGGTTTCTGACAATTCTACAGCAAAAGTGCTATCCGCAAGATAATGAGCACAATCCGTTACCGCCATGCTGCGTATTGTATTCATATTGCCTGATGTCCAACCACGTCCATCTGCTCATACAGGAAAAGGAGGAGTGCTTATCGGACCTGATAAAAGGCATCACGATATCGTACGCGCAATACTACAACCTCAAGTACGGCCACACGGGTCACCTGTTTCAGGGCCGATTCCGGAGCGAGCCGGTCAATGACTTGACCTATTTCCAGACTCTGATCCGATACATACACCAGAACCCTATCGCCGGCGGGCTGGTAAAAAGGGCCGAAGATTACGAATGGAGCAGCTGGCGCGAATTCCTTAACAAACTCTGTTACATCAAGTTATGCCCCATCGGCCAAATACTGTCCCGAGTTCCCTTGCAGACGCTGAAAGAGCTGGTCGATGAGCCGATGCCCAAGGCTCAGCGGATTCTTGATATCAACAACGAGTCGCCATTCAGGCTGAGCGATGAAATAATACGTGATTTCATACTCTTTGACTGCGGCGTGGAGCACATCAAGGACATTCAGTCCTATTCCAAGCCCCAGAAGGCGGCCATCCTAAAAAAAACACATGCTTTCGGCGCCAGCAACCGGCAGATTGCCCGAATAACCGGCATCAGCGAAAGCATCATCCGCCGGATTCTCAAAATGTGACGCAAAGGGGTCGTTTAACTTTGCGTCAAATGACGCAAAACGAAACGACCCCTTTGCGTCCCAAGGCTAAGCAGATCACGCGTCGCCGCGGCCGTCCCTCCAAGCCCAAGGTCGAGAAGCAGACTTTTTAGTACAGAAAATTGAAAAACTCAGATTCTTCAGCAGAAACGCAATATCACTCGAGATTATACGCTCCAGCTGGTGGATGGAATGCAGGTCGGTGGCGACGAAATCACAGTAGCCCCGGCGAGCAAGGTATCTTATAATCTTCACGGAGTCCCTTCCGTAAACACCGGTATAAGAGATATAATTCAGTTGGAAGCGGCAGCCGTTCTCGTGGAGGCGGTCGAAGTCTTCAAGGCAGTCCGCCATATAGAGATACCTCTCGGGATGCGCAAGAATAGGCTTGAAGCCCGCCATCTGCAGTTCGAACAGAACCTTGTCCAAATTGGGGCTTCTGAAAAGATAGGACATTTCCACCAGGATGGACTTGTCCTCGTAGCAGAGCAGTTCACCCGCGCGTCCCGCGATATCCCTCTCGAAGTCCGTACAAATCATATACTCCGCCGCAAGGGAGGTTTTCAAGCCGTCAGGCAAAAGAGGCCGAAACTCCCCATAGGCCTGACGCATCCGGCCCTCATCATTTCCGGGATACACCTCCGGATTGATGTGAGGTGTGAAAACGAGTTCCTCCACACCTGCCGCCAAAAGGCCACGTATT
Source organism: Bacteroidaceae bacterium (assembly GCA_024398635.1). Lineage (GTDB taxonomy): Bacteria > Bacteroidota > Bacteroidia > Bacteroidales > Bacteroidaceae > Colenecus. The sequence goes on along the minus strand of JAKSIV010000016.1, from coordinate 14,495 downwards.
GCCTCCAGTGACTCCTCCGCCGTGGCGAAGCCGTCATCGACCCCCGGAAGCAGGTGATTGTGTATGTCAAGAGGATTGAGCTGCATAAGCGTTATAAGAAAAAGCTGTCTCTTATTTCTGCAACAGACCGTTTGCACAAAAGATATCGAGAACAGACGAAATATCCTGACGGGCAGTATCCATATCAACGTTGTAACGGGAACACACCAGTGAAACGGCCTCTTCCAGAGTAAACTCCTTCCCTGACAGCTGCTCCAGAAGCCATACTGTGGAGTTGTTCAGGCAGATAACATGCTGCTGGCCGTCGGAGCTCCTGAATCCGTAAACGATATTCCTCCCCCCGACTTCGCGGATGCATAATTCTTCTGAAAGTTTCATATTCTCGGTTATTTTCGCAAAAATAGTTAATTTTGCTTATAATATGAGCATCTTCGACATCGTAACATCACTTACCGCATCGGAACTGTTCGGTGCAGAACTCTCCCTGACGTCACAGCCGGACTGGAAGAAAGTTCTGGAATGTGCCCACGAACAAGGCGTAGTGGCCATCTGCTACGAGGCCGTAAAGCGTCTCCCGACCGAGCTCCAGCCGGATTTCGAGGTAATGCTCCGGTGGGATGTCTCCGCCGAGGAGGTGAAAAGCAGTTTCGAGGGCAGAAGAAAAGTGAAGGAACATCTCCGGGACCTCTTCTCATCCATAGGCGAAAGGATGCTTCTTCTGAAGGGAGAAACCCTCGCCGGCCACTATCCCCATCCCGAGATGCGTGAATGCGGAGACATAGACATAATGCTACCTGAGGGGTACGAAAAAGGGAACAGCCTTATAGAATCGAGAGGTATAGAGGTGAATTACTCCAACTCCAAACACTCCGTTTTCATCTACGAAGGCGAGGAGGTGGAACTGCACGACCCCATCCCGCACCCGAGCTACAACCGCAACGACTACCTCACCGAATGTCTGGTCGCCGAGTCCCTGGATGACGCAGTCCTCCGACCGGACGGCTGCTGGGAGCTCCCACCGGTTGTGATGGCCGTCCACGCAATGAACCATATCGCGCTTCACCTCTATATGGGCGAAAAGGTCCCGCTCAAGATGCTTGCGGACATCGCGCTCCTTCTCAAGGCCCACCCGGAAGTTCAGAAGGAATGGAGGCCTGCCCTTGACCGGACCGGCCTCACCAAGTTCTCAAGGACCGTCCTTGGAGCGATGGACGCTCTTTTCTCAACCACCTTCTCCGGCAGCACCGGAAACGACAGGTTCATCAAACTCTACGTTCGTCAGGAAGGTACAAAGCTCTCACGAATTCTGGCCAAATACCGCTACTTGCCCAGAAGACCGCAGGAAGCCTTCAGGGAGATGGTTGCAAAACTGACAAGGGTCATACGGCACAGGCTGCCGCTCTGAATCCAATGTCCTGTCTTTTTTGTTGTCCACCATATTTTTCATGCTAAAGCTTTGACCTCTACTTGAGGACATCCACACACTGTGTAGCACCTTGAATTGGCAGCACAACCCATTGATTTACAAAGGTTAAGTTACGGAAAAATCGAGGAAATATCCAAATAAATTGAACATCTCCCCGATGATTTTAGAGAGGTCTCAAAGGGACTCTTCAGTCAACCTCTTCGATTATCCATAACAGCTGGCCTAAAAGGCCTCTTGCATTTTCAGATTAGTCACGAGACGCACAGACTTGCCATTATTAAAGTTATCCGTTTCCCCATCGGGATAAAATCGTGTCAGCAGGTCAAACTCCGTCGGAGTATAGGCGTAGACTACCCCGGTGGTGAAATACAGATACCCGTATGTTGAAGTACTATAATCGATACTGACACCCTGAGTTGTACCATAGTAATCCATATGCGGATAAACACACTCAAAAAAATTAGAAGAAGACCAATAATACCCTAAAAGTTCACTTTGACCATCAGTAAGGGTTATCTGTTTGCCATCTCTATATCCTGCAGGCGGAAGGCAGACAAGGCCCGCACACTGAGCCTGTTCCCAGGTCATAGGAGAACTTGTACTACTGTATTCAGACTGAATGGGCCTTTTCTTAACGTCCCAGTTATCCGGAACAATAGCCAGACAGCCCGCCACGCCACAGACAGTAACAAGATCAAATTTCAGCCCCATCCCGGATTGTTCAGGATTGCCGCTACGATCTATGTCAATTCCCCCTCGGGCAGGGGAAGAGCTCTTTCTTTGAAGTCCAAAATAAGCATTTGGAGGATATGACTTACATATCAAATACTGCCACTCTCTTGATGTGAGTGTACGCCAAGTTGTATTTTCATCTGATATCGCATCTCCCCAATCCTGAGACTGCGATAATACGTGTTGACCATCACTCAGGGTAACATTAATCTCTGACTGAAGACTATTATCAGGAACTATTGATTTGTTGGGATCATACCCCCAGGAAAACAGAGAAATTATATCGGAGTGATTGCCCGAATACACATTCGTATTACAGAACTCGTACTGCTCATCATATAATTTCCACTCTTGAGATTGTACTAAATATTTGAGATTTCCTTTGCTGAAACTGACTACGATATCGTCATCCGTTCCCTCTATGCTATCCTGACCTTGATCGACAGTGAAAAATCCTGGCAGAACGTCCACTTCATTGAATTGGATTTTATCATCTGCCAAAGTAATGGGTACGTAATCGTTGGCAACAACTTCAATCGGAGGATTCGCCTTTACCACGCACACATTCGTAGCGCTTTTCATAATCTTAATCTCATCATATTTTCCTGCTTCAACAGCGACAAGATAAGTATGCTCGTCTTCCATTTTCCATCCCTGACTATCAAACGCCTCTTTATCATCCACAAGGAGCGTATATGTCATTACTTTTCCGTTAGCATCACTTCCCTTGACCGAAATAGCTTCGAATCTTTCATCAAACTTGAACTTTATGGCAAGAAGAGCATTCTGGGCCTGGAAAACGAGGGAATAGTCGGCAGGCCCATCACCAACGACTGTGCTTGACTCAGCTTTCAAATACAGCTTGTCATTTTCTGCAAAATAATTATAGTCCTGAATATAGGATGGCTTACTGTTTATCGTAGCCGTAAAGGGAGGTTCGCCAAAACCATCCGGAGGAGGAGTACCCTCCTTAACCTTGAGGGTAGCAAATTTGCCGCTGTTGCCACTCTTCTCAGCTATATATGTGGCTGTTTTTTTATTTTTATCTTTAATTTTTATCTCCTCGTTGTAAGACCACGTGATAGCCGCTCCGTCCTGAGTCCACGCCTTTGTATCTCCGAAATCAATTGAAGCGGTGAATACAGGATATTCTCTCATTTCATTGCCAGAGCCTTGTTCCAAATCAAGTGGTTCTTTTTCCTGACATGCCGTTAAAGCAAACAATGCCGCAAAGGCTGCAAAAATCAATACCTTTTTCATAACTCCTGACAATTAATTAAATGATTCGCCGACGTCTTTTCTTACGTTCATCCCATTGATGGTAGCACCTGCGCTGGCACAGAGCACACCTTGAGAAGCAACTTCCATCACCTCCACTTTTACCGGCTCATACTTCTCGCGAACCGGAATCCTGTCAGCTTTTTTGTTATCCATATCTTTCATTCCGTCTTATTCTATAATTGAATGCAAAATTACAACATTTTTCTCACTCCGCAAAAAAAATGTTGCTCAGATTCTGCATCGCAACTTTATTACCAAATTACCATCCAAACGGATGTTTTGACAGGGACAGCTTCGCAAGCGGATGGTAATCACCTACCAGACCGACAGGCGTGGCATTGCGAATCTGGCTGACTATCTCGATGCAGGGGCGGGCCTCGCTTATGCGGAATCCCTCGCCTGAAAGTATCTTCTGATAGCTCAGGGTGTGCAGTTCCGTGAACCCCTGGCTGAACTCGAACTCATCTCCGTCTATGTTGAGCGTCCTGTATGTCCTCTTCTCGCCCTGGACGGCATTCTCGGGAAGGCAGTCGGCATTGATGCTGAGGAAATAGCGCACGCGCGCCTTCTTCAGCTCAAGATAACCGGCCACCCGGTCGAAGCTCTTGACGTGTACTATATTTTTCTGCACCGGGCCGAAAACCCACTGGAGCATATCGTAGAAATGTACGCCGATATTGGTCGCCACTCCTCCGGACTTGTGTTCGTCACCCTTCCAGGATGTATAGTACCACTTGCCACGGGATGTGATGTAGGTCAGATCCACGTCATATATCCTGTCGGCCGGTCCATCGTCAATCTTTTTCTTCAAGGCTACGATGGAGTCGTGAAGCCGGAGCTGGAGAATATTGTAAGCCTTGTGACCGGTTTCCCGCTCCACGGCCTCGAGGGCATCTATATTGTAAGGATTGAGCACCACGGGTTTTTCGCAGATGACGTCACATCCCAGACGCAGCCCGTAACGGATGAAGGCATCGTGCGTATAGTTGGGGGTGCAGATGCTGAGCCAGTTCAAAGGGTGGTCCGAATGCATCTGGCGCGAGCAGAATCGGTCGAACAGTTCATTCTCCGTGAAGAAGGAACAATCCGGGAAGAAACTGTCGAGTCTCCCCACGCTGTCGAACTTGTCGTAAGCCGCCACAAGGTTGTTTCCGGTATCCTTAATGGCTTTAAGGTGTCTGGGAGCAATATAACCGGCAGCTCCTATCAATGCAAAATCAGCCATTACGCTTTCTGTGATTTATCTTTGGATTTATGGAAATGGTGATGCCAGTGCTTCTTTGTATCCTCCTTCTCCGCATCATCATCGGAGCCGTAACCATAACCATAGCCATATCCATAGCCGTGACCATAACCATAACCGTAGCCGTAGCCGTAGCCATAACCATAGCCGTAACGTCCGTATCCACCATATCCGTACCCCTTCTTACGGAATTTGACGTCATTGAGGATAACGCTCAAGCCCGGGAACTTGCTGTCGTCATACATACGCTGCATATCAGGAAGCATACGCTTGTCGAACAATCCGGCTCTGACTATGAACAGAGTTGCATCGGCATACTTTTTTATTATATCCACATCGGCAACCATTCCGGCCGGAACACTGTCGAGGAAAATATAATCATAGTTCTGCTTCAAATAAGAGATAAGCTCATCCATCCTGCTTCCTGACAAAAGTTCTGCAGGATTAGGCGGGATAGGACCGGAAAAAAACATATCCAAAGTCTTGAACTCCTTATCGGCGAAAGCAATTTCCGCAGGGCTGTCGATTTTTCCGGAAAGGAAAGAAGATACACCGTGGACGTGCTTTTTGCCCATATTCTTTGCCAGCATCCCCTTACGGAGGTCCATATCCACAATTGCGACTTTCCTGCCCAGAATAGCATAGCAGTATGCCAGATTTGTAGAGATGAATGTCTTTCCCGACCCCTCAAGGAAAGAAGTTACAAGAAAGGTCCTGTTGCCTTCTTTATTCACCAGATAATCAACGTTTGTGCGCAAGGCACGGAATGATTCGGAAATATTGTCTCTTTTCCCGCTTTCGAAGACGATTTCCCTTTCGTCATTCTTCCGCTTGGAGGGTATCTCCCCGACGAATGGAATCTTTACCGAATTCTCAATATCCTGACGGGAAGAGACGGATGTGTCCAGAAGCCGGGTAATGAGAAACATCAGCACCGGAATAGCCAAACCGATGAGAATACCTATCAAAATCCACTTCGTCTCATCAGGGGCGACAGGCTCGGTAAACACCCTTGCTTCATCCACTACCTTGGCGCTCCCCTCAATGGCCGGCCGGTTAATCATCATCTCCTCCCGCTTCATCAAGAGATCCTTGAACAAATCTTCCTTGACATTCTGAAGCCTTTCAACGTTATCGAGATAAATCTGCTGACGGGGGGCCTGCTTGACCTTATTGTCCGCCAGAAGCCCATATTCCTTTGCACTCTCTATACGTTGATTCAAGGTATTCTTGTAAACGTCAAGAATCTCGATCAGGTTGAGCCTCATCGCCTTCATTTGAGAAAGCATATTCTTGACCGCAGGATTGTTGGAGGAACCCGTCTTTTCATATTTACTGAGCTTGAATGCCAACTCGTTGTACTGGGAGATGACACCGTTCACGGCTCCGTCATCAATATCTACACTTATCGCTGCAGGAACGCTGGTGTCTTGGCGGAGCTGGTTCTGAAGATACTCAGCCACAGAATACTGTTTCTTCAGATTTTCCACTTCAGCGTTCGACTGAAGCGTCATCTCAAGATACTGCTGTCCGAAAGACTCCACATTCAGAAGGCTGTTGCTGCTTTTGAAACTGGCAATCTCATTCTGGCTTGAGCCAAGGTCGCTGCTGAGTGCCTGCAGGCGTTCATCGATATAGTCATTGGTATAATCGAGAAGGATGGTCTTGTCCCGGACAACATCCTCATTATAAACCGTAATAGCCTCATTGATGATATCCGCCGCCCTCTGAGGGTTGGTATCATTCAAAGTAATTGTCACTACTGAAGTGGTGGACTCGTCATACGTCACCTGCAAGGCATAGCGATACTTGTCCGCCACATCAGAAAGACTCGTTTTGACATAAGTTACAGGTACGCCTTCATAGCTCGGCGAAAGGTACCAGGTCGCATTCACCTTGAACCTCCCCTTGGGGCTGATGACTGTCTGGCCGAATTCCGCCGTAATGGCATCAAAACCGTCTATTGCAATCAACACCGTCGAATCCTTCTGCGGCGTAATGGTCATCCTGAAGCTGTCATTGACATTCTCCTCCATCACAACCTTCACGGGAGTCTGGTCGTACAAGTCCTTGCATCTCTTGACAACGGATGTTTGACATAAATACGACTCGTTGAGTTTCAGCCTCCGGGCGACCTCCATCATCGTGGTCTTCGACTTGAGAATCAGGATTTCGTTGCGGATGGATGTAGAGGACAGGCGGCCCAACGTGCCGGTAAAACCGCTGAAATCGCTGTTGCCCAAACCACCGTCCCTGCCATTGGAACTGTTGAGCCGAAGAATGACTGTTGCATTGCTGCTGTATATGCGTTCCTGCTTTCTGACGACAAGAGCTGCAACAAGGCCTCCGACGGCCGCGAAAAGTATCAGCCAGTGGAGATTATGAATGATAAAACTCAGAACATCCTTAATATGGATTTTTCTGTTGGTGTCTTCGAAGAATTGCAGGTCTTTATTATCCGTCATATCATCTGGACAATTTAAATCTTTCACAAAAATATCAACGCGTGAGCACTGTCACCAGTGTGACAACCGATGTGATTGAACACAGCAGGGATATCCAGGAAGCCCAGAAGGAGAATTCCTCTTTGTAATACTTGGACTTGACAGATTGAGTGATGATGATATCGTTCTGCTGGAGCATATAATACGGGTCATTGAAGACTTTCGAATTTCTCGGATCCAGATAGCGCATTGTCATCTTGCCGTCGACTTCCCTCAGCACCGCTATCTTGTCCCGTCTGGTGTAGTTGCTCAGATCTCCGGCCAGAGAAAGGGCTTCAAGGAAAGTGCATCTTTCCTCCGGAATGGTGATGGCCCTGCCTCCGTCGGGACCAAGGAAAAAAATCTTGTAATTGTTGAATCGTACCATCACGTACGGATCCTCGATGTAGGACCCGGCTTTCAAACGCCTGGTTATTTCATTCTGAAGTTGGAGCCTGGTCATACCGGCAACGTGGATTTCTCCGAGAATAGGCATCTGGATATTTCCGTAAACATCCACGAGATAGCCCAGATATCTGCCGTTACTTCCATAGTTGTTCGTCGATCCTCCTCCCGCACCGTAACCGAGATTGAAAGGCTCCGAGAGTTCCTTATCCTCGCAGGAAATGATGATGCGCAGTTCATCGTTAGGACTGATGGCCGCTTCATATTTGTTCTCCAAATCAATCTGAGAGCCCTGCTGCATATCCTGCAGATAGAGAACCTTCTTAGGTGTGGCGCAGGAGGCGGCACAAATGGCCGCCAGAACCGCAAATACTGAATATATCCGAAATTTCATAGGTTGACAAAATTACAAAAACTTTTGAACTTCATTATAAATACCTCTCTAAAATCACTATCGGGTGCACAGCCTTGACGCCCGTTCCGTCCAGAATCTGTTGTCTGCAGGAGGTTCCGGGAGCCGCCACTATTGCAGGCTTGCCCACAGCGGCAACCGCCTTGCGTACAGCCGGGAACAGTACCATTTCGCCTATGGCAAGCGATGTCTTGTAGTGTTCCGCCTCATAGCCGAACGAGCCTGCCATTCCGCAACAGCCTGAAGGGATTACGTGAATCGTTGCGCCCTTTATCAGCCTCAAAGCGGCAGCAGTTTTCTCTATTCCAACCAGTGCCTTCTGGTGGCAATGTCCGTGAAGCCAGATATCCACTTCGCTCCCTTTGAACTGCTCTGAAGTTATCCTTCCCGCCTCCACTTCACGCATTATGAATTCGTCATAGAGCAAACAATTCCTGCCAAGAGACTGAGCCACAGCCCTCATCTCTGCCGGCACCAAGTCCGGATATTCATCCCTGAAAGTCAGGATGCAGGAGGGTTCAATGCCAATTAATGGAGCATCAGCCGAGACGATGTCTTTCAGCAAAGTGACATTCTTCAATGCAAACTTTTTGGCAAGTTTCAGGCAACCTTTCGATATGGCTGCACGTCCGCTCTCCACCTGCTTTGGGATAATCACCTGATATCCCAAGCGTTCAAGGAGACTGATAAGCGCTTCTGCAAGTTCGGGCTCATTGTATCGGGTGAACTCATCCAGGAAGAAATAGACCTTTCTGTCACGTTCCACATTCGAGACCTTGAACCTCCTGTGGTAAATCTTCGGTATCGCCCTTTCGGGGGCGAAACTGATGATTTTCTTGATTATTGCTGATGAAAGTTTCCAACCGGCAAAGAAATTATAGACAGGAGCAACGTATGAACCGAGTCTCTCCACCCAAGCCATTCTTGCCACTGCAAACGAGCGTAATGGAGTACCTTTTCTGTCGTATATCTGCTGGAGAACTTCGGCACGGATGCGGGTCATATCCACATTCGAAGGACACTCGCTCCGGCAGCCCTTGCAGGCAAGACAACTGTCGAGTATCTCCTTTATCTCAGGCGAGTCGAAGCCTCCGCCATTGGTGAGGCATTCCCTCAGCACATTGGCACGGGCTCTTGTGGTTTTCAACTCATCACGGCTCTCCTTGAAGGCAGGACACATCGTACCGCCTATCAGATTGCTCTTGCGGCAGTCACCCGCACCATTGCATTGTTCGATGGAGCACATCAGGGCGTGCGTCTGAGAAGACACACCACTGACTCCCTCCGTGTGACATTCGTCGAATGCAGCCCTCCAGTTGAAATAGGTCTTGTCGGCAGGGATCTGGGATGCTATCCTGTATGACTGGCCTACATTGAATCTGAGCCACTCGTCCATCCCGGGGGCATCCACAATCTTGTTCATATTGAACACTCCGTCAGGATCCCAGCACCTCTTCACCTCACGCATCATCTGATAGCACTCATCGCCATACATCAGAGGTATGAACTCTCCGCGAAGACGCCCGTCTCCGTGTTCTCCGCTAAGGGAGCCCTTGTGCTTCCTGACAAGTTTTGCCGTCTCTTCGGCAACAGCCCTGAACTGTTTCTTCCCCTCGGCAGTCTTGATGTTGATGATAGGTCTCAGGTGCAGCTCGCCTGTGCTGATATGGCCATAGAACACACAACTCAGCCCGAGCTTTTCCAGCATCAGGCGGAAATCCTTCATATAGGCAGGCATCCTTTCGGGGGCAACAGCAGTATCTTCGATAACACCTATCGGTTTGGCATCGCCCTTCATTCCGCTCAGTACTCCAAGACCGGCCTTTCGAAGAGCCCACACCCGGGAGACATCAGCCCCATAGACCCTTGTGCAGGTGTATGCCAATCCGGATTCTTCCAAAGCCTTTTCCAGCGCATCGGCATTACTGTCCATATCCGGACCGTTGAATTCCGAAATCAACAGTGCGGCCGGATCACCTTGCACGAAGAAACGGTTCTTTTCTGCCGCAATGTTCCCCTTGCTGAGTTCCAGAATCTTTCCGTCCATCAGTTCGATGGCAACAGGGTTGTGCTTGAGTGCCACAAGATTTGCCTCAAAGCTGTCCTCCAGAGATTTGCAGTGGGCGCAAAGCACCATCGTTTCCTTTGGTGGAAGCGGGTCGAGCGAAACCTTGATTTCCGTGATGAACGCCAGCGTGCCCTCGGAGCCGCAGATAAGTTTGCAAAGGTCTATGTTTTCGTCCTCGATGGCCTCATCAATGGCATATCCGCAACTTCTTCTTCGCAGAGTCTTGTCGGGATAATTTTCTTCTATCAGTTTCCTGACAGCCTCATCATTCTTCCACCCTTCAAGCTGGGCATAGATTTTCTTTTCCAATTCTCCCTCGCCACGGACATCCGTGTCAAAGTAAGAGCCGTCTGACAGGTAGCCCTTGAGCTGGAGCACGTGATGGCGTGTGGAGCCATACACCAGCGAGTGGGTACCGCAGGAGTTGTTGCCCGTCATTCCTCCAATGCAGCATCTGTTGCTGGTGGAGGTCTCGGGACTGAAGAATAATCCGTAAGGCTTGAGCGCAATGTTCAGTTCATCACGCACCACCCCCGGCTCAACCCTTGCCCACTTTTCTTCGGCATTGATTTCAAGTATCCTGTTGAAATGCTTGCTGATGTCCACAACAATGCCACTGCCCACCACCTGACCGGCAATGGACGTGCCGCCTGCCCTCGGGATCAGGCAAGTTTTACGCTCGCGGGCGGCTTCTATCAGCACAGGAATGTCCGTATCCCTTTCCGGATACGCCACTCCCATCGGCATCTCCCGATACGCACTGGCATCGGTAGAATAGGCTATCCGGTGGAGGGTGTCTTTGCACACACGCGAGTGACTCGCGTCTGTACAAACTTGCGTGTGTACAAATCGCTTCACAATATTCTTTGCGTTCTGAAGGACTAGCTCCTTTGCCCACTCAAGCGGCGAGTCGGCCCAACGCTGGGGATGAGTCGTTATCATTATCCGATGCGGAAGTGTACCGGCTCCGGCAGCGGAGATGATGTCATCGGTGCAGTGATATGCCAGCCCTTCAGCCTGCCATTTCTCCTGCCACCCCGGAATTCTGTCCCGCACGCTCACTTTGTATCCGTCCCATCGACGACCCGTGTCAGTGAGGTAAAAGGTCTTTGACCAGTCGGTGTCAAGGTATGGCTCGTAATCTATGCCAAGGCCACGGTAATCATATTTATTCCAGATGTCCCTGCTGTCGAATGGCGAGCGCGGAGAGCCGTGCATACAGATGCTTTGCACCGGAGCGATGGCGCGAAGCTTTGCGAGATTGGCCTTGAAATCCTCCCACGCGGCATCCACATCCCCGCGGCAGGTGGTCAGGCACTCATAGTGATAGCCGATTTCGTGCCCGAGCTTCGATATTTCGCGGATTATATCCTCGTCCCAGCTTTCAGGCACCGCCCGGAAATAATAGACCGCCTTCCATCCCATCGCAGCCTCAAGCCTTGCCACGGCCAGGCTGTTCTGCGGCCTGCGGTCCACATCATGCCTGATCGTCACCTCGCCGTAACCCTCCAGTGCGGTGAGCAGTTCCCTGTATTTCTTAAGAGTGAAGTCCATGTTCTGTTCTTGTCGTACAGACGCGAATCGCGCGGTGTACGAAGGCCGGTCATATTCCGAGTGTTCTCATATTGGGTTCGATCGCATCAATGACAGACTGCGGCACGTTGCATTCCCGCGCTATCTGCCGCCACCCGGCACAGACCTCGCAAATCTCTTCGATCATGGAAGATGCACCTCGAATATTGTTCCGGGAAGCCAGTTCCAGCAGATCGGCACGTGTAATATCGTCAAACTTGCCATTGACCGACATCTGGTGCGAAGATGTCCAGATACCGCCGGGATTATAGGCATAACCTATATCGTAGGCCGGAGACAGCCGCCATTTCCCGCTTCTGTCCATCAGGAACGAGATGTTTTTCGTATGGTCATCCTGATTCCTCACAACAACATTGAATACCAGCCTCCGGAACATCTCCTGCGCCTCCTGATAAGTCAGCCCCAACCCCCGCATTACGTCGAACGCCTGTTCGTAAGAGTAAGCTCTCAACAACCGGTAGTCATAGTGGGCAATTCCGCACAGGGTCTGCATGTGCACCTTTTCTCCGCCCATCCGATCAAAACGTCTGGTAAGAAAATGCGCTCTCCCGTTTTCCTCTATCAGAAAGCATTCCGTCATATCAATGCCGCAGGCCTTTGCCAGAAGGGCAAATGAATATTCCAGCCGTCCAAAATTTCCGGTCTCTTTGAGCCCCGCCGTACCGGATACGCCATCCAACTTTATCAGATAATGGTCAAAGCCCACAGGTGCATCCACCTGACCGGAGCGCACCTCTCCCGTTCTTGCATTGTAAGCGATAATGGCCTTGGCCCTTTGCCCACCCGCCGAAGTACCGAGCCGTAGAATCTGAGCAATGGCTTCTTTCCTGTCATCCATCAGATTCGCCTGAAAATTGCTTTTTTCCGAGAGTGCCTCGCGTGCGACAGCTACCAGACTGTCCAATGCGAAACGCTGTTCATTGTCAAATGCACCTTCAATAGCCGGCTCAAACTCAAGTGCACCCATACAACGCTTGCCCATAAAACAGAGAGATTCGACAACATTGCCGCTTGTTCTTCCTGTCAACGACAGCCACTTGTCAAACAGTGCACGTCCGTATGTGTCAGGCAAAGAATCCGCCAGCATCCCCGGAAGGCCGCAGAATGTATTCCTGTTCAGGTCACCGAAACCATATACACGACCCGGCTGCACCGGCATCATCAGAGGCGACGGCTGCAGGCCGGTATTCGCAAAACCGGCATCATACTCAAACTGCGCCATTCCATACCGGGCATCCCACCTTACGGCCCCCACAGGCCTGCCCCACATCTTCACCTGTGCGACATCTACCATCCTTTATCCTCCTGTTTTTTAATTCCGAGGCTTTTCGATGCACGTTTGCGTTGATGCTTCCCAGCCGCCTGCATCATTCTGAGGTATTCATTGGGGCTTATCGGCTCTTCCTCCACCAACGGAAGAAAAATGCCTATCTTGCCCAACGTGCGCGAAATCCTCACAAAAGAATCAAAGGATTTTATTTCGCCCCCTTCCATACGGGCAATCGACGCTACGGACACGCCGGATTTTGCAGCCAGTTCCTGACGCGTTATGTTCTGCTTCAGTCTGAGATCCTTCAACCTTGAAGAGATTTTTGCCGTAATCTCCGAATCCGACAGCATATTAATATTTTCCATAAATGTCAAAATTGATATATTACGCTGCAAATATAGTTATTATTTATCAAAATTGATATTTAGACGCGAATCGTTGAGAGTATGTACTCCGCAGCGTGGCCGTCACCGAAGACAGGTGGGAAGACAACTTTCCGGCCGCACAGAGCATCGTATGCTGCCAAAATCTTGTCGCAGTCGGCCCCGGCGAGGATTCCCGCCCCATTCTGAATTATCTCCACCCATTCGGTCTCGTCACGCAATATGATGCAGGGCCTCTCAAGGAAGAACGCCTCCTTCTGCACTCCTCCGCTGTCGGTAAGGACGAGTCTTGCGTGCTTTTCGAGGCTGAGCGTTTCAAGATAGGATGCGGGAGGGATGATGGTGAGTTTAGAGGTGTCGATGTTGTTCGCTTTCAAGGCTTTTGCAGTGCGAGGATGAAGTGGGAGCACCACTTTTGTACTTTCGGCTATCTTTGACAAAGCTGCAAAAATGCTTCCTAACCGCTCTGCGTCATCGGTGTTTTCCTGACGGTGGACAGTAGCGAGAACGTAATCGCCATATTTGTTCTCTGGAGCCATACCGCTGAAATACAGCGTGTTGTCGTACATCACGTCACCGCAGTTCACAACCGCCCTGAATCCCCGCTTTTCATCGAAGAATCCCTCTTCGCGAAGATTGTCCACAGCGGTCTGAGTCGGAGCAAAAAGGATGGTTGACAGCTGGTCGCATACGATGCGGTTCACCTCCTCCGGCATATTCATATTGAAGGAACGGAGCCCCGCCTCGATGTGGAACACGGGGATATGAAGTTTCGATGCCGCCACCGCGCCCGCGAGCGTGGAATTGGTGTCTCCGTAGAGAACGACACCGTCCCAGTCTGTATGGCACTTCCCCTCCCTGTCAGCAAGTTTCCCGTTCAGCACCTGCTCTATCCCCTCTATCATTCTTGCGGTCTGCTCTCCGTGGCTGCCCGAGCCCACGCCGAGGTTGTAGTCGGGCTGAGGAATTCCGAGTTCACCGAAAAACACCCCGGACATATTCTCATCGTAATGCTGGCCGGTGTGCAGAATATGTTCACGCACAGGCGCATCGGGCCGGGCCGCGTTATGCGCTGCCACCGCCCTTGAAAACGCCGCCGCCTTGATTATCTGCGGTCTGGCCCCGATTATTGTGAGGAGATTTGTCATATTCTTAGCTTACCTGCCATTTATTGAATGGCAACACCCGAATAGTGAAAT
>JAKSIV010000015.1 GCA_024398635.1 Bacteroidaceae bacterium | reverse complement strand
TTTTGTCATTTTGTAAGGTTTGTGATAACAATGTAATAAATTTTTGCCTATTTTTGACTCAAAATATCGTTCGATAACCATTTGATGCTTACAATATGAATACAAAAAAGCCCGTTTCTTCAACAGAGCGTATGGATGCTCTGGACAGAAAAATCCTTGGTATCATATCTCAGAACGCACGCATACCGTTCCGTGACGTGGCCCTTCAGTGCGGTGTCTCACGTGCCGCAATACACCAACGTGTGCAGAAGATGTTTGATGACGGTGTGATAACCGGTTCGGGCTATCATGTAAATCCGCGCAGTATAGGCTATAACACATGTACGTATGTGGGCCTTACACTTGAGAAAGGCTCCATGTATCATCAGGTTGTGGCCGAGCTGGACCAGATCCCCGAGGTGGTGGAGAGTCATTTCACTACCGGACGTTACACCATGATGATTAAGCTTTACGCCCGTGACAACTCTCATCTGATGGAGCTTATCAACGGCCGCATTCAGGAGATAAAGGGCGTTACAGCTACCGAGACCCTTATCTCTCTTGATGAGAGTATCAAGAAGGAGATTCCCATTGAATGAGCATGACAAAGGCTGATCAGCTTGAATCCGGACTCCGCCGTATGGATTCCGGCACGGAGGTATTGGGTTTTCATGCTCCGGTTATAGGTATCAGCGGTAATTTCCGGGATGGAGACAGCACTCTTGCACAGGCCTATTATATGTCGGTGTTGGAGGCGGGAGGTACACCTGTCGTGATTCCTTCATACGATGATGAGAAGGCTTTGGTGTCCCTGTTGGACACCCTGGATGGAATAGTGCTTTCCGGCGGAGCCGATATTGACCCTGATTACCTTGGCGAAGAACCACTTGACTGTGTCTCCATTAACCCTCGTCGCGACGCTCAGGAGCTTATGCTTGTGCGACTTGCTGTGGACCGTCAGATACCTGTGTTGGGTATTTGCCGTGGAATTCAGGTCCTGACCGCAGCGCTTGGAGGCAAACTTTATCAGGACATAAAAACGCAGCATGACAAACCATGCATTGAGCACAGCCAGACCATAGCCCGCGGACTCCCTTCACATGATGTAAAGCTGGAAAAGGATTCTCTGCTGTACGGTTTTTTTGAAAAGGATACTCTGGCAGTCAACTCTTTCCATCATCAGGCGGTTAAGGAGGTGCCGGCCGGATTCCGCGTTACTGCTGTTGCTCCGGACGGTATAATTGAGGGTATGGAGTCCACTTCATTCAGGCCAATCCTGGGAGTTCAGTGGCATCCCGAGTGCTTTATCCTGGAGAATGACCGCACAATGATGCCCATATTCGAATGGCTTACAGGACAGGCTTCACTGTTCCGTCATGCCAAGAATCTGCATCGCAGTACTATCATACTTGACAGTCACTGTGACAGCCCCATGCTGTTTGACGAGGGGGCTCATTTCTGTGACAGGAACGCACAGATGCTGGTAGACCTTCATAAGATGAGTGCGGGTCGTCAGGATGTCAGCTTTATGGTTGCCTACCTGAAGCAGGAGGCCCGTGATGCCGAGTCATTGAAGTCAGCTACCGCCAAGGCAGACCGTCTGCTGACACTTATCGAAGAGCGTATAGGTGAGTGTGCAGGTTATGCATCCATTGCCAAAACACCCGATGAATTGTGGCAAAACAAACTTAAGGGAGTTAAGTCTGTTGTCAAGGGAATAGAGAACGGTTATGCCATAGGTCTTGATATTGACAATGTGGACCGTTTCCGCAACCGTGGAGTGGCATATATGACTTTGTGCCACAATGGAGACAATGATATCTGTGATTCACACAAGGGTAATCATGAACATAACGGACTGTCGGAGTTCGGCAAGCGGGTGGTGGAACGCATGAACAGCGTAGGTATGATGGTTGACCTGTCACATGCATCCGAGAAGAGTTTCTGGGATGCATTGGAGTGCAGCAGCAAGCCTATCATCTGCTCCCACTCATCAAGCCGTGCACTGTGTGATCATACGCGTAACCTGACCGATGAGCAGATGCGTGCTCTGGCTGCGTCAGGCGGAGTGGCACAGGTATGCCTTTACAGCGGATTCCTGAAGAAAGAGGAGGATGCTACCGTTGAAGATGCGGTACGCCATATAATGCACATGATAGACGTCATGGGCATAAACCATATGGGTATAGGATCTGATTTTGACGGAGGCGGCGGACTGTCCGGTCTGGAGGATGCCTCGTGGTTTGTCTCCCTTACGGAGAGGCTTATCGCTCAAGGGCTGACTGATCAGGACCTGTCACTCGTCTGGGGACGTAACTTCCTGAGTGTCTGGCGTGCTAACAGCGGCTTTTGATTGATCTTTCTTAGCCTTTGCGTCAGCTCTGATCTGACGGTATTTTTCCTTGTTTTTCTGTTTACGCTCCTTGCGTTCAGTACGTTTACGCTCTTTTTTCTTCTTCTCAGACTCAATCTGCTGTGATTTCTTCTCGAGACGTTCTACGTTTTTCTTGTGTATATCGGTCTCCTTCTTCTTGGCTTTCTCCTTTACAAGCTGGTCTGGCTTCTGTTCAACAAGAGGGTACTGGTTTACATACCACATGTCTGTCTCGTGGGTCCAATCCTGCTTGAGTTGCCAGCTCCTTTTGATATACCATACGCTCTCGGCATGGCGTTTCTCCTCATACTCGCCTGTATCCCATTTGCCGTTGCCGTTAACATCGTCAAACATGGCTACGTAATATGTTGAGGGTTGCAGCAGGAAGAAATCGGCGCTTCCGTTTTCCACTTTTTCTGTCCTTACCACCTTGCCGGCATTGTTGAGAAGACGTACCGTATATCCGGGCTTGGAATTGGCCACATTCACGGTGAGTGTGCTGTATTTGTTCAGGGCATTGAACTTGAGAGTTGACTCTATCTGGTCGTTATGCAGTCCGTACAGACCCTGAATGCTTGCTGAATCTATTCTGATCTTAAATGTCTCCTCGGGTTTCCATTCGCCGTAGATATAATAGACGAGTATGTCCAGAGTGTCATGTTCTATTTCAAATGGAGCTTCTTTCCATATGGTGTCCACCTTCTGATATAAGTGAATGGCTGTGTCAGAAAGGAATGTGACCGGCTCCTTGAACGAGAGGGTAACCTGTTGGTAAAGGCTTAACGAACTGCCCGATGTAAGCTTGTGGTCGAGGAACGTGATTTTTGGTTCCAACAGTTTGGCTAAACCTATGGAATCTCCCTGGCGCTCCAGACGTCTTAACTGTCTCTCAAATTCCTTTTTATCCTCCTCGGCTTTACGGGCCTGGTCCTTGAGTATGCGTTCCCTGCTTTTTTTAGGCACAAGGTTAAGGGTGTCCGTTCTGGGGGAAAGGGCGTCGGCTGTATCTGTTGCCAGGTATGTTATGCTTAGGGAAAGGGTGTCATTGTAATAGACCGCGGTATCTTTCATCCAGAAAACCAGTGTGTCATAACGGGCGGTGTGCTGGAGAACATATGCGGTGGATTCGTCAAAATTGAGTCCTTTGATCTTTGGCATTGAATCAAGGGGTAGGGCGAATCTGAGAGTGAATTTTTCATGGGTGTTTCGCTCGGCAGCGGTCATGTACTGCTGGGTGGGCGTGGGGGTGAATGCAAGCAACGTTATGTCATTGGGAAGGTACTGGATGTACGGGACGACCATTGTCGTGTCTACCAGACCATTGTCCGTGAAAACGGTATCCTCGCGGTATCTTAACTCGGATGTGGGGACAATCACGGAATCCATCCATGCTATCTTCTCATTTCGCTGCGAGTAGCTGAATGACTGGTCCATGTCCATTACGGCATAGATCCTGTAGGTGCCAGGGGCAATACCGCGTATCGTAAAATGTCCGCTAGCATCGGTACGTGACACTCTTTCAAACGGCTTTGTCATGAATGCCGAATCAGAGAGGTCACTGTGCAGACCTACGGTCATACCCTTGATAGGTTCCAGGTCTTCGGCGTTGAGTACATATCCGGACACCTCCATGGTATCAATGGCTTCGCCGGTGCTGAAACGGAAACAATAGTCGCCAAGCGGGTTTCCTTCATTGTTGTCCGCGATTCCATCGGCAAAGTCAATGGAATAGGTGGTGTTGGGTTTGAGTGAATCAAACAGCTCGACCTGAATTTTCTTGCCGGTCACCTTTATTTCGGGCTGCTCAATCTGCGGAGGAGAAATGACTACGTTCTCACTCGCATTCTCAAGTTTGATGAACTCGTTGAAATCAATGGTGACTTTCTTGGTCTTGACACCGGTAGCACCGTTGTCGGGATGGCTGCCGGTTATTCTTGGCGGAGTCTCGTCATACGGTCCTCCGTCAGGATTACCTACAGCCGCACAACCTGACAATGCGGCAAGGGCCAGTACAGCCGATGCCGCATTGCGTGTAATACGGGTTATGTCGCTTAAGCGATGATTCAATCCTTGAACTTTTTGAAGATGACGCAGGAGTTGTGTCCACCGAATCCGAATGTATTGGACAGGCCGGCACGAACCTCCCTCTTCTGCGCTTTGTTAAAGGTAAAGTTCATACGGTAGTCAATCTGCTCATCATCGTCGCCCTCTTCATGATTGATGGTGGGTGGGATAATGTTGTTCTTGACGGCAAGTACGGTGGCAATTGCTTCAATTACACCGGCACCGCCCAGCAGATGTCCTGTCATGGATTTGGTTGAACTCAGGTTCATGTCATAGACATGGTCGCCAAACACGGCCTTGATGGCCTTGCATTCCGCGATGTCGCCCAGAGGAGTGGATGTACCGTGCATATTGATGTAGTCAATATCCTCGGGTTTCATTCCGGCATCCTCAAGTGCCTCCTGCATGACACGCATTGCACCGCGGCCTTCGGGCTCCGGAGCGGTCATGTGGTATGCATCGGCGGTGGCTCCCCATCCTGCAACCTCGGCGTAAATCTTTGCACCGCGGGCTACAGCATGATTGTACTCTTCAAGCACCAGTATGCCGCCTCCTTCACCAAGTACGAATCCGTCACGGCTTGCGCTCATGGGGCGGGATGCCGTCTCGGGTGAGTCATTACGGGTGGAGAGTGCGTGCATTACGCCGAATCCTGTTACGCCGCAGTCACCGAGAGCAGCCTCGGCACCGCCGGTAACAATGACGTTGGCCTTACCCAAGCGAATCATGTTCACGGCATCGATGATGGCGTGTGTGCTTGATGCGCAGGCCGATGATGTGGCGTAGTTGGGTCCTTTGAGCTTGTACATGATGGAAATCAGACCAGCTGCAATGGAGCCAAGTATGCGGGGTACGAAAAACGGGGTTACCTTGAGTTCCTGACCAAGTTTCTTCTGTTCATGGATGGTATCTACGCCCTCCTCGAAGGAATCGACACCGCCAATACCAAAACCAAGGATAACACCTATGCGGTCCAGGTTCTCCTTCTCAAGATCAAGAGCGGAGTCATTGATGGCCTGGACTGCCGAAGCGATAGCAAAATGACTGTATCTGTCAAGTTTGCGTGCCTCCTTGCGGTCCATGTACTGTGATATGTCAAAGTTCTTGACAGCACATCCGAATTTGACCTTGGTCAGAATGGCATTGGTGTCAAAAGCGGTAATAGGACCGGCTCCGCTAACTCCTGCTATGGCATTCTCCCAGAATTCGGGGATAGAATTACCAAGAGGGTTGACGGTACCGAGTCCGGTTACGACAACTCTTTTAAGATCCATCTTATGTAGGAAGATTGCTGTTTACTTTGTAGCTGCCTGGCTGATGAGCTCGATAGCCTCACCTACAGTTGTGATCTTCTCGGCCTGATCATCGGGAATTGAGATACCGAATTCCTTCTCGAACTCCATGATGAGCTCAACGGTATCCAGTGAATCTGCACCCAGATCAGCTGCGAAGCTTGCCTCAGGAGTAACCTCTGATGCCTCGACACCAAGTTTGTCAACGATGATAGCCTGAACTCTCTCTGCAATCTGTGAATCTGCCATAATTGTAATTTTAAGTATTAAAAAATGAAATTGGCTGCAAAGAAACCTATTTTCGGTAAGCGTCACAAGTTATGGAAAAACAAAACGGAGTTCTGATGCACAAATGGCAATAGTGTGTGTAATGCTATTTGGGCTTGAATGGTTGCCTATTCAGAAAATAACCGCTAATTTTGCATCATCTTTCAAGAAAGCACAGCTAATATGTCGTTCAGCCAGGATAGTTTCAGGATTTTTGAGCGTGCCATTGTGGATTATCACAAGACCGATGATGTGGATACTCCCATTGCCAATCCGTATAAGGAGAAGAGCATAGAGTTCTATCTCTATCTCAAGAACTGGATTGATACCGTGCAGTGGCATCTGGAGGACATTATCCGTGATCCGCAGATTGATCCTGTAAAGGCTCTGGCCATCAAACGTCGTATTGACCGTTCCAATCAGGACCGCACTGACTTGGTGGAGCTTATTGACAGCTATTTTCTGGACAAGTTCGGAAAGGTGCAGACCCTGCCGGATGCCACAATCAATACCGAGAGTCCCGCATGGGCTGTTGACCGCCTCTCAATTCTGGCTCTCAAGATATTCCACATGAAGATTGAAGCAGACCGCACTGATACTCCCGCTGCCCAGCAGCAGCGCTGCCGTGAAAAACTGGCAGTTCTGATGGAGCAGAAAAAAGACTTGTCGGGTGCTATTGATATGCTTCTTGACGATATGGCTGCAGGCCGTAAGTACATGAAGGTCTATAAGCAGATGAAGATGTACAACGACCCATCACTCAACCCTGTTCTTTACGGACAGAATGGCTCAAAGTAATCCCAAATACAAGAACGTTCTGCTTATCCGCTTCTCCGCCATTGGAGATGTGGCTATAGCTGTTCCCGTAATTCATTCTGTTGCCAAGGCATACCCCGACAAGCATTTCACCATGCTTTCAAATGTGCGGTTTGCACCATTCTTTGCAGGTATGCCTGATAATGTGAGTTTCATCGGGGTTGACCTCAAGAAAGATTATCACGGTTTCGGAGCTATGCTCAAGCTCTTTTTCCAATTACTGAAGAAACATTTTGATGCAGTGGCCGATCTTCATGGAGTGTTGCGCACCACTGCTCTTTCCATATTCTACCGTCTGTTCTTTACCAAGGTGCGCCGTATTGACAAGGATCGCCGTTCACGCAAGCGTATGACCCGACAGAAGAACAAGGACCTTACGCCGCGTCTGACTTCATTTGACCGTTACCGAATCGTGTTGGAGAAACTCGGCTTCAGGTTTGACATCAGGTTCCGTTCGATATTCGGTGATGAAAAGGCCGATTTGTCTTCGGTCAAGGGACTTGTCGGAGACAAAGACTGTACATGGGTGGGAATAGCACCTTTTGCAGCACATAAGGGTAAGATATATCCGTTATACCTGATGGAGGAGGTTGTCTCTCAGATAGACAGTGCCTGCCTGTGCCGTCAGTTTGTATTTGCCTACGGAAAAGAGCGTTTGCTTGTCGAAGAGTGGGCCAGAAAATACCGTTCAGTGGAGATAATAGATACCCGACTGGGCATGGCCGGTGAGCTTGTCCTTATGAGCAATATGGAGGTCATGCTGGGAATGGATTCTTCAAATATGCATCTGGCTTCGATAACAGGTACTCCTGTCGTTTCCGTCTGGGGTGCCACTCATCCTGCTGCAGGATTCCTGGGTTGGGGACAGAATCCCGCTGACTGCATGCAGATAGACCTTCCCTGCCGTCCATGTTCCATTTACGGAAAGGCAAAATGTATCTACGGTGATTACCGCTGTCTTACAGGCATTGATCCCGACCAGGTGTTTGCTCGGGTTAAAAATTATCTTTAAAGGTAGAGAGGGAACTCGGGTCCCATATTGAAGAGCAGGTCTACTGCACTCAAATTCCCGATGAATCCGTATTTTTGTTTAAACACCTGCCAGTAAGGGCGGGGGCTTGCCGGTTCATTGATCCCCGGTTCAATCATGCCACGCAGATCCAATATGTCTGCTCCGTTCTTTCCGAATGATCCGGTCAGTTTTATCTCCTTATTGATACCGGCCAGTTTAAGTATGAGTTCAGTCAGTTCCGTGTTGAAATCAACCAGAAATTCAATCTTTTTCTCATAGAAAGGTCTGAAATCATCCTGATAGTACATAAAGAACGGGCTGTTCATGTAGGCCGACTCAAGTGCGTTCCAATGCTGACGGCGCCATTCTCCGTGATCGCTTATGCGCACATCCTTCATGAGTTGTTTGGGAGATTCGGATTTGACTACCGGAATGGTAAGAGCCTGCCTGCCTCCGGCCGTTGCTATGACACAACGGTTACGGTAGGTTTGCTTGCAATAGTTGTCATACTGCTCAATAAGAACATCACCGCCACTTTTGATGGCGGTGAAGAAGCTTACAGGTGGCAGATATGCCGAACAGAGCAGTGTATCTTGCATCAGTTATATTTTTTGACTGAGCGGAACATGCGGTTCCAGCGTATCTTTCCCTTTTGTCCCCATTTCTTGTCTTTGTTGAGTGACAGCCAGATGAATACCGGACGTCCTACGATATGATCTTCGGGGACATATCCCCAGAACCTTGAGTCAGCACTGTTCTGACGGTTGTCGCCCATCATCCAGTAGTAGTCCATTTTGAAGGTGTAGCTGTCTGCTTTCTCTCCGTTAATATAGATGGTACCCTTGTTGTCTACCTTCAGGTCATTACCTTCATATACCTTAATGATACGCTCGTAAAAAGGCAGGTTTTCGATGGTTATTTCTGTTGAGGCACCTTTGGAGGGAATCCATATGGGACCATAATTGTCAACAGTCCAGTGAGTGTTCATGTTCTGTGGGAACAGCCACTCTGACTCTGCTGCCGAATATTCATAATGCTCGATTTCACCGACCATTCCCGTAAGCCCTTCAAGTATTGCTTTTGATTTTTCCGTGAGCGGAATCAGGTGCTTGCCTGATCGGTTTTGTGAGGCGGGAAGATCCTCGAGGCTCAACCCCATTTTTTCTCTGATAGATTCGGGTATAGGACGGAACAGATTGACAACATAATTTGTCTCTGCATTCTCGGGTTGTTTGGTTTCAACACCGTCTATGTAAATGATGCCGTTCTTTATCTCCAGAGTCTGACCGGGCAGTCCCACGCATCGTTTTACATAGTTCTCCCTGCGGTCAACGGGTCTTGCCGTTATTTTGCCGAATCTCTCTTCATTTTCTACGAGATACTCACGGCCTACCTTATAGTAGAAATCGTAAATACGTCGCTGATCCAATATTGACAGACTGTCAATGATAACCGGTTGACAAAGGCTCTTGCCCAACGGGTAAACAATCATTCCGTAATAGTCGGCACTGGAAAGCTCGGGATTTGTCACCAGTGTATCACCTGCCGGATAGTTGAATACTACGATCTCATTCTGTTTTATCTTACCGAATCCCTTGATGCGCTCATAAGGCCATTGCGGCTTGTCAAAATAGCTTTTGCCTCCGCCCGGGAACTGGTTCTGTGTGAGAGGCATGGTGAGCGGTGTCATGGGCTTGCGGGGGCCGTAGGCTACCTTGCTTACGTACAGATGGTCTCCTACAAGCAGCGACTTCTCCAGAGATGAGGAGGGGATGGCGTAGTTCTGGAACAGGTAGATGTTGACGAAATAGACTGCAACGAGCGCAAATACGATGGCGTCAATCCAGTCCATTATCTGATACAGGTTCTTGTTCTTGAGCTCTTTCCACCATTTCCACTTTATGATATGGGTGGTGCAGGCATCAAATATGAATGGAATGAGAATTATACCCATCCAACTCTTGACCCAAATCAGGAAAAGGATATACAGGACGAGATAAATACCCGCCTTGATCCATTGCTTCCGTGTTATTTCGCCAAACTTCTTCATCAGGGTTTTATGAAAGTGAATCCATAAGGTCATCCATACGCAGGAATCCCTTGTGGTTTACTGTATACTCTGCGGCAAGAACTGCACCGAGTGCCAGACCGCTACGGTCCTTTGCAAAATGGATTATCTTAATGAAATCGGCACTTGAATCATACGTAATCTCGTGTATTCCGGCAATCTCTCCTTCACGGATAGAGTCAATACGTATGTCCGAAGGTTTACAATCGGAAGTGCCTGTGACGGTTCCGTCGGGATTGAGCAGGATTCCCTTGCTCCAGCCGTTTTTGCGGTCTAACTGGTCTATGATGCCCTCTGCCAGTGTTATGGCTGTTCCGCTTGGCGCATCCAGTTTATGGATGTGATGTGTTTCGGACATTGAGACCTCATACATGGGATAGCTGTTCATAAGCTTGGCAAGATAGGTGTTGACTCTTGAGAACAGGGCTACTCCGATGCTGAAGTTACTTGACCAGAACAGTGTGTTGCTGCCGTCCTTGCAGAGATCCTGCATCTCCTGACAGTGGTCACTCATCCATCCGGTGCTGCCGCTTACCACTTTGACTCCGTTCTTGAAACACTTCATGATGTTTCCGTATGCCTGGGTAGGGGCGGTAAACTCAATTGCCACATCGGCGCTCTTGAACTCGGGACTGTCAAAGTCCTGCGGGTTGTCTATATCTATCCTGCAAACGACATCATGGCCACGTGACAGAGCAATTTTCTCTATCTCGTGGCCCATTTTGCCGTAACCTATAAGTGCTATCTTCATTTGTGCGTTTTGTTAGAACATGCTCTCAGTGTTGTCCTGGACGTGCTGGAGAATGCTGCTGAATTTGTTATCCAGTTTGGTTCCGGCCATATCCTGCCAAAGAGCATACTGATCGTCGTTAAGTGCTTTCTTGTAACGCTTCTCGTATTTGGCTATGATCTGGTCATATGTCTTTTTTGCGGCAGCTGTGTCAAACTGGACGTTGGTGGGAGTTGTCTGCATACCGCCCATCATGTTGCCACGTCCGCGGAAACCGCCGTTCTGCATCATCTGGAACTCTCTTACTGACATCTGCAGGTTACGGCAGATCTCCTCAAATTCCTGCGCATAAAGCTTGACCATCTTGTCGAGCTGTTTCTCGGTCAGGTCCAGACGGCCGGCAACGTCCTGGATACGGGCGTTTGCGATAGAGTCTGATTCCAACTCATAGAAAGGCTTTTCCATTCCGCCCATGGGGCCACCCATCGGAGGACGACCGCCCATAGGGGGACGACCGCCCATAGGCTGTGCTGATGCCATAACTGCAACAAAGCAGGCTGCAATTGTAAAGAGTAATTTCTTCATCGTTTCGTGTTAAAAATATTTGGTAGTAAAAGCATTATAGCAAAGATACTCTTTCCAGTTATGCGCCGGAAAGAGTATCTCTAATATGTTAAGATTTAAGATTAGAGCTTCGGACCGGCAGCAACAAGCTTCTTACCAGCTTCATTTCCTTCATACTTCTTGAAGTTCTTGATGAAGCGGCCAGCCAGATCCTTTGCCTTCTCCTCCCACTCAGAGGCGTTAGCGTATGTGTCGCGAGGATCAAGGATTGCAGGATTTACGTTAGGCAGAGCTGTGGGAACCTCAAAGTCAAAGTACGGGATCTTCTTGGTCTGAGCCTTCAGGATGCTGCCATCCAGGATAGCGTCGATGATACCACGTGTGTCAGGAATTGAGATACGCTTGCCTGTGCCGTTCCAACCGGTGTTAACCAGATAAGCCTTGGCACCGCTCTTCTCCATCTTCTTAACCAGCTCCTCGGCATACTTTGTAGGATGCAGCTCAAGGAATGCCTGGCCGAAGCAAGCTGAGAATGTGGGAGTGGGCTCGGTGATACCGCGCTCTGTAC
This sequence comes from Bacteroidaceae bacterium, assembly GCA_024398635.1. Lineage (GTDB taxonomy): Bacteria > Bacteroidota > Bacteroidia > Bacteroidales > Bacteroidaceae > Colenecus. Next base: position 44,807 of record JAKSIV010000015.1, on the reverse strand, counting down.
CGGCCAGCTTAGCGGTGAAACCTGACAGGAAGTAGTACTTGGTCTGCTCGGGAGTCAGGATTGATACGGGAGGCAGTACGCCGAATGCATCGGCTGACAGGAAGATAACGTTCTTGGCGTCAGGACCTGCACTCTTGCCGTTTACCTTCTGGGCAATCTTGTCGATGTGGTCGATAGGATATGATACACGGGTGTTCTCGGTAACGCTCTTGTCAGCGAAATCGATCTTACCGTTCTTGTCAACTGTTACGTTCTCCAGCAGAGCGTTGCGCTTGATGGCACCGTAGATGTCGGGCTCGTTCTCCTTGCTCAGGTTGATAACCTTAGCGTAGCAGCCGCCCTCCAGGTTGAATACGCCCTCGTCGTCCCATCCGTGCTCGTCATCACCTATGAGCAGACGCTTGGGATCGGTTGAAAGGGTGGTCTTACCTGTACCTGACAGACCAAAGAATATAGCGGTGTTCTTACCCTGCATATCAGTATTGGCTGAGCAGTGCATTGAAGCGATACCCTGTAGAGGCAGATAGTAGTTCTGCATTGAGAACATACCCTTCTTCATCTCACCACCGTACCAGGTGTTGATGATAACCTGCTGGCGTGACTTTGTGTTGAAAGCAACACATGTATCTGAATTCAGGCCGAGTTCCTTGTAGTTCTCAACCTTAGCCTTGCTGGCGTTGAAGATAACGAAGTTGGGCTGGAACTTCTCGAGCTCATCAGCTGAAGGCTGGATGAACATGTTCTTAATGAAGTGAGCCTGCCATGCAACCTCAACGATGAAGCGGACAGCAAGACGGGTAGCCTCGTTAGCACCGCAGAAAGCGTCAACTACGTAAAGCTCCTTGTTTGAAAGTTCCTTGATGGCAATCTCCTTAACCTTTGCCCAGATCTCCTCTGACATGGGGTGGTTATCGTTCTTGTACTCATCAGAGGTCCACCATACGTTGTTGTGACTCTCGTCGTTATCAACGATGTACTTGTCCTTAGGAGAACGACCGGTGAAAACGCCAGTCATTACATTAACTGCGCCAAGCTCTGTCTCCTGACCCTTGTCATAACCGGTCAGACCAGCCTTTGTCTCCTCCTTGAAGAGGAACTCATACGAAGGATTGTGTGCAATCACGGTTGAACCGTTGATGCCGTACACGCTTAAATCGATTTTTGCCATTGTTTTATGTGTTTGATTGTTACTAAACTCTCAATTTTATAGCCGGGTTAGAAGGGCTTTTTGAAAGCACCCTTGTAAACCGGCTACAAAAGTAACTCCTTTTTAAGGGATAGAGAAATCCGAAAAGCCTTTTTACTCTATCAAAAGTATTATTTAATATTTGATAACAAAAGTGATTACTGAACCTTACAAAAAAACAAAAGGCCGGAATTGCTCCGACCTTCGTTTTGTATTTCAGTTTTTATTTCTCGCCGAAACACAGGTCGCCGGCATCGCCCAGACCCGGGATGATGTAAGCGTGACTGTTGAGTTCCGGATCGACTGCGGCACACCACAGGGTGGTGATATCCTGCGGGAACATCTTGCAGACATAGTCAACACCTGCCTGGGCTGCAATTACAGAGCACAGGTGAATGCGGGCGGGAGTTCCCTTGAGCAGCAGCGCGCGGTATGCCAGATACATACTGTTACCGGTAGCAAGCATCGGGTCAACCAGAATCAGGGTCTTGCCGTCAAGTTTAGGTGATGCCATGTACTCGATATGCACGTCAAAGTTCACCTCATCCAGATACTTGCGGTAGGCCGATACGAATGCGTTCTCGCAATGATCAAAGAAATTGTGGAAACCCTGATGCAAGGGCAGTCCGGCACGGAATACCGTACCGAGAACTATATCCTCCTCCGGAACATTGATGGTTGACACTCCAAGCGGGGTCTGAACATCCTTTGTGACATAATTGAGTTTCTTGCTCACTTCAAGAGCCATGATCTCGCCGATACGTTCCAGATTGCGGCGGAAACGCATCTGATCCTTCTGAATGTTTACATCGCGAATCTCGGCGATGAACTGGTTCAGGATGCTGTTTTGCTTGTTAAAATCAATAACTTCCATATTGTTTTTATCTTGTTGTAGTCCTGTTTCAAGGGGCCAAAATCCAACAAATGTACATAATTCGAAGTAAAAACAATCATTATTCTGATTAAAATGGGTATCTTCAAACCCCGAAAATTATTAACAACTACATATAACATTATGAGAATTAAGAATCTGACTCTTCTCCTGGTTGCCACTGCAATTGCAGGAGCAATCAGTGCCCAGCCGGGCGGATGGTGGCAGCAGGCCCCCTCAACCGTTATCAATCCCGATAACACCGTGACTTTCAACTATCGTAACGCCAACGCCAAGTCTGTCCAGGTCTGGACCCAGTTCAGCAACAACGTGGATATGACCAAGGGCGAAAACGGTGTCTGGACCGCAACCATCGGCCCTGCAGAGCCCGATATCTATCCCTATCATTTTGAAGTGGACGGAATCAGCGTAATGGATCCCCAGTGTGCCGAGTGGTTCCCCAACGAAACCTTCAAGAACAGCCTGCTCGATATGCGCGGTGACAAGTTGAGCGCACTCAAGGATGTTCCCCACGGCAGCGTGGATTACCTGAACTACTGGTCACCCGGACTCAATATGTTCATCCCTGTAATCGTTTACACACCACCGTTCTATGACGATCCCAAGAACAAGGACAAGCAGTACCCCGTTATGTACCTCATCAGCGGTACTACCGATACCGAAGAGGTTTATTTCAAGGTCGGTAAGATGAACCTTATCCTTGACAACCTGATTGCCGAGGGCAAGGCCAAGGAGATGATCCTGGTGCTTCCTTACGGAAATGCCACACTGCTTAAAACCGAGCGTCAGCCCCAGCAGCAGCGTCAGGGCGGCATGGGAGGATTCGGCGGTGGAATGGGTGGCTTCGGCATGGGCGGAGGCTACAACTTCAACGCAGATTTTGTTGATGTCCTGATGCCGTTCGTAGAGAAGAACTACCGCACCATCAACGATGCCGATCATCGCGGCATAGGCGGATTCTCACGCGGAGGCAACCAGGGTCTGGCCATCGGCCTTTCAAATCTGGACAAATTCACATATCTGTGCTCATACAGCTCATTCACTCAGGTTCGCGACAGCCAGTTTGAGAATGCCGATGAATTCAACAATAAGGTTCATCTGTTCTGGTCAGGTATCGGCACTGATGATTTCCTCTATGGAAACTCAAAAGACCTGATGCAGATGCTTGACAAGCATGGAATCAAGAACGTGAAAGTATTCACGCACGACAAGTTCGGTCACACCTGGATGAATGCCCGTTACTGGCTCGAGAAGTCATTCCCGCTGCTGTTCCAGGATCAGGCCGTCATTGACAAGGCTGTTGCCGAGAGCATGAGCCTTGAGGAGGCCGAGAAGGTACGTCTTGACAAGCTGGGCGGCGCCGAGCCCTCACGCCTGACCGGATCACTCATGACAAGTCTGTTCCCCGCAGGTGTCAAGTCACCCGAATACAATGCTGACGGTACAGTTACATTCCGTTGCCAGGCCGCCGATGCACAGAAGGTTGAGCTTGACTGCCAGATGTGCGGCCGCAAGCCCATGGAGAAGGATGACCGTGGTGTATGGAGCATAACCGTAACTCCTCCCGCACCGGATATCTACCCCTACTCATTCATCATTGACGGCACACAGACCGCCGATCCCAACAACATGCACCTGTTCCCCAATGAGAACTTCAAGAACAGCCTTGTTGACGTTCGCGGTGCAGAGCCCAGCGTTCAGGACATTCAGGATGTTCCCCACGGCAAGGTCGCATACCGCTACTACTTCTCAAAGGCATGCGGCGTAGAGCGTCCCATGTGCGTCTATACTCCCGCAGGTTATGACCCCAACGGCACGGAGAAACTCCCCGTTCTCTATCTGATACACGGTATGACCGATACCTACGAGACCTGGTTCAAGGTAGGTCAGATGAACAACATCCTTGACAACATGATTGCCAAGGGCGAGGCCAAGCGCATGATCGTTGTAATGCCTTACGCCAACCCCTATCCCGAGATGATTCTCCAGGGCAAGGCCGAGGCTTATGATCCCATGGACACCAAGCTCACCACCAAGGAGTTCATCGAGGAGGTAATACCTTTCATCGAGTCCAATTACAACGTGATCAAGAATGCCGATAATCGCGCCATCGCCGGTTTTTCACTCGGCGGACGTCAGACTCTCGCCGCAGGATTCGGCAATCCTGACAAGTTCCACTACGTGGCTGCCTTTGCACCCGCTATCGGCATGCAGGACGCCAAGGAGTATGAGACCAACTTCAACAACGGCACATACGCTCCCGTCAAGAAGCTCAAGAAGGAACTCAAGTTCATGTTCATCGGCACAGGCAAGGAGGACGGACTTATCACTGCTTCTGAAGGTCTTGACAAGTATCTGACCGACGGTGGTCTCAAGCACACCTTCTACAAGCCGGAAGGCGGCCACACCTGGATGAACTGCCGTGACTATCTTGAACTCACCGTTAAAGAACTGTTCAAGTGATGAAACGTTCACTGTTCCTTTCAACATTGTTGCTGGCCGCTCTGCCCCTTGTGGCACAGCAGTCAAGAGTGAATATACAGTATGACCCTCAGCGCACCGAGCCTGAGGGCATACTTCCTTATAACGCCAGGGTTCTTTCACCTGAGGTTCATGATGACCATACCGTAACATTCCGGGTAAACGCCCCAAACGCCAAGACCGTTCAGCTGACCGGTTCCATGTTTGTAGGCAACAACCGTCAGCGCCCCAATTTTACAAAAGGTGACAACGGCGTCTGGGAACTGACCATCGGCCCCCTTGCTCCTGAGATTTATCTCTACTACATCATCATTGACGGAGTTCAGAACATCGACGCCAACAACCAGTTTACCGGACATGCCGCAATGCCTTCATTCAGCATGCTCTTTGTACACGGCAACGAGCCGGCATGGTATGATCCCAAGCCCGATGTTCCGCACGGCGCATGGACAACCCATTACTACTACTCGAACGTGACCAACGGCCTGCGTGACCTGATAGTCTATACACCTGCCAACTATAACCCCAAGAAAAAGTACCCGGTACTCTATCTTATGGGCGGATCGGGTGACCTGACCGAGACCTGGATCATGCACGGACGCGCCAACTGGATCCTTGACAACGTGATTGCCGAGGGCAAGGCCAAGGAGATGATCGTGGTGTTCCCCAACGACCAGATGGTAACCCGCAGTCATCCGCAGCACACCGAACTGGCATTCCCCATGATCGAGAGGGACCTGATTGACAACATCATCCCGTTCGTGGAGTCACACTACAGCTGCATCAGCGACAAACACGCCCGCGCACTGAGCGGACTGTCAATGGGTGGCCGAATGACACAGTACGTTGCCCTGCGCAACCTTGACGTGTTCGGATCGGCCGGTATATTGAGTGCCGCCATCGAGCTGTCCGAGACCCCGGTAGTGAACGATCCCAAGGTGAATGACAAGATTGACTATCTGTTCATCGGAGGCGGTCAGTATGAGACCGGATTCATGGGACGTCACACCACCCTTCACAACCAGCTGACCGAGCTTGGAGTAAAGCACGAGTACGATGACGACGCCCCCGGAGCCCACGACCTGGTAACCTGGCGCCACCTGCTCTACTACCACTTCCTGCCCGGACTCTGGCGCAACAACTATAAGTGGAAATGATACAATTGGGGTCAGACCCCAATTGTACTATTTACGCGTCATCCACACCTCCATATTGCCGTTGCCCCGGTGGGCCCAGGCATAATATGGAATGAGACGCAGTTTGACTTCACGGGCACGGCTTACGTTGCCCGTGAAGTTGTCATATGCGGTAGTCTCAAGTGCATTCATCGCATAATAACGTCCTTCAACATTCATGTTGAAAGGAACAACGGTGAACTGAGCATCACGTGAAAGAGCCGTACTCAGTACGTTGAAATCATTATCGGCCCACTCGGCACAATAGACCAGCGGTCCGCGCTCCACGGCAATCTTGCCGCGGTCCTCGGTGACTTGGCGGTGCGCCATTACAATGCGGGGTTCCATATCAAAATGAATGGTAACCTTGTCACCCTTCTTCCACTTGCGGTCTATTCCAAAGTACCCGTTTTCAAGTGTGGCCGATACAGGCTCACCGTTTACCAGAACGGTATAACCGGGTTGCTTGCCGTCGGCATAGCGATATAGGTCGGTAGGAACCACCTCGTTGCGCACCCATCCCGGGATGCGGATGTTCAGACAGAACTGTCCGGGAGTCTTGTCAATTGTTATATTGACATCACCATTCCAGGGATAACCGGTCTCCTGACTCAGTTGCAGGTTCTTACCTGCTACCTTGGTGGTAAGGGTGTTGGACATGAAGAGGTTCACAAAAACCTTGCTGTCCTTTACTGCATATACATATCCGGGAACAGAGGGGATGAAACGGCATATGTTGCTGGGGCAGCAGGCACAGCCGAACCAGGCCTGACGCTGATGCTGTCCGTGACTCTCAAGCGGGTTGGGGTAGAAGAATCCGCCTCCGTCCAGGCTTACGCCACTGATTACTCCGTTGTAAAGGGCACGCTCCAGTACATCCATATACTTGGCATCGCCGTGCAGCAGGAACAGACGGTAGTTGGTGTAGACATTGGCTATGGCTGCGCAGGTTTCGCAATAACCGTTCATGTTGGGCAAATCATAGTTCTGTGTGAATCCTTCAATTCCTCCGGTAGAGCCGATGCCTCCGGTCAGGTACATCTTCTTGCCTACCATGTTCTCCCATATGCGGTCGATGGCATCAATATATGACTGGTCACCGGTCAGAGCGGCCACATCGGCCATACCTGAATACATATAACCTGCACGTACGGCGTGACCTACGGCTTCATCCTGCTCGATTACGGGCTTGTGTGACTGGTCATATGTGTCTTTGCGGGCGGTCTTACCCTTGTTGTCAAGGAAGAGTTTGGCCTCATCAAGATATTTCTTGTCACCTGTTACCAGGTAGAGTTTGGCAAGTGCCATCTCGGCAATCTGATGTCCGGGTACAATGACCTTCTGGCCTTCACCATAACCGATCTCGCGGCATACGCAGTCTGCGTAACGTATGGCAATGTCAAGGAACTTGCGGCTTCCGGTGGCCTGGTAGTGGGCAATTGCGCCTTCAACCATATGCCCCAGGTTGTAGAGCTCGTGGCTGCCGCCCTCCTCGTTTGACCAGCGTGTAGGACCGGACCAGTCATGCGGATGAGTGGGGTTCATGGTACGGGCGGTATAGAGGTAACCGTCAGGTTCCTGGGCAGCGGCTACTATGTCAAGCACACTGTCAATATAAGCCTCCAGCTTCTTGTCGGGGTAGGTCTGAAGCAGATAACTTGCACCCTCTATGGTCTTATAGACATCGGTATCATCAAACGGAAACTGAGTGGGACGGTAGTTACTGCTGTTGTCACCACGTGCGGTCTCGGCCATCTTGGCGGCCGCATGTTCAAAGTTTGTGTATCGGTCTGTCTCCTCACACTTGCTGAATGCAAGAGGTATGGTCACCTCGCGGCTCTGACGGATACGGTCACCCCAGAATGTTTCGGGTGCTACTTTGACCGATGTGAACGGTACGTTATTTATTGGATAACTCGGTTTATTCTCTTTTGCAGCGGTAAAGCATAGTCCTATTGCTATGGCTGCCAATGGAATCGTGATTTTAAAGATAGTTCTCATACTCAGCATTTCATTTCTTGCAAACTTAAGCAAAAAAGCAGTATCTTCGCGGCCGAATAGGTTGAAACCTGTTTGCCCTTGTAGTTCAATGGATAGAACGGAAGTTTCCTAAACTTTAAATTTGGGTTCGATTCCCAGCGAGGGTACAAAAAATGGCGGTCTCGATGACCGCCATTTTTTATTACGCTGGTGCGTAACTATTTTACTTCCCAGATATCGTTGGTCTCAAGGAGCTCGGCAAAGTTATGATACTTCTTGGCGGCCTTAACCTCCTCGATCTGTGCTGTTACCGCATCGTCATAGGTAGGATCCTCAACGTCACGGATAACGCCCAGTGCTATGGGGAATCCGTCGCCGTCACCCATCAGGGCCAGCTTGAGCTGCAGTGTATTGTCCTGGCAGTGGGCGTCATGTACAAGGATATCCTTGATTGTGATGCCGTTCTCGCCAATCTTTACGACCTTAAGGCCGAATCCTTCCTGAACGAGTCCGAACTCATTGTTCTCGCCGAATACCAGGGGCTCTCCGTGCTTTACGTAGATGGCGTTTTTGGCACGGCCCTCCTTATTATATACTGCATCGTGTGTACCGTTGTTGAATATAACGCAGTTCTGCAGGATCTCGCAGACTGATGCACCTTTGTGGTTGTATGCGGCCTTGAGGATATCCACGGTACCGGGAGCATCGGTTGCAACGGCGCGGGCAAAGAAATGACCGCGTGCGCCAAAGCAAAGCTCTGCCGGACGGAACGGATCCTCAACAGTGCCGTAAGGGCTGGACTTACTTACAAAACCGCGGGGCGAGGTAGGTGAGTACTGACCCTTGGTAAGTCCGTATATTCGGTTGTTAAGCAGGATCATGTTCAGGTTGATGTTACGACGGTTGGCGTGAATGAAGTGGTTACCTCCGATAGCCAGACCGTCACCATCACCTGATACCTGCCATACGGTCAGGTCAGGATTGGCAACCTTGCAACCGGTAGCGATTGCGGCAGCGCGGCCGTGTATGGTATTCATGCCGTATGTAGCCATATAGTGGGGCAGGCGGCTTGAACAACCTATACCTGATATTACTGCTGTATTGTATGGAGCTACTCCGATTTCGGCCATAGCCTTGTGCAGTGAAGCCAGGAAGAAGTGGTCACCGCATCCGGGGCACCAACGGGGCTGTCCCTTCTTGAAATCTTGTGCTGTATATTCCATAATGCTCTGTGTTTACTTGTTAAGGATATCGTTGAAGGCACTTACCAACTCGTTCACAACGAACGGCTGTCCTTTTACCTGATTGAACTGATAGGGAACCAGTCCGTCAACCTTCATGCGCAGGAATGCGGCAAGTTGACCCATATTTTGCTCGGCTACAACCACCTTCTTATATTTCTCAAGAACCTGAGCGGCGTTCTTAGGCAGCGGGTTGATGAACTTGAAGTGTGCGTGAGCAACCTTCTTGCCCTGTGCGCGGAGCTCCTCCATAGCGGCACGCAGATGTCCGTATGTACCTCCGAATCCTACAATGAGCAGGTCTGCATCATCAACGTCACCGATAACCTCCAGGTCAGGAACCTGGATATTGTCTATCTTCTGCTTGCGCAGACGAATCATCAGGTCATGGTTCTCGGGATTAGTGCTGATGGCGCCGGTCTGGCTGTCCTTCTCAAGACCACCCAGGATATGGGTGAATCCCTCACGTCCGGGAACAGCCCAGTATCGGGTACCGTTCTCGGCACGCATATACGGAGTCCATTTACCCTTGAGTTCCTCGGGAACATAAGGCGGGTTGATGGCAGGATAATCGGCCAGGTTGGGCAGTTTGAATGCTGCAGATCCGTTGGCTACGAATGCGTCGGTAAGCAGGACGACCGGAGTCATGTGCTCCAGAGCCATTTTACTTGCCTGATATGCGGCATCGAAGCAGTCAACGGGTGAAGTGGCTGCAATGACGGGCATGGGGCTCTCACCGTTACGGCCAAAGAGTACCTGCAGCAGGTCTGTCTGCTCTGATTTGGTGGGGAGTCCTGTTGCGGGACCGCCGCGCTGAACATCCAGAACCACCAGCGGCAGTTCCATGATTACAGCCAGGTTCATGGCTTCTGACTTAAGGCAGATACCGGGACCTGAAGTTGATGTCACAGCCAGAGCACCGGCAAATGATGCACCTACGGCCGATGAGCAGCCTGCAATCTCATCTTCGCACTGAACGGTTGTAACACCCAGTGACTTGTGTTTGGAGAGCTCGTGCAGGACATCGGTGGCAGGGGTGATAGGATATGAGCCTAAGTAGAGCTTGAGTCCGGCTTTCTCGGCAGCGGCAATGAAACCGTATGCTGTAGCCTTGTTACCGGTAATATCCATGTAACGGCCGGGTTCTTTCTGTTTTGACTCTATGCGGTAGACATTCATTGCACTGCTGTGAGTGTTGTGACCGTAGTCATAACCGGCCTGGATGACCTTGATGTTGGCCTCGGCCAGTTCCGGCTTCTTTGCGAACTTGTCACGCAGATAATTGAATGCAATCTCCAGGTCGCGGCTGAAAAGCCAGCATACCAGACCCAAGGCAAACATGTTGCGGCACTTGAGAACAGCCTTGGCATCCATACCTGTATCTGCAAGTGCATCTTTTACCATCTGGGTAAGCGGGCATGCAATGACACGGTCAGGATCAACGCCCAGTTCAGAGAGGGGATCCTCAGTCTGGAAAGCAGCCTTCTCGAGATCTGATTTCTTGAAGGCGTCAGTATCTATAATGATTGTGGCATTCGGTTTGGCATACTTGAGCTGTGTCTTGAGAGCAGCAGCATTCATGGCCACCAATACATCGCACTGGTCACCGGGAGTGTAAACCTTACCTGCACCTATGTGTACCTGGAATCCCGATACGCCGGTCAGTGAGCCTTGCGGGGCGCGGATATCGGCCGGATAATCCGGGAAAGTACTGATACTGTTTCCGACTGTAGCCGAAACAGTGGAGAAGATGTTGCCGGCCAGCTGCATTCCGTCACCGGAATCACCTGAAAAGCGGACAACTACCTGATCCAATTCTTTAATTGTCATGACTTTTGTATAGCGTTTATTGTTATATCGTATAAAAACGTCGCAAAATTACAAGATTATTCGGTTTGTTATTCAGTTTTAAACCTATTTAGTATACAATATGTACAAATATATGCGGCATTTTATAAAAATACCGCATATATACAGTTGTTTATGCAGAAAATATTCAGAATCCGAAACCGAATCCTCCTCCGCCGCCGGAACCAAAGTTGACTGTTGCGGAGTGCTGAGCCTGAACGGGATGACCGTTCTCTTCGGCCGGAATCCAGTCAGGCATGACCATTACGGTACGCAGGGCTTCCTGATCCAGAATGAAAACCTGTACTTCGTTTACTACTGCATGATTTGAAACGACCGGATTGATTATGGCACCGTCGGTGTCAACTGTGAATGAAACAGTTGCACGGCCATTAATCTTCTGATCCTTGAGATTCTGCGGATAGTTGGTATTGGAACGGATGAATTGCTGCATAGCCTGGTTGCCTCCCACGAACTTGGCTTGCGGTCTTTGCGGACCTTGAGGCTGTCCGCCGGGCTGACCTCCACCGGGGAATCCTCCGCCGAATCCGCCTCCGAATCCTCCGCCTGGGAATCCGCCCATTCCACCGTTGTTCTGGGATTCCTCAATCTGCTCCGGCGTAGGCTGCGGGTCAATTCTCATGGGAACTCCCATGCTCAGGACAGCCTGGAGAGAATCAATGTATTGGGAGTAGTTGGGGAACTCAAGATTTGATTTGAGCAAAATGCGATACCATTTCTTTGCGTCACGAAGTGCAAGGGTATCATTCTCCATACGCCATTTGCCAAGATTCATGGTTCCAAGCCATGCCTGTGCGTTAAGGACCTGCTCGTCTTTGTGATTGACTTCTGTAACCTTGGGGTATGACTCCAGCATCTGTATTCCGCCGGCTATATAGGAGGGTTCTTTCTTGTAACTGCCATACTCGAAATAGAATCGGGCCAGCATGGTGATGGCACGGTTATCACCTCCCTTGACGGCTTTCTTGAGCCACTTTATTCCCTGTGAGAATAAACCGTCGCTGGTTGGCTGACGTTTCCAGAAAACGAATAGGTAACTACCCAGATTGTACTGTGCCTCAACATAGTCTTTCTTTGCGGCGGCATCCAGCAGATTGAGACCGATCTCCATGTTAGGCGTAACATACTTACCCGAAATACATTCCAGTGCAAGCAAGTTCATGGATTCAAGATCGCCTTTGATTACGCCTTTCTTGTAATTCTCAATCACCTGTTTCATACCGGGATTGGTGATTTCAATTTTGTCCATCTCGGCCTTGATTGAATCTGTATTGACATTTTGTGCAAATGCCGGCAGGGATACAACAACCGACACGACCATTGCTAAAAACGTTCTTCTCATTTTGCATTAAGAGTTGGTTGTTACAAATATCGGAATTATACTTAATACGTAAACATTTATTCACAAAAAAATGGGGGAACCCGGTAGGGAACCCCCATTTAAATAAGGATATATGCCTTATGCCTTTGCTGTAGCAATCTCCTCTTTCTCTTTCTTGGTCTTTTTCATAACCAGATAAGCGGTAGGAGCAGCTACGAACAGTGATGAGCATGTGCCGAACAGAACACCCAGAATCATTGCGAAAGCAAAGCTGCGGATGCTGTCACCGCCCAGGAAGAAGATAGCCAACAGCACGATCAATGTACTTACTGATGTGTTGATGGTACGGGCCAGTGTGGTGTTCAGGGCATCATTGAACAACTGCTTGCGGTTACGCTTGGTGTAGAGACCGGTAAACTCACGGATACGGTCAAAGATAACCACCTTATCGTTGATTGAGTAACCGATAGCTGTCAGCACGGCGCCGATGAATGTCTGGTCGATCTCAAGTGAGAACGGCATCCAACCCCAGCAGATTGAGTACATACCTATAATAATAAGGGTATCGAAGCAGAGGGCGAAGATGGCACCTACTGAGTAAGCCACGTTGCGGAAACGGATCAGGATGTACAGGAAGATGGCGATCAGAGCCAGGATTACGGAGATGATAGCACCGCGTGTGATATCCTCGGCAATTGAAGGACCAACCTTCTGTGAACTGATGATAGATCCGCCGTCACGGTTCTCACGATCGATGAATGTAGCCAGTGTCAGATTGGGGCTGAGCTTGCCGGCTGCCTTGAGAGAAGTGAAGAGGAACTCCTCAATCTCTGAATCGATGTTCTCGGACTCCTCGTCAATACGGTAGTTGGTAGAGATACGGATGGTCTTGTGATCGGTACCCAGAGCGATAGCCTGGACGTTGTCCTCGGTAATCACATCCTGAAGGATAGCGCGAACCTCCTCGGGCTCTACCGGCTCCTCAAACTGAACTACGAAGTTACGGCCGCCGGTAAAGTCGATACTCTTGCTGAGTCCGCGGGTTGCAAGGAATGCAATGCAGATGACAGCAGCGGCACCGAAGATTACGAATGACTTCTTTGCTGCCTCCATGAACTTGACTGCAGTGTTCTGCATCAGGTTCTTTGAGAACTTGGTGGTGAAGGTCAGGTTCTGGAGCTTTCCCTTACCAAGGAAGTGCTCGTAAACGATACGTGTCAGGAACACAGCGGTAAAGAATGAGCAGATGATACCGATGATAAGCGTTGTGGCAAATCCGCGGATAGGACCTGTACCGAAGTTGAACAGGATGATACCTGTTATGATTGATGTGAAGTTGGAGTCGAAGATAGCCGAGAAGGCGTTCTTGTAACCGTCTGTCAATGCAGACTGAACGCTCTTGCCGCTCTTAAGTTCCTCCTTGGTGCGCTCATAGATAAGCACGTTGGCATCCACAGCCATACCCAGGGTGAGTACGATACCGGCGATACCGGACATTGTCAAGGCAGCCTGGAATGAGGTAAGGATACCCAGAGTGAAGAAGAAGTTGAGCAACAGGGCTCCGTTGGCCACCATACCCGGAATGAATCCGTAGATGATGCACATGTATATCATCAGGATGATGAATGCGATGATGAATGAGGTAAATCCCTTCTGGATTGACTCCTGACCGAGTGAAGGACCTACGATATCCTCCTGAACGATTCTGGCGGGAGCGGGCATCTTACCTGATTTGAGTACGTTGGCAAGGTCCTGAGTCTGCTCAACGGTAAAGTTACCGGTAATCTCTGAACGTCCGCCGGCGATCTCACCGTTTACGTTAGGTGCGCTGTATACATAACCGTCAAGTACGATAGCGATACCGCGTCCGACATTCTGCTTGGTGATTGAGGCCCACTTACGTGCACCCTCGGTGTTCATGACCATGCTTACGCAGGGTCTTCCATGCTGGTCAAAATCAGCCTTTGAGTCAGTGATGACATCACCGTTGAGGTCTGCCTGACCGTTCTTGTTGTCACTCTTGATGCAGTAGAGCTCGTAGTATGAGTCAGTTCCGTCCATAGGTGATACACCCCACATGAACTTGAGGTCACGCGGAATGATAGCCTTGGCATCGGCGCTGGCGAGCATACGGTTGACTTCGGCTGTATCTGAATAGTGAGCCAAACCGGCTACCCAGCTGTCTCCGTACGGATAAGGATTAAGACGAGAAAGAAGAGGATTGCTCTTGCGCAGAGCCTCACGCTGTGCAGCTGTAGCCTTCTGACTTTCGTCATCTGAAGTTTCGAGAAGCTGTCCGGCCAGGTCATCCTCGGCTTTCTGAGCTGTCTCCTGCTGAGCGGTGGTCTCTTCTACCTCGTCGGGATTCTCGTCGGCATACTTCTGTGCCAGACGGGCATCGATACGGGTCAGTACGTCCGAAATCTCAGAAACCTTATAGGTCTCCCAGAATTCCAGGTTTGCAGAACCCTGGAGGAGCTTACGTACACGCTCGGGCTCCTTGATGCCAGGGAGCTCAACCATGATACGGCCCTGCTTGCCGGCCAGTTCCTGGATGTTGGGCTGAGCCACACCGAAACGGTCGATACGGGTACGCAGTACGTTGAATGAGTTGCCTACAGCGGCATTTACCTCCTCTTTTAGTACTGATATGATCTCTTCATTTGAAGTCTGTGAATTGATTTTCTCCTTGAGGTTTGATGTTGCAAAGAATGCGCTCAGCTTGGCATCGGGACCGGCAATTCTGGCATACTCCTGAGCGAAGATGTCTACAAAGTTGTCCTGACTGCTGATAGAGCGTTTCTTGGCAGCTGCCAGAGTCTCGGTGAATACGGGATCCTGACTGTTGGCTGCAAGTGCATTGACTACATCGGGTATCGAAACCTCCAGAATGACGTTCATACCGCCCTTAAGATCCAGACCAAGACCGATCTGCAGCTCACGGCACTCTTTGTATGAATAGATACCCAGCCAGACCTTTTTGTTCATTACAGAGTCAAGATAGGCCTGTTCATCCTGGCTCTGGGCAGCTTTGTTCTCAATGCTGCGGGTCTTGAATGTAAAGGAGAGATAGAACAGACAAACCACTGTCAGTGCTATCGCAAAAATCTTTACGAATCCTTTGTTTTGCATACTGTTTTATTGTGTTATTAATTTTGTGCACGTGTGCGTAAAATTTCAAGGGTGCAAATATAGAGATTTTTTTTGGTCCGCAAACCAAAAGAGATATCTTTGTGACATTATGAGAATAGTTCTATCACCTTTGTTGCTCTTAGTGCCTGTTTTTGCCGCAGCACAGAGCCTTCCGGACTGGGAGAACCCGGATGTAATAGGCATAAACAAACTCCCATATCACGTAACGTTGGGCAATCCGTCAACCCATAAGACCAACCCTCAGATCACATATCTGGACGGAACCTGGAAGTTCCGATGGTCACCCGATCCCGAAAGCCGTCCGGCCGATTTCTTTGAGACCGGTTATGACGTAAGCGGCTGGGATGACATAAATGTACCCTGTGACTGGCAGATGCAGGGATTCGGTACTCCCATCTATACCAATTCCAGGTATCCTTTCCGTCGTGAACCGCCCAAGGTAACCGGCACTCCTGACCGTAGCTGGACTGCATTCGGAGCCCGCAATCCGGTGGGCAGTTACGTGACCGAATATGATGCAGCCGATATAAAATCTCATAACTGGATTCTTGAGTTTGAGGCAGTCGCCACGGCATTCTATGTATGGGTAAACGGACAGAAGGTGGGATACAGCCAGAACAGTATGTCGCCGGCCGAATTTGACGTGACTCCGTACCTCAAGGAGGGCACTAACCGTCTGGCGGTTGAGGTATACCGCTGGAGTGACGGATCATACCTGGAGGATCAGGATTTCTGGCGTCTGAGCGGAATATTCCGCCCGGTCAAGCTGTGGAAACGCCCGTTGCAGCATATCTCAGATTACAGGATATCACTCATTCCATCGTCAGATTTCGGTAGTGCAGACATGAATACCCGGGTACAAGTGGTCAATGCATCGGCAAAGAAATCCGAGTCCCTGGCTGTGAGGGTCAGTCTTTCGGGTAAAAACGCCGATGGAAACAAAATTAAACAGGTCCTGTCAGGTACAAGCAAGTCTATCCGATCCGGTGATACGGTAACCTTGAATATGGCCGGCGTTCTGGAACATCCGCTGGTTTGGTCGGCCGAGAAACCCAATCTTTACGAATGCCTGATAGAACTGCTTGATTCAAAGGGAAACGTGATTGAGAGTTTTGTCCAGAATACGGGTGTACGGCGTATTGAGAACCGTGGCGAGGTTATGTATATAAATGACAAGCCTGTCAAACTGCGTGGTGTGAACCGTCATGACCATCATCCGCGTACCGGTCATTATGTGGATCCCGAGACAACAGAGCTTGACATCAAATTGATGAAACAGGCCAATATCAACATGCTCCGCACGTCACATTACCCCGATTCACCGATTCTTTATGAGTTTTGTGACCGCTACGGACTCTATGTTATGGATGAAGCCAATCAGGAGACACATGGATTCGGAATCCGTAACCGTCAGATGGGCAGTGATCCGCAGTGGACAAAAGCACACGTTGACAGGGCGGAATCATTGGTGAAAAGGGATTTTAACCATCCTTCCATACTCTTCTGGTCGCTGGGTAATGAGGGAGGATCGGGACCTAATATGCGTGCCATGCGCAACAAGGTTGAGGAGAATGATTCTACTCGCCTTATTTTCTGTGACAGTGATATGTCTGTTTCGGACATCTATGATAACAGTTACCTCACTCCGGCCCGTTTCAAACAAGCTGCCGAGAGGGTTACCGACCGTCCGTTTATGATGCGTGAGTACGCTCATATGATGGGTAATTCGGGCGGTAACCTGACTGAGTACTGGGATATCATTTATGCCGATCCCAGTATAGCCGGAGCTGCTATCTGGGACTTTGTGGACCAGGGAATTGCCAAACCAATATTCGGCTCAAAGCTTAGTTATAAAGGGAGTGGATTGGCTCTTGAAGAGGGTGAGTTCTGGGCATACGGAGGAGACTTCGGTGATATGCCTAATGACGGAAATTTTGTAATCAACGGCCTTGTGGCACCTGACCGCACACCGCATCCGCACTATTATGAGGTCAAGCACGTATATCAGCCCCTTCATTTTGAAAAGATTGATGATAATCATGTAAAAGTAATCAACAGAGACTGGTTTACATCTCTTGATGAGTATGATTACAGTGCCAGGTTCTTTGATGTCAAAAACGGAGAATCGGGTGTGGTATCGCTTTCTAAACCCGATGAAAACGGCATTTTGACTATCCCTGAACATAAAACTGATATTCCGGAAAGAGCCTTGACCGTAATGGCTTCGCTGTCTCATCCCGGATTGTGGGCAGACCAGGATCTTATTGTGGCCTATGAGCAGTTTGTTTCTTCTAATTCTTACGTTGAGAACTCTTATTTAGACGAAAATTCAATCACTGAAGAGCTTTCAGAAAAAATCAAGCCTGCGAAAGCGATGAAATATCTTGAGAACAGTGGCTACTCTTTTGACAGTTTGGGTACGCTTGTAAGTTGGAAATATCAGGACAGGGAGATTCTGGTCGAACCATTGGAACCCTATTTCTGGAAGCCTGCCAATGATAACCAGATGCGCAATGACTACGAGAGGAGCATGGGAGTATGGCGTACTGTCGCATCGAACCGCAAACTGCAGTCAAGTGAGTTTTCATTGTACAAGGGTAACCGTAAGAAGCAAGGTATATTAATCTCCAAATATACATATACCCTCCCGATACGTGCTACCCTGAAAATGACTTATTTCCTGGATCTGGATTCAAAGTCTGAAGTCCGTGTCGTAATGGATTACATTCCGGACAGTGTCATAGTTGAATCCCTGCCAAAGTTCGGCGTAAGATTGAGAGTACCCAAAGAATACGAAGACATAGAATGGATGGGATACGGCCCTTGGGAGAGCTATCCGGATCGTAGGAACGGCGCGCTGTACGGAAGTTATTCCATGACGGTCAGCGATTATATGACGGATTATGTTTTTCCGCAGGATAACTCCAACCGTGTAGGTGTGGACAAATTCTCATTGAGCAGTACGGATTCCGGTATGCCGAAATTAAAATTATTTGATGGGGATGGTTTAGGAAACGGATTGAATGTCAGGGTCTGGAAATACTCCGAGGAGGACCTGGAGGCTGCACGTCACGGATATGAACTGTTCGTTCGGGATTACCTGAACATCAACATCGACAAGGAGATTATAGGCGTGGGTGGAAACGATGCATGGGGAGCCCGTACGGAGCCTCAGTACATTCCGTCTGCAAAAGAGAGTCACAGACTGAGTTTTTCGATCAGGTTGGAATGAAAAATCCCTTTTTAATAATTACTGAATAATTTGTATATTTGCAGTTCAATAAAGGAATCTTCATTGGATCAGAGCAATGATGGAATCAATTAAGGACATCGTCGCAAGGGAGGCACAGGCTATTCTGAACATACCCATAGGCGACGAGTACGAAAAAGCGGTGAATCTGATAGTTCACCATGTGCATGAACTTAAAGGAAAACTGATTACAAGCGGAATGGGAAAGGCCGGTCAGATCGCTATGAACATAGCCACCACTTTCAGTTCCACCGGTACTCCGTCTATATTCCTGCATCCCAGTGAGGCTCAGCATGGCGATCTGGGCGTTCTCCAGAAAAACGACCTGTTTCTTCTGGTTTCCAATTCGGGTAAGACAAGAGAGGTTCTTGAACTTATGGAGTTGAGCCTGACGCTTGATCCCACTTTGAAGTTCATCGTACTTACCGGAAATACCGAGAGCCCTCTGGCTCGTCAGGCTGATATAGTTCTTGGTACCGGTCATCCCGATGAGGTTTGTGCACTTGGGCTTGCACCTACCACCAGCACCACCGTCATGAACGTGATAGGCGATGCTCTTGTGGTTGAAACAATGAAAAAGATAGGATTCACCGTCGAAGATTATAACAAACGTCACCACGGAGGTTATCTGGGATTGCGCTCCAAGAAACTGTTATGAGAAAGATATTCGGTATAGGAGAAACAATTTATGATATCCTGTTCCGTCAGGGCCAACCGGTAGCGGCTGTACCTGGCGGTTCGGTTTTCAACGGGTTGATTTCACTTGGTCGCACCGGTCTGGACTGTACCTTCATAACAGAGATAGGTGCAGACCTTGTAGGTCAGAATATATTGAATTTCATGCGGGAGAACGGAATCAACACTGATTACGTTTCCTGCTATCAGGGCAAGAAAACAGCCATCTCACTGGCATTTCTGGACGAGAATAATGATGCCCATTACAGTTTTTACAAGGACTACCCCAACAATTGTCTTGACTTTGAGATGCCTTTCATCCAAGAGAATGACATCGTTGCTTTTGGAGCATACTTTGCTTTGAACCCGGTTCTTAAGGACAAGGTGAGACCGTTCCTGAATTATGCCAAGCAGCAGGGAGCCATCCTGTACTATGACCTGAATTTCCGCGACAACCACGCTCATGAGGTTGACAGCTTACGTGATACATTTAAGGAGAATTTCGCTATTGCAGACATTGTCCGTGGAAGTCATGAGGATTTCATCAATGTTTACGGCCATGATGATTGTGGCAGGATATATGATGAGATATCAGAGTATTGCCCCCGTTTTATCTGCACACGTGGCAAGGAGGGGGTTCTGGTTATTGATGACGGAAAGGAATACAGTTTCAGGTCACATCCCATTATTCCGGTAAGTACTATCGGAGCAGGTGATAATTTCAATGCAGGTATCCTTTACGGATTTGTCAGGGACAACATCCGTAAGGAGAATCTGGACAACCTGAGTCAGGATGATTGGAGCCGACTTATAGGATATGGGATAGAATTCGGCACCGAGGCCTGTATGAGCACATCAAATTATGTAAGTGCTGATTTCGCGAAGAGATACAAAATAAGCCGTTGAAATGGCAGACAATAGTTCCAGTCCGGTATTAAGGACTCCTTTCATGACAATGATGAGGAATCTGGTCATTGTCTATGTTGCCTTTCTGATATGTCACCCGGTTTTCATCTGGTATAACTGGAGTTCTTTCCAAGGCAATATGGCCGGTATGGTCTGGCCTATGCTCAAGGGTTCTCTCGTGTTCGATACCGCAGGGATCATGTACATAGGTGGTCTGTATATGGTTCTCATGATGTTCCCGTTCCACTTCAAGGAAAAGCTCTGGTACTATCGTCTCACTAAGGTCATATTGGTAGTCTTGGCTTCGGCCGGAGTTTTGATGAACCTAGTCGATACCGTTTATTTTCCCTATACAGGCTGCAGGAGCACTCTTCAGGTCTTGTCAGAATTCAGCGGTGAAGGCGGCGGACAGATAACGTCCATAATACTCAAATCCCTTGCTGACAACTGGTATCTCGTTTTGCTGTTCATAGTGATGGTGTGGCTCTTATGCAGGCTCATAAAGATTCCCGCTATCCTGGAATATCGCAAGACATATGTTTATTATATTGTACGCACCTGTTGCCTGATGCTTACGGCTGTTTGTGTCGTTGCAGGAATTCGCGGTGGATTGGCCCATAATATCAGGCCGATAACCATGAGTAACGCCTATCAGTATGTAAAGACCCCGGCACAGGCTGCAGCTATACTTAACACTCCGTTCTGTGTAATCAGGACGTTGGACAACGAGGACATGAAAGTGCCCGCGTATTATCCTGAAGAGGAACTTGAAAAGATTTATTCGCCAATAATTAATCCTGATTCCACCGCTGTATTCCGTCCGATAAATGTCGTGGTGCTGATACTTGAGAGTTTCGGATCAGAATATATTGGAGCTATGAATACGGAAATTGAAGGAATACATGACTGTACTCCTTTTGTCGATTCTCTGATAAGTCACTCACTTACATTCGAGACATCTCTGGCTAACGGACGCAAGAGCATTGACGCTATGCCGTCAGTGCTGTCCGGCATCCCGATGCTTAAGGATCATCTGTTCCTTACTCCTACCATAATGGCAAAGGAGATAACAGGTCTGGCCAAGGAACTCGGTACCAAGGGTTATTATTCGGCCTTCTTCCATGGGGCTGACAACGGCTCGATGGGTTTCCAGTCTTTCTCCAAGGTGATAGGTTACAATGATTACTTCGGGATGGAGGATTTCGTAAAGAAACCCGAGTATGGAGGTAATGGTGTTTTTGACGGATATTGGGCTATTTGGGATGAAGAGTTCCTGCAGTATATGTGTGATATGTTAGGTTCTTTCCGTGAGCCTTTCCTTGCATCGGCATTTACAGCCTCTTCACATCACCCTTATAATGTGCCTGAACGTTATCAGAAGATATACCCAAGTGAGGGAAATCTCCCTATTTACCGTGGAATCCGTTATTCAGACAATGCTTTGAGACTTTTCTTTGAAAAGGCCTCAGGGCAACCCTGGTTCAATAATACGCTGTTTGTTCTTACGGCGGACCATACCAATCTCTCGGAGCATCCCGATTACCAGTCTGACTATGGCAACTTCAGAGTTCCGGTCATATTCTATTGCCCGGCCGATACGCTTCAGGGTAGGCGTGATGCCATAGTTCAACAGTCGGATATCATGCCGTCTGTCCTGGGCTATCTGGGTTATGACAGACCATTCATTAGCTTTGGTGAGAACCTCTTCAATACTCCCGACAGCTTGACATGGGCGGCTAATCTGCAGAACGGTCTGTATTCCTATTATCAGGGAGAATATGTCCTTCAGTTTGACGGCGAGAATGAAACCGGACTGTTTGCCTACAAGTCAGACCCCACCCTAAAGCAGAATCTTAAAGGTACTCAGCCTGAAGTTGAATCTGAGATGACAAAAAAACTCAAGGCACTGATTCAACAGTACCTTGAGTATATGACAACCAAAGAATTGGTTGTGAATCAATAAACCTTTACCTTCAGTTTTGCGTAGGCGCGCTCGACTTTCTCAAGAGCCTTCTCTACACTTTCGGCGCGGGCCAGAATAACACCCATGCGGCGGTGTCCCTTGATGAACGGCTTGCCAAAGAAACGTACCTGAACATCCGGTTCGGCAAGTATCTCATCTACATTCTCAAACTCAATCATGTTGGTATCACCCTCGACAACGATGGCCTTTGATGCGCTGGGGCCAAAGAAGTTGATCTTGGGGATAGGCAGACCGAGGACGGCACGTGCATGCAGTGCAAACTCTGACAGATCCTGTGAGATCATTGTAACCATACCGGTATCATGCGGACGTGGTGAAACCTCACTGAACAGAACGTTGTCACCGCACACGAACATCTCAACGCCAAAGATACCGTAACCGCCCAGGGCATCAGTAATCTTCTTGGCAATATCCTGTGCCTGTGCAAGAGCCTTATCACTCATGGGCTGTGCCTGCCATGATTCACGGTAGTCACCGTCAACCTGATGATGGCCAATGGGGTTCAGGAATGTCGTACCGCCGCAGTGACGTACGGTGAGCAGTGTGATCTCATAGTCAAATTTTACAAATCCCTCAACGATAACCTCGCCGCCTCCGGCACGGCCGCCTTCCTGTGCAATTTTCCATGAGTTATCTGCATCGGCCGGAGTCTTGCATACGCTCTGTCCGTGACCTGATGAACTCATGATAGGTTTAACGACGCAGGGGGTGCCTATTTCCTTGATGGCAGCATCAAACTCCTCACGGGTGGCTGCGAAACGGTAATTGGATGTGGGCAGACCGAGTGTCTCATGAGCCAACTGGCGTATGCCTTTGCGGTTCATAGTCAGGAATGTGGCATTGGCGGTTGGGATGACATTGTAACCCTCCTTCTCGAGCTTGACCAGCTCAGGGGTAGCAATTGCCTCAACCTCCGGAATGATCATATCCGGTTTCTCCTTTTCGATAATCTCGCGCAGACGTGCACCGTCAAGCATTGACAGTACATAGCTGCGGTGAGCCACCTGCATTGCAGGGGCATTCTCATAACGGTCGAGAGCTACGACCTCGACTCCGTAACGCTGCAATTCGATTGCAACTTCCTTTCCAAGTTCTCCTGAGCCGCAAAGCAATGCCTTTTTGGCAACTTTGGTGAGCGGTGTTCCGATTTTTACCATTTTGTATAGTTGTTATAGTTGCTGCATATCGTTGAGACGTTTATAGTAGCCGTCCATGGCTATAAGCTGCTCATGTGTACCGCGTTCAACAATCTTTCCTTCATGGAGAACGCAGATTTCATCGGCGTTCTTGATAGTTGAAAGACGGTGGGCTATAGCAATGGTGGTGCGGTCTTTCATAAGACGCTCCAAAGCCTCCTGTACCAGACGCTCAGACTCTGTGTCAAGGGCGCTGGTGGCTTCATCCAATATCAGGATGGGCGGGTTCTTAAGTATGGCGCGGGCAATGCTGATGCGCTGGCGCTGACCGCCTGAGAGCAGACAGCCGCGGTCACCTATGTTGGTGTCATAGCCGTTCTCTGTCTCCATGATGAAGTCGTGCGCGTTGGCAATCTTTGCGGCGGCAATCACTTGATCACGGGTGGCGTCCTTGACGCCGAATGTAATGTTGTTGTAGAAGGTGTCGTTGAACAGGATGGCCTCCTGATTGACATTACCCATCAGGCTGCGCAGGGATCTGAGTGAGACGTTGCGGATATCCTTTCCGTCTATGGTTATTGATCCTTTGACAACATTATAAAAGCGCGGCAACAGGTCAACCAAGGTGGATTTGCCAGAACCTGACTGTCCGACCAGTGCAATGGTCTTGCCACGTGGAATAGTCAGATTGATATCGTGAAGGACTTCACGGCCGTCCTCGTATGAGAAGGATACTCCCTTGTATTCAATCTCATCTTTGAGTTCCTTAAGTTCAACGGGCTTTTGGGGATCCTTGATGTTGTTCTCGGCAAGCAGTATCTTGTCAATACGCTCTACCGATGCCAGACCCTTGGGTATTGCATAACCGGCTTTTGAAAAATCCTTGATCGGGTTTATGACGCTGTAAAGTATTGTAAGGTAGTAAATGAATGTAGGGCCGTCAATAGGCGCATGTGCGGAATTGAGGATGAGTGTTCCGCCATACCAAAGCACTACTACGATAAGTGCTGTGCCCATGAACTCGCTGACAGGATGAGCTAGTGCCTGGCGCAGATGAACCTTGTTTGATGCCTTGCGGAGCTGCTCGCTGCTGCCGGCAAATCTCCTGGACATCTTATCCTCGGCAAGGAATGCCTTGATTACACGCAGGCCCCCAAGCGTCTCTTCCAGCTCAGACATGGTCTCGCTCCAGAAAGACTGTACGACAAGGGATTTGGCCTTGAGTTTACGTCCTATCTGTCCCATTACCCATATGATGAGCGGACCTATTACCAGGGTGAAAATGGTAAGTTGCCAACTGATTGCGATAAGAGTACCCAGGTAGACCAGAATCAGAATGGGGTTCTTGATGAGCATATCCAGTGACTGTGCAATGGAGTTCTCAATTTCAGAGACGTCACCGCTCATGCGGGTAATGATGTCACCCTTGCGCTCCTTGCTGAAGAAGCCCATGGGAAGGCTAAGTATTTTGTCGTAAATCTGTATCCTGATATCGCGGACCACACCGTTACGCAACGGGACCATTACGGCTGCTGCGCCAAAATAGCAGGCGGTCTTGAAGAATGTCATCACAATAAGCACAAGGCCCAATATGAGGAGCGTCTTGGATTCACCATATTGGTTGATGAAATCTGTGACTTTGTAGAAGAAGTTGTCCTTTACCAGACTGAAGAAGCCTTTCAGACCATCTGCCTCCGAGAAGGGAGTATATTCATAAGTCTCGGTGCTTATCTTGAAGAGGATTCTGAGTATGGGAACAATGAGCGCGAATGAGAATACATTCAGTATTGCAGACAGGAGATTATACGTCACACTTCCGATAAGATTGCGGCGATATGGACGTACAAAACGTTTCAGGAATGAAAAAAGCTCCTTCATTGAGTGAAATCATTGATTTGATGGGCGAAGTTACAAATTTTATATGTCCTAATAAACTGAACATGTGTTATAAATAGGTAACTTTGCCCAATCTGTTGATAAGTTTTTTACACCCGATGAAAAGACCGGCCGGAATAATAGCAGCAATTGCACTGTCTGTGATGTGTGTTAACATTCACGGACAGGAATTATATGGGGAGATTGCTTTTGACGGTCTTTTTGACAACCGTGAATTCAAGGGCGACATGCTGCCTCAGACCATTTACGGAATGCGTCTCATGCCTAAAATCGGTCTTAATCAAGGTCCGCATGAATTTTCCTTGGGTGTATCAAAGGTATGGGAATTCGGGAGCAACGACTGCATCGAACCGGATTTGATTCTATACTACAAATATCGCTCCCGTTCGTGGAATACTTTATTTGGTGCTATTCCACGCAGCGAGCTCCAGCGTCAGCTTCCCGATGCTTTTCTATATGATTCCATCGCTTTTTTTGATCCGACCATAGGCGGAACGGTCATCCAGTACCACGGTTCGCTCCTCCAGACCGAGATTTACTGCAATTGGTTCAGCCGCCAGTCTTATACCAACCGCGAGGCGTTCCGTATAGTCTGGGACGGATTCATAGGCAACGGTATGTTTGGAGGTGGCTGGTTCGTGGCCATGACCCATTTTGCCAACACCATGGAACACAACCATGCTCTGTACGAGAAGTTCCAGTTCAATCCGCATCTGTCATTTGATATCTCAAAAGGAGGAGAAACAGATTTTAAACTGAAAGCCAATGCCGGTTTGTTGTATTCAATGGTTCACTGCCGCGCCACTGACTTCTGGTATACTCCCATGGGATTCCTCGGTGACATTCAGGTGGGATGGAAAAGATTTGACATCAAGAGCACCGTTTTTGCGGGAGCACCCCAGCAACCATACCTGAATGATCCGGAAGCCGGTCTCAAGTTCCATCGCAGCGATCCTTTCTACAACCACTCATTCTACAACAAGACTGAGCTCGGTATCATATTCATAAATGACAGGAACGTGCTGCTGGGATTCCGCTGGAACCTTCATTTCACACCCGATACTCCCATACATAACCAGCAACTCATTACGTTAAAGTACAGGATAGGTGCTTTCAAGTCGTTACATAAATGAAGAAACTCCTGCTTATATCATCCTTTTTGTTGCTGCCTGTGGCAGGAGCCTATGCCGCAATCAATCCGTTTAAGCCGTATAAGCCGCTTAATCAGATAGACTATGCGCTTAACTGGTCCTTAGGACAGGATTCCACAAGTATTGCGTTCAAGCCGGAATCTTTCACGCAACGCTCGCTGCTTCCTATGGTTTTTCTTGCCACCAGTATACTTTACGATGACAACTATCTTGACAAGCGTATCGTCAAACTGGGCGGCATCAAGTCACCGGCGCTGGAATCAGTAAACATTCTTCAGTATTCACCGGCTGCTATACTGTACGTGCTGAAACTGGCGGGAGTTGAAGGACGCAGCGACTGGCCTCGTATGATAACCGCTGATGGCGCTTCAATCGTGATTCAGGCTGGAATTACCAATGCTGTCAAATACACGATCAGGAGGGAACGCCCGGACGGCAGAGCGAATAATTCATATCCTTCGGGTCACACCGCAACGGCGTTCATGTGTGCCCAGATGCTTCATAAGGAGTATGGGGAGACCGTGAGCCCCTGGATAAGCGTGGGCGGATACGGAATTGCCGCAACGACCGGTATTTTCCGTACGATAGCCAACAGACATTGGTGCTCGGATGTGTTGGGTGGTGCCGCAATCGGCATTTTCTCCACTGAACTCGCATATGAGCTTACCGATATCCTGTTCGGAGAGCAAGGTCTGAGACGTGCCGTCATGGTTCCGGACATCCAGGATATGCCGCAATGGAAATTCGGTCTTTATTCTGATTACAGCATTGGCTCAGATGTGTTTACGTCAGGTGGATACGGGAATCCTGATGCCAGACCGGCCTGTTCGATAGGAATTGATGCCACATGGATGCCTTGGTATATAGGTCCTACCGTTCGCGCCGGAGTCACTCAGATGAAATGGACCGGTGCCGATGACATATATCTGCCTGATCAGGGTAGCGTGGCCGATGTGTTCACATGCGGTGCCGGGTTTGACATTGATATTCCAGTCATTTACAGGATTACCCTTAACGGGCAGGCCATCGCAGGCTATTCGCCCGGAGGTAACAGTTATAGTTTCCTGGATTCACAGAATCAGCCGTTGGAATGGGAGATTCCGTCGGGGATGCATTGTTATGGGAATATCGGTATGACAGTGCGTACATCGGCGTTCTCGAGTTTTTCGGTTCACGGTGGTTTGGATTATTACGATAAGGTATGGCGCTCATTCGTGGTGGGGGCCAGATTCGATTACACGTTTTGATTATGAGCAAGATAACAGCAAATCTCCTCTATTGTATCGTCTGGGTGTTGTCACTGCTGCCGCTGCCTGTCTTGTATCTGATATCAGATATAGTCTGGTTCATAATGTTTATTTGCCCGCCTTTAAGATACCGCAAGAAGATTGTACGCAAGAATCTTGAACTCTCTTTCCCGGAGAAAGACCGTAAGTGGCTCCGCAGTACGGAGCGCTGTTTTTACTATCAGTTCCTGTGCCAGATCATGGAGAGTCTTAAGACTGTTTCGGCAGGACGGCGTTGGGTTCAACGCCATATGGTGTTTACCGGACATGAATCAATGGTGCAGGAGACTCTCAATGGGCGTTCACATATCTGTTACATAGGTCATATGGGCAACTGGGAATGGATTCCGTCGCTGATGTACCATTTTGAGGATGTGGATAAGTTAGTGGGCTGTCAGGTCTATCATAAGTTGGAGAATCCTGTCATGGAGCAGTTCATGCTCAAGTTGCGCAGCAAGTTCGGAACTGAGAGTATCCCGATGGAGAATGTCCTGCGTCGTCTGCTGGAGTATAGGACAGATGGAAAAAAATACATGATCGGAATGATTGCCGATCAGGTTCCGCTTTGGTGGAATGTCCACTACTGGACTCAGTTCATGAACCGTAAGACTCCTGTATTCAGCGGAGCTGAGCGTCTGTCAAGAAAGATGGATACATATGTATGGTATATCCATGTAACCCGTCCTCGTCGCGGACATTACATCTGTGACATCCAGCCTATGTTTGAACATACAGCCGAACTGCCTGAATTTACGGTAACCGAGCGTTACATGCGCCTGCTTGAGGATAATATCAGGGAGTGTCCCGAATTGTGGCTTTGGACACATAACCGTTGGAAACGCAACTGGGAGGGGTATCAGAAATGGCTTGCCAATCATCCTGTAATTGCGCGGTCCCACGCTACCGGGCAATAACGGCTACTTCCTGCCAAAATCAGCGGGAATCTCTCCCCACTTCTTTGTATCCCACTTGATGATCTGATTGCGATAGGTGTTCTCTCTGAGCCAACGCTCGGCACTCTCTATGCGTTGGAATACAGCCTCGGTATCAGGGGTGCGTTCCAGTTTGGTACGGCACTGTTTCTTCTGCACCCAGTCAATTGCATTGCGGGAGTCGCTGTAAAGCGGCCAGTCCAGACCGCGGCTCTTATATAGTGCAAGTGCATGAACGATAGCCAGGAATTCTCCTATGTTATTGGTTCCCAGAATGGGTCCAAAGTGGAATTTCTCCTCCATGTCACCAAGATAGACAGCACGGTACTCCATCTGTCCGGGATTGCCGCTGCAAGCGGCATCTACGGCCAGAGCCTGACGGATAACCTCCGGTGGAATGGTTTTTTCTTTCTTCTTGCGACCGCCCTTATGGTCAGGAGTCTTTTTCTCTATGAAATTCTCGGGAGGCAGGTTGATGGCCTCCTCGGCTTCCTCCCTTGTATCGAAACTTTTGTATACGGCACCTTTCCAGCCTTCTACCTGCTGTTTGCACTGCTCCCAGGAGTCATAAACCCCCGGATTAAGACCTATCCAAACAACGTAGAATTTTTGTGACATGTCCCAAAAATACAATTTCTTTTTTATTTTGCTCCGCAAAAGCGCTCCTTTTAGTCGCTTAGCTCCCTCCGGTCGCGTCCTTCGGACTCCTAGTTTGGATTCAACCTATTGAGAATTACATCCTTTCGGGGACTTCGATGCCCAAAAGACCCATTCCAAGCTTGATGATCTTGCCTACGTTCTGTGCCAGAACCAGACGGAACATCTTGAGGTCACGGCTGGGCTCATGCATTATGCTGAAATCGTGATAGAACTGATTGAACTCCTTGGCCAGATCGTAGCAGTAGTTGGCAATAACTGAAGGATTATAGTCATCGGCAGCCTGGCGCACAACATCCTGGAATCCGTTGAGCAACTGGATGAGTCCAATCTCTTTCTCTGAGATCTGGGCGTTTTCATCGGTGTAAAGCTTGCTTTCCAACTTTATGCCCTCTTCGGCTGCCTTACGCATGATTGAACGGATGCGGGCGTACGTATACTGGATGAACGGGCCGGTATTGCCGTTGAAATCGATTGATTCCTTAGGATTGAAGGTCATGTTCTTACGTGCATCGACCTTTAATATGAAGTACTTGAGCGCTCCCATGCCGACGATACGCATGATTTCGTCCTGCTCCTCTTTTGTCAGGTCGTCCAGCTTGCCCAGTTCGGCCGATGTGGCGCGTGCGGTCTCAATCATCTCATCCATCAGGTCATCGGCATCAACTACCGTGCCCTCGCGGCTCTTCATCTTGCCTTCGGGCAGTTCAACCATTCCGTATGAGAAGTGAACCAGGTCCTTGCCCCACTTGAATCCCAGACGGTCAAGCAGAATCGAGAGAACCTGGAAATGATAGTTCTGCTCGTTGCCGACCACGTAAATCATTCGGTCAATAGGATAATCTTTGAAACGGAGTTGTGCCGTACCTATGTCCTGAGTCATATAGACCGATGTACCGTCGCTGCGCAGCAGCAGTTTCTGGTCCAGACCGTTTTCTGCAAGGTCAGCCCATACGGAACCGTCCTCCTTTCGGAAGAACAGACCTTTCTCTAGACCTTCCATCACGGTTTTCTTTCCTTCCAGATAGGTCTGTGACTCGTAGTATATCTTGTCAAAGCTAACGCCAAGACGCTTGTAGGTCTCGTCAAATCCGGCATACACCCAACTGTTCATACGCTCCCAAAGAGCACGTACCTCGGGATCGCCGGCCTCCCACTTGACAAGCATGGCATGTGCCTCCTGCATCAGGGGAGATTCCTTCTCTGCCTTTGCCCTGGCTTCCTCCTGTGCTTTCTCATCAAGTTCCGCATAATTTGCAGGCAGCAGGCTCTTTACCTCGGCACGGAAATGCTTATCAAACTCAACGTAATAATCTCCGATAAGATGATCGCCCTTTTTACCGGTGGATTCGGGTGTAGCACCGTTGCCCCACTTGAGCCAGGCAAGCATTGATTTGCAGATATGTATGCCGCGGTCGTTGACTATGTTGGTTTTGACTACCTTGTAGCCGTTGGCAGCCATGACATTTGAGAGCGCTCCGCCAAGCAGGTTGTTGCGCACGTGGCCAAGATGAAGCGGCTTGTTAGTATTGGGGCTTGAATACTCAATCATCACGAGCTGCGAGTCAGGAGTAGCCTTGCGCAGTCCGAACTGCGGGTCTTCATTGATACCGTTGAGCATCTCAACCCATGCTGACGTGGAGATAACCAGGTTCAGGAACCCCTTGATTACGTTATATGAACTGATCTCGTCTACATTCTCCATCAGCCATACACCAATCTCGCCGGCGGTCTGCTCGGGTCCCTTATGTGACATTTTCAAATAGGGGAACACAACTATGGTCAGATGACCTTCAAACTCTTTCTTGGTCTTCTGTACCTGGACCGATGCGGCCTCTATCTCCTGACCGTAAAGTGCCTTAATGGCTTGAACGGTCTTTTCAGCTACCAAAGTCTCTATTTTCATATTATCGGATTATGGACCGCAAAGTTACTGAAAAAATGGCTACTTTTGCGGCTCATAACATAGTTTCTGAATAGAGCATGAATAAACTACCGCCTGTAACCAAGAATCTTCTCATCATCAACGTGCTTTGCTGGATGGGCACAATGGCGCTGGGCAAATACGGAATTGACCTCCACAAACTGTTCGGCCTTCATTTCTTCCTGGCTCCAAGTTTTAAGATATGGCAACTTGTAACCTATATGTTCCTGCATGACGGTTTCCAGCATATATTCTTCAATATGTTCGCCGTCTGGATGTTCGGTCGGGTGATGGAGGTTGAGTGGGGACCCAGGAAGTACCTTTTGTTCTATCTGGTTTGCGGTATAGGTGCAGGACTGATGCAGGAGCTCTGTCAGTTTGTTCACTATGAACTGGTATACGCCAACTATGAAGTGGTGGCAATGGGTGGCGGAGTTACCATTCCCATGATGCAGTATCTGGACCGTATTCTAACAGTCGGTGCATCGGGAGCGGTTTACGGAATCCTTTTGGGTTACGGAATGACATATCCCGAAAACAGGATAGTCGTATTATTCCCTGTCCCATTTCCTGTTAAGGCCAAGTGGCTGGTAGTGGGATACGTGGTTCTGGAGCTGGTGCTGGGCTTACGCAACAGCGCTGCCGATAACGTAGCCCATTTTGCTCATCTGGGAGGAATGCTGGCAGGATTCCTGCTGATTCTCTACTGGAAACACAAGGAGCGTAAGGACAATCATATTAAATTCACCTGGTAATGGGACTGATTGATGAATTAAAGTTGAAATTCCGCACAGGCGATATCGTAACCCGCCTGGTGCTTATCAACTGCGCGGTATTTGTAATCCTGCTGCTGCTTGATATCAATTTCACACTGTTCTCATTCGGTGACGATAAGTTTGCATTCATAGCTTGCAACTATCCGTGGAGTCCGTATCTGATAGCCTTCAGACCCTGGAGCGTGATCACATCGCTTTTTGCAAGTTGGGGATTGTGGCATCTGATATTCAATATGATTACTCTCTATTGGCTTGGAAACGTCTTTCTGAGATTCTTCACATCAAACAATCTGAGAGGACTTTATATACTGGGCGGCATTGCAGGAATGATCGTTTTCACCGGTCTTTTCATGCTGTTTCCTTCGTTGCAGCTCAAGGATTGGACCGGCAGCATCCCGCTTTGCTCGGCTTGCATACTGGCGTTCTGTACCGCACTCGCATTCCGTGCCCCGAACAGCACTGAACCCATACCGCTCATCGGCCCGGTCAAGATCAAGTACATTGTGATTGCGCTTGCAATCATTGATGCAGCGATGCTGCCCAATGTCAATCCCGCAACCGATGCCGTGCACTTGGGTGCGGCATTCATAGGCTGGCTGTTCAACGCTATGCTCCGCAAAGGAAAAGATCTGACAGCACCTGTCACTGCCGTAGCCGTCTGGTTGGATTCTTTACTGCGTACAAACCGCAAATCTTGAACTTTCAGTAAGTTGTCAACGTTAAATATATGGTTCACGTGCCGCGCGAACCATATTTTTTACTACATTTGGCACAATTTATCCAAGAGGATTATTTTTTATTAGAGGTTTTATAACATTTTAGAGATGAAAATTGTAACAAAAGAGTTCCAGCTCCCTGATGGAAGAACCATCAAACTGGAGACCGGGAAACTGGCAAAGCAAGCCGATGGAGCCGTGATGCTGACATGTGGCAAAACAATGCTCCTGGCCACTGTATGTGCCGCCAAAGATGCAGTTCCCGGAACTGATTTCATGCCGCTGCAGGTAGAGTACAGAGAAAAGTATGCGTCAATTGGACGTTATCCCGGCGGTTTTACCAAACGTGAGGGCCGTCCCTCTGATTATGAGATTCTTACATGCCGTCTTGTAGACCGTGCATTGCGTCCTTTGTTTCCGGACAATTACCACGCTGAAGTTTTTGTAAACATCATACTGTTCTCCGCTGACGGAGAGCAGATGCCTGATGCACTTGCCGGTCTGGCAGCATCAGCAGCATTGGCTGTATCGGATATACCTTTCCAGGGTCCGATATCCGAGGTCCGCGTAGCCCGTATAAATGGTGAGTACGTGATTGACCCCACATTCAAGCAGCTTGAGGAGGCCGATATGGATGTAATGGTTGCCGCAACCTATGACAACATCATGATGGTTGAGGGTGAGATGAAGGAGGTTTCCGAGTCTGACCTGCTGGGTGCCATGAAGGCCGCTCATGATGAGATCAGGAAGCACTGCAAGATCCAGATGGAGCTGACCGAGGAGGTAGGCAAGACCGTTAAGCGCGAGTACTGCCACGAGGTCAACGACGAGAATCTGCGTCAGGCCGTTAAGGATGCCTGCTACCAGAAGTCATACAACCTGGCAGCCGAGGGCAACACAGATAAGCATTCACGTGAGGCCAACTTTGAGGCTGTACGTGACGAGTTCAAGGAGTCATATCATGCAGCACATCCCGAGCTGACTGAGGATGAGCTGGCCGAGAAGGATGCTCTTATAGACCGTTACTACCACGACGTAGAGCGCGATGCAATGCGTCGCTGCGTGCTCGATGAGGGCAAGCGTCTGGATGGTCGTAAGACCACCGATATCCGTCCCATCTGGTGCGAGGTTGGTTACCTGCCCGGACCTCACGGATCATCAATATTCACCCGTGGTGAGACACAGGCTCTCTGCTCTGTAACTCTGGGTACCAAGGATGATGAGAAGATGGTGGATGACGTGCTGGATCAGCACGACGAGCGTTTCCTGCTCCACTACAACTTCCCGCCGTTCTGCACAGGTGAGGCTAAGGCACAGCGTAGTCTGGGTCGTCGTGAGATAGGTCACGGCCATCTGGCATGGCGTGCACTCAAGGGACAGATTCCTGAGGATTACCCCTACTGCGTTCGCGTAGTATCAGATATACTTGAGTCAAACGGTTCTTCATCAATGGCTACTGTGTGCGCAGGTACACTGGCTCTGATGGATGCCGGCGTAAAGATCAAGAACCCTGTATCAGGTATCGCAATGGGTCTTATCAAGAACCCGGGCGAGGACAAGTACGCTGTACTGTCAGATATCCTTGGTGATGAGGATCATCTGGGTGATATGGACTTCAAGACCACCGGTACCGTAAAGGGACTTACCGCTACACAGATGGATATCAAGTGCGACGGTCTGTCATATGAGATTCTTGAGAAGGCTCTGGCTCAGGCCAAGGCCGGACGTGAATATATCCTGAGCAAGATTACCGAGACCATTCCTGAGCCTCGCGCAGATCTTAAGCCCCATGCTCCCCGCATTGAGACCCTTACCATTCCTAAGGAGTTTATCGGTGCAGTCATTGGCCCGGGCGGAAAGATCATTCAGGGCATGCAGGAGGAGACCGGTGCAAGCATCAGCATTGATGAGGTTGACGGCGTAGGCAAGATTGAAGTTGCCGCTTCTAACCGTGACAGCATCGAGGCTGCTCTTGCCAAGATCCGCGCTATCGTAGCTATTCCTGAGGTAGGTGAGACCTATGAGGGAACCGTACGCTCAGTAATGCCTTACGGTCTGTTCGTAGAGTTCCTGCCCGGCAAGGACGGTCTGCTGCATATCAGTGAGATTGACTGGAAGCGCTACGAGACCATCGAGGAGACCGGTATCAAGGAGGGTGACAAGATTCAGGTCAAGCTGATTGACATCGATCCCAAGACCGGTAAGTTCAAACTGTCACGTCGTGCTCTCATAGAGAAGCCCGAAGGTTATGAGGAGCGTCCCGCACGCCAGCCCCGTCAGGATCGCGGTGAGCGCCAGGATCGTGGTCCCCGTCAGGACCGTGGCCCGCGTCATCATCATGACAACCGTCGTAACGACCAGAAGGAGAATACTGAGAACAATGAAGCGCAGTAATCTCGTAATAGCCGTTCTGGCCATACTTACAGTAGCCTGTCAACCCAAAGTTGACAGGTTTACTTTGAATGGTCAGATAGCCGAGGCTGACGGTAAGACACTCTATCTTGACCATATGGGTCTGGACAGGGTTGAGGTTATAGATTCCGTTAAGCTTGAAGGTGAAGGAGAGTTCTGTTTCAACCACGTCGCTCCCAAGGATTGTTTTGACTTTTATCGCCTTCGTGTAGACGGCAAAGTCGTCAATCTGGCAATCGATTCCACAGAGACCGTAACCGTTAAAGCCAGCCTGCCTGTAATGCAGATAGCATACATGGTTGAGGGTTCGGATAATTCGGCCCGTCTCAAGGACCTGGTTATGGATCAGATAGGCCTGCTTCAGGACTTGCGCCGTGTGAGCTCACAGTATCGCAATCCTGATCCCGCTGCACTCCAGCAGCAGGTGAGTGAGATGGTTGATGTATTCAAGTCAGATCTCATGACCAAATACATTCTCCCTGATCCCAGCTCGCCCTGTGCCTATTATGCTCTGTTTTTGAGTATCAATGGCCAGATGCTGTTCAATCCGCAGGCTGACCGTCAGGATGCCAAGAACTTTGCTGCCGTTGCCACACAGATGGATTTGCATTATCCGGATGCCGTACGTACAGCTCATTTGCACAACGTGGCGCTCAAAGGTATGGCCAAGACTTCTCCCTCACGCAACAACACTGTGACCGAGGAGGCTATCCAGCAGTTTGAGAACATGATTGTCGAGACTGGTATTATTGACATTGAGCTGCCCGATTGCAAAGGCGTGATGCAGAAACTCAGTGACCAAAAAGGTAAGGTCATACTGCTTGATTTCACGGCATTCAAAACAGATTATTCACCCAATTATAACCTGTTCCTCAGAACTCTTTACAACAAGTATGCAGATCAGGGCTTCAGTATCTATCAGGTCTCTGTTGACAGTGATGAGAGTTATTGGATGAATACTGCCATAAATCTGCCGTGGATATGCGTACATGACGAATCAAGTGTCTATTCAACATACCTTAAATCATATAATGTCCAGCAGTTGCCGGCAGTATTCCTGATTGACCGTGACGGTAACATCACGGATCGTCCCGAGAAGACCGATGAACTGGACGGCA
Source organism: Bacteroidaceae bacterium (assembly GCA_024398635.1). Lineage (GTDB taxonomy): Bacteria > Bacteroidota > Bacteroidia > Bacteroidales > Bacteroidaceae > Colenecus. The sequence goes on along the minus strand of JAKSIV010000015.1, from coordinate 8,690 downwards.
AGATAGCTAAGCTATTGGAGTAGAAGGTAAAAAAAGACCCTTTTGTTGGGATAGTGTAAAATATATGCTATCTTTGCGAAAGAGACTGACACGGACTACTAGGGTTCCAACAACTTGAACGGATTGTTGGAATTCTTTTTTGCTCATGTCAAGACTGGATTGTAAAACTTATAAATTATTGATATTATGGCATATATGTCAGAAGAAGGCTACAAGAAGCTGGTGGCCGAATTACAGTATCTTGAGGGTGTTCGCCGTCCGGAGATCATCCAGCAGATTGCCGAGGCACGTGATAAAGGTGACCTTTCAGAGAATGCTGAGTATGATGCAGCTAAGGAGGCACAGGGTATGCTTGAGGCCAAGATTGCCCAGCTCAAGGCACAGATTGCCGATGCCAAGATCATTGACGAGAGCAAGATAGACACATCAACCGTGCAGATTCTTACCACTGTAAAGATACGTAACACTAAGAATAACGCTACAATGGTCTATTCAATCGTTCCTGAGAGCGAGGCAGACCTTAAGAGCGGAAAGATTTCAAGCAGCACTCCTATCGCAAAAGGCCTGCTTGGCCATAAGGTAGGTGAGACTGTTGAGATTACCATCCCCAGCGGCAAGATCGGTTTTGAAATTCTTGAAATCACTCTCTGATTATGACAATTTTCAGCCGTATTATAGCAGGTGAGATTCCCTGCTACAAGATTGCCGAGACGGAGAACTGCTTTGCGTTCCTGGATATCAACCCGTTGGTAAAAGGTCACGTTCTGTGCATTCCCAAACGTGAGGTTGATTACCTGTTTGACCTGACAGACCAGGAGCTCTGTGACCTACAGCTCTTTGCCAAGAAGATTGCTGCAGCTCAGAAGAAAGTGTTCAACTGCATTAAGGTAGGTGAGGCAGTGCTGGGCCTGGAGGTTCCGCATGCACACATCCATCTTATCCCCATGCAGAGTGAGAAGGATATGCTTTTCTGCAATCCCAAACTCAAACTTATACCTGAGGAATTAGAGAAGATAGCTGCCGATATTCGCGCAGCCTTATCTTAAGACCTTGCGGGTTGAGCCGTCGCTCAAACGTTCAATGATTATGACTCCAGCGGAAGGAGTTGCCTGGCGACCGTCCAGCGTATAACTCTCCTTGATGCCGCTGGCGTCTTCTTTTATGTCCGTAGTCTTAGTAAAGTCGGTCTCCTCAATGTTTTGGAACTGTTTCCAGCCGCTTGCCTGCTGATACTTTACCTTGGCTCCCACCGGCACTATCAGCTTGGTATTCTTGTAGTTATAATCCAGGCCCAGAGTAACGTTGTTTGAGGGGTGATAATAGTTATAGAACGCGTTGTCAGGAATGGAGTCGGGATTGGCGTCATTGACATATAATGTGCCAATGTAAGGACAGTTTCCAAACGCCAGTTCACCCATATCGGCAATATGTCCGTTAATGTAGACGGTGTATAGGTTACGTACCGATGTGTAGAAAGCCTGACGTCCAATCTTGCTAACCGATGCCGGGATTATTACAGTGCCCACATTATCAACTTTGGCAAAACTGTTGGCCTTAACCTCGGTAAGTCCGTCCTGTATCTGCAGTACGTTCCGGTCGCGAATATACTCTCCGTTTATGAGCATCCAGGTCCATGCCCGGTCCATCATATAATCCTGGAACGGATTGCTGCCGGTATTGCCGAAATCAATACTGCAGTAATCCTGCAATGAGGTTAAGTCAACTATCTGTATATCGGTGCAATTGTAAAACGCATCGGCCCCGACTTTTTTGAGTGTTGAGGGGAAAGTGACCTTGGTGATTCCAAGACAACGCTCAAATGCGCTGAAACCAATCTCCTTGACGCCTTCCGGAATATTCAGCTCGGTCAACTGCTCATTACCTATGTAGAGGTTCCGTGAGATGCAGACGGGATTGGATAGAAACATGATGGATCCGTTTTGAAGGATCATTGTATTGCCGAAACGTATTCCACACCATGAAGCGACATCATGGGTGGTAACCTTACTTATGTTTGTGCATCCCAGAAAAGCGTTGTCACCGATTGAATCAACATCGGCGGGAATATAGACGGTCTCAATGCTCTTGAATCCGTTGAATGTGTTGGGCTCGATGATTGTGACGCCGTCCGGAACGACCAGATCCTTTATCTCCTTGTCATTCAGAAATACCTTGGTGGTGCTGCTGATAAATCCGCCTGCTTTTTTGACACCGCACCATGCAGCCAGATCCTTGATAACAAACTTCTCAATCCCTGATAAGGTAAAGGCGTCCTGACCTATTTCCCGTACAGATGCAGGGATGGTTATCTCTTTGATATTGTCACAACTTTGAAAAGCAAAGCCTCCTATCTTCTTGAGTGATTCGGGCAGCGTAATCTGTGTGAGTTGGGAACAGTCAGCAAAACCGCCCTCTGCAATCTCCTTGAGAGTACTTGGGAGGGTTATGCTTGTCAGTTCTGAACAACCCCAAAGGTATACACAAGTCACCTTATATGTCTTTTCATTGTAAGTAACTGACGATGGGATTGTAAGGCTTCCGGTATAATAATGGTAAATCATCTTACTGTTGACTGCGTCCCACTCGCTGTCTACTCCGACAGAAACCCGTTCATCGTCGATAGTATAGTAGTAGATACCGTCAACGGTAAAGTTGATGGCTTTTGATACCAGTACAACGAAAGATAACACTAAAGAAACAAGAAGCTTTTTCATAATCCTTTTTTTTGAGGGTTATTATCTGCGGAAATACTTGCCTATGACCGGGAGGGATTTGAGAGGAAGATCCTTCTTGAAGAGGTATCCCAGGTATATGCAAATCAGGACGGTGTTGATTATGAGCGATGCCCATGTAGGCAGGGGCTCTGCACCTAAGTAAATTATGTAGAGAACAGCAGCCAGTATGACGTACTTGAAGATGTCCGTCAAAGGATAATTGATGGGACTCTTCTTCTGGCCGATGAAATAGGAGAGCAGCATGCATGTGCCATATCCGGCAAATCCTCCCCAAGCGCAGGCAATATAGCCATACTTGGGAACGAATATCCAGTTGATGCATATCATTACGGCTGCTCCTATGCCGCTCATCACTGCGCCCCACCACGTCTTGTCTATCAGTTTATACCAGAACGACAGGTTGAAATATATGCCCATAAACAGCTCTGCAAGCATCACTATGGGAACCACCTTTAATCCTACCCAATAGTCATGGTTGGTTACCAGATAACGGAAAATAGGTAAATAGAACATCACACCCAGGAATGCCAGGATACCGAATATCACAAAGTATTTCATACCTTGAGCCAATGTCTCGCTGGAGTTCTTGTCCTTGCTGCCGCCGAATACGAACGGCTCATACGCATACCGGAATGCCTGAGTGAGCAGGGCCAACAGCATGGCTATCTTGCAGCAGGCTCCGTATATGCCCAGTTGGACTTCACCAACCTTGGGGTCTGTCACGATATGTTTGAATGCAATCTTGTCAAACACTTGGTTAAGTATTCCTACCAGACCCAACAGCAGGATGGGCCACGCATACGCCAGCATGCGGCGTGCCAGCTTGCCGTCAAATCCGAATGTAATGCCCTTGAGTTCCTTGATGAATCCGAATGTCACACAGAATGTGCACAGCAGATTCACAAAAAATATCAGACCTACGCCGTAGTTATACTTTATATAAATGCTTTCCAGTCCCGGCATGAAACCGAACATCTTGGGCATGAGCCAGAATACGAATATGTTCAGCAGTACATTCGGTATTATGAACGCCATCTTGAGCGTCATGAACTTGATGGGCCGATGCTGCTGACGCAGGCGGCTGAAAAGTATGGCCTGGAACGCATCAAGTGCGGCGATTATAGCAAAACAACCTGCATATTCAGGATGATCGGCATATCCAAGGAACTGAGATATGGGCCCTAGGAACAAGAATGCCAGGATAACGAATATCAGTCCCACTCCGCCGACCAGACGCAGTGCGGTGCTGTATACCATTGACTCGTTCTCACCCTCCTTACTGGCAAACCTGAAGAATGTGGTCTCCATACCAAAGGTAAGGAGTACAAACAGCAGTGCGGCCCATGCATACATTTCGGTCACGATACCGTAACCGCCGCTGGCAGGATTTATAAACTTTGTGTGAATAGGTACGAGCAGATAGTTCAGAAACCTGCCTATGATACTACTCACTCCGTATATGGCCGTATCCTTGGCCAACGATGCCATCTTGCTGTTTGCCATTATCCTATATTACTTAAGTAGTTCTGCTATCTTCTTTTGCAGGTCATCTCCTCTGAGACCTGTGGCAATTATCTTACCGGTACTTGCCTCGACCAGGAAATTGGAAGGTATTGAATTGATGCCGTACAGCTGGGCCACTTCATTCTGCCATGCCTTGACATCACTTACCTGTATCCAGTTCATCTGATTGTCCTCGATAGCCTTGAGCCATGCATCACGGTTGCTGTCCAGCGATACGCCCAGGATCTGGAATCCCTTACTGAAATATTTGCTGTATGTCTCCTTAAGATACGGCAGCTCACGCATGCATGGTCCGCACCATGATGCCCAGAAGTCTATCAGTACATATTTGACTCCGGGAGTAGCCATGACATCCTTTGATGCTATCACATTTCCGTTCAGATCAGTCTGGCTGAATTCAATGTATTTCTTTCCGGGTGCTGTAGCCAGTGCCTTGACATTATGCTCGTCAAGTTGTTTCCATATCTCGGACTGTTGCAACCGGGGCTTGAAAGCATCCAACATCTTTCTGGTCACTGCGGGGTCCTGTTCATAGGAGACTTCACGCAGGCAAACCACACCAAACAGTATGTCAGTATGTTTCTTGGTGTTATTCCTAAGATAGGAGTACCATTCATCAACAAGCTTATCCTGCTCCTCTTTCTGGCCGTTCAACTCGTCGTATTTTTGATCAAGCTCACGCTCTTTCTTATCCATCTCTGTGAGCAGGTTGTTTGACTCTGTGCCCAAAACATCATACTCACCTTCATGGTCGGGACGCGCGAATACGGACAGCATACCGGGCTCCAGCACGATCTGACAGGCGTTTTTGGATGCGCGTACGGTTCTGCCATCGGCTACATACACCAGTTGGGGTGTGGTCTGGGTTCCGGTAAAGACAAACTGATGGGTGCTGTCCATCTTGGTTGAGTCAATTACCTGGCCCGAACATATAATATAAGCGGTCTTGCTCTCAGTATCATGGAAATAACCATGCAGATAATATATGTCATTAGTATCTGCACATGCCATCATTAGGACTGATAGAAACAGGAGTGGAAATGTTTTCTTCATTATAGTTGGTTTTGATATTGATTACTGACTGTTTTAGAGTACGTAAAGATAATGTAAAAAAACTCTACGTTCGGGATGTTGATTTGAAAAAAAACTTTGAAAGTGTTGCGTGTAAAAAATCCAAACCCTATATTTGCAGAGCAAACAGATATAAGTCGCATGCTTAGAAACGCAAGGATTCTAAGATGTGACTTTTTTTGTTGGCCAAAAATGTAATAGCTTTTGTAACCAATTAATGCTTTTATTGTGATAACCTTGTTTGTGTCCTTTTCCTGTCAGAGCTTTTTTTCTGATTTGGGATATAGCCCCAAGTCGGCCGGAGAATTTCGGTCAGGCTTGGGGATTGTTTTGCTTTCAGGCAAAGATTTTTATATACAATACTTTCTTTCATCTTGGTATTCGTGTCCATTGAAAAACACGCCCGTAACATGTAAAAAGGCAGAAAGGGTGCCAAATGTTCCGGCCTTCCGTTCGGGTCAGAGTCGTCATTCAGTTGATACGGACTCTGGCCCGGTCGGTTGGGAAATGTGAGAAACCGTCAAAGGATCTTGGAATACAAATGTGATTCAAAGCATCGAGACCCTTGCAAAGTACCATGTAAACACTCATTTATGTTCCAGGTCTAAAGTGTAACCAAAAATCTGCAAACAGCAAAAAATATGCTTGTGATCAAACCGATTCGGTATCTGATACCAACTGTCAGAATTATTAATCCATTAACCAACTAATTAAAAAAAGTACAATGAAAAAGAAACATTACTATCTGCTGGTAATAGTAGCAGCACTATCAGTAATAACTGTCAGTCCGTTAAAGCGTGCATTGTTTTTTGACACTCAAATGGCATATGCGGATCCCACCATGGCATATGTTTATGGATCGGACGGGAATGAACATCTGGCACTTTACAATTTCTACCCCAAGACAACTCAGTTTGATAATCCCAGTAGTTGGAGTGGCGGTGTGGGAGCCAGTTATGATGACTTACAAGCCAGTGCCAATATGTCCCATACGGCACTTAATGCATGTAGGATATTTGAAACCCATTGCGATAATGATAGGAATAATTTATGTCCTTTATCTATGACGGGAGTGGCCATAGTAACACCCAATGGTCAGGTTATTCAAGTGTGGAGTAATCCATTTTAACAGGATGGTTTTATATGAAAAGACGCTTGTTTTTCTTGCTGATATTATCGGTTGCTATGGCATCTTTTGTTTCCATAGGATCTGTTCGAAAGGCGTTGCTGTTTGATACACAAATAGCATATGCTGCAAATGAACCCTGGTATGGTTGGATGAACATGAACGGTGAGGAGGTTCAGATTCAATTTGAAACGTCTCTTACCAGCAGGGAAATCTCTGTTAAGGAATTCTGCAAAATATATGGGTTCAGCAATATTTCGGGTACGTCGGTCATAGAACAATGGTGCCATCAAAAAGATAATTCCATGTGTGAAATGAGATTTGTAGGCGCATTTCTCAATAATAATGGGGTTATGACCAGATTGACGGTAGTTCCGGAGTATATGTATTATTGATCATATTTGGGGCTTCGGCCCCAAATATTTAAAACCAGTTTATATGAAACGCTTTGTTTATTCAATCACGTTATTGTTGTTGCTTGTTTCCTGCTCAGACAGGAAAGAGTTGTATGGCTTTGAGTCAAAGCAGATAATTGATTTGACGGATCAGTCAGATTGCTTTGACATTATAGACAGAATAAAAAGAATCGATGTATTAAACCTTGCTGTAGAAGACAGTTGGGTGCACTTGCGATATCCTAGGATGTCGGTCTCTGATAAAGGTTATTACTTCCTTTCAGACAGGACAGATTATCTGATAGGTTATGATAAATCAGGTCATTTGCGTTTTTCAAAACCATTAAAAGGACGCGGTAGGGGCGAAATCATAAGCGTGGGTAACATGTTTATTAAAACAGACACTTTGATGATTTATGACAGATCGGCAGGACGGGTCTTATGTTTTGATGAAAACGGTAACTTCCTTTCTTTTTTGAACAGACATGAAGTAAGAGCTGAAAAATATTATGTAACCGATGATTGCAGTTTTGGGCTTTCTATTTTCGGTGACAGTGAATATGATGGTCATTACTGTGTAAAGTACGATAATGATGGCTCTTTTCTGGATAACTACCTATACTTGCCGGAACATTATATCGGTTACAACTACTCCGTGGGATATACAGACATGTCCTATTTGTATCATGACACACTCAGGTTTATCCTGACTCATGATTACAATATTTTTTCATTGACAAAGAATGGGGTGGAATCTTCATTCCGTTTCAAATCGGATCATGAAATGCCAAATGATTATTTTGACGGAATGACCGGTCTTGAAAAGATGAATCCGGAGGTATCGGCAAAAACAATGGGAGAGGGTTTTACCGATTCGTTCTCGGAACTGACAGAAACAGACAGATATCTGACTGTAAATTTCTTTTCTGACAAGAAGAATTATATCATGCTGTATGACAAGCATCATAACACTTATGGATTACTGTTGCGACCGGATTCTTTTTTTGAAGAATCCGTTGTGCTGGAATTAACCACACAGGACATTTGGAGGTATATATTGTTCTCATCTACGCGTCTGTGTGTTTATGACAACTCGGTTTATGGTTGCGCTCCATACAGCCTTTACTATATACTTTCAAAGGCAGAATCCCTACATGACGAAAAGATCAAGGCTTTCTATGTTCAGGTAAAGAAATTTGTGGAAACACAAAAAATAGAGCAAGGCGATATGTTTTTTTTCAGGATGGATTTTAATTAAAATGTGAGATGAAAAAAGTGATTATAGGTTTCCTGTCTTGCCTGGCAGTCATTTCTGCATTCTTTTCATCGTGTAATTACGGAAACAAGATGCAACAGGGCATTGTCGGTAAGGAACTGGATTGTGACAGTTTGCTCCTGTTTAAGAACCGGGAGTATTATCTGGTCAGTGACACAGTTTTCAAGGATGTCACGGTTTTGTTGTGGATTGATTCAACAAAATGTTCCCAATGTGAGCTGGAGCGTCTTGAAAACTATGAATCTTTTAGCAGTCACTGTGAGATGATTATGGGCAAGAAAGGCCGGATTAAGGTTGTAATATCTCTTTCAGAGCAATATGGCATAGGTTATTTGATAAATGACGTCAAATATCTGAATCATTCGTTTGACGTAATGATTGATTACAAAAACACTTTTACGTCCCTATTTGATTGTAATGACAGACTCCTTCTGGTGCTTAAGGACGGATGTGTCCTGAATTATTATCGTATGGAAAATACAGAGGGAGATGTCTATAGGATGATGGATTGCCTGGATTATCTGAAAAAGATGTACAAAGAACAAATCTAAGACTATGATTAA
>JAKSIV010000014.1 GCA_024398635.1 Bacteroidaceae bacterium | reverse complement strand
GCGTTTGAGAACACATTCTTAAAATAGAGGTAGTCATCATTGGTCATACCCATACCGCCCAGGATAATCTTATCGGCCTTGGCACGCATGGCCACGGTTGCCATAACCTGGTTGAACGGCTGGTCAGGATCGGCAAAGAACGGAATCTTCTGACCCGATACCAATGTATTGTTAAGGTCGATACCCGCGATACCGGTTGCAATCAGCTCTGACGGCTGTTTACGGCGAACCGGGTTCACGCTGGGGCCGCCAATCTCAACCTCAGTGCCCTCAACGGCAGGACCGCCGTCAATAGGATCACCGTATGCGTTGAAGAATCGGCCTGAAAGACTCTCGCTAACCTTAAGCGTAGGAGCCTTGCCCATGAATACAACCTCTGCGTTGGTGGGAATACCGCCGGTACCCTCAAACACCTGCAGGGTTACGTCATCGCCCACAATCTTAACCACCTGAGCCAGACGGCCATCGATAACGGCCAGCTCATCGTAACCCACACCCTGCGCTTTAAGCGAGCAGGTAGCCTTTGTAATCTGGCTGATCTTGGTGTAAATCTTCTGGAATGCCTTTGTTGTCATAGCTATAGCGGGTTAAGCGGTTTTACGTTCAGCAAGAAGAGCCTTGAGCTCCTTCTCGTATTCAAAATACTTCTCTGACTCAAACGGCTGGTAGTTCATCTGCTTGCACAGGTTGATTACCTTCTTGAAGTACTCGATCACATCCAGGAAATGGTCAAACTTGAACTCGGTGTGACAGATGTCAATAACGCGGTCCACGATGGTCACCTGACGTTCCATCGGGGTCACGGCATCAATCTCATCGAACGCATCCTGCTGCAGCACGATAAAGTCAATAAGCTCTGATTTCCAGAACGTTACGTGATAATCAACGGGAACGCCGTCATCACCTAAGATGTTGATCTGTTCTGATATCTCCTTACCGCGCAGCAGACGTGTCTTAAGCTCGTTAACCTTGCTTATCCACTCGCTGTCAATGCGGTCGGTAATATACTTGTCAAATTCCGGATAATCCAGATACTTTGAGTAAGAATCAATGGGGTTGATGGCCGGATAACGCTTGCGGTCGGCACGCTCCTGCTCAAGAGCGTAGAAGCAGCGGGCCACCTTCTTGGTATTCTCGGTCACAGGCTCCTTAAGGTTACCGCCGGCAGGCGATACGGTGCCGATGAACGTGATAGAACCCGGCTGGCCGTTGTTCAAGTAAACATAACCTGCACGTCCGTAGAAGTTTGCGATGATAGATGAAATATCCATCGGGAAAGCATCCGGACCGGGCAGCTCCTCCATACGGTTCGACATCTCACGCAGAGCCTGTGCCCAACGTGAAGTGGAGTCAGCCATCAGCAGAACGCGCAAACCCATCGAACGGTAATACTCCGATATTGCCATTGCGGTGTAAACCGATGCCTCACGGGCTGCAACCGGCATGTTTGACGTATTTGCGATGATGATGGTACGCTCCATCAGCTTACGCCCTGTATGCGGGTCATCCAGCTCGGGGAACTCGGTGAAGATCTCCACAACCTCATTGGCACGCTCACCGCATGCAGCTATTACCACGATATCGGCCTCGGCCTGCTTTGAAATAGCGTGCTGCAGCACAGTCTTACCTGTACCGAACGGGCCGGGAATGAATCCTGTACCGCCTTCAACGATGGGGTTAAGGGTATCAATGGAACGTACACCTGTCTCAAGCAGCTTGAATGGACGCGGTTTCTCGCGGTAGTTGGTCATAGCCACCTTAACCGGCCATTTCTGAATCATGTTCACGCTGACCGTATCACCCTTGGCGTTCTCCAGAACCGCAATCTCATCGATAATGCGGTACTCACCCTCGGACACGATCTTCTTGACGGTATACTCACCCTCTAGCTGGAACGGAGCCATTATCTTAAGGGGCTGGAAGTTCTCCTCAACCTTACCCAGCCAGTCTGATGCCTGCACCTTATCACCTACTTTGACGATAGGCTCAAACTTCCACAGGCGGTCATTATCCAACGGATAGGTGTACTCACCGCGCTTAAGGAACACGCCCGTCATCTTGTCCAGGTCATTCTGCAGACCGTCAAAGTTGTGTGACAGCATGCCAGGACCCAGCGTAACCTCCAGCATGTGACCGGTAAACTCGGCGGGCGAACCGACCTTAAGGCCACGGGTGCTCTCAAATACCTGGACGAACACATTCTCGCCCTGCACCTTGATGACCTCCGACATCAGCTTGTCGCCGCCTGTCTCGATATAGCAGATCTCATTCTGCGCAACAGGGCCGTCCACCTTCAGTGTGACCATGTTCGCAATGACACCTCTAACAATACCTTTTGTTGCCATATTTAATTTTCAATTTTCAATTCTCAATTTTCAATTTATCGGAACTCTGCCGGTACTTCTGTCTGGTCCTTAAGTGTTCCTATCATCTCGCGGAACAGTTTCTGGCCCTTCTCGCGGTCCATACTTGTCCAGCGCTCCACCATTCCCAGGCGAACCATGTATGAGAACAGCTTCTCTACCGTAAAGTAGTTGAAGAAAGTATTCTCCTCCAGCCAGCGCCAACGCAGCATATCGGCCTTGCGCTCACGCTGAGCCAGATCACTCTCATCAGTCAGGCGAACCACATCCTCGAAATACTCCAGCTCCTGGCTCAATCCCCAGTCGCGGGCACCGCTTGTACGCAGCGCATGTGCGGCATCATTCGCACCCACAATCACCTTCTGGATGTCAAGACCATACTTACGTGCCATTACGGCCGATAAGATATTGTTGATATCCAGATTGAATTCGTACCATTTACGTACAAACTCATTGCTTGAATGCATAGCGTACTCGTAGAAGAGACTCCACAAACGGTCTTCGGCGAAAGCAGCCTTTTCACGCCAGCTCTCATCCACCCACTCCTGAACGAACTGATACATAAACTGCGGGACTCCTTCGGGGCACGGCTCCTGAGCCTTCACGGAGGCAATCAGCTCCTCTATACGCTCAGAACCTATCAGGTTACGGCATTCGTTCTCCAATATGAGCAAATCCATAACCTTACGGTCAGCACTGCTCAGGGCCTCATAGACCTCGGTACGGAACTGATCGAGAGAAAGCGCAGCCTTGCTGTCATCAAAACTGATGTCAGGCAGCCCGGATATTATGTAATAGTAATTACTCATCAGAACAGGGTCTCAACCAGCTGCGGGCGCAGTATTGACTTGAACCAGTTCTCAAACTCCTCGGTGCCAAAGTTCACCTTATACGAGCCGTCGGCAGGCTGGATGCTAAACTCCGCGGCACGACCGTTCACCTGAGTAATCTTGACACCCTTGTCAAGCAGATCCTTGGCATTGGCAGTGAAATACTTCTTGAGAGATTCGGCATCGGCCGATTTAATCTCAATCTGCTGGTTCTTACCCCACTCCTGTGCAATCTTGAGTATAAACTCGTTGAAAGCCTTCTGATCGGCGGTAAAGCCCTTCACGGAGTCCGATACGATCTTATCGGTCACCACGGTTGCAATCTCGCTCTTGAGGGCCTCCGCAGCCTGAGCTGCATAGAGCTTGAGCTCCTTGCGCACATTATCGGCGTTATCGGCGCTCTCCTTCTTTGCTGATGCCAGCAGGGCATCGGCCTCCTTACGTGCATCCTGAATGATTTTCTGGGCTTCCTCTTTGGCCTGGGCCAGAATCTGGTCAGCCTCGGCCTGACCTTTAGCTACACCTTCATTATATATAATGTCGGTAAGTTCCTGGATTTTGGTATTCATAGGTTATAATTGATAATTCTCCGTTTCATGCCATACGATAGTTTCACCGTATAGATTCGCAAATTTAATCAAATCCCCCAAACACCCGCCCGCATTAACAAAAAAAAAAAACGGTCGGGTTTTCCGACCGTTATAAGAATCAGGATTTCTGTTTGCGTTGTAGGGTTTTCCAGACTGTGGGAGTGATACCCTCTGTCTCACGGAACTTACGTATAAACTGGGTGGAACTCTGGAAGCCGCTCTTGGCTGCGATATAGTCAAGAGATGCGTCCGGCTCGTCCGTCATCATCTGTTTGGCATAGTTCATACGCAAACTGTTCAGATAGTCAGGGAAAGGCATGCCGTAATACAGACTCACCAGTTTTGAAACGTATGTACGGTTAGTATTGAGCGTGCGTGAAATCTCCTCAATAGTGAGCGTAGGATTAAGGAATCCCTGCTCTTTCTCCATATGCTGTTTGAACGCATCCATTATCTTGTCGTAGCCCGATGTGGCAGCGCCTGCCATAGGACCTGAGTCAATACAAAATAATATTTAAAATAAAGAAAATATGTTTACGAGATTAATTAACAAAAGTGGAACTACATGTTCTTGGCGGTGATAGCAACGCTAACCGTCGCAGCATTGGCAACACTCGCAAGCACCGGCAAGGCTGGTCAAACTGAGAGCAGAGCCAATCAGGAGAACGGGCAGGTCGTAACTGGCCGCTACACCCAGTACAATGAAACTACAATGAGGTTTATAAATAAAAAGTGTCGTGTATATGCAAAAATGGTTTCGGCTTTTTTGTGTTTTCCATCGTACAACGTATCTTTACAACCACAAACGATAAATTGATAATAATCATGGAAACAAAAAAAGAAAAAAAACCTCCCAGGAAGATGAAAAAGTACACTCCTGAGGAGAGAAGAGCAATTAATGCAACTATTGTTCCACAAAACAAAAGTATGAAAGCCTTTGCTGAGCATCAAGGAGAAGTATGGGTTAAAGATCCGATGTTGTTATTATAAAGATGTTTGCTTTATGAGATACCTGATTGACACAAACATCTTTCTTTACCTGAGCACAGATCGAAAAAAGCTTCATCCTAATGTATTATCATTGCTTAGTGAACCTGATTCCTTGTTGTATATTAGCAATGAGAGTGTACGTGAACTTATTGTAGCCTATAACAGTAAAGGTTTGGGAAACAAAAAATGGAAAACGGCCGAAGATATGGTTCGTTCTATTGAAGAAACATACTATGTGGAAATCTTGCCCATACAAAAGGAAGTAATGTACACATATTCAAAGCTGCGTTTAAATAAAGCACAGAACCATCGTGATCCAAGTGACCATGTGATAATTTCTCATGCAATGACATTGAAGATGCCACTAATCTCAAGTGACACCCGTTTTGATTATTATTGCAAACAAGGACTTGATTTCATCTTCAATGAGAGATAGTGAACAACATCAAAACAAACTCGCTAGTTAAGGAACAAAAACTCCCTAACTAGCGAGCAAGTAATCGGCGCTAAAAATTACTCTGCCAAAAGGTCTTTGAGGAACGAGTCAAGCTCCTCATCCAGACCTTGCATAAGACTCTGGCTAAGCAGGGTGTTGTCCTCATCAAAGAGCATGAGTTCTGCAACGGTCTCGCGGTCATCGTCCACAAGGACGAATGAGAACGGCTTCCAGATAGCCAGGTTCTCCAGCGGCTCAACCTCGTCTATATCCTTGAGGATACGGCGAAGGGCTTTTTCCATAACCTGATAGAAATCCTCTTCGGGTATCTCAACCAGGTCAGAGAGCTGGGTGGTGGCCAGATCGCGGTCATCATCACTTATGGTTACCTCGCCCGTCTCACGTATGGGCATGATATGAATATCCGTGACTACAGATTGTTCTTGCGGACGACGGAACTCGCTCAAGGCCTCGTTTATGAGTGTCTTGATTCCCTGGAATGATGATTCGCTCAGTCTCATAGCTTTATAGTTTAGTAATTCTTACAGTCCTTGGCCGTGGCAGTTCTTGAACTTCTTGCCGCTACCGCACGGACACGGGTCATTACGGCCCGGAGTCTTATCGACACGGATAGGTTCACGCACCTGCTGACGGGTATCGCGGGCTGCTGCGGCACGCTGGTTGGGGTCAGACATATCGGTACGGTTCTCGGTATACTGACGACGCTGCTGACGGTTCATGGCAGGTGCCTCACGTACCTGATCGGGATCGGGCTCAGGTATCTGGCCGCGCATCAGGATCGATACGGTCTGGTCATTCATCTTGTTGACCATATTGTCAAAAAGGGTGACAGACTCCAATTTGAATATCAGCAACGGGTCTTTCTGCTCATAACTTGCATTCTGCACTGAGTGTTTGAGTTCATCCAGTTCACGCAGATTCTCTTTCCAGCACTCGTCTATGGTATGCAGCAGGATTGCCTTCTGGAATGATGTAACCACGGTCTTGCCCTCACTCTCGTATGCCTCCTTGAGGTTGCACGGGATCTGATATACACGGCGGCCGTCAGTTATCGGGATAAGTATGTTCTCATAGCGGTCACCCTGCTCCTCGAATACCTTCTTGATTACAGGGGTGACTATCTGAGCCATACGCTCGCATTTGCGCTTGAAGTTGTCCATGGCGGCTGCGAATATGCGCTCCGATATCTCATCGACCTTCATCTTGTCGAACTCCTCCTCGGTAAACGGGAGTTCAATTGCAAGCACACGGAATGCCTCCATCTGCAGGCTCTCATAGTCAGCGCAGTTCTCGGCGGCACCGGCTGAGCGGTCCCATATCATATTGGCGATATCCATGCCTATGCGCTCACCTATCAGGGCGTGACGGCGCTTCTCATAGACAACGGTACGCTGCTTGTTCATCACGTCATCATATTCAAGCAAGCGTTTACGTATGCCAAAGTGGTTCTCCTCGACCTTCTTCTGTGCCTGCTCAATGCGCTTGGTGATGAAGCTGTTCTCAATCATCTCATCCTCCTGCAGACCCAGCTTATCCATAAGCGGAGCTATACGGTCTGATCCGAACAGACGCATCAGGTTGTCTTCAAGAGAGATAAAGAATACTGATGAACCCGGGTCTCCCTGACGTCCCGAACGACCACGCAGCTGACGGTCAACTCGACGGCTCTCATGACGCTCAGTACCTACTATGGCAAGACCGCCTGCAGCACGGACCTCGGGTGACAGTTTGATATCGGTACCACGACCTGCCATGTTGGTGGCTATGGTAACTATGCTCTTCTGACCGGCCTTGGCCACGATATCTGCCTCCTTCTGATGCAGCTTGGCGTTCAGCACGTTGTGCTCAATCTTACGCATGGTAAGCATACGGCTCAGTTGCTCGCTTATCTCAACCGATGTGGTACCTACCAGTACCGGACGGCCCTCGCCTACCAGCTTGACAATCTCCTCGATGACAGCCTTGTACTTTTCACGCTTGGTCTTGTAAATGCGGTCATTCTGATCGATACGTGCAATGGGTTTGTTGGTGGGTATTACAACCACATCCAACTTATAGATATCCCAGAACTCACCTGCCTCTGTCTCAGCGGTACCGGTCATACCGGCCAACTTGTGATACATACGGAAGTAGTTCTGCAATGTGATAGTCGCGAATGTCTGGGTTGCGGCCTCGATGTTGACACGCTCCTTGGCCTCGACAGCCTGATGCAGTCCGTCACTCCAACGGCGGCCCTCCATGATACGACCGGTCTGCTCGTCTACGATCTTGACCTTGCCGTCCTCGGTCACGATGTAATCGACATCGCGCTCAAACATGCAGTAGGCCTTGAGCAGCTGGTTGATGGTATGTATGCGCTCACTCTTTACGGCGTAGTTGGTGAGCAGTTCATCCTTCTTGGCCAGACGATCCTCCTGACTCAGGTCTTTCTCGTTCTCAAGCTCTGAGAGCTGGCTTGCGATATCGGGCAGGATAAAGAAATCGGGTTCCTGATTGGTGCCGCTTATAAGCTCAACACCCTTATCGGTAAGATCTACGCTGTTGAGTTTCTCATCGATTACAAAGTACAGGGGCTCCACAGCCTCAGGCATACGCTTGTTCTGCTGCTCCATGTAGATCTCCTCGGTCTTCTGCAGGCCAACCTTGATACCCGGCTCGCTCAGGAACTTGATGAGAGCCTTGTTCTTGGGCAGGGCCTTGAAGCTGCGGAAGAGTGAGAGGAATCCCTCGTTCACCTCATCCTGATTCTCTGAATGTACCTTCTTACGGGCATCGGCCAGATATTGTGTTGCAAGACGCTTCTGTGCCTCAAACAACTGCTCCACCTGCGGGCGCAGCTGCTCAAACTGCTGGTCCTCACCCTTGGGTACGGGACCTGATATGATAAGAGGTGTACGGGCATCATCAATGAGCACCGAGTCAACCTCATCCACGATTGCATAGTTATGACCGCGCTGTACCAGTTCATTGGGATGACCGGCCATATTGTCACGCAGGTAGTCAAAACCGAACTCGTTGTTGGTTCCGAATGTGATATCGGCACGGTATGCGTTACGACGGGCCTCCGAGTTGGGCTGATGCTTGTCGATGCAGTCAACAGACAGGCCGTGGAACATATAGAGCGGGCCCATCCACTCGGCATCACGCTTGGCCAGATAGTCGTTCACGGTAACCACGTGTACGCCATTGCCTGTCAGGGCGTTAAGGAATACCGGCAGGGTTGCCACCAATGTCTTACCTTCACCGGTAGCCATCTCGGCAATCTTACCCTTATGCAGAACTACGCCACCAAACAGCTGTACGTCATAGTGGATCATGTTCCATACGGTATCGTTACCGCCGGCCACCCAGTGCTGCTGCCACAGAGCCTTGTCACCGTCTATGATGACAAAGTCATGACGGGCAGCCAAGTCGCGGTCAAAATCAGTTGCCGTAACCTCTACCTGCTCATTCTCCGTAAAGCGGCGTGCGGTATCCTTTACTATTGCGAACACATCGGGCAGGACCTCGTCCAGAACCACCTCATAGCGGTCAAGGACCTCCTTCTCCAACTTATCTATCTGATTGAACAGAGGCTCTCTATCCTCAAGCTCCGTCTGCTCTACCTTAGCCTTAAGTTCCTCAATACGTTTCTTTTCAGGTATTACAAAATCCTGGACTTTCTTGCGGATGGCCTGCGTTGCGGCACGCAGCTCATCATTGGACATTTTTTCATACTTGGGATATGCTGCCTTGATCTTCTCCACCCACGGCTGAATCTCCTTGATGTCGCGGGTCTGCTTGTTTCCGAACAGTTTCCCAATAAACTCGTTAAAACCCATTATGCGGTATTGTTATTTGTTACTACTTACACAAAGCACGCAAAATCCGTGCCGAAATGCAAAAGTACATTTTTTACAAGAAAACACGACATTTTTATCACATCAACTTGACTACAACCTTCATTTCAAACAAAAACGTTATATTTGCCAAAAATTTAACACCATCAAACAATTAAAACTATGCCTGAGATTTGTAGATTTTATGGAATTATCATCAAGATGTTTTTCAAACCAAAAGAACACGAGCCAGCTCACATTCATGCTATATACAATGAATGCGTAGGAATTTTTGACATCAATACCTTTGAGATGATTGACGGAGATTTACCGCCTAAAGCACAAAGTTTGGTAAAAGAATGGCTAGAAAACAACTATAATAAGTTGATGGAGATGTGGAATACACAAATTATTACTAAATTGGACCCACTAAAGTGATCATTTTATGGTTCCCAGAATAAAGAGCATACAACCACTTGACGATTTCATTCTTCTCGTTGAATTTGATGACGGGAAGAAGGTAGAGTATGATGTCAAGGATGACATAAGGACTTTGGCTGATTTCAAGGTTCTTGAGTCAGAGTATGGTCTTTTCCAAAATGTCAGACTGGACTCATCACGCACATGCGTATATTGGAACGATCGTGTAGATCTTCCGTCCGATACCATCCTTGAGTACGGGCAACCTATTTAACAGTTTATCACAAAAGACGGTCGCATTATTTGATTTGCGACCGTCTTTCCTCGCATAATTGTTTATGCTCAATCATTCATTCGTTCAAAAGTATACTCAATTTTCCGTTTGTATTTTTTTTGGTATTTATCCTCCCTCTTCATATTCAATTCATCTTTCGAGAGGGTATATTCCCACTCACCCAAATCATCATCATCAAACTCCATCACGCCGGATTTAGCCGTGAACGAATACTTACCCTCCTTTTCCCACTCATCATCTTCATCACACAGATAGACAACCACGGAATATTCGTTACCACTCTTGTGGGAAATGACGAATTTTAGACAACCATCCTCAGGCTTTTTAGGGTTATATTCATCATTCCTTTTCTCAATATCACCATCACCCCAATCAATTCTAGCTTTTTCTTGGGTTAATCCCCAAGTGCCCACAAGACTTGGAGCCGTCTCTTCCTTTTCACAGGAACAGAACAGGAATGCAACCATTGCAATCGCGTAAAAAACTTTTTTCATTGTGATTATTACTCCATTCCGCCTGGCCCCTGTGCGGCAGTTAGTTCTATAAAAAAAGTGTGGAGCCAATCCCGTTTACTTATTGGAGGTTGTGGAAGACCCTTGCTGAATAAACCGATGATAGTACCCCACACTCGGCTTGATATGGAGTACCAGTTCCTTCTGGAACAGACAGCATAATCATAGCACGAGCGATAAGCATATCCGCGTTCCTTCAGCGATAGAAACTTCCACATTTCCAATAAAGGACACGAAAACACTTTCGTAATTATGTCTGCACCCATAGGTGTGCCTACAAATATAGGTTTTTTTTAACAAACACACTTCATGCATTTTTTATTTTTAATTTACGACCATATTTCTAACATATTTTGCATAAAAATGTTTTGCACTACCTATTTAATAGGTAACTTTGCAGTTCAATTACGCCTGAGAGGCTAATTGTGAATATATATACAGAAAAGATTGAATATTATGAGGATTCCATTGAGAAGTGACCAGTGTACCGTGGGTCGCCGCATGGCAGGAGCCCGCGCCCTGTGGGTTGCCAACGGCATGAAAAAGGAGCAGATGGGCAAGCCCATCATTGCAATAGCAAACTCTTTCACGCAGTTTGTACCCGGTCACACTCATCTTTATGAAGCCGGCCAGATAATCAAGAAGGAGATTGAGAAACTTGGTTGTTTTGCCGCCGAATTCAACACCATAGCCATAGATGACGGTATTGCAATGGGGCACGACGGCATGCTCTACTCCCTGCCCTCACGTGACATAATTGCCGACAGCGTCGAGTATATGGTAAACGCTCACAAGGCCGATGCCCTGGTATGCATAAGCAACTGCGACAAGATTACTCCGGGTATGCTTATGGCTACCATGCGTCTTAACATCCCCACCGTATTCGTAAGCGGCGGCCCCATGGAGGCCGGCGAACTTAACGGTGTCCATCTGGACCTGATTGATACAATGATCAAATCCGGCGATGAGACAGTATCGGATGATGAGGTTGCAGCAATTGAGCGTACGGCCTGCCCGGGTTGCGGATGCTGCTCAGGTATGTTTACCGCAAACTCCATGAACTGCCTTACAGAGGCTCTGGGCATGTCACTTCCCGGCAACGGCACAATCCTGGCTACGCACAGGAACCGCGTGCAGCTGATGAAGGATGCCGCAGCGCTCATAGTAAAGAACGCCCTCAAATACTATGAGCAGGGCGATGAGAGCGTACTGCCCCGCAGCATAGCCCAGAAAAAGAACTTTGAGAACGCAATGAACCTGGATATCGCCATGGGCGGTTCCACCAACACCATACTGCACCTGCTTGCCGTAGCATACGAGGCCGGCGTTGACTTCAGGATGGATGACATTGACCGTCTGTCACGCAATGTGCCCTGCCTCTGCAAGGTTGCACCCAACACCCAGAAGTATCACGTACAGGATGTAGGCCGCGCAGGCGGTGTACTCAACATCCTTGGTGAACTTGCCAAAGGCGGTCTGCTGCACACCGATGCCAAGAGCGTAACCGGCTACACATACGGAGAGCTTATTGACAAGTACAGCATACTCAAGGACAACATTGATCCCGAGGCAAAGCGTATTTATACAACTGCTCCGGCAAACAAGTTCAACATTGAGCTGGGTTCACAGGACAGCACATATAAGGAGCTGGATACTGACCGCGCAAACGGTTGCATCCGCGACCTGCAGCACGCCTACTCCAAGGACGGCGGTCTGGCAATCCTCAAGGGCAACATAGCAGTAGACGGCTGTGTGGTAAAGACCGCAGGCGTTGACGAGAGCATCTGGAAATTCTCAGGACCCGCCAAGGTGTTTGACTCACAGGAAGATGCCGTAGAAGGCATACTTGGAGGCAAGGTCGTGGCCGGCGATGTGGTTGTAATCACACACGAGGGCCCCAAGGGAGGTCCCGGCATGCAGGAGATGCTCTACCCCACATCGTACATCAAGTCACGCCATCTGGGCAAGGCCTGCGCCCTGATTACCGACGGCCGTTTCAGCGGCGGCACATCAGGTCTGAGCATCGGCCACATATCACCTGAGGCAGCCAACGGCGGTGCCATCGGCAAGGTGGTTGACGGTGACATAATTGAGATAGACATTCCGGCCCGCAGCATAAACGTAAGACTGAGCGATGCCGAGCTCGCAGCGCGTCCCATGCGCCCGCTTACCCGCAAGCGTGTGGTTGCAAAGAGTCTCAAGGCATATGCCAATATGGTAAGTTCGGCCGATAAGGGTGGTGTAAGAATTATTGATTGAGCAGATTATGAGCAATATGATAACAGGAGCCGAGGCAATGCTCCGCGCATTGCTTGCCGAGGGAGTCAATACAGTATTTGCATACCCCGGCGGTTCTATAATAAAGGTATTTGATGCACTGTATGACCACCAGAAGGACCTTAAGCAGATTCTGGTACGTCATGAGCAGGGTGCAACACATGCGGCACAAGGTTACGCACGAGTATCGGGCCGTACCGGTATAGCAATAGTGACCAGCGGACCCGGCGCAACAAATACCATTACAGGTATAAGTGACGCAATGCTTGACAGCACACCCATCGTGGTGATTGCCGGTCAGGTTGGTACCGATGCCCTTGGTACCGATGCCTTCCAGGAGATTGACCTGGTAGGTGTAACCCAGCCTATCACCAAGTGGAGCTATCAGATACGCCGCGCCGAGGATATTCCATGGGCTGTGGCACGTGCATTCTATATTGCAGGTTCAGGCCGTCCTGGTCCCGTGGTGCTTGACTTTACCAAGACCGCGCAGATGCAGCAGATAGACTTCAAGCCTGCCAAGATAGAATATGTACGCAGTTACATTCCCGCTCCCGATCCCATTGAGAGCCAGATTAACGATGCAGTACAGCTTATAGACAATGCCAAGAAACCTCTTGTCCTGGTAGGTCACGGAGTCGAGCTTGGCAATGCCGAAAAGGAACTGGCTGCATTCATAGAGAAGGGCAACCTACCCGCAGCACGCACGCTGCTGGGACTGTCGGCCCTGCCCAGTGACCACCCGCTCAACATGGGTATGCTGGGAATGCACGGCAACCTGGCTCCTAACGTAAAGACAAACGAGTGCGATGTGCTGATTGCCGTCGGTATGCGTTTTGATGACCGCGTAACCGGTACACTCGATACATACGCCAAGCAGGCTAAGATCATACATCTGGATATAGACAAGTCAGAGTTCGGCAAGAACGTAAAGCCCGATGTAACGGTACTTGGTGACTGCCGCCTTACCCTCAAGCTCATAACCGAGCGTGTGGCTAAGGCTGATCACAAGGAGTGGATTGAGAGTTTCAAGCCGCTTGACAAGGAGGAGTATGACAAGGTAATTGACAGTGCCATCCATCCGGCCGATGGCCCGCTCAAGATGGGTGAGGTTGTGACAGCCGTAAGCGATGCCGCTCCGGCAGATGCCGTACTTGTAAATGACGTAGGTCTGAACCAGATGTTCTCATCACGCTATTTCAGATACCGCACGCCCCGCAGCATAGTAACATCCGGCGGCCTGGGTACAATGGGATTCTGCATGCCCGCAGCCATAGGCGCCACATTCGGTGCTCCTGACCGCATGATCCTGGCATTCATGGGTGACGGCGGTTTCCAGATGAATATCCAGGAGCTGGGCACTATCATGCAGACCGGTGCTCCCGTCAAGATGATCCTTATGAACAACACCTACCTGGGCAACGTACGTCAGTGGCAGCAGATGATGTTCAATAGCCGATACTCATGCACCCACATGATAAATCCCGACTACAGCAAGATTGCTGCAGGCTACGATATCCCCTACGCCCTGGTAACGGACCGCTCACAGCTTAAGGATGCCGTCAAGCAGCTCATCAGCGCCAAGGGACCGTTCCTGCTTGAAGCAGCTGTGATGGATGAGGAGAATGTAATGCCTATGATCAAGCCGGGAAGTCCGGTGGATAAGATGATTTTTAGCATAGACTAAAGATATGGAGAACGAGAAGAAACTTTACACACTGATTGTTCACTCCGAGAACATAGCCGGTATCCTTAACCAGGTTACCGCCGTTTTCACACGCCGTCAGGTCAACATCGAGAGTCTGAACGTATCGGCCTCATCAATACCGGGTGTGCACCGTTACACCATCACCGCGATGGCTGACCGCGAGACCATAGTAAAAATCGTGGACCAGATAGAAAAGAAGGTGGATGTATTGCAGTGCCAGTTCTTTACCGATGATGAGATATTTATGCAGGAGGTGGCACTGTATAAGGTGGTTACCAGCGTTCTGACCGAGAACCCCGAAATGTCCAAGATCATACGCCGCTACGGCGCCAAGCTGATCGAGGTAAACTCAACCTTCTCGGTAATTGAGAAGACGGGCCGCACCGAAGATATCACGGCACTCAACCGCGAGCTGTCAGCACAGGGAGGTATGCTCCAGTTTGTAAGTTCCGGCCGCGTGGCAATTACACGTGCACGCATTGAGCACGTAAACGAGTATCTGGACAAGATGGAGGCCAGATACGGCAAGAAATGAAACAGATAATTAACTCAATAAAAAAAACAACAAGAAACTATGAAAATGAACTTTGGCGGTGTCATAGAAGAGGTTATGACACGTGAGGAGTTCCCGCTGGAGAAAGCCCGCGAGATACTCAAGAATGAGATAATCGCAGTTATTGGTTACGGCGTTCAGGGCCCCGGCCAGGCATGCAACCTGCGTGACAACGGTTTCAACGTAATCGTTGGCCAGCGTCAGGGCAAGACCTTTGAGAAGGCTGTAGCAGACGGTTGGGTTCCCGGCAAGACTCTGTTCTCTATCGAGGAGGCAGCACAGAAGGGTACCATCATCTGCATGCTTCTTTCAGATGCAGCACAGATGCAGCAGTGGCCCAACATCAAGCCTTACCTTACTCCCGGTAAGACTCTCTACTTCTCACACGGATTCGCAATCACATGGAATGACCGCACAGGCGTTGTTCCTCCCAAGGATATCGATGTAATCATGGTTGCTCCCAAGGGTTCAGGTACATCACTGCGTACCATGTTCCTCGAGGGCCGCGGCCTGAACAGCTCATACGCTGTTTATCAGGATGCATCAGGTCATGCACTTGAGAAGGTTCTGGCTTTCGGTATCGGTATAGGTTCCGGTTATCTGTTCGAGACCACATTCATCCGTGAGGCCACATCAGACCTTACCGGTGAGCGCGGATCACTGATGGGTGCCATCCAGGGTCTGCTGCTGGCTCAGTATGAGGTTCTCCGTGAGAACGGCCACACTCCTTCTGAGGCATTCAACGAAACAGTCGAGGAGCTCACACAGTCACTTATGCCTCTCTTTGCACAGAAGGGTATGGACTGGATGTATGCAAACTGCTCAACCACAGCACAGCGCGGTGCCCTTGACTGGATGGGACCGTTCCACGATGCCATCAAGCCCGTTGTACAGAAGCTCTATGCCAGCGTAAAGTGCGGCAACGAGGCTCAGATCTCAATTGACAGCAACTCAAAGCCCGGCTATCGTGAGGGTCTTGAGAAAGAGCTGGCTGCCCTGCGTGACAGCGAGATGTGGCAGACCGGTGCAGTTGTACGCAAGCTCCGTCCTGAGAATAACTGATTTCCGATATAGCGACAAAAAGAAATCCCCCGGAGTTCATCCGGGGGATTTCTTTTTTATATGTGATATTGATTAGAATATCTTGTAGCGAATATCAACAACCTTAGCCTGATAGTAGAGCTCCTCAATAAGAGCACTCATGATACGGCTTGATGCCATTGAGCGGGTACGCAGTGACTCTGTCTCAACATTAAACTCAGCTGAGTATGAATCAGGAGAGATCTTCTCTGCTACGAATACGCAATTCTCACCCTTCATGGGAACCGTAAGCTCATTCTGCTCCAGATTGAATACGCTCGGACCTACAATAGCCTCGTTGGCATATATGGATGAAATGAATGCATCATTGTTGAAGTTGACGAACTTGACGGTATCGATCCTGATTCCGTCAATTGCCTTGACCTCGTCCAGACTCTTGCCGGCAAGCTGTCCCTTAAGCATATCAAACTTCTTGCTGTTGAGAGTCTTGAGTGAAAGTGTGGCAGTAGCATCCTCTATGCTGCGTGTGCCGCGCGGATGAATCTTCTCAACACCTACTGCAAGCAGATGATCATTGGCATTGCCAACCTCATATATACGTGATACCTCACCTTCCTGAGCCTCAAAAGCCCAACGCAATGCCTCGCGTGACTTGGCGACGCCACCGATGGTGTGGTTGTAGTTCTCAAAGCCGGGATAGTAGAGCAGACGGAAATCTGAATCCTCTGCATTCTGTCTCAGGTCCTCAACAGTAGTATTCTGTGACAGGAAAGCACTCAGTCTGTTATAAGCTGCATTGCTGGTCTCCTCACTGAACTCTACAGGACGCTTAACGATAGCAAGGTTATATTTCTTGAGCGGGGTCTTGACGTCAGTTACCTTGATAACCAGGATACCGCCCTGAACATTGACCTTAGCGACATCACCCTTCTTCATATCGTTCATGGTATTCAGGAAGAGGGCATTCTCACCGTTCAATGCAGCAGGCTCATATGAATCGGCGCCGATCCACTGCTCGGGAGCAGCCTGACCATATTTCTCAGCAAGGGCATTGAAGTCTGCACCTCTCTTTCTGGCAGCTGTCATAATGCTGTCGGCACGCTTCTCGGCATCCTCATCATTATCCATGACAACCTGAATCATTGCATACTGGATTGAGTCATATCCCTTAGCGTCAGAGATGTACTTGAATGCGGTGTATGAATCTTCATAGGCATTGTAGAACGGGCCGAACACGCCGCCAACCTTGACTGAGTCAAGTCTTTCGGCAACATCCTCGGGCAGGTTCTTTGCAGAACGTGCAACCTCGCTGAATGATACTACTGAACCGGCACGACGCATGAATGCAGCGTAGTCATCAATATCTGACTCCATCTGGTCCACTATCTCATTCATCTCCTCAAGCAGTGCATCGCGGTCTGCCTGAGTGGGAAGGATCTCATAATCGATATAGACGATGTCACGATTCTCCGAATAGTTGTAAAGAGCCGGCTTAGCCTCATTGTAAACCTTCTTGAGATCAGATGTGGTAACCTTTGCATCGGCATCCGGAATCATTGTGTAAGGCAGAGAAGCCATAAGAACATCGGTTCTCATTATACGGTTCTCGAATGCGTTCTTGGCTGCAATGGGATTTGTTGTGATTGCGCCTTCAACAAGAGCTGAATATTTGGCATACAGAAGATTGCTCTTGATGCTCTTCTCAATGAAAAGCCAGTAGTTGTACATGCTCTTGTAGTATGCATACTCATCGGCAGAAACTGTCTCGTCATCAATCTCGTTATAGAAAGCCAGGAAAGTCTTCAGGACGTCTGCGTCAAAACTGCCGTCTGCATTGCTGAACGGAGTTCTGGAAAGCAACTGGTCATTACCGCGCTCTATCACGTCCCTAACCTCTGCATCAGTAACGGTCAGACCTATGGCCTTGGCCTCGCTCTCGAGAATACGGTTGCGTACCATGGTAGCCCAAACCTCATCCTTGAGTGAATTCTGATCCTCTTCAGTCAAATCACTGATCTGGTTAGCAAACTTGACTACGTCTGTGTAAACCTCAAGTTCATCCTGGAAGTCCATTGCGGTAATATCCTCACCTGCGATGGTGCCTACATACTGGATGCCCTGATTGGGACGGATGATCTTCCATGCATCACCGAGAATGAAGGCCAGCATAGCAAGACCGATAACGATAAGAAGCAGTGGTCCTTTGCTTCTGATTTTCTGTAATGTTGCCATTTCTATTGTTGTTTTTATTCGTTTTTACGTATAAAAAATCCGCTATTGCGGATAAAAGCGCACAAAATTACTAAAAAATGTTGTTAAAACACCAAATACCTCATTTATTTAACAACGTGAGTTCAACCAGTTCAATCTTGGTCTCGCCCCGTTTGAGTATTCTGAATGAATAATCGCCTACGTTTATCTTCTCATTGACTTTGGGAAATCCTTTTGCCTTGTTCAGAATCAGGCCTCCCACCGTCATATACTCATCAGACTCAAGTATGGAGAGTCCGAACATCTCATTTACGCGGTCTATCTCCATACGTCCCGACAGGAGCCAACCGTCATCGGTCTCCTTGGCAATGAGATTGGTTACGTCATGCTCATCCTGAATATCTCCAAGTATCTCTTCGATGATATCCTCAAGGGATACTATACCCGATGTACCGCCAAACTCATCCACCACTACGGCAAGACTCTTCTTGCGGGCCATGAGCTGTTTCATAAGTTTCTGGGCTGCAAGAGTCTCAGGCACAAACGGTACGGTCTGGATATGGTCACGCCAGTCTTCCTTATGACGGAACAGCTCCGATGAATGGATATAGCCTATGATATGGTCCATATCACCGTCATAAACCAGGATCTTGGAATATCCGGTCTCGATGAAGTTCTCACGGAGGGCATTCCATGAAACTCCCTTTTCAACGGCACATATCTCATTGCGCGGCACCATGCAGTCACGCGTCTTGACATTCGAGAAATCCAGTACATTCTGAAAAATCTGCACCTCCGAGTCCGGTTGGTTTTCCTCATCGGACCCGCTCAATCCCGACTGTACGAAATAGTCCAGGTCAACCTTTGAGAACGCCTTGGCGGTATTGTCCTTGTCTATCCGCACGCCGAACATTCTCAGTATTATCCTTGAAAGCCATGTGGTAAAGAGCGAAATAGGATACAGAATTATGTAAATCAGATAGATAGGGAATGCCAGAAAGTTCAGTTTGCCATTGGGGTTGAAGCGGAAAAGGGTCTTGGGAACGAACTCTCCCACCACAATGACTATGGCAGTCGATACGAGTGTCTCAATAACTATCAGCAGAAATTCATTGGCGATGAAACCCTGCGGAAGCAGCATCTCTATAAGATGCGCCATCATCGTGCTGTAGAGTACAAGCGCGATGTTATTACCCACCAGCATGGTGGAAATATAGATATTGGGATTACGGAAGAAACGTTCCAGCAGACGGGAACTGAATGTATGGCGCTCCACGTCCATCTCAAACCGCAGACGGTCTGCCGATACGAAAGCTATCTCAAGCCCCGAAAACAGCGCCGAAAAGAACAGCGCCACAAGCATTATGATCAACGTGTGGCTCATTTGCTCTCAGTTATCGGGAATACGCCTTCTGTCTTGCGTATCGTGTATTCGGTAAGACTGGTGTTCGATTCAAATCCGTGACCTACTATAATCTGCCTCTCCTGCTTAATATGGATGATACTGTCGGAGTACATCCTGTTACTGCGGTTGTTCACGTACAGTTCCGGGGTATCGAACTCCTCGTTATTGATATTCTCGGCATGTACGTTACGTATCAGATGCCAGATCTCATCATCTATCAGATAATATGCAGTATCGGCCACAATCATTGACTCCACCTCCATGAGTGAATCCAGGACCTCAAGCATCACCCCACTCTCCATACTGTAGAAAGGAGGGTCCATCTTATCGAATATCTTCCACTCCTCGGCTATCACATGATAGCGTATTATACCGTTCTCCGATATCAGCATGTCCACTCCACGCGTGGTTATGACCGATGTCGAGTCACGGCTTGTCACCGCCGGTCCGAACTGCTTGTCCTTGTTTGAGCATGACAGGCAGAAAAACGACGAGACAACCGCCAGAATGACGGTTGCCAGGTACGTTCTCTTTATCATCGGTTCCAGACCGGTGGTATGTATCATTTATCTGATAGTGGTAGTCTCGTTTATCCAGCCCTTGATCTCAACCTGATCACCGACCTTATAACCGAGCATGAAGAGATCCTCGGCCTGCGGGGTCTGCTTCTTGTACTGACTGATAAGCTCATTGGCCTTTGCTGTGACAGAAGAGTCAACCTTCTTGGCCTGCTCCAGCTTGTCGAGAACTGCAAAGTATGCGCAACGGTTCAGAGCCGGCTCGCTTGACCAGTCATGCTTAACGGCATAAAGCTGAGCCATAAGGATGTAGGCATCACCCTTGTTGGGGTTGTTTGAAAGACACTTCTGAAGAGCTGAACGGCTACGGTCATAATTCTCTTTTGTATAGTAGAGTGTAGCCATCTGATAATATGTATCAGCTATTTCAATCTTGTTATCAGTCAATTCAATAGCCTGGTTGTAGAACTCAAGAGCCCTGTCATAATCCTCACGCTGCTTGATATAAAGCTTACCAAGAGCCTTGGCTGTATTGTATGACGGAGAAATCTGGTGAGCATACTCGGCTGCGGTGAAGTAAGCATCGCTTGACTGGCACTCGAAAATGGTCATCAGTCTTACAACCTTGGTAAGATACTCAAGATTGTCCTTGTTGTCCTCAATCTTGGGACCGTAGATATTCTGCAATGACTCGCAGTCAGCAGCACCGCTCTTTACAAAGTGACCGTCAATATTCTCCTTAACCTTTGTTGCGTTCTCGATAATCTTGTCATCAGCCTGAAGAGCAATAAACTCGTCAATGTAGCCGGCGCAATCCAGATAGTCCTGAATCAGGGCCTCACGATACTCTTCATTGTCCTTCTTGTTCATGTAACGCTGTGAAGATACGGCCATCAGGTCATCAAGCACATAGTACTGTGTGTGACCCTTACCCAGATCAACAGCCTTACGCAGAAGCTCGTATGCCCTGCTTATTGAAACTTTGGGATTGTAAATCCTGTATGCATGACCGTACTGACCAAAGATATCAGCCTCGGTAACCTTGTTCTTGGCCATGGCATTCAGCTGATCCAGATATTTGAGGCGCTGCTCAAATACCTTGAACAACTCGTCTGAATACTGGGCCATCAGAGCCTCATCCTTTGCCTTCTTGGCATCATTATAAAGGTTCTGCAGAATCTTTATACCATAATTATATGTATTGACCGAAGCAAGAGGAGCATCATGGAAAACATCCTTCCAACCCTGCTCGTAAGCGGCCTTGAAGTCATTTGTCTTATAGTACTCAGAATAAATACTGATATTGCGGAGGGTATTGATACTGTCCTGTCCGTGTCCATAGCGAGAACCATCCTCCACGCCTTTCTGTGCGTAAACGCCCGTTGCTGCAACAAGCGCCAATGCTATCATTCCAATCTTTTTCATATCGTTTAGTTTTTAATTCTCAAATATAAGATACACAAAGATATAAATAAGTTAAATATGTACGATCAGTCAACCATCAGTTTCATGAACCAACGCTCCATAAACGTTATTCCCACATTGATTCTGATGTAGTTCTCAGAAATCATACCCTTTACCGTGGGCTGAACCCTTACGAACTCGCCCGAAACGTGAAGATATGACATACTGTTATAAGAAGTATTGATCGGGACTGAGAAACCGGCACTCACGCCGAACTGCATCGGTCCCTTCTGATTACCGACATTGAAATAGGGCTGTGCAAAATTGAAGCCCACCTGGTATGCAGTACGCTTGAGCAGGTTCCTGTTCATCTCATCAGGCCTGTACATATAACCTACTGCAGCCGAAATCCTGTCGTTTCCGGTCTTCTCGCCAAAGAAACTGGCTTTGGACCATGCCTGATATGATACGTCCGCACCTATCATGCCATGATTCCACTTGTATGAGAAACCTGCCGACAACATCTCCGGAAGTGAAAATGCGTCGTCAATGACGGTCGTATCCTTTACTGAATGCGCATCAGTGACGTATGTATTGCACTCCAGTTTCTGTGCAGGACTGTAAGTGACGCCCAGTACCAGACCGTTCTCACCGAAAGAGAGCGTTCCCTGAGCTCCGAAATCAAACTTGAAAGCCGACATCTCGGCGTAATATGCCTTCTCTCTGGACTGGACTTCCGATGAGGAATAGGTATTGGTGATGTAGTGGTTTATGTCACCGCTCAGATATGAGGCATTGGCACCGACTGACAGCCATCTTGTAGGTCTCCATCCGAGTCCGCCCATAAACTGACGCACGCTTCCGGATCCGGAGTTGGTGATCGTGGTGGTTATCTCGCCGTCTTCATCACGACGTACGGGACTTGTCTTGGAGAAGCCGTAACCCACATTTGAGAAAGGCATGAACCCAACTGTCATTCCGACCTTGGGTAATATCCTGAACTGCATGGCAAGATGGTTGATATAGCCGTTGCGGGCATTGACACTCACTCCATTCTCATTGAAATTGCCGTTCTGCAGTGCAAAGCCCAGATCAGCCATGAAAGTCAGCGTATCAACCGTGGAATAAGATGCGGGATTCTTGAGATTAAGGGTATTGGGATAACGGAAACCCACTCCAATGCCACCCATTGCCTTGGTGATGCCGGTAGACTGGTCTGACAACATGCCGAGTCCGTATCTTGAATACGGTGAATTGACACCGGTCTGCGCCTTGACCGGAACGATACCGGACAGGCAAAAGATGGAGAAAACCAAAACGGTTGTTATTTTCTCAAAAACCCTTCTCATTATATTCGGTAATCCGGGCCAATCCGCGCAGGACCAGGTCCGGGACTGCAAAAGTAGTGCTTTTGGCTTTTATTTCAAAGAATTCGGCATCGCCTCCGGTTAAAAAAACCAAAAGGGAGGGAAATATGGGATACATTTCGGCCAGATAACCTTCGAGTTCCTTCCGGACTCCATTGATGACACCGCTCCGAATGGCGGTTTCAGTATCTTTTCCGAACATAGGGATATCACCCTTGGCATCCACCAGGGGCAATGCACCGGTATGTTCATGAAGCGCCTTGAATCTCAAGCCTATGCCCGGAGCGATATTTCCTCCATGGTAAACCCCGTCGGCCGATACAAAATCATACGTTATGGCCGTACCGGCATCCACCACGAGCAGGTCATGTCCCTGCTGCATGGACCACGCTCCCACGGCGGCGGCAAGACGGTCCATTCCCAAGGTCTCAGGTGATGAATATGCGTTGGCAATCGGTATCGGGGTATCGGCCGCAAACCGCTTCATACCATGCTCTTTCATCCATTCCAGGACCGAAGGCTCCACCGGGTGGACCGAGCACCACAATCCGCCATCGATATCCATTTTCATGAAATCATCCACATGACGCAGACTGCCGTTCTCAAGGACGGCGGCTTTCACGCGGGTATTTCCAAAATCGAGCAATAGTATCATAATGACCGCAAAAATAGTAACTTTGGACAAGTTTGTAGTAACTTTGCACAAATTATAAGATTCTAATGAAGAAACTCCTATCCGTTCTGGCCGCTTTCATGTTCCTTTTTCAGGGAGCCAAGGCACAGAATGACAGCATAAACGCATATCTGCTCACGTGTGAACCCGGCAGGGCCATTTATGAGCTTTACGGGCACACCGCCATCTGGATAGAGGACATGACGAACGGCACCGATGCGGTATTCAACTACGGACTGTTCGATTTCAATACGCCCCATTTCATAATGCGGTTCACCTTTGGCAAGACCGACTATATACTGGGCGCCACACGTATGCGTCATTTCCTGCGCGAATACAGCGAACGGGGCTCCGAGGTGTTTGCCCAACCGCTCAACCTCACGCAGGACGAAGCCCGCAGACTGTATGAACTGCTGATAGAGAACAGTCGTGTGGAAAACCGTGTCTACCGATACAATTTCATCTACAACAACTGCGCCACAATGGCACTGGACAAGATAGAGGAGTGTATAAACGGTACCGTCAAATATGACAGTCCTGATCCCTCCCTCACTTTCCGCGACATCCTGACTGAACACACAAAAGTCCGTCCCTGGAGTGAGTTTGCCGTTGACATAGTAATAGGAGCTGCCGGTGACCGTCCGGTCGGTTACAGGCAGGAGGCATTTGCACCACTGTACCTTAAGGAACTTGCTTCAACAGCAATAATAACTGACACGGCGGGAATCCAAAGGCCGTTGGTCCTGCCATACATATGCCTTGCAAATCCTGACCGTAAGGTTGATTTCGGCAAGCCTTTGTTCACTCCCATTCAGGTTATTTGGATGGTATTCATGATTGTATTGCTGTTTACTCTGCTGGGGTGGTACAAGAACAGGCAATACTGGCTTGTAGATGCCATTCTGTTCGGAATACAGGGACTGGGCGGAATAGTCATTGCGCTGCTCTATTTCTTCTCGGAACATCCTACCGTAGACACCAACTGGCTGGTTATATGCCTCAATCCACTGCCTCTGATACTCTTACCGTTCTTTATCAGGAAGAGCCGTCACGCCAAGGTTTCGGTATTCATTATATGCGAAGCTGTGGTGAACATAGCGTTTCTGCTGTTCTCACCCGCCATTCCGCAACTGATAGAACCGGCAGTATTGATCCTTATAGGAGTATTCGCATTCAGGGCCATGAGCACATCCGTTTACCAGCTGTCGGCAAGACTCCGTAAAGAGCCTAACGTCACGAACTTGAGCGGACGGTTTCCCTTGGCGCTGATCGCAGCACTTTCATTATCGGCCACACTGCAGGCAAAACCTGAAAAAAGCCCCAAGCTGGTGGTCGGAATAGTTGTTGACCAACTTGACGAGGAGTGTCTCGAGAAACTGCTGCCCATAATGGGAACGGGCGGGCTGAAACGTCTGTGGACCGACGGATACAACCGTACGAACGCCACATTTGACTACGATGATATGGACAGGGCATCGGCCGTGACATCCATATACACCGGTGCTTCACCCTTCCAGCACGGAATAGTGGCCAACCGCTGGATGAATCCCAAGACTCTGCTGCCTTCATCACCTGTAGACGACAGCAACTACAACGGTATCAATACCATCGAGATGTCATCGCCGGGCAAACTGCTGGCCACCAATCTGGCCGATGAGATCAAACTCGGTTATGCAAACCGTCCCAAAGTATGTTCCATAGCGATTGAGAGGGATGCCGCGATACTTGCAGGCGGACATGATCCCGATGTGGTCCTGTGGATGAACGGGAATGATGCCCGCTGGAGTTCATCGGACTATTACGGAAAGTTGCCCGAATGGGTAGACACGCGCAATGACAGTGCAGTAAAATACACCACATGGCATCCTGCACTCGAAACAAGTTCATACATACCGGTCTCTGACCACGAACGCCCACGTCCCTTCTTCTACCTGCTGCTCAAGAATGACGTATGGGACTGGCGGACCACGCCTTTTGCCAATGACCGCGTTACCGAGATGGCTTTGGCAGCTATAGACGAGATGGAACTGGGTGATGACGATTCTCCCGACCTGTTGGCACTCACATACTATGCCGGCAATTTCAGACATACCCCAAACTCGATATGGTCACTTGAACAGCAGGATATCTATATCCGTCTGGACCAGACCATTTCGGAACTCATCAGTACAATCACCGCCAAGATAGGGTTGGACAACGTTCTGTTCTTTCTGACATCGACCGGTTACCTGGAGAATGCCGCCCCTGAACTCGGAGGTACCCGTATCCCTACCGGACAGGTGAGCATGGAGCGTGCGACTGCCCTGCTCAACCTCTATCTGGGAGCCAAATACGGTAGCGGCAACTGGATCAGGACCTTCCACCACAACCACATCTATCTGAATCATGACCTTATTGAGGAGAAGGGCCTCGCACTGCATGAGGTGCTTGAAAGCTGCGTCGACCTGCTGGTGCAGGTAACCGGAATAAAGAGCGTACTTGTATTACGCGACCTCATGTCCACGGTTCCCGATATCGAAGCTGTCCGCAAACGTAACGGACTCAACGCATCATGGTCAGGTGACATAATCATTGACGCTATTCCCGGATGGGGTATCTCGGACGAAAAGGACGAAACAATCCTGTATCGCAAGCCTGTCGCCAAACCCGTTCCAATGATTCTGTATGGTAACGGCATCCGCGCCGAGGTCAATCACGAACCCATATCCGTGAGTGTCCTGGCCCCCACCATATCACTGATAACCCGAATAGCTCCGCCCAACGCGTCATCGGCCGTGCCACTCAAGAACCTGAAATAATTGTCATTGACCAAAAAGGTGTATCTTTGCAGCAAATTTTAGAAAATGGAAAAGAAATATATCAGCCTTACATACGACCTTATGCTTAAGGACGCCGACGGCAAACTCTACAAGTATGAAAGCGCCACACGCGAGCGCCCGTTCAAATTCATCACCGGTATAGGTTACGCACTGGACCTCTTTGAGAGCAATGTGGGTTCACTCGCTGTGGGTGAGAGTTTCGAGTTTGAGATCCCTTCTGACAAGGCATACGGCGAATACAGTAAGGAGAACGTACTGGAACTTGACAAAGGCATATTCCTGCGCGACGGTGTCTTTGATGACGAGCATGTCAAGGTTGGAGCAATCATTCCGTTGAGTGACGGCCAGCAGACTTTCAACGCAACCGTCACCAATATCACCGATGACAAGGTTACAGTAGACCTGAATCATCCGTTGGCAGGTGAGGACCTCACCTTCAAGGGAGTAATACTTGAATCACGTCCGGCCACCCAGGAGGAGATTGACGCCATCCTGCATCCCAAATGCAAAGGCTGCAGCGGCGGATGCTCAAACGGTGACTGCAACGGCAGCGACTGCAACTGCGACGGAGACTGCAAAAAGTAACCTCATATGAATACACTGGGACAAATTCTGACGCTTACCACCTTTGGCGAAAGCCACGGACCGGCTATAGGTGGCGTTCTTGATGGTTTTCCATCCGGAATTACCGTTGATATGGAGTATGTACGGGAGTGCATGCAGCGTCGCCGTCCCGGACAGAGTACAGTTACCACCGGACGTCAGGAGCAGGATGAAGTCGAGTTCCTGTCAGGTTTGCTTGACGGGGTAACGACAGGCGCCCCCATAGCATTCATAATAAGGAATACAGACCAGCATTCATCTGATTACGATGAACTCAAAGATATTTTCCGTCCCTCACACGCTGATTATGCATGGCTCCAACGCTACGGCATACGTGACTGGCGCGGCGGCGGACGTTCATCGGCTCGTGTAACGGCACCCATATGCGCGGCCGGTGCACTCTCGACTATGGCTTTGCGCAAGATGATTCCCGCACTGGAAATCACCGCATTCACATCACAGATAGGTCCCTACTCCACTAATCCGGCAAATGACATGGATTATTCTGCCGCCATGGCAGAGAAGAATGCCGTACGTTGCCCGGACAGCTGTCTGGCAGCAAAGATGGAGGAGTATATCCATGAGATGCGCAGCCAGCAGGATTCAACCGGCGGTTGCGTCACATGCATTGTCCGCGGACTGCCTGCAGGCATAGGCAATCCCGTATTTGACAAGCTTGAGGCATCATTGGCAAAGGCTATGCTGGGCATCAATGCAGCCAAGGGATTCGAGTACGGCGACGGATTTGCATCGGCATCACAGCGCGGATCGGAGCACAATGACGCGTTCTGCATTGAGAAAGGCCGCATCACCACCGCCACCAACCACAGCGGAGGCATACAGGGCGGCATAAGTAACGGCAGCCCGATAAGATTCCGCGTTGCTTTCAAGCCCACCCCCACAATCGGTCAGGAGCAGCATACCGTTACAATTGACGGAAAGGAGACCACAATGGAAGCCAAAGGCCGTCATGACCCGTGTGTGGTTCCGCGTGCCGTCCCGATAGTGGAATCACTTACAGCATTGGTCATCCTCGACCAATATCTGACATCAAAATAACGTATCAGCTAATTCCTGCATTGAGTGTAGAAGGAGTACAGGTTTCTCGGCCAGCAGGATTTCATCATCAAGCGGGCCGGTGTTGACTGCTATGGTATCTATTCCGGCAGCTACAGCGGCACGTATGCCAAGCGGAGCATTCTCCACCACAACCGCCTCGTCTGCGGTAACACCGGCTATTTTCAATCCTTTCAGATAAGGGTCCGGGTAGGGCTTGCCGCGCGTCACCTCAAAAGCCGTCACCATGCGGTCACGTGTAATGTAACCTTCAAAATCCCTCTGGACCCGTCCAATAAGGTTCTTCTGGCCGGAGCCCGTAACGATAAGGATCTTTAGTCCGGCTGCCGCCGCCTTACGGAACACATCCGGCGCACCCGGCATGACACGTGCCTCGGGCATGGAGCGAAACAGCTCGGCCTTGTAGCCGTATATTTCATTTATCTCTGTCTCCGATGCCTCATATCCGCGGTCGCGCAAGCTTATGCGTACCACCGTATCATGTCCTGTGGCCCCTTCATTCAGATAGACGTCATGGGGAGTCATATGCATTCCGTAACGTTCCATTGCCTGGCTCCACGCCTTTGAGTGATTTGGCATGGAGTCATACAAAACGCCATCCATGTCGAACAGGATGGCGCTTTTGTTATGGAATGAGAATGACATTATATCTTTTTCCGAATTACTTTTTTATTCTGGAGAGAATCTTCTTTGACTCCTCCTCATATCCGGGTTTGCCCAGAAGTGCGAACATATTCTTCTTGTATGCCTCAACACCCGGCTGGTTGAACGGGTTCACACCAAGCACGTAGCCGCTGATACCGCATCCTTTCTCAAACATATAGATAAGCTGGCCTATCCAATATTCGTTAAGTTCAGGAACAACAATACGGATATTAGGTACACCGCCGTCCACATGAGCCAGCTGGGTTCCCAGTTCGGCCATCTTATTGACCTGGTCAACATGCTTTCCGGCCATGTAGTTCAAACCGTCCAGGTTCTCTTCATCGGACGGAACCAGAACCGAATGCTTTACCTTATCGACCGATATTACCGTCTCGAATATGGTACGTTCACCCTCCTGTATCCACTGACCCATGGAGTGAAGATCGGTAGAGAAATCAACCGATGCGGGGAATATGCCTTTGTTCTCCTTGCCCTCGGACTCACCGTAAAGCTGTTTCCACCACTCGCTCAGATAATGAAGCTTGGGCTGGAAATTCACGAGAATCTCTATTTTCTTTCCGCCGCGGTACAGGGCATTGCGTGCTGCCGCATAGACGGCTGCGGGATTATCGGCAAAAGCCATCTTGCTGGTGGTGAGAGCCTCCATATCGGCGGCACCCTTTACCAACTGACGGATATCGAATCCTGCAACAGCGATAGGCAGCAAGCCCACCGGAGTCAGCACCGAAAAACGTCCGCCTACATTATCGGGGATGATGAAACTGCGATAGCCTTCCTTATCGGCACATACACGGGCAGCGCCACGCTTGGCATCGGTAATGGCCACAATCACCTTGCGGGCAACATCCTTGCCACGCTGCTGCTCACACTGTTTCTTGAGCAGACGGAATGACAGGGCGGTCTCAGTGGTCGTACCGGATTTGGAAATATTGATTATTCCGAACTTCTTACCCTTAAGATATTCGGTCAGTTCATAGAGATAGTCCTCACTGATGTTATGACCGGCAAAGAGTATCTGCGGATTCTTCCTGTCCTGAATCAGTTGGGTAAAACTGTTGCTCAATGCCTCAATGACGGCACGTGAGCCCAGATAACTGCCACCTATACCGGCTACGATCACCACTTCACAATTGTCACGCAGTATCTTGGCTATCTCCTCTATCGCATCCAGGAGACCACTCTCCGTCTTTGAAGCCAGATTCATCCAGCCTATAAAGTCATTGCCTGCACCGTTACCGTTTTCCAGTTTAAGGATGGATTCCTTAACCTCCGGCTCCAACGCCTTGATCCCATCTTTAGAGATGAAACCCTGAATCTGTGAAATGTCAATCCTAATCATAGTCCTTATTTAAACGAGTCGGTAAGAAGCTTTATCTCTATCACCGGCGAAATATGTTCATACAGAATATTGTACATGGCATCAAGGATGGGCATATTGACACGGTAATGCTCGTTTATCTCCTTCATGCACTTGGTTCCGTAATAGCCCTCGGCAATCATCTCCATTTCAAGCTGTGCGGCTTTTACGGAATAGCCCTTGCCCACCATCGTGCCGAACACACGGTTACGGCTGAAATTTGAATAACCTGTCACGAGCAAGTCACCCAGATATACGGAGTCGTTCACCGCACGGTTGGGCATGGGACGCGCAATTGCCAGGAAGCTGTTCATCTCCTGGATTGCGTTTGACATAAGAACGGCCTGGAAATTGTCACCGTATTTGAGTCCGCTGCAGATACCTGCGGCGATAGCGTAGACGTTCTTGAGTACGGAACTGAACTCAATGCCGGCCACATCTTCAGAAACCGATGTCTTGACATACGAGTTGGTCAGTTTACGGGCAATACCCTGGGCGTTCTCTATCTCCTGGCAGCCTACGGTCAGGTATGAAAGACGCTCCAATGCCACCTCCTCGGCATGACACGGACCCGCTACGACAGCGATATTCTCCATCGGAACACCGTAGTAACGGTGGAAATAATCCGACATGAGCAGGTTGTCATCGGGTACGATACCCTTGATAGCCGATACCACGAACTTGTCACGCAACTTGACCTTGAGCTTCTTCATGTGGCTCTTGAAATAAGGCGACGGCGTTACGAACACCAGGATATCGGACTCCTTGACGATATTGTTTATATCGGACGAGAAGTTTATACGGTTGACATCAAACTGCACACCTGACAGGTATGCCGGGTTATGACCCAGACGTTTGAAATCCTCTATACGGTCATCACGACGGATATACCAGTTTATGGAATCCTCGGTTGACAGCAGTATCTTGGCGATGGCTGTTGCCCAGCTGCCGCCACCCATAATTGCCAGTTTTCCCTGTGGAATTGCCATAATTCTTCTATCTGTTTGTTAGTCTTTGCTTTCGGGTTTCATCTGCGGGAAGAACAGCACCTCCTGGATGGCCTGCTGTCCGGTCATGAGCATGACCAGACGGTCTATGCCGATACCTATGCCGCTTGTGGGAGGCATACCGTACTCCAATGCACGGACAAAATCCTGATCTATGAACATAGCCTCGTCATCGCCTTTCTGGCTAAGACGCAGCTGATCCTGGAAACGCTCATACTGATCGATAGGATCGTTGAGCTCACTGTATGCGTTGGCCAGCTCCTTTCCGTTGACCATCAGCTCAAAGCGCTCGGTAAGACCGGGCTTGCTGCGGTGCATCTTGGTAAGGGGTGACATCTCTACAGGATAATCGGTAATGAATGTGGGCTGGATGAATGTGCCCTCGCAGGTCTCGCCGAATATCTCGTCAATGAGCTTGCCCTTGCCCATGGAAGGAGTAACCTCCACGCCGCACTTCTTGGCAACCTCACGCATCTCATCCTCGCTCATGCCCTCAAGGTCATATCCGGTCTTCTCCTTGATAGCCTCAAGGATAGGCAGACGGCGGTAGGGAGCCTTGAAATCGACCTCATTCTCACCTACCATAACCTTGGTGGTACCGTTGGTCTCTATTGCTATCTTCTCAAGCAGTTTCTCGGTGAAGTCCATCATCCAGTTGTAGTCCTTATAGGCCACATAGAGTTCCATGCAGGTGAACTCAGGATTATGGGTACGGTCCATACCCTCGTTACGGAAGTTCTTGCCTATCTCATAAACGCCCTCAAAACCGCCTACGATAAGACGCTTCAGATAAAGCTCGGTTGCGATACGGCAATAGAGGTCTATGTCAAGGGTGTTATGGTGTGTGATGAACGGACGTGCGCTGGCACCTCCGGGGATAGACTGCAGTATAGGAGTCTCGACCTCGGTATAACCGGCATTGTCCAGAACTGAACGCAGGGTACGGATAACCTTGGTACGTTTCAGGAATGTCTCCTTTACGCCTTCGTTAACCACCAGGTCAACGTAACGCATGCGGTAACGCAGGTCAGGATCATCGAACTTGTCATATGCCACGCCGTCCTTGTACTTTACGATAGGCAGCGGACGCAGTGACTTGGAGAGTACAGTCAGCTTCTTGGCGTGAACCGTAATCTCACCCATCTGGGTACGGAATACAAAACCTTCTATGCCGATGAAATCACCTATGTCAAGGAGTTTCTTGAACACCTTGTTGTACATCTCCTTATCCTCCTCATCGGGGCAGATGTCATCACGGGTGATATATACCTGTATACGGCCTGTCGAGTCCATCAGCTCTATGAATGATGCCTTACCCATGATACGGCGGCTCATCATACGGCCGGCTATGCAGACCTGACGCGGCTCTGCGTCATCCTTGAAGTTCTCTTTTATCTCGGCAGCGAAAGCGTTGGTGGGATACATTGCTGCGGGATACGGGTCAATACCCATGGCACGCAACTCCTGCAAACTCTCTCTTCTGAATTGTTCCTGATCGCTTAATTCCATTCTATTCTAATTAATTTCAGCTCGCAAAGGTAATAAAATAAAATAACAATGGCGCGGGAGACGCGCCATTATTGTTTGCTGCATAGTCAGATAACGCAGCCTTTATTTCATGATCATGGTAGCACCGCTTGGCTGCATCTCAAACTGATAAGGCTTCTTTGTCTTGAGTTTGAGAGTACTCAGAGCAGGCTCCATAGTCTTCTTGTCATCAGTATAGAACTGAACCTCACCGTCGCCCAGGAATGACAGGTCTACCTTGGCCTTGATGGGCTCCTTGGTGGCGTTCAAACCAGCCACGAACCAACGGCCGTCGGTTGATTTGCGTGCCAGTATCACATATTTACCGGGATAGCCGTCAAGGAAACGGGTCTCGGTCCATGTGGTAGGAGCGTCACGCAGCCAGTCCATGCAGATCTTGGGGGCATCCTCCAGATTGTTGGGGCAGATGGCTATGTTCTGAATGGGGTTCTGGAATATGACCTCGGTTGCTATCTGGAATATAGGAGTGGTTTTAAGCTGTGATCCGCGACCGCTGTTCTGCTTGTTCAGGATGCGGTTCATGAAACAGCCGCCAAACTCCATGCAGCCCACGGTATTGCGTACAAACGGATGAAGGGTGGCTTTGAATGCCTCCTCATCGCAGGCGCCCTGACCGAAATACATATTCTCAGATGCCAGCACAGCCTCTGATCCTACGTAATTGGGATACATTCTCTCCCATCCGCGGGGCAGGGTGCAGCCGTGGAATATGCACATGATTCCGTGGTCATTGGCATCGGACAAAACCTCCTCGTAAAGACGGATGGTCTCCTGCTTGTCACCGCCCCAGAAATCCACCTTGATACCCTTGCAGCCCACCTTCTCAAGCCAAGCCATCTCCTGCTTGCGGATGATGGAGTTGTCCATCTTGCAGATGGGGCTCTGTACTATATCGTTCCAATAGCCGCTTGAGCTATACCACAGGAATACGTCAACATTCTTTGAGTTGGCATATTTGATAAGCTCTTCCATGCGCTCATAACCTATGTTCTCGTCCCAACCGGCATCAATCAGGATATACTCCCAACCCATCTCGCTGGCCAGGTCTATGAACTTGACCTGGTCATCCCAGTTGCATGATGCATCCTGCCATACAATCCAACTCCAGGTGCTGCGGCCGTACTTGAAATCATGGTGTGCCTCATAAAGCGGTTCCACATAATCCCACATTACCGTGGTCTCTACTATCGGCTTGAGGTCAGCACCCACGGTGATGGTACGCCAGGGGGTTGAACCCGGAAGACGGAATGCGGGACATACGGTACCTATGCCGTTGTTCTCATCGGGCATGGGGAACTCAATCTTATAGGTATTGTCTTGGCAGTCACCAAGGCGTGATCCGCAGTAGCTGCTGCTTACGCCGGTCTCTGACAGAAGCACCCAACCGTTCTGTCCTACATGGAACAGACCGGGGAATGTATAGCCGTGACCGTACTGCGAGCGCACGTTCATATCACCGTCATTCGAGTATCCCTCCTCATAGCTGGGCTTGCTGCGCTGCCAACCTATCATGGCGTCACTCTGCGGAGTAAGGAATGTGGTCGTGCCGTCAGGAAAACGGAAACCGGTGTTCTCAAACAGCACACGGGTGCTGGCA
Organism: Bacteroidaceae bacterium; assembly: GCA_024398635.1. Taxonomy (GTDB): domain Bacteria; phylum Bacteroidota; class Bacteroidia; order Bacteroidales; family Bacteroidaceae; genus Colenecus. The sequence continues at coordinate 22,795 of JAKSIV010000014.1, read as the reverse complement.
CGCTGACGGGGTTTGGGTATGTTATAGCGGATAGCTATATCGTTATTGCTTACACGGAACTCGAACTCTATGTTCTGGTTTGCCGCATTCTGCAGCTGGAATATGCCAAGAGTATATTCGTGACTTACATGAGCTGTCTTGATTCGATCCATCGTGTAATCCACCTTACCCTGATCGGTCAGCACACCTGCCAACTTGAGGTTCCTGGTAAAATCACCGTTTCCGGCCTCACGTCCCTGAGGCAGCCCCTCAAGAGTCGGTTTGGAACCCATATCCAGCATAATGCCTATAGGTGAATCCTCAAGCATCTGCTTGCCGTCATATTTGACAGAATAAGTTGGATTTTCAGTACCTGTAAGATTAAATGACACTACAAGTCGGCCGTCAGGACTCTTCAGGTCCGGTATCTCCGGATTATCCTGAGCAATGGCTACGGCAAAAGTCAATGACAACATCAGGGAACTGATGACAGTTCTTTTGAAAAAGGTTTTCATATCTGTAAGTTTTTGGTTAATCACTCAAAAAACAGCCGAATCACAGCATGCGGAAACTTATGCGCATGGTCAGCTGAGGATATACCGGATAATTGTCCAGGTACTCGAATATCTCTTTAATATCATCGTCAAAGGCAATTGAAGCCTCTCTGATAGATTCCAATTCCTTATCCTGGCAATAAAGTGTAGCGCTGTTGTAGATCATCGCTCCCACTTCAAGCTGCAACCCCACTCTCTTATTGGGAACGCAACGGCCAAGTCCCATACCCAGATAATACTTTAACTGACTGGTAACGAAATCACCCTCAAAATAGCCACGACTCTTGGTATTTCTGCCTTCGACGGCATATTCCTCACCGTCTATCACAAGGGCGTAATTGTAAGTGAAATTATTCTCCTTGTACGGATCGGTGTCGTGCATCCTGGTTCGGAACTCTATCAATGTTTCCCAATCCTCTTCCGTAGTGTAACCGCTCAGCATAATGAACGAGTCTTTCTCGTTAAAGGAATAATATATGCCGCCGGACAGATAGAAACGGCCCAAAGAGAAGGGATACCAGTTCACCATTGCCTTGAAGTTGTTCATTCCCAGGCATAATCCGGTATTCATTACAATCTCGTCACCGAATTCACGGTCAAACGGATGACCGCTTTTTTCTGCCTCTTCATTCTGTATCCGATGCAGTTCCCTGGTATCAAGAGTGACATCGGTATTGAACAGGTCGCGTTTTGACGCCCAGTTAAATCCCGTCTTAAGGACAACTCTGTTATGGATCGGCATAGCCACCTCCACGCCCAAACCGTGAAGTCCCACCTCTGCACCTATGGAGAAATGGCGGAAAGGCACCATGTTGTCCTGGGCATTAGCACAGCAAAAGGCGATACATACGGCAAATAGGGCTAGTATTGTCTTCTTCATAACGGTACAAAAATAACTCATTATTATTCAGCACGAAAATAATTCCCGAAATAAATGCGTAACTTCGCGGCCACAATGGCTCCGTAGCTCAGTTGAATAGAGCGTCAGATTCCGGTTCTGCAGGTCGTGGGTTTGAATCCCACCGGGGTCACGAACAGGCGATCGCTGGTGCGACCGCCTGTTTTCGTAACTTACCAATCTATGGGAGTCTCTCCGTGTTTTATGAGCCATTCGTTGGTCAGGCTGAAGTGGTGATTGCCAAAGAAACCGTTGTAGGCCGACAGAGGAGATGGGTGTGCCGATGAAAGTACGAGATGGCGGGAGCGGTCAATTATAGCTCCCTTCTTTTTGGCATAACTTCCCCAAAGGATAAACACCAGGCCGTCACGTCCGGCATTAAGTTCACGGATCACCGCATCGGTGAATTCCTCCCAGCCACGTCCCTGATGCGAACCGGCCATCCCCGCACGAACCGTCAGGGTTGCGTTCAGCAGCAACACCCCCTGTCGTGCCCAACGCGTAAGGTCACCGCTTTCAGGCATCGGTTTGCCAAGGTCATCACTTATCTCCTTAAATATATTTCTCAGAGACGGAGGGAACTGTACACCGTCATTCACAGAGAAACAGAGTCCGTGCGCCTGCCCCGGCTCATGATAGGGATCCTGTCCGATGATGACCACCTTGACCTTGTCAAAGGGGCACAGGTCAAAGGCATTGAAGATAAGCTTACCGGGAGGATAGACTGTGGCTGAACCGTACTCCTGCCGGACAAAGTCCGTCAGTGTCTTGAAGTAGGGCTTGACAAACTCTGTCTGAAGCCTCTCTTTCCAGCTCGGGTCTATCCTTACATCCACAATTTTAAAATTGAAAATTGAAAATTGAAAATTATATGAGTTGTATTCCAGCTTTTGCACACTGAGCACGCATATCATCGGGCCAGATGCTGGCCTGTATCTCACCGATGTGAGCCTTCTGCAGGAACAGCATGCAGAGTCGCGACTGTCCTATACCGCCGCCGATGGAAAGAGGCAGTTCGCCGGCCAGCAGTTTCTTGTGGAAATAGAGTTCCTTACGCTCCTGCTTACCGCAAAGGTCAAGCTGACGCAGCATGGACTCCTTATCTACACGGATACCCATTGATGAGAGTTCCATGGCATGACCCAGAATGGGATTCCATACCAGCAGGTCACCGTTCAGCCCATTGAATCCGTCTTCATTGGGAGTGGTCCAATCATCATAGTCCGGTGCGCGCAGGTCATGCTCCTGACCGTCACCCAGCTTACCGCCTATTCCCATGATGAACACGGCACCGTGCTCGCGGCAGATGGCGTCCTCACGCTCCTTTGGAGTCTTATCGGGATAAAGACGACGCAGCTCCTCAGAGTGGATAAAGAACACCTCGCGGGCCAGGAAAGGCTCCAGTTGCGGATAAGTCTCGTTTATCAGATACTCCGTACGGAGCATAGCCGAATATATCTTGCGTACAATTCGCTTCAGGAAAGTGATATTGCGGTCATCGGCCGTGATGGTACGTTCCCAGTCCCACTGATCCACGTAAAGGGAGTGCAGGTTTCCAAGACTTTCATCGGCGCGGATGGCATTCATATCGGTATAGATGCCGTAACCGGGTTTCACATTATACTCGGCCAACGTGAGACGCTTCCATTTGGCTAGCGAATGAACCACCTCGGCCTTTGCATCACCCAGGTCTTTTATCGGGAATGTGACAGCACGCTCAACACCGTTCAGGTCATCATTTATACCCATACCCTTGAGCACGAAAAGGGGTGCCGTGACACGCCTCAGCTGCAATCCTGTGGAGAGGTTCTGCTGAAAGAACTCCTTGATAAGTTTGATGCCCTGCTCTGTCTGCTGCATCGACATGAGCGGCTTGTAGTTTTTTGGAATAATCAGGTAACTCATAGCATATATGTTTTTTCAATCATCATACCAGTTGACATAATTGCTGGAACTTGACCTCTTCTTGATCTTAAGCAGGTCTGCCAGCATGTTTGAATTCGCCTTGACCGTAAAGTTGTACGAAGTATAGGGTTTGAGAACCACACTGCACGACATGTTGAAACAGTGCAGGTCTCGTGTAACGCTCATTGTCGTAGTGGTGAAATCGTGATAGGTAAAATCCCAGCCGGACGAGAAGCTTATGTTCCACTTGTTGGTCAGTTTCATATTTCCCGACATATTCAGGCTGTGCGACAGTGCCCACGGATATCGCATACGCTTGACATTGATCGGGGCCTGCGTGTTTTCACGCATCGTCACGCCGTATGATATGGAGAACGACCAAGGTAAGGAATAATTCACATAACCGTCTTCATCGACCGGAGCCGCGCCTCCGCGTTTACCCGGGTCCGATTCGGCCCGGCCCACCAAACCGGTCTTATCCGCATTGGGGTTCTCGTCAAAGTCATCATCTTCGGGCTCCTCCTCTTCGACATCGGTTCCGCCAAGATGGAACAGGCGGTTGAACTTACCTCTCCATTCAGTCAGGGTATTGTTGGAGAATGTGTAAGAAAAATTCTGACTCATTCCCTGGAATCGTCCAAAACGTCCGTATGAATACTCTGTCCTATCACCGACCACAACCTTGCCGGCTTCGTTGAACTCATATGCATAAGTCGCCCAGGTGGCATTCAGGCTGAACGTATGATTGCCCGGCAACTTAAGTCTGAGTCTGGTATTGAGGTTGCTCCACGGTTTCTTCGTGGCGGCAAAATTATATGACATAGAGGCACCCAACTCATCGATTATGGGTATGATACGGTCTATGGTATCCTTCTCTCCATGGACTTTCATCTCGATATTGTTGCCCACGCTCACCGACAAAGTACCGGACTTGCCCTTACTCGGAACTCCGTACATCGAACCGGAGTAAGGCGAATATTCCACTGTCCTGACCTCACCCTTGGAGTCGGTATAGACGTAGGTGTCATAGAAGCCGTAACGGGCAGCACTGAAATCAGGAGCCATACTGTAGCTTACTGACGGAGTGAACACATGACGTGTGGCCACCAGTTTGTTTCCGAACATTCTGATCCACAACGGAGTAGGCCTGTAGAAACCGTACAGCTTGGTATTGGCGCTCACGCTGAGATTGTAGTTATAGACACGGTTGAAACCGTATATCGTGTCCCTGGCAACCTTCATCTCCTGGTCATCCCACGACTGCATGATCTTGTAAGTATACCATCGCGAATTGTAGTTGAACGAAGGCGTGATATTTATGTTCTTGAGAATCTGGAACGTAGCACTTACAGGAATGGAATGCCTCATTCCGTTGTTCCAGTCCTTAACAAGACTCTTTTCCATAAACTCACTCTCCTTTGTCGAGATGCTGTTGCTAAGCGAGCCGGAGTAAGAAACGGAGATTTTTTCATACCATCTTTCGCTTCCGGCAACCTTCTTGCGCTTGAACGGGTAGAAACGCTGCAATGAAAGATTCAGTGACGGCAGACTTACCGACAAGGTGGAATCGCGCATATTCTGCGACAGGTTCATCGAACTGGAAAGCGTAAGTCCTATCGACGGGAAATTTCTGGAGTAGCTGATACTTGACGTACGGGTACTCTGCGATGTAAGAGACGGATTGTAGAGACTGCTCAAATTGGATCTCTCATAACTCTGGGTCGCAAAGTTCACACTGGCCGAGAAGTTCTGGTAAGGGTTGGCCTTGGAATCCTGACGATGTGTCCACCTGACCTTATAGTTCTTGGTCACGGAATAGTCGGGCAATCCCTTGTCGCCTATTTTCGTGGTAAGCGAACTGGCATACAGATCGCCCGAATACTTGTAACGCTTTCTGTATTTGCTCTCACCCGATATACCCCAGGATCCCTTGGTGAAAATCTCGCCCAGGAGTTTAAAGTCAAAATAGTCCGAGAGTGCAAAGTAATAACCGCCGTCTTTCAGGTAAAAGCCACGCTCCATCTCATCGCCGTATGTAGGTACGATGATTCCGGACGCATAGTCACTCTCCATGAACGGGAAAAAGCCGAAAGGTACGAACAGGGGCAGCGGCACACCCATTACCTCCAGATATGCAGGGCCGAATATGACATCCCGGCCCGGACGCACCTTGGCACGGGTAATGCGGATATTAAAGTGCGGATCATCGGTCTGGTCACAGGTAGTATAGACTCCATCGGCGATATAATACTCCCCTTCCGGGCCTTTTTTGGCCTCGGAGCTGGTCATATATCCCTCACCCTGCTGGGTTATGATTTCGTTGATATAGCCCTTCTCGGTCTTGAAGTTGTAACTGATATGATTGGATTCGTAAGGAGTGGAACCGTCCACAAAGACAGGAGCCCCGCTCCATTCGCCCGTAGAAGTGTCACGGATACCGTCAGCATACACCAGACTGCTGTCCATCTGCATCTTGATGACAGCTGCCGTGAGCTGGACATTCTGGTAATTTACACGACCGTTACCGTACAGCGAAGCATATCCGCCGTTGTTCCATACCATAGAGTCGTTTGACTCATATGAGACGGGATCATCCAATGCATCTTTCTTCTTTTTGGGGCCTGAGCGTACAGAATCCCTCACGGAAGCCAGGGAATCCTGACCGGACACGGCTCTTGCGGAATCAGCCAAAACCGGTAATGCCCCACGTGCGGAATCACCTCCGGCTATGGAATCGGCAGAGACCTGAGCCACTGTCTTTCCGACCGGAATCAGCAATCCGAGCAGAATCGTAAACCACGTTTTTCTGATTATTCCCCTCACTTAACGATGAGCTTTCTCTCTTACTAAACTGCAAAAGTACCCATAAAAGCTCACACAAGCGCACACGCGGGGCTGTTTTCAGAAATTTTAATAATATACGCAGCGTTGTAAACCGCTTTCAGAGTCACAGGAACAGCTTGCACCAGTCCCTGAAAATCAGGACTCCCTCCTGACCGAACTTGGCCAGGCTGTGCTCTGCCTGTTCAACGGTTTTTTCCTCTTCCGGACGTGTCTTGGAGTAGAATTTATCGGCAAAGCAGACCACTTTCTCCTCCAGGGATTGAGGTATCATGTCCCTATGGGGAACGGGCAGGTCACGCTCCAGAATCTGCTTAAGAGTAAGGCCCGTCCCTGTATGGCGTTCCGCGACCAGCGCATGACGCGGCAGACCCTCTTTTCTGAGCAGGTCTGCTCCAAGGTAGCCATGACATAGGTAATGATATTTGCCATAACAGTGGATGGCATCTGCGTCTGTAAGGAAAATTCCTATATCATGAAGCATCGACGCCTCTTCAAGGAACTGCACGTCCAGCACCAGTTCAGGATGGGCGGCGGCTATACCGAGCGCCTTGTCGGCAACGAGGCGGCTGTGGAGAATCAGAAGGTCCTTCAAAGGCGGATTGTCAGAGTAATATTTATCTATCACTCTCATCCACATGGCATCACTTCTTTCCGTCATCTTACCGGAGCGATTACAAAACTGTACGAATAATCACCGTAATGCAGTTTATACTGCTCAAGCGGAGTGGCACCCCAACTGTTTACGCAGGCCAGGCCATACTGTACCTTGTCTATGTGTACAACGGTATAAGGACGCGGCGTGAGGTCACCGGCATGCACATTGTGCTTATTGGGACCCTCATCCAGATCGGCGGTAGCATAATTGATTGATGACATGCTGAGCGGAGCGTCACCATAGAACTCCAAGCCCACACCATCGGCATTTGTCACTCGCCACCAGCGGACATCGGTCTTGTTGCCGTTCTCCTGAGGACGGATATAGGGGAAATACTGGGCTGCAACAGAGCTCTGATATACTCCAAGGAACTGTGAGCTGTTACGGTCCGAGTAGTTCTCAACAGGACCGCGGCCGTAGAACTCGACACGGTCAAATTCCTGAGCCATATTCATGGTCATGCCGAACTTGAAGAGGTCAGGCATACCCTGCGGGCGCTGCCCGCGCTGACCCTGACGCTGCGGAGCAGCCTGAGCCATAGCCTGCGCAGCCTCTTCGGGACGGGTTGTCATCTTCTGGGTTACGCTCATTCTTCCGTCACGTCCCAGTACATATTCCAGTTCAAGCGAAGCATAGAGCTGCTCCATCTCATATTTTACGCTGACCTTGCCCAGGCCATCCTCAACCTTGCACTCAAAAGCGGTGCGTCTGAGATTGGGATTGCGCCATGCCTGCATACGTGTATGAAGGTTTGCGCCATAATCGTTGTCGGTGGGTGCGCGCCAGAAATCACTCTTGAGCTGGCTGCCGTTCTGAGTAACCTGCTTGCCGTCAACATCGATATAATCAATCCAACCGGTGTTCTTGTTGAACGTATACACCACACCTGCAGCCTCCAGCTTCACGTAAGCCACAGCCTCGTCCATAGTTACATCCTCACCGGCAGTCTTGACGTCGGCTAAAATCTCCGCTCCGATAACGGGGAAATTATAATCAGTTACAGGAATCTGGTTACGCGCCACCACAAAGTCCTTCTCGAGCAGGGATGTGGCCTCTTTCAGCTTGAACTCCACACCTACAAGTATCTCAGCATTCGCGGGGGCGCTCTTTATAGCCTTGGCAATGCCCGGAACGGTAACCTTGACACGCTGCTGAGCCGCAACCTTTGGCAGCTTGAACTCGCCGCGCGAGCCCTGAGCCTCGACACCGTCAACCGTTATGCAGTACTCCATCCTGTATGCCGACAGGTCTGTATAGAAGTTCTCATTATAAATCTCAATCTGGCCTTTACGGATATCAACCGGTGTAGCCCAGATATTCTGATAGAAGTACTGTACCTCATATGCATGCGGGTTCCAGCGACGGTCCGGAGCAATCAGTCCGTTACAATTGAAATTCTGGTCTGACACGGGATAGCGTCCGTCATCACCTCCGTACATAAAAATGTCCTCTCCATCGGCGTTTTTGCCGTATACTGCCTGATCGACAAAGTCCCAAATGAATCCACCCTGAACGGAACGGTTAGCACGGATTATATCCCAGTACTCCTTGAATCCGCCCTCGGAATTACCCATTGCATGAGCATACTCGCATTCAATCATCGGACGCGGGTCATTACCGCGTTCATGACGTTCCATTGCACCGTAATCGGCATACATCGGACAGTGGATATCACAATGGTCGGGTGAACCTGTAGCTCCTTCGTACTGTACCGGACGAGTCTTGTCATACTCCTTTATCCACTTGTAACAGGTCACGAAGTTCTGACCGTCACCGTCCTCGTTACCCATAGACCATACTATGATTGAGGGGTGGTTCTTATAGGTAATCACGTTTGACTTGTTGCGCTCAAGATGTGCCTGCTCGTATTCCGGATTGCGGGCCAGCGGGCTGGGACCGTACATCATGCCATGACCTTCCAGGTTGGCCTCGGCAACCAGATAGATGCCGTATTCATCGCAAAGGTCATACCAACGTGGGTCATCGGGGTAGTGACTGGTGCGTACTGCATTGATATTCATCTGTTTCATGATCTGAATATCCTGGATCATGCGCTCCAACGGTACCACATAACCACCCTCCGGATCCATCTCATGACGGTCAGCACCCTTTATCAGTATAGGCTGTCCGTTTACCAGCAGCTGGCGGTCACGTATCTCGACCTTGCGGAATCCGACCTTTTGCGGCACCACCTCAATGGTCTTGCCGTCACTCTCCTGCAACGTCATGTAAAGCGTATACAGATACGGGGTCTCTGCCGTCCATTTGTAAGGATTCTTAACCGGAACTGATACGCTCAGGGCGCCGTCTTTCACAGTCTGTTTACCCGACCACACCTCCTTTCCGGATGCATCCTTCAGCTGCATTCCGAGAGTCTTGCCGTCGGCTCCAGTAAAACTTGCCTCGATACTGAGAGTGGCATTCACATACTTGGCATCCAGGTCAGTCACGATACGGAAATCATCCAGCCGTGACTCGGGACGCGAATAGAGATATACCTCACGTGCTATACCGGTAAAACGCCAGAAATCCTGGTCTTCGATATAACTGGCATCACACCAGCGCATGATCTGCATGGCAATCAGGTTACTCTGTCCGAACTTGACATAATCGGTTATATCAAATTCAGCTTCCATCTTACTGTCCTCGCTGTAACCCACATACTTTCCGTTCACCCAAACCCACAGGTTAGAGGTGGCCGAGCCTACGTGTATATAAACACGCTCTCCCTCCCATCCGGCAGGTATATTGAAACTCTGGCGATACGAACCCACATAGTTGTCACGCCCTCCGACAAAAGGCGGGTTTACAGGATATTCATTATTCCACGGATATGACACATTGGTGTATATGCGGTCTCCGTAACCATTCATTTCAAACAGTCCGGGAACGGGAAAATCCACCCATTTGCCGTCATCATAACCAACCTCGAAGAAACCTTCAGGTTTGTCATACGCATTCTTTACGAAGTTGAATTTCCATGCGCCTTCTATTGACATGAATCTGGCCGAGAGGTTTTTCTCCCCTTTCTCTGCCACACTCATATCCTCATACGCAAAATAATCAGCCACATCAGGCTTCTCGTTCTCGCTGTTGACTTTCGGGTCAAGCCACACAGGCTGCTGCGCCAACACCGGGAACAGTATCAGCTGCAGCATGGTCAGTAATGTAATCCGTTTCATATTTAGGGTCTTGTATTTTCCTATTCGCGAAAGTAATTGTTTTTTTGCCTTACGGAATTCTATTAACGGGAAAAATGCTACCTTTACGCAAAATTACGCGCGCACGCGCCACCTAATTACTATACTAACTACAACAATGGACTATAAAGGACTGACACAACGAATATTCAAACCGGCCCCATACGTTTTGGCGGTCGTACTTTGGTGTATCCTGACACTAAAGGAACAGTTCTTTTTGTACAAAGTCGAGAATCTGTCAGTTTTCCTTTTTGACAAACTCTTCATAGCAGACAGTTTGAAGATTCCGGGAGGCTTTCTCGGACTTGCCGGCTCGTTCCTGACACAATTTCTGCATCTGCCATGGCTGGGTGCACTGATATGGGTATTGTTGTTATTGACGGCATACCAGCTTACAATACGCGTATTCCGCATACCCGAAAGCTATCATCCACTGGCCCTCATCCCCATAGTCCTTCTGATAATAGGTAACATGTCTCTCGGCTATGGAGTATTCATAATGAGAGAGCAGGATCACTTCTTTGCCCCCTTGCTGGGCTATATGGTCTCTCTATTGCCCATTACCTCTACAAGACGCCTCAATACCTTGTGGAGCAGGATAATATTTCTTACCATATGGACTGCCGCCGGCTACATATTATTCGGAACTTTCGCCTTTACCGGAACTCTTGCTGCTGTTCTTTCCATTCTGATTCAGCCAAGCATGAAACGCAAAGAACGGCCCACCTTATTCTCTTGCGGAATAGTCCTCATCATCCTCGTTCCGCTTGCCATCTATTCGGCATACACTTCATACAGGCTTGCAGACAGTTGGGTCATGGGACTCCCTTCCGTATCTGACGACGCCTGGACACGTCCTATGCGGGCTCCGTTCCAGATAGCCTTGCTCTGTCAGATACTTTTTGCCCTTACATCACGCTTCCTGTCAGAAAAACCGCTGGAAGGCATTAAAAGTTATGTCTTCCGGTCAGCAATGTATATTATTGCCATTGTTGCCGTATGGGGATTCTGGTTCAAGGATGATAATTTCCATACAGAACTCGCAATGTCCGAGGCTGTTGACCGCTTTGATTGGGACCGGACTATCGAGATTTTCAGACAGGCCGAAAAATCTCATGCAAAATCCGATGCCAAGGCTTATGCATCCCGCTCAAAGAAAATAGAATCCGCACATTCTATCGATCAGATAAATGAAATAGTGGAGCATTATAAGGATCGTTTCTTTGAGCCCACCCGGAGTATGGTCCTGTACAGAGACCTTGCCCTGCTCAAGACCAACCGTGCTCTTGGCGAGGCCTTCACCATGAAAGACGGCAGCCGAATGCAGGAATCACGTACAATAATACCTATGGTTTGGCAGTCCGGCAAACAGTTCTATCTGCAATACGGTCTTGTAAACATGTGTTACCGCTGGTGTCTTGAGGATGTCATTGAGCATAACTGGAGTTACAGTACTCTCAAATACATGGCCATGCACTCCGTTATAATGCAAGAGCCCGAACTGGCCGATAAATACATAAACAAACTGGAAAAAACCCTTTTTTACCGAAAATGGGCGCGCCAACAGGATGAATTGAAATCCGACAGGGAAAAGATGTCGGCAACAGAGCCATACAGCAGTATCCTTCCCTACATGTGTTTTGAGAATCAGATGTCAAATGACATGATGAAGACCGAAGCATATCTCATCAATCATTTTTTGGACAAGGAGCCAGACTTAGCCACACCCGAATATGATCGCGCCGCACTGCTGTTTGCCATGCATATACAGGACATTCCACGTTTCTGGGAGAGATTGTTTTACTACGTCAATTCCAATGACATCAATGAGTTGCCCCGTTCTGTCCAGGAAGCCGCCCTTCTTTACAGCACCCTTAAAAAAGACGGAAGAGAATTGCCACTGGATGAAAAAGTCGTGAAGAGCTACGACGAATTCAACCGCTATGTACAGAACCATCCCATACGCAGTATGAAGGAATCAGAATACCCGTACTGCCAGAAGTTCGGAAAAACCTTCTTCTATTTCTACTTCTTTATGAGGGACCTTAAAACTTACTGAAAATGAAACATTTGATTACAATAGCAGCCATATTGGGCATCATGGTATCTTGCGCCAAGGTACCCGCATCGACCGGCACGGTAGATGCGGAGCCATCCATTTTCCCTGATTATACCGATGTGGTTATACCATCAAACATCGCCCCTCTCAACTTCAGGATTGAGGAAAAGGCAGAGAAGTATATTACAGTCTTTACCGGTGGTTCCCAAAAAATCATAGTCAAAGGTGACAAAGTTGTCATTCCGCCCAAGAAATGGGAAAAACTCAAAAAAAGCGGGCTCATTGTGATTCAGGTATACGCTATGGACCAGAGCGGCTCATGGCGCAGCTTCATTCCCTTTACCTACTCGGTTTCCGATGAGATTGACCCGTATATATCCTACCGAATCATTCCTGTGGCAGTAGAATCCTATCAGGAGCTCTCCATAAGGGAACGCAATCTGACCAGTTTCAAGGAGGACATCATATTCTCCAATACCATGGTACAGACAAATGAGAACGGAACCTGCATAAACTGCCACTACTATAAGAACTACACTACAGACAATATGTTGTTCCATGTACGTCAGTACAAAGGTGGTACGGTCCTGGTTCTTGACGGAAAGCTGCACAAAGTCAACATGAAAACCGATTCCACACTCTCCGCCGGTGTATATCCAGCATGGCATCCTACTCATGACTATATCGCACTCTCAAATAACAGGACACATCAGTCCGTCCATTCGGTCAGCCACGACAAGCTGGAAGTTCTGGACGATATCAGCGACCTGATTCTTTATGACATAAAGAACAACGCCGTCAGCATTATCGAGAACGATTCGTGCGAACTGGAGAACTATCCCGCATGGACTCCTGATGGCAAGAAACTATATTACGTTTCCTATAAATATGAGGGAGGATATGGTGAAAAACGAAAGAATGAGATGTTTCTGGCACGCAAGGATTTCCATTTCAACCTTTACAGCAAATCCTTTGACCCCGACACACGCACTTGGGGACCGACCAAAATGGAGTTTGATGCCGCAGCACTTGACAGCAGCATAACCTGGCCGCGGATATCGCCCAACGGAAAAAGGCTACTGGCATGCATAAGCACCCATGGCGTCTTTCCGCTTGACCAGATAGTCTCAGACTTTATCATGTTTAATCTGGAAGACGGCTCATACAGGCACGTTGACGAGCTCAACAGTCCGTTTGCCGAGAGTTATCACTGCTGGTCCAGCAACGGTAAATGGGTTATGTTCAGCACCCGTCGTGAAGACGGTGTTCATACACGTTTATACTTTAGCCATATCGACGGGAACGGTCATTTCTCGAAACCGTTCGCTCTTCCGCAACGTGATCCGGATTACAGTCGTGAATTCCTCTATGCCTACAATATACCGGAATTCATGAAGGAACCCGTACATATAACCCCAAGGCAGTTTGCCTCATTCATATCAAGTTCCGACGCAACCCCATCCGAATATGAATCAAAAAGAGGAGAATAAAATTCCGGTCCTGATTTCAAAAACCCGTTGGATTCTGCCCATCGCAGTATGGGCGATATTGTCTTTTTGCACACCCCAATTCCTTCAGAAAGTCGAAGAACGCTCCTTCTTTGAATTTGACCTGTTCTGGTTTTGCGGCTTTCTGGACAAACCGTCCGGAATACTGTCATGGTGCAGCCTGTTTTTCACCCAATTCCTGTATATTCCATGGTTGGGAGCACTTGTCTGGGTGTTGCTGCTCACCTTATCGGCAGAACTGACACGCATAGTGTTCAGGATGCCTTCGCAGATTTCATTCTGCACATACATTCCCGCGGCGATATTTATCGCATACAATATGTCAATGGGATATATGATATATCTCATGAACCATCCGGGATTCTTCTTTTTACCTGTACTTGGATATCTGTGGGCTCTGCTTACGGTCATAGCACTTAGAAAAGCGGAAAAACCGGTTACATCAATTGTATTTACCGTCATATGGGGTTTTGCCGGCTACTACGTTGCCGGGTTCTATGGACTTGCAGGTATTGCCGCAGCGGCAATAGACAAAGCCGTTTCAAAAAACAAATATCGCGGACGGATGCTCTCTTTAGCCGTTGCCGCCGCTGTCGTCATACTTGCACCAATCCTGTTTCTGGGAACCACTACGTATTATCTATCTACAGCCTGGACAATAGGAATTCCTGATCACGTCCATAGCGTGTCTCTCGAAAGATTGCAACTACCCATTATCATTGCCTTTTTATTCTTTCTTTTGGCGCCCCTGTCAGGTATGCTTGAAAAGATGGCATCAAAATCCATCGTATATATTCAATGTACAGCATTGACAGCAGCAATTGCCATACCGGCAATTTCATGGTACCGGGACTCTAATTTCAAAACTGAGTTGAAGATGATTCAAGCTGCAGAAAATCTGGAATGGGAAAATATTCCTGCCTTACTTAACAGATTGTCTACAGAAAAAGAGAATGATTCATCATGGCAGCCTACCCGCGTAATGGTAGTACTTAAGGATCTGGCACTAATCAAAACAGGGCAGGAAGGTAACCGCGCATTTGATTTTGAAGACGGTGACAAGGATCAGAAAAGGAGATGGGATGTACAGATGTCCATGCAAATAGGTTGGATTATGGGATTTCATTATGGAATACCCGGACTTTGCCAACGTTGGTGTTATGAGGAGAGCATGCTGTTCGGATGGAGCAACACTACGTTAAAATACAATGCCATGACATCCATTCTGTTCGGAAACACGGAACTGGCAAACAAATATCTGAATAAGCTGGGACACACACTGTTTTACAATAAATGGGCAAAAAAACAACGTCCTTTATGTAACGACAGAAATCTGATTGAAAAAACTGCTCCATACGACCAGATTCTGCCGCTCATGTGCTATGACGACCTTATCAGCTCTGATCAGGAAGGATGTGAAATATTCCTGAAACGGCATTTCAACGGGCCAAGTCCCCAAAACTCCACACCGCTTTATGACAGGGTATCGCTGTTATTTGCCATAAAGAGCAAAGATCCTACCCTATTTTGGACCCGTTTCTTCCTTTATCTGGATTCAAACAATCCTGAAAAGATTGACAGGTATTATCAGGAAGCGGCATACCTTTACAGTAATCTGGAAAACAACGGGCTGCTTGAGGCTTTGCCGTTTGACGATCAGGTAAAGAAACTGTATGACTCTTTCAAAGCCACTTCATCCAAGATTGGTCCCAAAAGCATGAATGAAGCCCGAAATCTTTTCCCGGCCAATCTCAGGCATACGTTCTTTTATTATTATTACTACGTAAACAACCTAAATGTTTTCTGAGTCCCTATGAAAAAAAGCATTCAATACCTCACGTTACTTTTGTGTCTGACGGCATCATGCACCGGCATACCCGATGGTGCAGTTTCAGATGCAACCCCCTCTATATATCCTGATTTCACGGACATAACGGTACCTTCAAACATCGCATCTCCGAATTTTATGATTGAGGATGATGCAGACAAATATATCACACTCTTAAAATCCGGCGATACCCAGGTCCGGATAAGCGGCAGGAAGGTCTGCATCCCGCTCCGCAAATGGCGTCGCCTAACCTCAAGCGGGAATATCAGCATAACCGTCTATGAAAAGAAAGACAACGGCTGGATAAAAATGAAGCCCTTCAACATGGACGTGGCATCCGAAATTGACTCCTATGTCACATACCGACTCATTCCGCCCTCTTTCCAGACATATGACAGGCTCTCCATCAACCAGCGCGACATTACCAACTTCAAGGAGAAAGTGATCTATGCCAACTCCATGGCTGCCGCCAATGCCAGTGACCAATGCATAAACTGCCACAGCTTTTACAACTGGCGCACTGACAGAATGCAATTTCACATACGTCAATATAACGGCGGCACTTTTTATTACATGGATGGAAAACTGAGCAAACTCAACCTTAAGACTGATTCCACGATTTCCGCAGCTGTCTATCCTTCATGGCATCCCACCCACGATTACATCGCATACTCTAACAATATGACTTTCCAAAACATCCACACCAATCACACTGACAGGATGGAAGCATTTGATGAAGAAAGTGATCTGGTTCTGTATGATATAAGAAACAATGCTGTAAGCATTATAGAGAATGAGAATGACGAGTTTGAATGTCACCCCAACTGGACTCCCGACGGGAAAACCCTGTTCTATGTATCAGCCCATGTTGATGACCCCGACTGGTTCTACAGCATAGGCGGAGCCTCCAGACGTAACGACTTGCTCAAGTATAATCTCTACAGCAAAAGTTTTAATCCCGAAGACAAGACATGGGGAAAGACCGTGTTATATTACGACGCTGCCGCAGCAGACAGCAGTCTCACATGGCCCCGCGTATCGCCGGACGGAACAAAGCTCCTGGCATGTCTATCCTCACACGGAGTATTTCCGCCATATCAAAGTGAAGCGGACCTTGTAATGTTTGACCTTAAGAAAGGTACCTGGAGATACTTGGATGAGGTCAACAGCGATCTTGCAGAAAGCTACCATTCATGGTCCAGCAGCGGACATTGGATCGTATTCAGCACCAGACGTGAAGACGGTACGTACACAAGACTGTATCTGTCGTACCTTAAAGATGACGGCTGCTTTACAAAGCCCTTCCCCATTCCCCAGAAGGATCCTGAATTCTCACGCAAGTTCATGTATTCATACAATGTTCCCGAGTTTACCATAGAGCCGATAAAGGTCTCGGCCAGAGTGATATCATCATTTGTCAACAGTACCGACGCCGCACCAGTATCATTTGAACAAAAACGAGGAGAATGAACAAGATCCGTAAAATATCAGGAGTTATAATTGCCGCAGTATGTCTGGCACTTGCACTGCCGGTCAGCGCCGTTGACAAAGATGGAAAATTCGTACTTGTTATTGATGCGGGACACGGCGGTAAGGATCCCGGAGCAGTAAACGGCAAGAACCAGGAAAAGAGCATCAACCTGAATGTGGCGCTCAGGATGGGTAAGCTCATTGAAGAGAACTGCAAAGATGTCAAGGTTATCTATACCCGCAAGACCGATGTGTTCGTAGAGTTGTATAAACGGGCCGACATCGCCAACAAAGCCGGTGCAGACATGTTCATCTCCGTACATACCAATTCGGCCAAGAACAAATCGGCAAACGGAGCCGAGACATATCTCCTCGGTGTCGAAGAAAACCGAACTAGTGCAAATCTGAACGCCGCACTTGAGGAGAACAAGGCCATCCTCCTGGAGAATGACTACGAAGCTCATTACGAAGGCTATGACCCGAACAGCCCCGAGAGTATGATCATATTCGAGTTCATGCAGAACGAATACCAGAAAGAGAGCCTCAAGATGGCAACCTTTACCCAGAATCAGATGGTAAATTCGGCCAAACGTCCGGACCGAGGCGTCCATCAGGCCGGCTACCTTGTATTATGGAAAAGCACCATGCCAAGCATTCTCATTGAGTTGGGATTTATATCCAATGACGCAGAATGCAAATATCTGGTTTCGCAGAAGGGCGTTGACGAGATGAGCCAAAGCCTGTACAATGCTTTCGGGGAATATCTTGACTATCACAACAAACTTCTGGAGAAAGCCGTACCCACCGCACAGGCGATAGGCAACAAAAGTGCAGAAGATTTAGCGGTATATAAGGTACAGTTCATGAGCCTGAAGAATCCTCTCAAGAACAACGACAAAAAGCTAAAGGCATATCCGAACGTTGACTACTATCAGGAGGGCGGAATGTACAAGTATACATGCGGCGATACAACCGACTATGAAGAGATCCAAAAGACGAAGAAGGAGGTCCAGAAAAAGCACAAGGATGCGTTCGTAATTGCCGTTTACAAAGGCGAAAGAATTACTGTAAAAAAGGCTCAGGAAATTAGCTCCAAAAACAAATAATATTCATAAAATATACAGCCTTTTTGTAGCTTCCAATTTAGATTTAGTCTAAATAGAGCTTTAAAATTGTTTTTCTCAAGGTCAATATCGAAACGCGTTTTGGCATGCCTTCAAAAAGGGTGAAGCAGCTCTCAAAAAACGCCTCCCGCAAGAGTTATCAACAGGCCAATTGATTGATTATCAGGAGCGCAATAAAAATCAATAGTCTCTTTTCAACTTTTTTAATAGGTTTTTCCAAGTGCCTAATTCCCAACACCTTACAAAAGTCGATTTTTAGGGTCAAATGATGTCACTTGTTTTATTGAAATAAGATTGTCAACTTTGCAAAGCAGATGAAAGAAAGACCACAAAAAGTCTGGTCTTGCAATCTTAAAAAATGACAGGGACTGAATTAAAAAACCAATGGAGCTTATGTCTGGATTTTATCCGTGACAACGTATCGGAAACAGTGTTCGATACGTGGTTCTCGGTTATTGAGCCAGTATCTCTCGAGAGCGGAGAACTCCTTATAAAAGTCCCCAGTCCTTTTGTTTACGAGTTTCTTGAGCAGAACTGCCTTGACGTTATCAAAGCTGCTCTCATAAAGGTTTTCGGAAAGGGCACCAAACTGGCTTACAGCATTCTTACGGATAAGGAAAACAACATCAGTCAGGACATCAGTTCTGCCGACACCTTATCTAA
Organism: Bacteroidaceae bacterium; assembly: GCA_024398635.1. Lineage (GTDB taxonomy): Bacteria > Bacteroidota > Bacteroidia > Bacteroidales > Bacteroidaceae > Colenecus. The sequence continues at coordinate 4,108 of JAKSIV010000014.1, read as the reverse complement.
TATTAAGGGCACTGCCGAAATAGGCAACAAAGCCCCGTCTGTAAACGATGCTCCTCTGGTTCAGGACCTGAACCCCCAACTTGATCCCAACTACAGTTTTGAGAACTTTGTAGAAGGCATGAGTAACAAGCTTGCCCGCACAGCCGGTGAAACAATCGCACTTAACCCTGCAGGCAGCGCTTTCAACCCGCTCTTCATATATGGTTCATCAGGTGTAGGAAAGACCCATCTTGCTACCGCTATCGGCCGTAAGGTAAAGGAGCTGCATCCCGAGAAGAGAGTACTCTATGTTTCAGCCCATCTGTTTATGGTTCAATATACAGACGCCGCCAGAAACAATGCAGTCAATGACTTCATACATTTCTATCAGTCCATAGATGTACTGATTATCGATGACATGCAGGAGCTTTCAGGCTACACAAAGACACAGAATACATTCTTTCATATATTCAACTATCTGCACCTGAACCACAAGCAGCTTATTATGACGAGTGACCGTCCTCCCAAGGACATGAAAGATCTTGAGGAGCGCCTTATCACCCGTTTCAAGTGGGGCTTGGTAGCCGAGTTGGAGCGTCCGGACCTGAATCTGCGCAAGGATATCCTTCGCGACAAGACAAGACGTGACGGTATTCAGTTCCCGGAGCCGGTAATTGACTATATCGCAGATAAAGTTAGGGATAACGTTCGTGATCTGGAGGGTGTGATAGTATCACTGATGGCATATTCGACAATCTACAGAAAGGAGGTTGATCTGAATCTTACCCATGAGGTGATAGACAAGAGCCAGCACCACGAGCAGAAACCTATCACAATTGAATCGATTATCACAAAAGTCTGTGATTATTATAACATCGACGAGACATCCGTTCAATCCAAATCACGGAAGCATGAGATCGTCCAGGCAAGACAGATCAGTATGTATCTGGCTAAGAAATATCTGGATTTCTCAACTTCAAAGATTGGAACCTATATCGGAAAACGCGATCACGCCACAGTTCTTCACGCCTGCAACATGGTTCGTGACCAGATTCAGGTAGACAAGAACTTCAAAGCCGATATGGAAAACATAGAAAGCGGCCTCCGCTGCTGACCGGACCGGATGTAACAGTTGATTAAAGCGGTGATCTTTTCACCGCTTTTTTGTTTTTATACATTTCCTATACAATCAACCTGAAAAGCGATAGTGTAACATGTAATTTTCCGTTTTGGAAAACTTTTTGAGTTTGGCAAATTACTATATAATTGATTATCAATACTATTTTAATTCAAAACGGAAAACTTTCAATTATCAGTAAAAATTATTTTTGCAAACATTAGTTATTCTCAGTTTCATTATTTACATTTGTCATAACGTTTCCGATTAAACGATCGGAACTGTTTTTGCGCATACATCAAACAAGTTTTTATAAATGAATGACAAAAAACTAACCTACACTTTCGATGAGGCTTACAAGGCCTCGGTAGACTATTTCGGAGGCGACGAACTTGCAGCCAAAGTCTGGGTGAACAAGTACGCGGTAAAGGACTCCTTCGGAAAAATTTATGAGAAGACTCCGGATGACATGCACTGGCGCATAGCCAATGAGATTGCACGCGTGGAGAAAAAGTACAAGAACCCCATGACAGCGGCTCAACTTCATGACCTGCTCAAGGGATTCAAGTATATCGTTCCTCAGGGAAGCCCCATGACCGGTATCGGCAACAACTATCAGATTGCATCACTTTCCAACTGTTTCGTCATCGGAACAGAAGGAGCTGCCGACAGCTACGGCGCAATCATGAAGATTGACGAGGAGCAGGTTCAGCTTATGAAACGCCGCGGCGGTGTAGGCCATGACCTGTCAGACATCCGTCCCAAGGGATCTCCCGTAAAGAACTCCGCACTGACATCGACCGGACTTGTTCCGTTCATGGAGCGTTTCTCAAACTCTACCCGTGAGGTTGCGCAGGACGGCCGTCGCGGAGCACTGATGCTCAGCGTCTCCATCAAGCACCCCGATTCAGAGTCATTCATCGACGCCAAGATGGAGAGCGGCAAGGTTACCGGAGCCAATGTATCGGTCAAGATTGATGACGAGTTCATGAAAGCCGCCATCGAGGGCCGCAAATACACGCAGTGCTACCCTATCGATTCAAAGAAACCCATATACAAGAAGGAGATAGAGGCAAGCGAGCTCTGGAAGAAGATAGTCCACAATGCATGGAAATCAGCCGAGCCCGGCGTGCTGTTCTGGGACACCATACTGCGCGAGTCAGTTCCTGACTGCTACGCTGACCTTGGTTTCCGCACCGTCAGCACCAACCCGTGCGGTGAGATTCCTCTCTGTCCGTATGACAGCTGCCGCCTGCTTGCCATCAACCTCTATTCATACGTAAAGAATCCGTTCACCCCCAAGGCCAAGTTTGACTTTGACCTCTTCAAGAAGCACGTTGCCATTGCACAGCGCATCATGGACGATATCATCGACCTCGAGATCGAGAAGATTGACATGATTCAGGCCAAGATTGCAAGTGACCCCGAGGATGACGAGACAAAATATACAGAGAAACGTCTGTGGGAGAAAATCATGCGCAAGAGCACCATGGGCCGCCGTACCGGCGTTGGCATCACTGCCGAAGGCGATATGCTGGCTGCAATGGGACTCCGCTACGGAACCGATGAGGCTACCGAGTTTGCCGAGACCGTACAGCGCACCCTGGCGCTTACCGCCTACCGTTCATCGGTCGAAATGGCAAAGGAGCGTGGCGCATTTGAAATCTTTGACTGGAAACGCGAGCAGAAGAACCCATTCATTCTGCGCATAAAGGAGGCCGATCCCCAGCTCTATGAGGACATGAAGAAATACGGCCGCCGCAACATAGCATGTCTGACCATCGCCCCCACCGGCACCGTAAGTCTTATGACTCAGACAACTTCAGGTCTGGAGCCAGTATTCATGCCCGTTTACAAACGCCGCCGTAAAGTCAACCGTGATGATGAGAACGCCAACATCACCTTTACCGATGAGAACGGCGATGCTTTTGAGGAGTTCATCGTATTCCACCACAAGTTCGTGGAGTGGATGATCGTTAACGGCATCAATCCCGCTCAGAAGTTCACACCCGAGGAGGTTGATGACCTGGTTGCCCGCTCACCCTACTACAAGGCTACCGCCCAGGATGTTGACTGGGTCAACAAAGTCAAGATGCAGGGTGCACTTCAGAAGTGGGTTGACCACTCCATCAGCGTAACCATCAACCTGCCAAACGACGTATCCGAGGATCTGGTCAACCAGCTTTACGTTGAGGCATGGAAGAGTGGATGCAAAGGCTGTACGGTATACCGTGACGGCTCACGCGACGGAGTCCTGATTGACGCCAAGAGTGACAAGAAGGCCGAAAAGAAGAAAGAAGAGGGAAAAGAACCCACCCTGGCACCATGCGACTGCGAGCCGCGTCAGGTAGTTGAGGTTCGCCCACGCATACTCGAGGCCGAGGTTGTACGTTTCCAGAACAATAAGGAGAAATGGGTGGCATTCGTTGGAATCCTGGACGGCCGTCCATACGAGATATTTACAGGTCTGCAGGATGATGAAGAAGGCATAGTCCTGCCCAAGACGGTTGAAAAGGGCTGGATAATCAAAAACATCGATGAAGACGGCAAAAAACGATATGATTTCCAGTTCACCAACAAGCGCGGATACAAGGTTACCATCGAGGGCCTGTCCGAAAAATTCGACAAGGAATACTGGAACTATGCCAAGCTGATATCAGGTGTACTCCGTTACCAGATGCCTATTGACCTCTGCATCAAACTTATCGGCTCACTGGATCTTGGCTCGGAGAACATCAACAACTGGAAGAACGGTGTGGAACGCGCCCTCAAGAAATACGTTCAGGACGGAACCGCCGTCAAGGGCGAGAAATGCTCTGTCTGCGGAAGCGAATCTCTTGTCTACCAGGAGGGCTGCCTCATCTGCAAGAACTGCGGATCATCACGTTGCGGATAATCCGTATTCTTACATACTCCTGACTTTATCAATGCGTCACCCATTTGACGTCAGCCAGTCATCGGTCTCGATGAGGTAGGCGATGTCACGCTCCTCTTTCGATGTGTAGAGCGTTC
>JAKSIV010000013.1 GCA_024398635.1 Bacteroidaceae bacterium | reverse complement strand
TAGGCCGTACGCCGGATTTCGAGTCCGGTCCATTCGATCACTCTGGCATCTTTCCTAATGCGCCTGCAAAAGTACAAAAAAAGTATTTTTGTCAAACGCCGTTAATAGTATTTCACAACTCGGAAATAATCTGATTTGCCAACTCGGTGTTGTCTGGACGTATGATTACGCGTGAGAACTCAGACGATGAGTCGGCAAAAGCATACATATATTCAACGGATATCCCGGCGGCCGAAAGCTTTTCCATAGCCTCTGCCATTGCACCGGGTTTGTGAGCGCACTCAAGATAGACCACATGAGTCATTGTCACGGCGTATGAGTTGGCTTTGATCAGATTGAAAGCCCGCTCTATCTGGTCTCGCTCCACTATGATGCGGGCAATACCGAAATCCTGAGTCTCGGACACGGTAAATGCCTTCATATTAATACCATTGTTACCGAGCAGTCTGGCTATCTCGGCAAATTTTCCCTTCTCATTCTCCAGGAAAACTGAAATCTGTCTGATAAGCATAAGTCGGATGTATTAAGGTTATTCAAATTTACGATGGTCAATAGCTCTCTTAGCCTTACCGGTTGAACGCTCGATAGTTCCGGGCTGTACAATCTTGATGGCAGGCTGAATACCTACGACGCTTTGGATTCTCGATGTGAGACGCTGACGCAGGCGAACCAGTTCGTTGATCTGGTCGGTGTAGAACTCCGGCTTGACCTCAACCTGGATATCGAATGTATCGGTATTGTTCACGCGGTCAACTTCAATGAGGAAGTAGGGCTCGTATTCGGGGAACTCCAACAGGATGGATTCAATCTGTGACGGGAATACGTTTACTCCGCGGATGATCATCATATCATCGCTGCGGCCCAGAATCTTACCCATACGGACTGCGGTACGTCCGCACTCGCACTTGTCATAGATAAGGTGGGTGAGGTCGCGTGTACGGTAACGTATCATCGGCATACCCCATTTATCGAGAGTGGTGAATACCAACTCGCCCTTTTGACCGGGCTCAACGGGCTGGAGTGTTACAGGATCAATGATTTCAGGATAATAGAGATCCTCCCACAAATGGGTGCCGTTCTGACACTCGCATTCGCCGCCTACGCCCGGACCGCTTATCTCGGTCAGTCCGTAGATATCGAATGCCTTGATATGGAGTTTGTATTCAAGTTCACGACGCATGGCTTCGGTCCAGGGCTCTGCTCCGAAAATACCGACTTTGAGCTTGAAGTTCTTGATGTCAAGATTCTGCTTGCGGATCTCCTCGGCCATATAAAGGGCGTAGGATGGGGTACAGGCCACTGCTGTCGCACCGAAATCCTGCATAAGCTGAAGCTGTTTCTGAGTGTTGCCGCTGCTGGTGGGGATAACCGTAGCGCCGATCTTATGAACGCCGTCATGGGCACCCAGACCGCCGGTGAAAAGGCCGTAACCATAGGCAATCTGAACCAGGTCGTCACTTCCCAATCCGTAAGCGGTAAGGCAACGTGCCACTGCCTCTGACCAGTTGTCAAGGTCTTTCTGCACATAACCTACGACAATAGGTTTACCTGTCGTACCCGATGATGCATGAAGACGCAGGATATCGGTCATGGGTACGCACATCATTCCGAAAGGATAGTTGTCACGAAGGTCTTGCTTGACTGTAAAAGGCAATTTTACGATGTCATCAATACTGTGTATGTCCTCAGGACGGACTCCGTGTTCATCAAACCTTTTCTTGTAGAAAGGCGAGTTATTGTAAGCGTGTGCTACAATCTTTTTGAGTTTTTCACTCTGTAAGGCGCGCATCTCATCGCGTGACATGCACTCAATCTTTTCGTTCCAGATCATCGTATTATTGGTGGTATGAAATAATTGAGTGCGAAGATAGAGAAATAATGTTGTATCTTTGCACGCCATCAGAAAATATGGAGTTAAAAATGGAAAAAGATATCTATATCCTGGGTATAGAGTCATCCTGCGATGATACATCGGCTGCCGTGATACATAACGGAGAGCTGCTCTCCAATGTCGTGGCCAGCCAGAAAGTGCATGGGGAGTATGGCGGAGTGGTGCCGGAACTCGCCTCACGTGCACACCAGCAGAATATCGTCCCTGTGGTGGATACCGCGTTGAAAAGGGCCGGAATTGATGCCGGCATGCTCAGTGCCGTAGCTTTCACCCGCGGTCCGGGCCTGATGGGCTCACTTCTGGTGGGTGTCTCCTTTGCCAAAGGATTTGCGCGCTCGCTGGACATCCCCATGATAGAGGTAAACCATCTTCAAGGGCATATTCTGGCTCATTTCATAAAGCAGCCCGGCGAGGAATTGGAAACGCCTCAGTTCCCGTTCCTGTGTTTGTTGGTTTCGGGTGGTAACTCGCAGATAGTCAAGGTGGAATCATACAACAAAATGGAGATTCTGGGACAAACTATCGATGATGCTGCAGGTGAGGCCATGGACAAGTGCTCAAAGGTTATGGGATTCGGTTATCCCGGTGGTCCTGTCATAGACCGTCTGGCACGTCAGGGTAATCCCAAGGCCTACACATTCAGCAAACCGAATATACCGGGATACAACTATAGTTTCAGCGGACTGAAGACTTCATTCCTATATAACCTTCGTGACTGGATAAAGGAAGATCCTGATTTCATCGAACATCACAAGGAAGACCTTTGTGCTTCGTTGGAGCGTACCATAGTCGAGATCCTGATGAAGAAACTGCGTCAGGCGGCAAAAGATACCGGTATAACACAGATTGCCGTAGCGGGTGGGGTATCGGCAAATACGGGACTGCGCGAAGCTTTTCAGGACCACGCCCGCCGTTATCGCTGGAAGGTGTTCATCCCGCGTTTTTCATACACTACCGATAATGCCGCCATGATAGCCTGCACCGGCTATTTCAAGTACTTGGATGGCGATTTTTGCAGTATTGACGTTCCGATCTATTCCAACACCCGTCTTTAGGGTCAGCCCCCTTTGTGTTGTAACGGAATAAGTGAGTATGGGAAACCAAGATACAACACAAAAGGGTCTGACCCTGAAAAAAAGGTTTATTTGTTTGGAGGAATGAAAACAATCGTGTAAATTTGCACCCTGTTTTGAGAACAGTGTAAAAAACGTATAAAAACAGATAGATATGTCAAGAATTTGTCAGATCACCGGAAAGAAGGCAATGGTTGGCAACAATGTTTCTCACTCAAAGCGCAGAACCAAGAGAACATTTGATGTTAACCTGTTCACCAAGAAGTTCTTCTATGTAGAGGAGAATTGCTGGATCAGCCTCAAACTCAGTGCTGCCGGCCTGAGAATCATAAACAAGAAAGGTCTTGATGCCGCCCTCAAGGAGGCAGTTGCCAATGGCTATTGCGACTGGAAGGACATCAGAATCATCGCGTAAAACAGTTAAGGAGTTTATACTATGGCAAAGAAAGTAAAAGGCAACAGAGTACAGGTTATTCTGGAATGCACTGAGCACAAGGACAGCGGTATGCCGGGTACTTCCCGTTACATTACCACCAAGAACAGGAAGAACACTCCTGAGAGACTGGAACTTAAGAAGTATAACCCCATTCTCAAGAGGATGACAATCCATCGTGAGATCAAGTAATACGTTTTAAACCATGGCAAAGAAAGTAGTTGCTACCCTGCGTCAGGGTAAGGTCTCAATGGCCAAGGTCATTAAGATGGTTAAGTCACCCAAGACCGGTGCTTATATGTTCACAGAGCAGATCGTTTCAGACGAGCAGCTTAAGGACGCAATCAAGTAAGACAGACTTGACACAAGATATGGAAGAGTAACCCGCAAGGTTGCTCTTCTTTTTTTTATATACGCGCGTGTACATTAGTATTTGTCATCATAATTGTTTATATTTGCACTTTGACAACGACATTTTTTTGCCGTATTCACCGAATATATGGGTTTGTTTTCATTCTTCTCGAAAGATAAAAAGGAAGTCCTGGACAAAGGTCTTGAAAAAACCAAGGCCAGCGTGTTCTCCAAGATAGCCCGTGCTGTGGCCGGAAAATCAACTGTCGATGATGAGGTGCTGGATAATCTTGAAGAGGTACTTATCACATCCGATGTAGGTGTAGAAACCACTTTGAAGATAGTCAAGCGCATTGAGGAACGCGTAGCCCGTGACAAATACATGGGCACCGCCGAATTGAACGGCATTTTGCGTGATGAGATATCGGCATTGCTTGTGGAGAACAATCCGGATGACGATGCCGAACCTTTCAGCATTCCTGCAGGACGCAAGCCGTATGTAGTTCTTGTGGTTGGCGTAAACGGAGTCGGCAAGACCACTACTATAGGCAAGTTGGCATACCAGTTCAAGAAACGCGGACTGAAAGTGATGTTGGGCGCAGCCGACACATTCCGTGCCGCTGCCATTGAGCAGTTGCAGGAGTGGGGACGCAGGGTGGATGTTCCGGTGATAAGGCAGGAAATGGGCTCAGATCCGGCTTCTGTCGCATATGACACCCTCAGTTCGGCCGTTGCCAACGGTGTGGATATGGTCCTGATAGATACCGCCGGTCGTCTCCATAACAAGGTTGGACTGATGAATGAGCTTACCAAGATCCGTAACGTGATGAATAAGGTTGTGGATGGTGCTCCCGATGATGTGTTGCTTGTTTTGGACGGTTCCACCGGTCAGAATGCGTTTGAACAGGCCAAACAGTTCACATTGGCAACCCAAGTGACACAGTTGGCTATAACCAAACTTGACGGTACGGCCAAGGGAGGCGTTGTGATAGGTATCTCAGACCAGTTCAAGATACCCGTAAAGTACGTCGGACTGGGTGAGGGCATGGATAACCTGCAAGTATTCAACAAGACTGAGTTTGTCGATTCGCTATTTAAAATGGATTGAATGAGACACGACAGCGTTGACATAATAACTTTAGGTTGCTCAAAGAATCTTGTTGATTCTGAGAAACTTATAGCTCAATTCAGAGCAGAAGGCCTAAGGGTCAGACATGATCCGGACAAGGTCAGCGCTGAGACTGTCGTGATAAATACATGTGGTTTTATCGGTGATGCGCAGGAAGAGTCAATCAATATGATTCTGGAGTGCTGCAATCTTAAGAAAGCCGGTAAAATAGGACGTATATATGTGATGGGATGCCTGTCACAGAAGTTTCACAAGGAGCTTATGACAGAGATTCCCGAGGTCGACGGATGGTACGGCAAGTTTGATTGGGACGGTATACTCAAGAAAATGGGCCGTAAATGGCACGGTGAGATTGAGAATGAACGCTGCATCACGACTCCCTCGCATTACGCATATCTGAAGATTGCCGAAGGCTGTAACCGCGGCTGTGCATACTGCGCAATACCCCTTATGACCGGCAAATACAGCTCCCGCAGTCAGGAGGATATACTGGATGAGGCTCGGAATCTGGTTGCCAAAGGCGTAAAAGAGATACAGCTGATAGCACAGGATCTCACTTATTATGGCATCGATATCGCCCGTAAGCCTACTATTGCGGAACTTGTTCAGCGTCTGTCTGACATACCTGGAGTGGAGTGGCTCAGACTGCATTACGGCTATCCCAACAGCTTCCCGATGGATCTGCTCCCTGTAATGCGTGAGCGCGACAATGTCTGCAAATACATGGATATTGCGCTACAGCATATCAGTGATGCCGTATTGAAACGCATGCACCGCAATATAACCGGTCAGGAGACCCGTGAACTGCTTGGGCAAATACGTCAGGAGGTTCCGGGAATACATTTGCGCACCACACTGATGGTTGGATTCCCCGGCGAAACGGATGATGATTACAATCAGTTGCTGGATTTTGTAAAGGAACAGCGTTTTGAGCGTATGGGTGCCTTTGCGTACAGTGAGGTGGACGGAACGTATTCGGCCCTGCATTATAAGGATGATATCGCCGATGAAATCAAGCAGGCGCGTCTGTCACGTCTCATGCGCGTTCAGCAGGATATATCGGCAGCAATCAGTGAAGCCAAGATAGGCAAGACCTTCAAGGTGATTATTGACCGTCTGGAAGGTGACTATTATGTGGGACGCACCGAATTTGATTCGCCCGAAGTTGATCCGGAGGTACTCGTCAAGGCCGATTGCGAGTTACCGATAGGAGAATTCGTCAATGTAAAGATTACAGAGGCCGATGCCTTTGACATATATGGGACTGTAAACACAACTAACCATAAATGATATGAACAATAAGCAGTTTTTGACAGAATTATCCGGCAAATGCCAGATGTCAGCTGATTCGGCTGCCCAGCAGGTTCAGGCTCTGATAGGAGTCATGGAGAATCTATGGCAGAACGGCGATTCCGTGAGTCTATCCGGATTCGGCGTTCTTGAAGTTAAGAAAAAGAATGAACGCATATCGGTCAACCCGACCACAGGCGTTCGTATGCTCGTTCCGCCAAAACTTGTACTCACGTACAAGCCAAGTTCAATTCTTAAGGACAAACTCAAATAAGGTACGGCTATGGATAACAAGATCAATCTTTCTCAGCTTGCCGATCTGTTGGCACAGGCTGGCGGAATGTCAAAGACCGCATCAGAACAGTTTGTCAAGAACTTCTTTGACATCATTTCACAGAAAGTGATTGATGAAGGACTTGTCAAGGTAAAGGGATTGGGTACGTTCAAGCTCATTGATATGGAAGATCGTGAGAGCGTGAATGTAAACTCTGGTGAGAGGTTCACGATTGAGGGACATCAGAAAATCTCATTCATTCCTGATGCAGACCTTAAAGAGCGCATCAACAAGCCGTTTGCGGCATTTGAGGCAGTTGAGATAAACGAGTCACAAGCTGCCGAAATCGGTAAGATGGATCAGGAACAGTCAGATAAGAACAAAAACAATATATCAACAAACAAAACAACAAGCGTTATGGAAAAAGCTAAACAGAATGAGCCCAAGAAAGAGCTTAAAGAGACAAAGGACGATCAGAAGCGTTGCACAAAGATTATTTTATGGGTACTTGCCGGTATAGCAATTCTGGCCCTTATAATAATCCTGCTTTGGCCGGTAATTGGCGGTAAGGCTCTTAAGAAAGCCGACAAGGATGTTAAGGAGAAGGCTCCTGCTCCTGCAGTAGTTAAACCTGAACCCAAGCCCGCAGCTGCACCTGCTCCCAAGAAGGAAGAGGCTAAATTCACTCTGACAAAGGCTGATCAGGAGAAGGCTCTGCCGCTGTTTACAGCAGCTGACACTGTAAACTACAAGATCGCAGGTACTATGACCACTCACACCATGGTCAAGGGTGATATGCTTACCACTATTGCTCTCAAGTATTACGGAACCAAGAAACTGTGGCCGTATATTGCCAAGTACAACGGTCTGAAACCAAGACAATTCAAGAAAATGCCCGTAGGCTACAAGGTTAAGGTGCCCAAACTGGCCAATAAATGAAAATAATGCTTAAAGCTAACAGAAAGCAATACTATTTAAAACTTTTTAGCCTATAACAGCATATAAATAGTCATATATTTGGGCCGTGCCCGTGTCCGAAAGGATATGGGCACGGACTGACTAACTGATAAATAAGAATCTTATGAGTGAAAACGTTGACATTAGGGAACTGAATGAGCGAATAGAGAAACAGAGCGCATTCGTAACCAACCTGATGGCCGGTATGGATCAGGTTATCGTAGGGCAGAAACATCTTGTAGAGTCATTGCTGATAGGACTTCTTTCTGATGGTCATATTCTGTTGGAAGGTGTGCCCGGTCTGGCCAAAACCCTTGCGATCAAGACTCTTGCATCACTGATTGACGCCAGCTTCAACCGCATACAGTTTACTCCTGACCTGTTGCCTGCCGATGTCGTAGGTACAATGATCTATAGCCAGAAGGACGAGACATTCCTGCCCAAGAAGGGCCCTGTATTTGCCAATTTCATACTGGCTGATGAGATAAACCGTGCTCCGGCCAAGGTTCAGAGTGCATTGCTGGAAGCCATGCAGGAACGTCAGGTCACACTGGGTGGCGAGACATTCCAGTTGCCCAAACCATTCCTGGTTATGGCAACACAGAACCCGATAGAGCAGGAGGGTACTTATCCGCTGCCCGAGGCTCAGGTGGACCGTTTCATGCTCAAGGCCGTGATAGACTATCCCAAGATTGAGGAGGAAAAGAAGATCATACATCAGCAGATTCACCATGAGATAGGCACAGTAAAGCCTGTAATGACCACCAATGACATCATTGAGGCCCGTAAGGTAGTTGATATGGTTTATTTAGATGAGAAGATAGAGCAGTATATCGCGGATATCGTATTCGCTACACGTTATCCCGAGAAGTACGGACTCAAAGAGGTTAAAGAACTGATATCATTCGGCGGTTCCCCGCGTGCATCAATCAATCTTGCCCTGGCTGCCCGCTCATACGCATTCATCAAGCGTCGCGGTTATGTGGTACCGGAGGATGTACGTGCCATCGCTCATGACGTGCTGCGTCACCGTATCGGTCTTACATATGAGGCCGAAGCCACCAATGTGACTCAGGACGAGCTGGTAAGCCGCATCTTGAACAAGGTCGAAGTACCTTGATTTAATAGCCTCACAATCAGTTTAATATGTTATCATGGAAACAAGTGAACTGATAGCGAAGGTCCGGAAGATTGAGATCAAGACCCGAGGTCTGTCCAGTAACATTTTCGCCGGTCAATACCATACCGCATTCAAAGGACGCGGTATGGCATTCAGCGAGGTGCGTGAGTACCAGTATGGTGACGAGCCCCGTGATATTGACTGGAATGTTACTGCGCGCATGAACAAGCCTTACTCAAAGGTCTTTGAAGAGGAACGTGAGCTTACAGTGATGCTGTTGGTGGATGTGTCTGACAGTCTCAACTTTGGCACAAAAGTGATGATGAAGCGTGAGATGGTGACTGAAATAGCCGCCACGCTGGCTTTTGCGGCAATAGAGAACAATGATAAGGTAGGGCTGGTGTTTTTCAGTGACAGGATTGAAAAATACATTCCTCCCAAGAAAGGCCGCAGGCACATCCTTTATCTGATTCGTGAGCTTCTCGATTATCAGCCTGAAAGCAACTCGACGGACATAACGGTTCCGTTGGAGTTCCTCACGGGTGCTTTAAAGAAACGTTGCACCGCATTCCTGCTGAGCGACTTCATAGATCCTCATGACTACAAGAATGCGCTTACGATAGCAAACCGCAAGCACGATGTAGTGGCAATACGCGTCTATGACAGACGAATGGAGGAGCTTCCCGATATCGGCCTTATGAAACTGACTGATGCAGAGAGCGGACAGGAAATGTACGTGGATACATCATCAGTCAAGGTGCGTGTAGCGCATAAAAAATGGTTTGATGACAACACAGCCCGCATACAGGATTATCTGACACGCAGCAGTGTCGATTCAATTTCTGTCAGGACTGATCAGGATTATGTAAAGGCGCTTATGGGCCTGTTTGCAAAGAGAAATTGAAAATTGAGAATTGAAAATTGATACGTAGAACCTGCGTAAGAATATGATTAAACGATTCTTGATTATAATATTGATCATACTGGTGCCTGTTATGGCATCGGCCCAAAACGTGATTGTGGAGGCCCAGGTTGATTCAATGATGTTGTGGATAGGTCAGCAGACCGGTTTGCATGTATCTGTCACCTGCGATGCCGGCCAGGAAGTGATATTCCCTGCATATCAGGACACGATCGTAAGGGGCCTGGAGATAATCCCGCCGGTAAAGACCGATACCCAGTTCGTCAATAACGGCCATCGAATGACCATTACCCGCAACTATACCGTAACGTGTTTTGATTCGGCGCTGATATATATTCCTTTCATTCCCGTTCAAGTGGATGGAACCGATTATCAGTCCAATCAGCTTGCATTGGCCTTTTTGTCATATGACATCCCCGAGGAGAATGCGAAACAGATATTCGGACCAAAAGAGAATATGAAGACTCCTTTAAGGTTGTATGAGGCCAAGGGGCTCATTTTCTATTGGTTACTTGCGGCAATAGCCATTGTGGCTGCCGTTTATCTGCTTCTTAGGTACCGAGATGACAAGCCGATCATACGCAGGATCAAGATTGAGCCCAAGATTCCGGCACATGTACGTGCAATTTCCGAGATTGAGGAACTGAGGCAATCGGGAGGTGCTCACAGTGAAGACGCCAAGGCATATTACACCCAACTGACTGACATCTTACGTGAATACATCAATGATCGGTTCGGGTTCAACGCTACCGAAATGACATCTTACGAGATTCTGGAGCGTCTTGAAGAGGCCCGCGACAAGGAGTCTCTCAGCGAACTGCGTGACCTGCTGAACACATCAGATATGGTCAAATTCGCCAAATTCAAACCTATGTTGAATGAGAATGATCGTAATCTGGTCAGTGCGCTGGAGTTTGTCAATGACACCAAGGTTGAGGTAACCGATGATGAATTGCAGCCCAAGGAGGAGGAGACCGTGATTGAAGAAAAGCGCAGCAAAGGTGCCCGTTTTGCCCTGTTGCTGACAGGAATTGTTGTTGCGATAGCCGGCGCGGTATTCTTTATCCTGACGGTTTTGAAGTTGTATTATCTGTTCTTCTAAATTAAACGAGCCATGACATTCGCAAACAGTTCATACCTATTATTGATGCTTCTGATCATACCATGCGTACTGTGGTATGTACTCAAAGGCAATAAGAGACGTGCCACGCTATCCGTGCCGACTACGTCAATGTACGCAGGTATGCGCAAAAGCTGGAAGTACTATCTGATACATATTCCTTTTATACTCGATATGGCAGCCATTGCGCTGCTTTCGCTTATCCTTGCCCGTCCGCAGACCACAGACCGTTGGCAGGATACCGAGATTGAGGGAATAGACATCATGCTCTGCATGGATGTGTCAACCAGTATGCTGGCCGAAGACCTCAAGCCAAACCGTATTGAGGCCGCCAAGCAGGTTGCATCAGAATTCATAAACGGTCGTCCCAATGACAACATCGGTCTCACCATATTTGCAGGTGAAGCCTTTACCCAATGCCCCATGACGGTTGATCATACAGTACTGCTAAACATGTTCCAGAATGTTAGCAGTGACATTGCAGCAAAAGGTATTATCGAGGATGGTACCGCAATCGGCATGGGACTGGCCAATGGAATAAGCAGGCTCAAAGACAGCCAGGCCAAATCAAAGGTTATAATCCTGCTTACCGACGGATCCAACAACCGTGGCGAGATATCACCTATGACTGCCGCCGAAATGGCAAAGAGTTTCGGAATCCGAGTCTATACGATAGGTGTGGGTACCAACGGCACTGCGCCGTATCCTGTACAGGGTGCATTCGGCAAGCAGTATATAAATGTGGCTGTTGAGATTGACGAGAATATGCTCCGTCAGATAGCACAGACCGCCAACGGACAGTATTACCGTGCCACAAGCAACAGTAAGTTGAAGGAGGTTTATGAGGAGATTGACAAACTTGAAAGGACCAAACTTCAGGTCAAGGAGTTCAGCAAGAACCAGGAAGAGTATCAGCCGTTGGCTCTGGCTTTATTGTTGAGCATCCTGCTTTCAATCCTGCTCAAACAGACCGTTTTACGTACAATACCATAAAAAGGAGTCACTATGTTCAAGCTTGCAAATCCTGAATATCTTTATCTGCTGGTGCTGGTTCCGATACTGGTTGCTTTACATGTGTTCTCCAATATCCGCCGTCGCAGAAAACTAGCCGAGTACGGTGACGGACAGTTGCTGTCACTCCTTATGCCTGATGCATCCGTCAGCCGCCCCAACATGAAATTCTGGCTGCTTTTTGCAGCATACACTTTATGCTGTTTCCTTCTTGCCAGACCACAGTTCGGTTCAAAGCAGGAAACCGTATCACGCAGGGGCATAGAAACTGTCATTGCATTGGATATCTCAAACTCCATGCTTGCCGATGATGTTGCCCCAAGCCGTCTTGACAAATCCAAGCGTATCATATCAAACCTTGTCGACCAGTTTAAGGATGACAAGATAGGTCTTATAGTATTTGCCGGCGATGCCTTTGTGCAATTGCCAATCACGAGTGACTTCATATCGGCCAAGGTTTTTCTGAACGCCATCTCTCCGGCACTCATTACACGCCAAGGAACAGATATCAAGACCGCCATTGAACTTGCCACCAGAAGTTTCACTCCGAATGAAGGTGTCGGAAAAGCCATCATAGTCATTACCGATGGTGAAAACCATGAGGGTGGGGCTGTCGAAGCCGCACAGGCTGCTGCCGAAAAGGGTTATATAGTATATGTGATGGGCGTAGGTCTGCCGTCAGGTTCACCTATTCCCGGTGACAGCAAGGGCGAATTCCGAAAGGATCGCGAGGGTAATGTCGTAGTGACACGTCTCGACGAGGAGATGTGCCGAAGCATAGCTGTAGCCGGTAAGGGCGCGTATTTCTATGTGGACAACTCCAATGCTGCCGAGAAAGCACTGCAGAAGGAGATTGACAAACTTGCCAAATCCGACGTTGAAACCACTGTATATACTGAATATGACGAACAGTTCGCCATTATTGCATGGATGATCCTTGTCATACTGCTGTTCGAGATATTCATATGTGAAAGCCGTAATCCGCGACTTAAGAATTTCAGTCTTTTCAAAACCAATGAGGAGAAAGTGAAATGAAGAAGATATTGTTGTTTTGCCTTGTAATTATATCTGTTACCGGCGTTGACGCTCAACGGACGGACCGTTCGTTCGTCAGGAAAGGTAACCGTATGTTTGAGGACAGCCTGTTCATAAAGGCCGAAGAGAACTATCTGAAGGCGCTTGATATGAATCCGGAGCTTCTGGAGGGATACTATAACCTTGGCAATTCATACACGGCTCAGCAGAAACCGAATGAGGCCGTCGAACAATATCGCAAGATTGCCAATGCCCTGGAGGGTAAAAAGAAGGAGCTCATCAATGATCCTTCGGCATCACAAAAGGATTTGGAACGCTGTAAGGATGGCCTTGCCAAGACCTATCATAATACAGGTGTGGTTTATCACATGGTTGAACAATATGACAAGGCTGTCGAAGCTTACAAACAGGCTCTGCGTAATAATCCTCAGGATGACGAAACACGTTATAACCTGATACTGGCACAGCGTATGCTCAAACAACAGCAGGATCAGCAACAACAGCAACAGGATCAACAGCAACAACAGGAGCAGCAACAGGAACAGCAACAGGAACAGCAGGAGCAGCAGGATCAGCAACAGGAGGAACAGCAGCAACAGCAGCAGCAAGAAGAGCAGCAGGATATGTCACAGGAAAATGCCGAGCAGATTCTGGAAGCTGCCATGCAGGATGAGAAAGACGTTCAGGAACGAGTACAGGAGCAACTCATGAAGGCTCAGCCTAAGAAACCGTTAGAAAAAGATTGGTAATTATGAATATACTCAGCAAGACAAAGAAACTGTTACTCCCCATCATGCTCGTCATGCTGGTGGGAGTAAGAGCTATTGCCCAGGACGTTTCATTTACAGCTCAGGCCCCCAAAGCCGTAGTTGTGGGTGAACGTTTCAGAATCACATACAAGGTAAACACCCGTGATGCCAAAGAGTTCCGCGCACCGGATATGAAGAACATACAGATCCTTACCGGACCTGCCACATCAACATCATCCAGTACCACCATTACCAACGGTAAGGTTGAAAGCAACACGACCATAACCTATACGTTTACCGTCGTTGCAACAGATGAAGGCGAAGTCGAACTGAACGGCGCTACAATCAAGGCCAATGGCAAGCAGATTACATCAAACAAACTATCCATCAGGATACTGCCGCCTGATCAGGTGTCGCAGAGCCAGAACGGGCAAGGGCATGGGAGCCAAGCCTCACGTCAGCAGTCATCAGGACAGGCTTCATCAAATGTCGGAGCCGATGACCTGTTCATGCTTGCCACAGTTGATAAGACAACGGTTTATGAGCAGGAAGCCATACTGCTTACGTTCAAGATATACAAGTTGCCGTCAGTCGATCTCCAGAGCATCCGGAACAGCATGCCTGACCTCAAGAACTGTCATGTACAGGAGGTAGACCTGCCGCAAAACAAAGAATTCAATCTGGAGCATTACAACGGCCGCAACTACCAGACAATGATATGGAGCCAGTATCTGCTTTTTCCGCAGCATTCCGGCGAATTGGAGATACCTGCAACCCCGTTTGAAGGTGTAATTGCACAACGTGTTGAGAATAACAGCGGCGATATATTTGACATGTTCTTCAACTCGTCAAGATATGTCGAGGTCAAGAAGGACCTCACTTCACGTTCCATAAAGATAAATGTCAAACCGCTGCCTCAGGGCAAGACCGGCGCATTCTATGGCGGAGTAGGTGATTTCAATATCAGTTCAACCATAAGTGCTACGGATGTTACAGCAAATGATGCCGTCACGATACGTGTCATACTGTCCGGTACGGGCAATATGAAGCTGGTCAAGACTCCGGAGCTCAAATTCCCGCAGGATTTTGACGTATATGATCCAAAGGTTGAGAACAAGTATACGATAAAGGGTGGCCGTCAGACCGGCAACAAGGTTTATGAGTATCTGGTAATCCCGCGTCACGCAGGCCAATACACCATTCCGGCCCTGGAGTTCCAGTATTTTGATCCCAAGAGCGGTTCATACAAGACCATAAAGACCGATGAATACACGCTGAACGTAGCCAGAGGGCAGGGAGGAGGTGAGTCCCAGACATCAGTCTCGTACGTGAATAAGGAGGACCTCAAGTTTGTAGGACAGGATGTCCGTTTCCACTCAACACCTCTTAAACTCAAATCAGACAATGCCCAGTTCTTTGGTTCATTGCTGTTCTGGCTTAGTCTGGCATTACCGCTTGTGTTACTTGTCGTTCTGGTTGCCATATCCAGAAAGCGCATTGCCGATAATGCCAATGTAGCCAAGGTTCGCGTCAAGAAAGCAAGTTCGGTGGCCACCAAACGTCTCAAAGTGGCCCGCAAGATGATGAAAGAGGGACGCAAGAACGAGTTCTATGATGAAATGATGCGTGCCCTCCTGGGTTATTTCGGCGACAAGCTCTCAATTCCTGTCGCAGATCTCTCCAAGGATAATATTGAGACCGAACTTAAGCATAGAAATGTACCTGAGGAGCCTGTCAAACAGGTTATCGGATTGCTTGATGACTGCGAGTTCGCACGTTACGCACCTGGCGATGATACCGGACGCATGGACCGTCTGTATGAGCAGGCAGCTGCCGTGATCAGCCAGATTGAAAATTCAATTAAGTAAAATAGAATAAGGTATGAAAAAGATATTAGCTCTTATATTGACTGTTGTTCCAATTCTGGCTTATGCTCAGGAAGACGAAGGAATGACCAGTCTGGTGACAGACTCAACAAAGATCGACGCAATTCCCACATTGGCCGAGGCTGACAGCGCATATATACAAGGTGATTATCTTACCGCTATCGGCATGTATGAGTGGATAATAGACAACCAGGGCGTAAATGCCACCTTATATATGAATCTGGGCAACTGCTGGCTCAAACGCGACGAGATAGCAAGGGCTATACTTTATTATGAGCGTGCATATCTGATAGATCCTTCGGATCCTGATGTAAGATTCAATCTGGAACTGGCACGTACTAAAACAGTTGATAAGGTAAATCCTGTAAATCAGTTATTTATCACTGTCTGGTTCAAGAAACTTCTGGTAGTTCTTGACGTTAACGGCTGGGCGGTTCTGACCGTAATTCTGTTTGCATTGACCATTATTCTTGTAGGAACACAGCTGTTCTCCAAGAAATCAGGTATCCGAAAAATATCTTTCTCTTTTAGCGTGTTTTTCTTGCTTTTGTCCATTTTATCTTTTATCTTCGCTACAACGCAGATGGGAAATCTCAAAGAGCGTGACACCGCAATCATCATGTCGCCAAGCGTTACGGTCAAGAGTACACCCACCAGCGCCGGTACAGACCTGTTCATTATTCATGAAGGATGTAAAGTACAGATACTTGACTCTTCAATGAAAGAGTGGGTGGAGATAAGACTAGAGGACGGAAATACAGGTTGGATACCGGTTAATGTTATGGAAATCATT
This sequence comes from Bacteroidaceae bacterium, assembly GCA_024398635.1. Lineage (GTDB taxonomy): Bacteria > Bacteroidota > Bacteroidia > Bacteroidales > Bacteroidaceae > Colenecus. The sequence goes on along the minus strand of JAKSIV010000013.1, from coordinate 42,424 downwards.
TAATCAGGATATGAATGACTGAATTACAGGGTCTCATAGAGACAGACAGATTGGCCACGCTGTCAGTTAATGGCAGCGAATCCCTTTTCTGGGATGGTGTGGCCAATTTATATACCTCATTCATAATCTGGATTCCGCTTGCCTTGTTTGCTATCTTAATGATTATAAGGAACATAAATCCTAAAAAAATCCTTCTTGTACTGCTTATGGTGGCAATCACGGTCTTACTTTGTGACCAATTGTCATCGGCAGTCTGCAAGCCGTTTTTCCACAGGCTCAGACCCACACGAGATCCGTTCATTTTGAATATGGTTGATACCGTAAATGGCTACCGTGGAGGACTTTACGGGTTTATTTCGGGACATGCGGCCAATTCCTTCGGCCTGGCAGCGCTGTTTATGTGGCTGGTAAGGGACAGATGGTTCAGTCTCTCTGTGGGAATTTGGGCTATAATCAACTCGCTTATAAGGACTTATCTGGGTGTTCACTTTGTCGGTGATATACTCGCAGGAGCCATTGTAGGCAGTCTTATCGGCAGTTTCATATACTGGATATACTACATGATTACACGCAATGACAGAAGCTATCGCAACGTTCATGATTCAAGTCTTTTGTATACAAGGACAGGATTCATGCGCAATGATGTGTTCGTGTTCATGTGCGTGCTTTTCGGTACATATACTGTAATAATGATTGGAACGTGTATAAAACAAGGAATCGTTTGAACTTTTGGAGCAGTGAGAACCATCAAACTTGTTTGTTTGGCCGAGTCGCGACAAAAGTCATGGAACGAAGTGACATATTTTTAAATATATATAAACTGATTTGATAATTATCCTAATTTTAATGCTTATGACCAGATTAATCACATTCAATGAACTGCGCCAGATCAAAGCGCAACTTCCGGAGGGCAGTATTCACAGAATTGCCGACGAGCTGAATCTTGATGTAGAGACTGTTAGAAATTTCTTTGGCGGTACAGATTACAAGAAAGGTTCAGCTGTAGGGTTTCATATAGAACCGGGACCAAACGGAGGATGCGTGGTTCTGGATGACACGACTGTTCTGGATAGAGCTCTTGAAATTATTGCTGAGGCAAGAAGTAAAAATCAATTAGATTAGAATCAATTAGAATCAAAATTTAAGGGCGTTAATTATAACGCCCTTAAATTTTGTCGCGACTCGACAATATTCAAGTAAACTTGATATTGTTCTCGCTGCTCCAAAAATTGCATAATAACTATTATGTTAAATAGCGGATTTTGAAACATTCCCCACTTCATGAGATTTATAAAAGAAAGACCCCACATCGTGGAGCCTTTCAAAATTTCAATTCTCAATTCTCAATTGGGATCAGAGCATTCCTTTCTCCTTCATGCGAGCCTCCACCTCGTTGAGTTCCTTTGACATGTCAATCTGATAATAGATTGTCTGCAGAGGAATTGCCCACTTGTCGGTTGCTGAAGGCTCAAGCTCTCTGTACTTTGTGAAATACGGAAGAGCTTTCCTGTAGTATTCCTTCTGCTCCTTAACAGCATCCTTGTAAGCCTTTGAACGGTAATCCAGATTGCTCTTTGAATCCATGAAATCAGAAGCCTGGAACATTAAGCAAAGACCAAGGTTGAAATAAGCATCAGAAAGGTTTGCATCCTTATCAATAGCGGTCTGATACTGACCTATAGCCTTGTCATAATCCTTGCTCTGCTGAGCAACATATCCAAGAACATAATAGTTGTAAGCCTTCTCCGGATCAAGCTCTGCCATCTCGGTTACAAAACGCTCCAGTTCACCCATGTCATTCTTAAGGTTGTAGTAGTTAAGGAGCTTTCCGTAATAGTATTCAGCTGTCGGGAACTGTACCAGACCCTGCTTAAGGGTTGCGAGCCATGAAACAGTATCCTCGAGGTTGCCGTATGCATCGCAAATCATCTCTGTAGCGGTCTCTCCTACCTCCTCGTCAGCAGTAGCAACCTGAGCATACTTAAGAACATCATTCCATCTCTCAAGATTGTATGCTGCAAGTGCAGGATAATATGAGTAGATGGCCTTGTTGTTCTGATAGATGGTATCCTCATCAGTAAAGCCCTTGATCATAGGATGATTGGCAATGGTGAAATAGTTGTCAAACATCTCATAGGCCTTGTTATAGTCCTGATGATCATTGAAATAGAATATACCACCGCGGATAAGGTCACTCATAGTTCTGTAGACCTCTCTTGCATGTTTCTTTCTTGCCTCCTCAGATGTCTTGCCCTTGGCATTGGGAATCTGCTGGATAGAATCAGCCATCATAGCGAACTTATACCACTGTGTGAGGTAATTGTACATCCCTACGGTATCATATTTCTGTGAGTATGACTTGATGTTCTCCTGAGTGTAGAAGTGCTGGTAAACATCAGCTGCAACGAGCCAAGTCTGATCCCAATCCTTATTGAGAGGATCTTTCATGGCCTGATCGATGAGACGTTTTGCGTTCCTCTTGTCCTGAACGTCATCTCTTTCCATCTCAGTCTTAGCCTCCTTAACCACCTTCTGAGCGGTTTTTGTGGCCTTCTTGAGCTCTTTTTCAGTCATCTGGGCATATGATGTGCATGACATTCCCAGAGCTGCAATCAAAACAAACATTAGCTTCTTCATTTCGAATAAAGTTTAATAGGTTTTACATTATTAATATACTATTTCAATTATCTTGTTAAAACTACTCGTTTACAGGTGCCTTCTCAGTGGCCTCAGGGGCAGTGGTCTGCTCCCCACCCTCGTTCTCCGGAACCTCAGGCTCGCTGTCAACCTTACAGATGGAACCTATCTGGTCGTTACGTTTCTCAAGATTGATCAGTCTCACACCTTGTGTTGCACGTCCCATCACGCGGAAATCAGATACGCTTACACGCAGCGTAATGCCTGACTTGTTGATGATAACCAGATCATTGTCATCGGTAACTGCCTGAATTGAAACAAGTTTACCGGTCTTGTCCGTAATATTCAGGGTCTTGACACCCTTACCGCCACGGTTGGTCTTGCGGTAATCCTCTATCTCGGAGCGTTTACCGTAACCCTGCTCGGATACTACCATGATGGTCTCCTCAGGCTGCTCATCGACAGCTATCATACCTACAACCTGATCCTCACCGTCTTCATCAAGAGTCATTGCGCGTACGCCGGTTGATGTGCGTCCCATGGAACGTACGGTGCTCTCGTTGAAGCGGATGGCGCGACCATTACGGTTTGCTATGATTATCTCCTTGTTACCGTCTGTAAGCAGTACGTTGATTACCTTGTCGCCTTCGTTCAGGTTGATGGCGTTGATACCGTTCTGACGCGGACGTGAGTAATCCTGGAGAATTGTCTTCTTGATTACGCCGTTCTGTGTGCAGAATACCAGGTAATGGTTGGATGTGAATTCAACATCGCCAAGGTTCTTGATTGCTATATATGCATTTACGGCATCATCGGGCTCGATGTTGAGCATATTCTGGATGGCACGGCCCTTTGAAGTCTTGCCGCCCTCAGGAATGTCATATACCTTGAGCCAGTAGCAACGTCCCTTCTGTGTAAAGAACAGAATGTAATTGTGAGTGGTAGCAGTGAATATATGCTCTATGAAGTCCTCGTCACGCTTGTCGCTGCCGCGTGATCCTACTCCGCCTCTGCCCTGCAGACGATACTCTGTAAGAGCGGTACGCTTGATATAGCCCAGATGTGACATTGTAATGATCATGGGCTCATCGGCATAGAAGTCCTCAGGATTGAACTCCTCGCTGGCATAAACGATCTCTGTCTTGCGCTCGTCACCGTATTTGTCAATGATGGCCTGCATCTCATCCTTGATGACCTGCTTGCACTTCTCGGGATCATCCAGAATGCTCTGGAGTTCCTCAATGCGTGCCATAACCTCATTGTACTCCTCATGTAGCTGATCCTGCATAAGACCGGTAAGCTGACGCAGACGCATATCCACGATGGCCTTGGCCTGGATTTCGTCCAGTCCGAAGCGGTCCATCAGGTTCTGGATGGCATCGTTCGGGGTCTTGGCCTTCTTGATGATCTGGATAACCTCGTCAATGTTGTCTGAAGCAATGATCAGACCTTCCAGTATGTGAGCGCGTTTTTTAGCCTCCTCAAGATCGAACTTGGTGCGACGGATCACAACCTCGTGACGGTGCTCGATAAAGCACTTGATAAGGTCGCGCAGATTGAGGCATTTGGGGCGTCCCTTTACAAGGGCGATGTTGTTTACGCCGAATGATGTCTGCAGGGCTGTCATCTTGAACAGTTTGTTAAGGACGACACCTGCATTGGCATCACGCTTGACGTCTATGACGATACGCATACCCTCACGGTCTGACTCGTCATTTACGTTGCTGATGCCCTCAATCTTCTTATCTGTAACAAGTTCTGCAATGAACTTGATGAGTTCTGCCTTGTTTACTCCGTAAGGAATCTCGGTTACGACAATCTTGTCGTGCTGCTCACCGGCCTCGATCTCTGTCTTGGCACGCATGATTACACGGCCGCGTCCGGTCTCGTAAGCCTCACGTACGCCACTGATGCCGTAAATATATGCACCGGTCGGGAAATCAGGAGCCTTGATGAACTGCATCAGCTCGTCAACCGTGATGTCAGGGTTGTCAACCATGGCCATACAGCCGTTCAGAACCTCTGTCAGGTTGTGAGGCGGCATATTGGTGGCCATACCTACTGCGATACCGGATGAGCCGTTTACAAGCAGATTCGGAATGGTTGCGGGAAGAACCGTAGGCTCCTCCTCCTTGTTGTCATAGTTGGGAACAAAGTCAACGGTGTTCTTGTTGATGTCCTGCATCATCTCCTCACCCATCTTGCGCAGACGGACCTCGGTATAACGCATGGCAGCGGGGCTGTCACCGTCTATCGAACCAAAGTTGCCCTGTCCGTCAACAAGCGGATAACGCATTATCCAGTCCTGTGCCAGACGCACAAGAGCACCATATACTGATGAATCACCATGAGGATGGAAGTGTCCGAGCACATCACCTACTGTGCGGGCCGATTTGCGATAACCCTTGTCCGATGTGTTACCGTCACGCATCATGCTGTAAAGGATACGGCGGTGAACCGGCTTTAGACCGTCACGTGCATCCGGAAGAGCTCTGGCAACGATAACTGACATTGAATAATCAATGTACGAGGACTTCATCTCCTCCTCAATGTTAACCCTGATAATTCTGTCCTGGTTTTCCAATTTTCTAAAGTTGTTTTATGTCTTTTACAATGCTTGAAACACCTGTTTGGTTTAAGCACTCAAAGATACTTTAAAAATAGTTCACGCGCAACTACGCGCGCGATTTTTTTAATAAGGTGTTAATATTTTTTTTCGGACTTTATGGCATGCGTTGGAAAATGGCATGCGATTTGTTGATATCTTATAGCATAAACAGGTATTAACCGGGCGTAAAACCGATTATCTTTGCATTGTGACGGACTATTTATGCCCAAATGATTAACTATGATGGAGTATCGATTATCAGATAAAATTAACACCATACTATCACTTTCCAAAGAGGAGGCCGAACGTCTCACCCACTCTGAGGTAACTGCCGAGCATCTGCTTCTGGGTATGCTCCGCGACGGACAGAACCGTGCGGTTGAGCTACTCACGGAGATGGGAGTTGACCTGACAGAGCTGCGCATGCGGCTGGAATCGGTTCAGATAGCCAGCGATGCAGGTGCAGACAAGGTTTCCATCGAGAAAATAGCCCTTTCAATGGCCGTCACCAGGCTGCTAAAGATAAGCATGCTTGAGGCAAGGCTCCAAAAGAAGGAAGAGGTCGAGGCAGAGCATCTCCTGCTTGCCATAGCACGTGACCGCTCCAGTTCCACCGCCAACATACTATCCTCATACAATGTGGATTACCGCAGTTTGCTTGCACAGCTGAACGGTACAGGCATTGATGTCAGAATGGGCATGGGACTTGACAGCGATGAAGAGGATGACGAGGAAGATCTGTCGGCATCACACTCTGACAACAGCAAGCAAAAGCCTTCGCGTACCACAACTGCATCCAAGTCAGGAAGCAATACTCCTGTCCTGGACAGTTTCAGTAACGACATGACTCAGGCTGCCCTGGAGGGCAAGCTGGATCCCGTTGTAGGACGCGAGAGAGAGATTGAGCGTCTGGCACAGATACTGACACGCCGCAAAAAGAACAACCCCATCCTGATAGGTGAACCCGGTGTAGGTAAATCGGCTATCGTGGAGGGTCTTTCTCAGCGTATAGTTCAGCGCAAGGTTTCCCGTATGCTGTTTGGAAAACGCATACTTGCACTTGACATGGCAGCCGTCGTGGCAGGTACAAAATACCGCGGACAGTTTGAGGAAAGACTGCGTTCAATCATTCAGGAACTAAAGAAAAATCCTGACATAATCCTGTTTATTGATGAGGTTCATACCATCATAGGTGCCGGATCTGCACCAGGCTCCATGGATGCCGCCAATATGCTTAAGCCTGCCCTCTCACGAGGTGAAGTCCAGTGCATAGGCGCAACCACCGTTGACGAGTACCGCAAATCCATCGAGAAGGACGGAGCACTGGAGCGCCGCTTCCAGAAGATACTGGTTGAACCCACTACCGCCCAAGAGACCCTGCAGATCCTGGAGAACATAAAGGACCGCTATGAAGAGCATCACAACGTAACATATACCGATGATGCCTTGAAAGCATGCGTCAGCCTTGCCCAGCGGTACATAACAGACCGTTCATTCCCCGACAAAGCGATCGATGTGATGGATGAAGCCGGCTCACGGACTCACCTGTCTAATCTTTCGGCACCAAAGGAGATAGAAGACAAGGAGCATCAGATAGACTTTACCCGTGAGGGCAAGAACGATGCGGTGTCCCGTCAGGATTTTGAACTTGCAGCCCGTTTCAGGGATCAGGAGAAGATTCTGGAAGGTGAACTCGAGCAGATGCGCAAGGATTGGGAGAAATCCCTCAAGAGCCATCGTGAGACCGTTGATGAAGAGAATATCGCAACTGTGGTATCAATGATGAGCGGCATTCCGGTACAGAAGATTGCACGTGAGGAAGGCGAACGCCTGAAAGGTCTCGCCCCTGCCCTCAAGTCAAAAGTAGTAGCTCAGGATTCTGCCATCGACCTGCTTGCCAGGGCAATCCACCGCAGTCGCGTTGGTCTGAAAAATCCCAACAAACCTATTGGCTCGTTCCTGTTCCTCGGACCTACCGGCGTAGGTAAGACATTACTTGCTAAAGAACTCGCCGAGCAGATGTTCGGGACGTCCGATGCACTCATTCGCGTCGACATGAGTGAGTTCATGGAGAAATTCGCCGTGTCCCGTCTTGTCGGAGCGCCTCCCGGATATGTAGGATATGAAGATGGCGGACAGCTGACCGAAAAAGTTCGCCGCAAGCCCTACTCCATCATTCTGCTGGATGAGATTGAGAAGGCACATCAGGACGTATTCAACATATTGCTTCAGGTAATGGATGAAGGCCGTCTGACAGACAGCGAGAGCCGCACTGTCGATTTCCGCAACACCATTATAATTATGACCTCCAATATCGGCTCACGCCAGATACAGGAATACGGTCGCGGAATAGGCTTTGGAACATCCGATGCCGGAACCGATATGGCTCGTCAGGATATCATACGCAAGGCTCTGAACAAATCATTCGCGCCTGAATTCATAAACCGAATAGATGAGATCATAACCTTCAATCAGCTTGACCGCGAGGCTGTAGGCCGTATCGTTGAGATAGAGCTGGCGCAACTGACAGCCCGCATGGAAGGTATGGGCTACAAACTTTCGGTAACCGATAAGGCAAAGTCTTTCCTGGCCGACAAGGGATACAGCCGCGAGTATGGTGCACGTCCTTTGAAACGTGCCATCCAGACATACGTAGAGGATAAATTGGCCGAAGTCATGATTGATGGTGAATGCCCTGCAGGTTCAACCCTTACGGTTGACCTGAATACTGAAGGCACCGAACTCATTGTCACCCTGTAACGCCGGGATATAGACATAGAGTCACAGATATACTCTTATTCAGTCAAAATGTCAGACAACACCACGTCTGGCATTTTTGTTGTACTATACCCGGCAGGAAATAAACAAAAACAATATAGCTATGCAGAAAGGTAAAATCGGGGTAACGACAGAGAACATCTTCCCCATTATCAAACAGTTCCTCTACAGTGACCGTGAGATATTCCTGCGTGAGATTGTATCAAATGCAGTAGATGCAACCCAGAAGTTCAAGACACTGGCCTCCAAGGGCGATTTCAAGGGCGAGATGGGTGACCTTACGGTACATGTAACCGTTGGTAAGGACAGCATTACCGTAAGCGACCGCGGTATAGGTATGACCGCTGCCGAGATCGACAAGTACATCAATCAGATAGCATTCTCAGGTGCAAATGATTTCCTTGAGAAATACAAGAATGACGCGAACGCCATCATCGGTCATTTCGGACTGGGTTTCTACTCGGCATTCATGGTGTCCAAGAAGGTTGAGATCATAACCAAATCCTATCAGGAGGGCGTTCAGGCCGTTAAATGGAGTTGTGACGGTTCACCGGAATTCCAGCTGTCCGACAGCGACAAGTCTGACCGCGGTACCGATATCATCCTCTATCTCGACGATGACAGCAAGGAGTACCTGCAGGAGACCACAATCCAGGGCCTGCTAAAGAAATACTGCCGTTTCCTTCCCGTACAGATTGCCTGCGGCAAGAAAAAGGAATGGAAAGACGGCAAGGAGGTTGACACCCAGGAGGACAACATTATAAACAACGTTGAGCCGTTGTGGACAAAGACCCCGAGCGAACTTAAGGATGAGGATTACAAGGGATTCTACCGTGAGCTCTATCCCATGCAGGATGAGCCCCTGTTCTGGATACATCTGAACGTGGACTTCCCGTTCCATCTTACAGGTATCCTCTACTTCCCCAAGATAAAGACCAATCTGGATTTGCAGAAAAACCGCATACAGCTATACTGCAACCAGGTTTTTGTGACAGATTCAGTCGAGGGTATCGTTCCTGACTTCCTTACCCTGCTTCATGGCGTGATTGACTCACCTGACATTCCTCTGAACGTATCCCGTTCATACCTGCAGAGTGATTCCAACGTCAAGAAGATATCCGGTTACATCACCAAGAAGGTTGCTGACCGTCTGACATCCATTTTCAAGAACGACCGTAAGGAGTTTGAGCAGAAATGGGATGACGTCAAGCTCTTCATCAATTACGGAATGCTCACCGAGGAGGATTTCTACAGCAAGATGGAGAAGGTGGCCCTATTCAAGGACACTGATGGCAAATACTTCACATTCGATGAGTACAAGAGCCTTATCGAGGCAAATCAGACCGATAAGAACAAGAGTCTCATTTACCTTTATGCCACCAACAAGGAGGAGCAGTTCGGCTATATCGAGGCTGCCAAGAATAAGGGCTACAGCATACTGCTGATGGATAATCAGTTGGATATTCCCGTTATAGGAATGCTGGAGCAGAAATTCGGGAACAACAGCCGCTTCCAGAGAGTTGACAGTGATTCAATTGACAACCTGATTGCCAAGGAGGACAGCAAGTCCGTTGACCTGCCGGCCGGACAGCTGCGCATGATAACCAAGGTGTTCAGCAGCCAGATGCCAAAGGTTGAAAAGGCCGATTTCCATGTCGATGCCCAATCTCTCGGCGAGTCCGCCCTACCCGTCATGGTAACCTGCAGCGAGTATATGCGCCGTATGAAAGATATGGCTGCAATCCAGCCCGGAATGAGTTTCTACGGCGATATGCCCGATATGTACACCGTAATCCTCAACAAGGACCACAAGCTTATCAAACGTGTTCTTGAAGACGCCGGCAAGGCTTGTGACGACAAGGTAAAGCCCCAGGATGACAAGCTCAACTCACTCAAGGAACGTCAGTCTGAATTGCGCAAGGCACGTGAGGGCAAAAAGGATGAGGATGTTCCTCAGGCCGAGAAGGATGAAATGAAGGATATTGACTCTAAGATAACCGACATAGAGAACACCATATCAGGAATTTATGCTGATTACGCAACAAGCAGTAAGATTGTCCATGAGCTCATAGATCTGGCACTTCTGCAGAACGGAATGCTTAAGGGAGAACAGCTGGCAGCATTCATCCGCCGTAGCGTGGAACTTATTTGATATTGTTGTTTTTTAATTAAAAAAGGCGCTGAGAGTACATCAGTGCCTTTTTTTAAATATATTTGCATTTGAGGGATGAATACCCCAATGCAATTATGTTCAAGAGGGCTCGTATTATATTGATTGTCATGCTATTATGGCTAGCAGCCCCGCTTAGTGCCCAGAAAGTCGGTCTGGTATTGAGTGGCGGCGGAGCAAAAGGAATGGCTCATATCGGCGTTATACGTGCCCTGGAGGAGAACGGAATCCCCATAGATTATGTGGCTGGCACATCAATGGGTGCCGTAATAGGTTCTCTGTACGTCATGGGTTATTCGCCCGACGAGATGGAGGCTCTAATCAGTTCTGATGATTTCAAGAACTGGTACATGGGCTCCAAGGACATGAATTACCAGTTCTACTTCAAACAGAATCCCCCCACTCCAAGTATGATCTCGGCGCAGGTCGCCATACGAGATTCCATGACAGTGATCAGGCCTACCATTAACAGTCTGGTGGACCCGTTGCAGATGAATCTGGCCTTTGTCGATATTTTTGCCGGTGCTTCGGCAGCCTGCGACAATGATTTCAACAAACTGCTGGTACCTTTCAGGGCAGTTGCATCGGATGTATTCAACAAGAACTCGATCATCTTGTCCAAAGGTTTTCTGGGCGATGCAGTACGTGCTTCGATGTCGTTCCCATTCGTATTCCGCCCCATCAGGATAGACTCCATAATTGCTTATGACGGAGGTATTTATGATAACTTCCCCGTAGATGTGATGGTCAGTGAATTCAATCCTGACTTCATAATCGGAAGTGTTGTGGCTGTAGCTCCCGGTAAACCCGAAATCGTAATCCCGGATGAGTATGATATCATGGGACAGGTGGAAAGCATGATCATGCAGAAGAGCGACTATAGCCTGGATCCCAAACTGGGAGTCAAGGTTGAATTCGACCTGAGTAGCGTAGGCCTGCTCGATTTCCATCTGATTGACGAGATTTCGGCAATGGGATACCGTAACACGATGATGCTGATGGATTCAATCAAATCCAGGACAGCTGCCCGCAGGGACACCCTTGAGGTACAGAAAAAGCGTGAGAACTTCAAGAAGCACATGCCTGAGCTGGTATTCCATGACATAAATGTCAAGGGCGTCAACCAGGCTCAGATGCGTTACATAAAGAAAGAGCTGAACGCGACCGAAAACAAATTCTCATTTGAGGATTTCAAATCAGGTTATTTCAAACTCCTTTCTGACGATGCCATAAGTGAAATCATTCCTACAACTGATTTTAACGCGTCAGATTCCACGTTCACCCTTAACCTGAATGTCAGCCTGGACGACCATCCCACATTCAGTTTCGGAGGCGGTCTTTCCACCTCTGTATCAAGCCAGCTGTATGCTGCAGGATCATACAGCCATATCGGTGAAGTTTCGGAATCATTTCTGCTTGAAGGACAGTTCGGAAGATCATATAACAATGCGCAGTTCCTGACACGAATCGACATGGCAACGATCATTCCTCTGTCTCTTTCGGTCCAGTTGGCTTACAACAATATGAACTATTTCCGTTCAGGAGCGTTCATCTTCTCTTCAGATAATTTCATGCCGGCTCTCAACAAGGAGATTGAATTTTTCGGCAAGGTAAAACTGTCCCGCCCGTTCCTGAACAACTACAAGGCTGTTTTCTCAATCGGTGCGGCCCATCACAAAGATTATTATTCCCAGGATACTGATGTCAACTTCAGATATTTCAGATATGACTGCAGCCGCCATAACATATTCGGAGGCTCAATAACATTTACCGGCAATACGCTTAACTCGCTCCAATATCCTACCAGTGGACGTTCGGAAACGATACGAGCATTTATCGGAACTGAGAATGACCTTTTCAGGCCAAAGAATGTATTCTCTCCCGATTATCATTCCTTTGACCGTTCGTGGCTGCAGATTTCTGCCAATCTGGAGCATTACATCAAGATGTCCAGACACTTCACTCTAGGAACGCTGCTTGAGGCATTCTATTCGTCCCGAAACTTCTCAAGTAATTACCAGGCTTCAGTTATGCAGGCCGGAAGTTTCCGTCCTACAGTGAACAGTAAGTTCGTGTTTGATCCCGATTTCTCGGCAAACGCCTATTTTGCAGCCGGCATCAAACCGATTTGGATTATAAACAGCATTTTCCATCTGCGTTCTGAGGTATATGTCTTCCAACCTACCCGTCCTATTATAAATGTTGATGGAATTGCCGCATACGATAAAGCCATGAGAGGTATGCAAGTTCTGGGAGAACTTAATTTCGTGGCACAATACCAAAAGATATCACTGAATGCGTTTGTTGACCTGTCTACATCCAGTAGCAATCCGTCTATGTTTGGCGTGACATTAGGTATTCTGATGCCGAATGAATGGTTTCTTGAATAACATTAATTAAATAAATACACTTGATTTGAATGGAAAAATATCCGCATTATCTCGAAAGGCTTCAAGCCGCAACACGAAAGTACTGGGACAAGCCGGCATTGAACAACATCGGAGGTGAATCATTTACATATGCCCAGATGGCACGTTCAATAGCCCGTCTTCATATCGTTTTTGAATACGCCGGAATACAAAAGGGTGAACGCATAGCCTTGTGCGCACAGAACGGTGCACGCTGGGGATTCGCTTATCTGGCTGTCAACACATATGAAACGGTGATTGTTCCCATATTGGCCGATTTCAAGCCGGACAGCATAATGGGACTGGTCAACCATTCCGGAAGTATTGCGCTCTTTACTGATTCCGACAAATGGTCAAAGATGGATATTTCCAAGATGCCGCAGGTGCGTGCCGTGATAGATGTCAATTCGCTGAGCCTGCTATATTGCGGCGACGACAGGATACAGTATGCTTTTGACCATATTGATGAGATGTTTGACAAGAAGTATCCTAACGGATTCGGCCCTGATGATGTAGTATATCCTACTGATAACTGGGATAATCTCTCTACGATCAATTATACTTCAGGCTCTACCGGTGACCCCAAGGGCGTTATGCTCACGTACCGCAATTTCAGCGCCAACGTTGATTTTGACCAGCGTTATATGCCGGCTGGAGATAAAATCGTGTCAATGCTTCCTATGGCTCATATGTACGGTCTGGTCATTGAGTTCATATATCCTCTGTGTAACGGCACCTCCATTTACTGGTTGGGTAAAACCCCCACTCCTACAAGTCTGCTGAAAGCCTTTGCTGATGTAAAGCCTTATCTTCTTGTCACAGTGCCACTTGTGATGGAGAAAATATATAAGAGCAAGGTAAAGCCTACACTCGACAAACCTATAGTCAAGCTCCTTACCAAGATTCCGGGCATCAACAGTATCATCTACAAAAAGGTAAAGGACGGACTGTGTGAGGCATTCGGCGGAAATGTCATGGAGTTCATCATGGGTGGCGCCGCATTGAACCCTGAGGTTGAACGTCTCTTCAAGAAAATCAAGTTCCCGTATGTGGTAGGTTACGGTATGACTGAGGGTTGCCCGTTGATGGCCTATTCAGGCTGGCGCACTTATGTGCCGGGTTCCTGCGGCAAGCCTGTCGATATAACTGAAATACGCATAGATTCAGATGATCCGCAGCACACGGTGGGTGAAATTCAGGCCCGTGGCGAGAACATCACCATCGGCTATTACAATAATCCCGAGGCTACCGCAAATGCATTTACCGAGGATGGCTGGCTTAAAACAGGCGATTTGGGCATTATGGATGCCGACGGCAACATATTCATTCGCGGACGCTCCAAGAACATGATTCTGGGTCCTTCGGGCCAGAATATCTACCCTGAGGAGATAGAAGCCGTTGTAAACAACCAGGATTATGTCGTAGAGTCAGTAGTGGTTGATCGTGGCGGTAAACTGGTTGCTCTTGTATATCTTGACGAGCAAGCTATCGCCAAGGCCCTTCTGGATGATGAGGCCAAGGACGCAATTCCCGAGAACATACGCCTTGCATCGAACCGCCAGCTTCCGGTATACAGCCAGATTGCCAAAGTCGAAATTAAGGATGTCCCGTTTGAAAAGACACCTAAAATGTCCATCCGCAGGTTCTTGTATAAGTAACAATATTACAGATTATAAAATATTTGTTTATTTTTGCGGAACGAAAACGAAAAGTCAACAATCAATAATCATTCTAGATCATTAATAATGAAAAAACTATCAGCAATCGCTCTCATCGCGTCAATTGTACTGGTGAGCGCATGTGGCCCCGAAGATCCGGGTCTGAAAGATGCCTACAAGGGCTATTTCAAGATTGGTGTAGCCGTTACACCGCGCAACGTAACTGATTCACTTCAGAAGGCAGTTATCCTTAAGGAATTCAACAGCATCACAGCTGAGAACTGCATGAAACCGGGTGAAATTCATCCTCAGCCGGGTGTTTGGAATTTCCAGCAGGCCGATGCTATCGCAAACTTCTGCCGTGAGAACGGTATCAAGATGCGTGGTCACTGCCTCGTATGGCACAGCCAGTTCGCTAACTGGATGTTCAATAAGTATGACGAAAACGGAAACCAGGTTGTAGAGCGCGACGAGAACGGCGATACCATTTGGGTTGAGCAGCCCGCACGTGGCGGCTTCGGCGGCTTCGGTGGTGGTTTCGGCGGTTTTGGCGGCTTTGGTGGCCAGCGTCCCCAGGGCGCTCCTCAGGGTGCTCCCCAGGGTGGTCAGCGTGCACAGGGCCAGCGTCCTCAGCAGGGCGGTCAGCGTGCCGGTCAGGCTCCTGCTCCTCAGATGACCAAGGTTCCCAAGTATGCTAAGGCAACCAAGGAAGAGTTCTATGATTCACTCCGTGCTCACATCCACACTGTAATCAACCGTTATAAGGATGTAGTATACTGCTGGGATGTTGTAAACGAGGCTATGAGCGATGCCAATAACCCCGATGCTCCTTACGAGCAGTCATTCCGTCAGTCAACCGCCTATCAGCTCTGCGGTGACGAGTTCATTCTCAAGGCTTTCCAGTTTGCTCATGAGGCAGATCCCAATGCCGGTCTGTTCTACAATGACTACAGCGCTTGGACTCCCGCCAAGAGAACTTATATCTACAACATGGTTAAGAAGTTGCAGGCCGAGGGTGCTCCTATCACCGGTATCGGTATGCAGGGTCACTACAACATCTATGATAACCCCACCATCGAGGACTTCGAGAAGGCTATCCAGATGTATCTTGAGCTGGTTGACGATATACAGATCACTGAGTTTGACGTTCGTATCAACCACGAGGCTGGCGGTCAGCTCCAGTTCAGCCGTGGCGAGGGCCAGGTTCTCACCGACTCTATCGCTCAGCTGCAGATGGCTAAGTACGACGAGCTCTTCAAGGTTATCCGCAAGTACAAGAAGAACTTCTCTTGCGTAACCTTCTGGAACCTTGGTGACCGTGATTCATGGCTTGGTGCAAACAACTTCCCGCTGCTGTTCGACGGACAGTATCAGCGCAAGGAGGTTTACTACACCGTACGTGACTTCAAGAAGAACAAGAAGTAATCAATAACTACTCATAACAAAAAAGGATGGCCCCGATGGGTCATCCTTTTTTGCTTTGTGATTCCGCCGGGATTCAAACCCGGAACCTTCTGATCCGTAGTCAGATGCTCTATTCAGTTAAGCTACGGAACCAACACGCTATTCGTTTTTAGCGGTGCAAAGATACTGCTATTTTTTGTATCTGAGCTACACTTGAGCACTTTTTTTGCCTAAATTTTTGCTAATTCTTTTCGCAAGGCGTCTGCTGAGCCGGGATATACTATTCCTGTAATTCCAAGTGCTTTTGCTGCATTGACATTATCCACGCGATCATCAATGAAAACACACTCTTCAGGCTTAAGATTGTACTTGGAGAGCAGAAGCCGGAATATCTCAGGTTGTGGTTTGGCAAGTCTTACAGCGCTTGATACCACGTAATTGTCAATGCTGGCAAGTGTTTTGAAACGGCGGCGGGCCTCAGCGAATGTCTCTGCAGGCCAATTGGTAAGGCCATAGACACCCATTCCCTGGTTTTTAAGATCCTGAATTATCTCAAGCATACCAGGTATATCGCCGCTGCACATATCGAACCAGCGGTCACGGAACAATGCTATGACATCGGCATACTCGGGATATGCTTTCTGGAGCTCAGCTACGCATACATCCATGCTTTCACCCTGGTCAATCCTGGTAAACCATTCACGGTTGCAGACATTCTCAGTAAAGAACCTGCATTTCTCTTCATCGCCGCCGAATACGGGCAGAAAAAGATATGCGGGATTCCAGTCAACAAGTACGTTCCCGTAGTCGAAAATTATATTTTTAATCATTTGATTGTATGTTTGTTGTGGTATCAGCCTGCAAGCTGTCGGAAACAGACAGTCCAACCATCTTCATATATCCGCTGACCGCCTTGAGATACTGCGGCATATCCTCCTCCTTGATGGGATCGACAGCCGGCAGGTCCATACGCAACGGGTCGATGGCTGTTCCGTTCTTGAATACGCGGTAATCAAGATGAGGTCCGGTTGCAGTTCCTGTCATACCCACATAGCCTATCAGCTGGCCCTGTGACACGTGTGTACCAACGCTTATACCTTTGGCAAAACCGCGCAGGTGCATGTACTCGGTCGTATATGTTGAGTTATGCTTGATCTTGATATAATTGCCTCCACCCTTGCTGTCCCATGCCTTGGCCGTCACCACACCGTCTCCTACAGAATAGACAGGTGTGCCCGAAGGTGCGGCATAATCAACGCCGTGGTGCGCACGTACAATCTTCTTGATGGGATGCAGACGTGCGTTTGAGAACTTTGAGCTGATGCGTGTATAGCTTAGAGGCGCTTTCAGGAAAGCACGTCTCAGACTTGTACCTTTTTCGTCAAAATACTCGCCGCGCTCGTTATGGTATGTATATCTGAAGGCGTAATGATCAGTTCCTGATGTGATGAAATTGGCGGCAAGGATATTGCCTGTGGCCACTTTTACACTGTCAGCAAACATCTCCTGATAGTAGACCGAGAACGAGTCACGCTTCTGTATTCCAAAGAAATCTATTGTCCAGGAATATATGTCGGCCAGCATCCCGGCCAGTTCGGGTGCCGCACCCTGGTCAATCATGGCGTTCCAAAGAGACGTCTCAATACTGCCGCTTATATAGTTCAGGACGGTATCGACATCTATCGAGCCCAAGTAGCTGTAAATGCTGTCAGACAGCGAAAAAACGGCGTAGTCGGTCTTGTTTATGTCATACACGAAGAACCTTGCCGTAGCCAATGAATCGCTGTCACGTACAATATGATACGGTTTTCTGGACTGAATCTTACGTACGCTCCAGGTCTTCTCTGACGCTTTCTCAAGATAATAGATTGTCTGTGAAGAGACGTTGTACCTGTATAGAATGGTCGATAGCAGTTCATTGCGGCCGATGGTGCCGTCCACAACGTCTAAGCTGTCAATGCAGATACCCCAGCGATAGACCGGTTCCGGAACAAAGATGCTGACCTCATCATCAGCAGGCTCTGCAATGGGCTGGCTGTTCTGCTTGCAGGATGCTGCAGACAACAGGGATAACAGGATTAGACAACGTATCAGCCCCTTCATCCCTCAACACCTGCAAATCCGTTAAGAATCTCCTTGTTCAGAGCGTCGCTTACCGGCACAAGCGGCAGACGCATCACGTTTTCAAGCTCTCCGCGGTCAGACATCAGAGCCTTGACGCCGCAGGGATTGCCTTCTTTGAACATAAGTCCGTAAAGCGGTTCAAGCTGCTTCTGAATCGCTGCAGCCTCATCAAACTTGCCCTCCATTGACAGATGTACAAGTTTACCGAACAGCTTTGGTATTGCATTGCCTATCACGGAGATAACGCCCGACGCACCGTTTCTGACAGCCTCCATGGCCAGACTGTCATCGCCTATTATCACGCGGAATCCCTCCGGAGCACCGGCAATAATCTCTTTCACCTGATCCATCTTGCCCGATGCCTCTTTCACTCCAATCACGTTCTTGAACTCGCGTGCAATGCGCAGAGTTGTATCGGCCGTCATATTGATGCCTGCACGTCCGGGAACGTTATAGAGTATGATAGGTTTGCTTGAAGCCTTTGCAATCTCGGCAAAATGGCGGAAAACACCCTCCTGTGACGGTTTATTGTAATAAGGAACAGCACTCAGTATACCGTCAATGCCGTCAATCTGATACTTTTTTATCTGCTCCACAGCCGTAGCGGTGCAATTGCTGCTGCAACCCACCATGATTGGAATACGGCCATTCACCTGCTTTATGACGTGTTTGGTGACTTTGAGGCGCTCATCGGACGTGAGTGTTGGAGTCTCGGCGGTAGTTCCGAGTACGCACAGGAAATCCGTTCCGCCTGAAATAAGGTTTTCAACGATGCTGGTCAGTGTATCGTAGTCAATCTGACCGTCCTGCTTGAAGGGCGTCACCAGCGCAACGCCAAGGCCCTTAAAAGGGTAAGAGTAATTCATTGGTTACTATTGAAGGTTTTTCATTAATCATTTCCAGAAATTCAGTCTCCGAGACCAGCCTTACGCCAAGCTCCTGAGCCTTTTCGCGTTTGGCGGGTCCCATATTGTCACCGGCCAGCACGAATGATGTCTTGGCCGATATGCTGCCGGAGTTCTTGCCTCCGTGACGCTCTATAAGCGCCTTATACTCATCGCGTGAGTGGTAGTTGAACACACCGCTGATGACTATAGTCTTGTCTTTCAACAAGTCTGATCCTTCCTCCTGCTCCTCCTGTGCCAGCTCCATCTGCAGGCCGAACTCCTTTAGACGGTTTACCAGTGCACGGCTGCGCTCATCGGCAAAGAATGACACGATGCTCTGCGCAATCTTGGTACCTATCTCGTTCACGGCTGTAAGCTGCTCCATAGAAGCGTTTTCAAGCGTCTCCATTGACTTGAACGCCCTTGCCAGTATCTTGGCCACGGTCTCGCCTACAAAACGTATTCCTATGGCAAACAGCACGCGCTCGAACGGAACCTTCTTTGAATCCTCAATTCCGTGTACTATGCTTACGGCCGATTTCTCTCCCAATCCCTCAAGACGGCAGATATCCATTGCCTTAAGCGTATAAAGGTCTGCTATATCCTTAATCAGGCCGGCCTGATAGAAGAGGTCGATGGTCTCGGTACCCAGACCGTCTATGTTCATGGCCTTACGGCTCACGAAATGCTCTATACGGCCCTTGATCTGCGGCGGGCAGCTGATTGCATTGGGACAATAGTATGCAGCCTCACCCTCATATCTGATGAGTTTTGTGCCGCATTCAGGGCATACATCGGCAAACTTTACCGGATCACCCATAAGGAGTGAACGTGAATCCAGGTCAACGGCCGTAATCTTGGGGATTATCTCACCTCCCTTCTCCACATAGACCATATCGCCTATATGCAGGTCCAGACCCTTGATAATATCTGCGTTATGCAGTGTGGCACGCTTTACTATGGTTCCTGAAAGCTGTACCGGATCCAGATTGGCCACGGGAGTAACGGCACCGGTACGTCCCACCTGATATGATACGCTGTTAAGACGGGTCAACTGACGCTCTGCCTGGAACTTGTATGCAATTGCCCAACGGGGTGATTTGGCCTTGAATCCCAGGTTGCGCTGCTGACGCAGTGAGTTAACCTTGAGCACAATGCCGTCGGTTGCGACCGGAAGGTTCTTACGCTCTGTGTCCCAATAGTTTATGTAGTCAAGCACCTCTTCAATAGTGGTGCATTTCTTCATGTGGTCCGATACCTTGAAACCCCACTTCTGCGCCTCCATCATGTTCTCATAATGGCCGTCACAGGGCAACTGCTCGCCCAAGAGATAGTACAGGTAAGAGTCTAACTGGCGGCGCGAAACCTCCTGCGGATTCTGCAGCTTGAGTGTACCCGATGCGGCATTGCGCGGGTTTGCAAACAGAGGCTCCTCCTGGCGTTCACGCTCAGCATTCAGGCGCTCGAACGATGTCCAAGGCATCAGCACCTCACCGCGGATCTCAAAATTGCGGGGATAATTGCCTTTCTGGAGCACCAAAGGTACAGACTTGATAGTGCGAACGTTATCGGTCACGATATCGCCTTTGACGCCGTCTCCGCGCGTCACGGCCTGTACCAGCTTGCCCTCCTCATATATCAGCGATATTGAAAGACCGTCATACTTGAGCTCACAGCATATCTCAAACGGCTCATTGAGCAATCCGCTAACACGCTGAAAGAAATCACGGACCTCCTGCTCGCTGTAGGTGTTGTCAAGCGAGAGCATCGGATATCGGTGCTCGGCCTGCTCAAAACCCTTGCTAAGGTCGCTTCCGACACGCTGTGTGGGTGAATTCGGGTCGTAAAGTTCAGGATGACGCTCCTCCAGGTCAATCAGCTCATGCATAAGCTGGTCAAACTCGATATCGGAAATGACAGGGTCATTCTGCACATAGTACAGATTGTTGTACTTGTGGAGCAGCTCACGTAGCTCTATTATCCTGTCCGTATCGCTCATTTTGGAGTAAAGCCTGAAAGTGTGGTTTTCAGACCGCGAATTTACGCATAATTTTGTAATTTTGCGGCGGCTTAAGCCACATAATTATGCACATATGCGAATAGATATTCTTACAGTTTTCCCTGAAATGCTTGAGAGTTTCTTCAACTGCTCAATGATGGCACGTGCCCAGAAAGTCGGTCTGGCCGAGATTCATCTGCACGATATCAGGGACTACACCACCGATAAGCACCACAAGACCGATGACTACCCATTTGGAGGCTGTGCCGGCCTTGTCATGAAAATAGAACCCATTGACCGCCTGATATCGGACCTCAAGTCACAGCGTGACTACGATGAAGTAATATACACTTCACCGGATGGCGAGCAGTTCAACCAGAAGATTGCCAACAGCCTCTCACTGCTTAACAACGTCATTATCCTGTGCGGTCACTACAAAGGAATAGACTACCGCATCCGCGAGCATCTGATAACCCGCGAGATAAGCATCGGTGACTACGTGCTCACAGGCGGTGAACTCGCCGCAGCCGTAATGACAGACAGCATCGTACGCCTTATTCCCGGTGTCCTGTCCGATGAGCAGTCCGCCCTATCCGACTGCTTCCAGGACAACCTCCTTGCGCCACCCGTCTATACCCGTCCCGCCGAATACAAAGGCTGGCGCGTCCCCGATGTACTATTATCGGGAAACCAGGCTTTAATAGATGATTGGGAATTCCAGCAGTCTATGGAGCGCACCAAGCGCCTCCGCCCCGACTTACTCTAAGGCTCCGATAATATCCTGGACGGAGTTGAAGCCGTGACGTGTGAGGTATTCCTCAATTCCGTCGACAACTTTCTCTGAGATGGCAGGATCGATGAAATTGGCTGTGCCTATCTGTATGGCCGATGCGCCTGCCAAAAGGAATTCTATTGCATCAGTGGCGCTGCAGATGCCTCCAAGACCTATCACAGGAATCTTCACCGCTTTTGCAGTCTGCCAAACCATACGCAATGCAACAGGCTTTACGGCCGGGCCGCTCATTCCGCCGGTGATCGTCGACAGGATGGGTTTGCGCTTTTCGGCATCGATAGCCATACCCAGCATCGTATTGATGAGCGATACGCTATCGGCTCCCGCTCCCTCAACGGCACGCGCAATCTCGGTGATATCGGTCACATTGGGTGACAGCTTGACAATCAGAATCTTGTCATAAGCCTTACGCACGGCACTTACAACTTGTGCAGCGCTCTCAGGCCTTACGCCGAACGCCATACCGCCCTGTTTTACATTGGGGCAAGAGATATTGAGCTCTATGGCAGGTATGTCATCAAGAGTATTGATAATGCTTGCGCACTGGGCATAATCCTCAATGCACGAGCCCGATACGTTCACAATCACGTTGGTCTGGAACTTTCGGACCTCAGGATAGATATGGTCCACAAAGTAATCCACGCCCTTGTTCTGGAGTCCCACGGCATTGAGCATGCCCGACGGAGTCTCGGCCATACGCGGATAAGCATTGCCCTGACGCGGATTCAATGTAGTTCCTTTTACTATTATGGCTCCAAGACGGTTGATATCCATGAAATCAGCGTACTCAGTGCCGTAACCGAATGTGCCCGATGCAGTCATGACCGGGTTCTTGAGCTCCAATGAGCCTATCTTTGTATTTAATTGAACCATTTCAGTCTGTCTATATTGAATACCGGGCCCTCTTTACATACACACACATTGCCCTCATCGGCCGTATCCTCAACGCAGCACAGGCAGGCGCCTATTCCGCAGGCCATACGGTGCTCTAAGGAGACCTCACATGCCGTCTCATGCTCCTTTGCCCATTTTGCTACAGCCTTAAGCATAGGCGTGGGGCCGCAGGCAAATATGCGGTCAAATGACTCGCTGTCCATAAGCAGGCTGTGATTCGTCACAAATCCCTTCTCGCCGGCCGATCCGTCCTCGGTAGTCATGAACAGGTCGCCGTACTTCCGGAACTCCTCCTTGCGCAGGATAAGTCCTTCGGTGCGGCCACCGAACAGGAATGTCGGGCGAATTCCATGAGCAGCAAACTTCTGTCCAAGGAACAGCAACGGAGCCACTCCCACTCCGCCGCCGATAAGCAACGGACGGGCTACATGAGTGGTGCGGTAGCTGAAACCGTTTCCAAGCGGCAGCAGGACGTTAACCTTATCACCCTGTTTGAGCTCTGCAAGTGACTGAGTTCCTTCGCCGACAATCTGAATCAGGAACTCCACAAGGTTCCTTTCACGATCTATTGCATGAATTGAGATGGGTCTGCGCAACAGGACCTTGGCAGTTGGAACCTGCAGTTCGGCAAACTGTCCGGCAACCATCTCAGGCAACTCTCCGGGATATTGCAATGTCAGCAGTGTGGCACAAGGACCGACCAAGCGGTTATCGGCCACAAGCATATCTGTCAGGAATTTCTTCATACGTTGTAAAATAGCACTGCGAAGGTACAAAAAAAAGGTGCAACTCCGAAAGGCTGCACCAGGTTAGTTATTAGGTTCTGTCAAATCAATACTCCTGTACGTTCTTGAAGTCACGCCACTCAAGACGGCGCTTGTAGTTCATCAACTGACCTCTCGGAACATAAAGCTTTGCACTTGCCTTAACCTCATCGTCAAATACCGTAGGACTGCAGTGTGCCGGCCACATTCCGTGAGCATTGACAAGTGTCAGCTTGGGGCAGTTCTTGAAAGCATCAACACCCAGGATTCTTACGTTACCTCCCAACTCAACCTCCTCAAGTGCAGAGCAGTTCTTGAATGAGTTGTCGCTGATAGCGGTTACAAAGTTCCCGATTGTGATTTTCCTGAGGAAAGAGTTGTCCGTGAATGCCTCGGTGCAGATTATCGACACATCCTCCGAAATGACGTACTCGGCAGTCTCTTTCTTGGCGGGATACTTGATCAGCATCTTGTCATCCTTGCTGAACAGGATGCCATCCACGTCCTTGTATGACTGATTGTTCTCATTTACAGTGTATTTCTTTATTCCGGAGCATCCCTTGAATGCGTCATTCACTATGCGAAGAACGCTGTAGGGAATATCAATCGAGGTTACTTCGGCGCAATCATAGAACGCATTGGCGTCAATTTCCATTACGCGGAATGTAAAGTCATCATTCTCACCTGTAGTAATGAAGGAAGGAATACTGATATCGCCCTTATAGGCACTCGGACCATCGTCAAAGTTCTTGCGGCCGTTGGTTCTGTCCCATGTCAGAGTGACATTTCCAAAGTTATCAAGAATCTTGTAGCAAAGAGTGGTACCGTTGTTGTATTTTACGGTAATGATCTGGTCCTCAATCTTGGCATCAAGCTGTTTTACCAACAAAGTCTGCCAAACCTCATTGCTTGCCCTTTCTTTTGATGCTTCTTTGCTGCTACGGCAACCGGCCAGCATGAATGTTGCGATAGCCAATACAAACAGATATCTTTTCATAGCGGTAATTGGTTTAATCTTGTACCAGCAAATATAAACAGCAAAATCTAAAAAATCAAAAAAACCGTATTATTTTTTTAAATCCGATGAAAATTTCTGATATCTACCGTCGGCAAAGAAAACCACAACCTCTTTAATTGCCTTGTTCGCGCTGTTTTCCGTAGCGAAATTTTCGGACCTAACATCCTTATTATTACGTGTTTTGCGTTGTCTTGGAGCGTTTTCTTCCCCTCTGAGATTTGAAAAATCAGGCGCTTTACGTGATTCCGGCTGGAAAAAGGTACTCTCCATGCCCGGTAAAAGAGGATAATCAGGTTCCGGCCTGCTTTCCTGGCTAAGCTGAGGAATAGCCGAGCCTTTCCCGTTCAGAAGCCATTCCAGCTCAACATCAGGATATTTATTATGTATAGCCATAATGATCTTCAGACTGGGCTCATTCCTGCCGCTGAGTATGTGCTGAAGCGTGGCGCGTTGCACGCCAATCTCGTTTGCAAACTGAGTTGGACTCAGATGAAGCAAATCCATTAATTCTTCAAGTCTCTCTTTCATCATAAAAACGGCTCTTTTGTATCAATGCTACAAATGTATCAATCTTTTTTGAGTTTGCAATTATATTTTTGTATCAAACATTTGTATGCAACATTTGTTAATACACAACAAATGTAACCCACCTCGCCTGAGAATCGCATATATTGCCACCGGTACGCATAACATAGCCTGGAAATCACTTTGGAAAAACATCATAAATCATTGATAATTACACATATATATCTTATGAATTTTTTGCAGTGGGCTCAATTTGGATGTTTTGTATAAACCTATGCAAAAGTTTATTCAACAGGTTTATATCTTAGCACATATAATATTTGATTTTCAGTAAGTTATGATTTTAACACCTATTTGTATGCGATTTTGCATACTGATATGGGGCGGGTATGGCTCCTGTCCGAATGGTAGATCCCGACTAAAACATCAATATCATTCGCCTATCTATTTTTGCGTGCAACAATTGTAAAAACACGCCAAAATAACACAAATGTAATGGTTAATAAAAACTAAAGGCCATCTTTTGGATGACCTTCAATATGCTTGTTATTCTTAACTATTATCTTTCTTAGTGTAGTATCAGATATAGCAACTCCTTCAACAACCCCTCCCCTGTATTGGCCGTTGCATCCACACCTTTGGACTTTGCATCATACCTGCGGATTGCACTAATTATCTGCATTGTCTGTGTAGCAGTATAGTTGCGCATGCCGGTAGTGTAGTCCCTGACGCCCCAGGTACTCTTCAGGTCCAGTTGATCGGCTAATCCCCTATCCGTCTTGTCAGGAGAATAGAATGCGAGCATCAGATTGGAGAAATACGGGAAAATGGCAGCCGTAATAAGCTGCATCGGGTATGTCTTGGGATTACTCTCATAGTACGCAGCAATCTTATTGGCTTTCTGGATATTCTTGTTTATGAGAGCATCGCGGAATTCAAATATATTATAGTCCTTGCTTACGCCTACATGCTCCTCAATGAATTCCGGAGTAATCTCCTTAACGTCTTCCGGAAGTGCTGTGAGCAGCTTTTCAAGCTCTCCGTTCATACGGCAAAGATCGGCACCGACAAATTCACTCATCATTGAAATGCCCTTTGGAGACATCTTGAGCCCATGTTCGTTCAGGAATTCCTCTACAAACTGAGGCAAATCCTCATCCCTGACCTTCTTGGATTCAAACAGCACCCCGGCCTTCTCAATCACAGCCACAATCTTCTTACGCCTGTCCAACGAGCCGTTCTTGTGACAGAACACCAATATTGTGCTGGGTTGCGGCTGCTGCAGATATGCTCCCAGTATGTCCGATGCACTTCCACCTGACTCAGAATCACGTTTTATCAGATGCTGTGCCTCTTTTACAATGATTACCTGTCGGTCTGAACCCATAGGATATGCTCTGGCGCGCTGAATGACTTCATTCATAGTGGTCTCATTACCGTAAAGAACCAACTGGTTGAAGTCTCTGGCCTCCTCGGGGAGCGCATGTTCCCTTATATAGTCCGATATTGAGTCGATAAAGAACGGTTCGTCCCCCATCAGATAATATACCGGCTGGTATTTACCCTTCTCAAGTTCCTTAAGAACCTGACGGTATGCGGTTCCTGATGTTGCCATTTCAAATCCTTATTAGTAATTTCGCTGTCAGATAGCGCAGTCATTCATAAACTGCTGATTACAAAGATATGATTGATAATTTGAATTTGCCGCCTTTTGAGCCGAAAATATCCGAACAGGCAGGAAAAACCATGGTTTGGGACCCCGTTCGCAAGCTCTGGACGCCCCTCACGCCCGAGGAACAGGTCCGTCAGGCATTCGTATCATATCTTATCAATTATAAAGGATATCCCCTGTCCCACATAGCCAACGAGCAGGCCATAGAGCTCAACTCAATGTCCCGCCGCTGCGACTCTGTAGTCTACGACAAAGCCGGCACGCCTAAGGTAATAGTTGAATACAAACGCCCCACTGTCGCTATCTCACAGAAGGTATTCAACCAGATAGCACACTACAACCTGGTCCTTCACGTGGACTACCTCATAGTCTCAAACGGACTAAAGCACTACTGCATAAAAATGGAATATCCCACAGGAAAGTTTTCATTCCTGCAGGATATCCCCAATTATTCTGATTTATAAATCAATCCTCGTCGGCAGCTGCAGCCTTGCGGGTGCGGCGTTTGGGTGCCTCAGTCTGCTTAGACTCCTCCTTTACGCCTGCCAGCTCGGGATCAATCATGATACGTCCGCAGTACTCGCAAACGATGATTTTCTTGCGCATGCGGATATCCAGCTGACGCTGAGGCGGAATCTTGTTGAAGCAACCGCCGCATGACTCACGCTGTACATAAACGATACCCAGACCGTTGCGTGTGTTGTTACGGATACGCTTGAATGACTGGAGCAGACGGGGCTCGATGTTGAGCTCAAGGTTCTTGCATTTCTCGCGCAGACGCTCCTCCTCCTGACGGTTCTCCTCAATGATCTCCTGCAACTCTGACTTCTTGACCTCCAGATCCTGCTGCTTCTCTGCAACGATAGCACGGTTGGTCTCAATCTCCTCCTTCTTGGCGTTAATGGCGTTTGTAAACTCACGTATACGCTTCTCGGCCAGTTCAACCTCAAGGTTCTTGAACTCAATCTCCTTGTTCAGAGAGTCAAACTCACGGTTATTGCTGACGTGATCCTGCTGCTCCTGATACTTGGCAATCTGAGCCTTTGATACCTCAATGGTATTCTTGTTCTCAGTAACGCCCTTGCTCATTTCAACAACATCCGAGCTAGCCTTCTCGATACGTGTGGTCAGACCGGCAATCTCATCCTCGAGGTCCTGAACCTCAAGAGGCAGCTCGCCGCGCAGAGTCTTGATCTTGTCAATCTCGGTCAGCATGGTCTGAAGCTGATACAGTGACTGGAGTTTCTCCTCTACAGAGTACTCGCTGGGGTCTTTCTTAATGTCTTTTGTTGCCATAGTTATATGTAATAATTTATCGGATTCGTCTTGCTTGTAGTCTTAAGCACTCTCAGCTCAGGGAATGACTCCTTCAGGATATCGGCAATCAGGTCCACCGTGAACTGCTCGCTCTCAAAATGTCCGGCCTCAATCAGCTTGATGGTGCCGTCATATCCAAAGAAACGGTGATACCCTATCTCGCCGGTCATGAATGCATCGGCCCCCTGCTCGACCGCTTTATCGGTCAGGAACGCGCCTGCGCCTCCGCATACAGCCATACGCTTGATCGGTCTGCCTAACTCTCCGTTATGTCTGATGCATGTTACACCGAATCTCTCCTTGACAAGAGCCAGCAGCTGCTTCTCGGTCATCGATTTAGGGAATCGGCCGATAATACCGGCGCCGTTGCCGTCGGGCTGCTCATCAAGCGGTTTGACATCGGTCAGTCCCAGAACGTTTGCGATGCGCATGTTAACACCCTTGTAAGCGTTGTCCAGATTGGTGTGGCTTGCGTAGATCGTTATTCCCACGCGTACGGCGCTCATCACGATGCTACCGATGCTGTCATCGGTAAGACGTTTTAGCGGACGGAAAAGCAGCGGATGATGTGAAATGATTATATTGCATCCGTTGTTGATGGCCTCGTCAACAACCTGACGGGTCACGTCCAGACACAATAAAACCCCTGAAACTTCGGTCTCTGTAGTTCCAACCTGCAAGCCTGAATTATCGTAATCATCCTGCAGTGGCAGAGGCGCGAAACTCTCAAGGGCATCAATTACCTCCCTGATTTTCATCACCTTTCCTTAAAGTGTGCTGCAAAGGTAATACAATTTTTCCAAAATGAAAAGGATTCCATCCAGTAGTAAAAATAAGGTTGTTTCTGATACGCGGATAGGAATCCATCCTGACGCTTTAGGCCGAAGGCCACAAAGCGCAAACTTCGAGCGATGCGAAGCAGCGAGTATTCCTCTCAGGCTAAATCAAGCCCAATATCACTTTATAAGAATGTACCTCATCGGGATCGCCCAGCTCCTTGCCCGGGGTATCGGACAGTTTCACGCAGCGATAGACGTGCTGGCGGGGATTGACCTGGAAGGTCTTGAGTTTCATTACGATGTTTAACGGATCTACTGTGCCTACATCGTTAGTGAGGTTGGTGCCGATGCCGAATGATACCTTTATTCTACCCTCAAAGTACTTCTGGATGGCCAGGGCACGGTCAAAGTCAAGGGCGTCACTGAATACGATTGACTTTGTCATGGGGTCTATGTGGTATGACTCGTATTTGGCTATGATCTTGTCGCCGAACTCAAACGGATCGCCGCTGTCGTGACGTACGCCGTCATACAGTTTGGCCATATCGAGCGAGAAATTGCGCAGGAACACGCGCGTGGTGAAGCAGTCAGGCAGCATGGTACCCATGTTGCCGCCGAATATCTGAGCCCAGTTGCGCATAACATAATAGTTTGCCTCCTTGGGGCCCATGAATGCAGCCGTAGCCATCATAAGCTCGTGCGCCATTGTGCCAATAGGCTTCAGGTCCGGACGGATTGACTGGTATTTCATTGCGAAATATACGGTCGATGAGCCGATGAAATACTTGGCGTGGCGTGTCAGATACTCGGTTACGTGATCCTCAACCTCACGTGAGTAGCGGCGGCGCATACCAAAGTTTGCAAACTTGAGCTTGTTCTCGTTTGATATTGCAACCTTCTTTTCCAGATGGCTGTCTATGTATGACCAGTCCGGCTCGGTTTTCTCATATATCTTGTAATATACCTCCGATACCGTACTCAGAATTGGGATTTCATACAGAGTGACCTTGTAGATAAGGTCTTTTGCCTCAATGTGCAGGTGGCCCTCCTCATCAAGCGATATGTCGATTATATCGGCATTGAACCTGAAGCCTTTGAGCCACTCAAAATAGCACTGAGGTATGAAATAGATATTGGAGAGGCACCATTTGAACTCCTCATCGGTCAGGGCCAGCGTCTCCAGTTTCTTGAACTCCTTGCGCAACAGGTCCACAAACTCCGGCGTGAACTTCATGCCGTTGCGGTCATTGAAACTGAATGTGCCTATACCCTCGGGAGTGGTCCGCTGGTAATAGTATGACATGGAGAATTTGTAGAGGTCATTCTCCAGCACACTTCTTACAATAGTGCTCTCCATAAAATCCTTATTTATAAATCTTTATATTGTTCTCGTTCATGTAGGTCACCAGAGGCTCGTTGCTCTCGATTGATGCTACGCCCTCCAGGTAAACAGAGAGTTCAAAACCTACCTCCTTGCTCAGACGAACCAGATTCTTCAAGGTCTCCAGGACGCAGTACTCGGCAGCGATACCGCATACTACAACCTTGTCACCCTTTACAAAAAGGTCCTGATCATTACCCTTGGTATTCTCAAACTGACCGTACTCCTCCTTGTCCTGAGCCTGGCCCTTGGGAAGAAAACGTACATTGTCAATGTTCAGGTTATCCAGGATACCGTCAGGAAGTGCTGCACCAACGGTATAGCGTACGCAGTGCTGCGGCCAGATACCGCCGTTGGCCTTGAATGAGCAGTGGTTCCAGGGGTGCCAGTCAAGTGTGAAATAGACTCTGTCAAATGCGGTGAGCTTGGACTTGATGGGCTCAACAACGCGGGTACCGTCGGTTGCAGGAAGGTTTCCGTCAATGAAATCCTTCTGGAGGTCAACCACTACCATAATGTTTGCGGGTTCACGGTTTGTCATAGCTGTCTCTTTTTGTTACCTGTGCAGGCAACCATTGCCATTACTGCAACTGCTGCAGCAAAAAGCTTAAATACTTTCATTAACAAATAACAATACATTTGAGACTGCAAAGGTAGTGCAAATCGCGCAAAGATGTTACTTTTGCAATCAAAAGGTACTAATATGAACAAAATATTTACAATTGCCGCAGCAGCGGTTATATTTATGTCGTGCAGTGAAAACAGGAACAATCCGTTCTTTGAGGAGAGTAAGTTGCCGTATGGCGCAGTAGAGTTTGACAAGATACAGTCCACTGATTATCTGCCCGCCTTTGAGGAGGGTTTCCGTCAGTTCAAGGCCGATATTGACGCCGTGGCAGCCTGTCCTGACGCTCCCACTTTTGAGAACACCATTGAGGCACTTGAGTCAAGCGGCCGGTTGCTAAACAAGGTTAGCTCCGTATTCTTCAACCTGATGGAGACCGATGCCGATGACCTGATGAAAGAGACCGAGGAGAAGGTCATCCCCATGCAGACCGAGGCTGACTCCTATCTTTATATGAATGGGGTTATCTTTAAAAGAATCAAGCAGTTATATGACAGCAAAGACAATGGAGCCCTTACCACAGAGCAGATCAAGGTATTGGAGAAATACTACCGCCGTTTTGTAAAGGGAGGTGCCCTGCTGGATGACAAGGCTAAGGCCCGTTTCGTAGAGATTCAGAACCGCATGGGCGAACTCCGCATCAAGTTTGCCAAGAACAATCTTGACGAGAGCAATGCCTACGTTCTGAACGTAACTGACATAAAGCGTCTTGAAGGACTCAGCCAGGACCAGTTGGAGGCTGCCGCCGCCAGAGCAAAGGAAAAAGGTCTGCAGGGCTGGGCATTCAACGTACAGAAACCCTGCTGGATACCGTTCCTGCAGACATGTAAGGACCGCAGCCTGCGCGAGCAGATGTACAAGGCATACTACAGCCGCGGCAACAACAATAACGAGTTTGACAACAAGGCCATCGTAAAGGAGATACTCACCTTACGTCTGGAACTGGCCAATCTGCTTGGTTATGAGACATTTGCCGATTATCAGCTTGAGGACCGCATGGCCAAGACCCCGAAGGCGGCCTATGACCTGCTTATGGAGATATGGAAATACGCACTTCCGCAGGCCGAGCGTGAGCGTGACGAGATGCAGAATATCATCGATGCCGAAGACGGTAAGTTCAAGCTGGAGGCTTGGGACTGGTGGTATTATGCCGAGAAGCTGCGCAAGCAGAAATATGATCTGGACGAGTCACAGCTGATGCCCTACTTCAGTCTGGACAACGTACGCAAAGGCTCATTCATGGTAGCCGAGACCCTGTTTGGCATCAAGTTCAGGAAAGTTGACAATCTGCCCGTTTACAACCCGTCGGTCGAGACATGGGAGTGTCTGGATGCCGACGGCACCCATCTGGCATACTTCTACACAGACTGCTTTGTACGCCTCACCAAGCGTCAGGGTGCCTGGATGACCAACTTTACAGATGAATTCAACTATGCAGGCCAAAGCCAGCGTCCCACGATAGTGAACGTATGCAACTTCTCACTGCCTACTGACACCCTTCCCTGCCTGCTCTCCATAGATGATGCACGCACCGTATTCCATGAGTTCGGTCACGCCCTGCACGGAATGCTCACACAGTGCCACTATCCTACCGTAAGCGGTACTGCCACACCGAATGACTTTGTCGAGATGTGCTCACAAATCATGGAGCACTGGGCCATAGACCCCTCAATATTAAAGCAGTACGCATTCCACTACAAGACCGGCCAGGCAATTCCTGACATTCTGATTGAGAAGATGCAGAACGCCGGCCATTTCAATACCGGATTCGAGACCGTAGAGCTTGTAGGAGCCGCCCTGCTTGATATGGAATATCATATGCTCAAGGATTACAGCAACTTTGATGACCAGAAGTTTGAGGATGAGATATCGGCCAAACTGGGTATGATACCGCAGATTGAATACCGTTACCGCGGCACATTCTTTAACCACATTTTCAACAACGACTACTGTGCAGGCTATTACAGTTACCTATGGGCCGAGGTTCTGGACTGCGATGCTTTCCAGTGCTTCCAGGAGGAGGGCCTCCTGAACAAGGAGACCGGCAAGCGTTACCGTCAGAACATACTCGAGAAAGGCGGCAGCGATGACCTGATGAAACTGTACCGTCAGTTCCGTGGCAGCGATCCCAAGACCGATGCAATGTTACGTAACCGTGGATTAATCAAATAAAAAGGAACAAATATGTCAATTACAGGAATCATTTTTCTGATCATTGCGACCGTTCTGACCGCAATGTTCTCTATCGTATTCAAGATCTTTCACCGTAAAGACATTGATGCCAATCAGGCTATCTTCTTCAATTATCTGACTGCTTTTATTCTGGGAGTGCTGTTTTCATTGAATGGTGAGGCTGTTGTAAACCCCTTGAAAGCCGATTGGCTGGTTGACGTGATCATACTGGGATTCATCTTTATGGCCGGAATGGTTATGCTGTCGGCATCCACACGCCGCGTAGGCGTGGCCATATCAACCGTATGCAGCCGTGCATCGATGGTAATCCCCATCATAGTCTCATATCTGCTGATTGAAGGCAGCGCCAAACCCAAATGGCTGCTTATATGCCTTGTACTGGTTGCAATGACACTTACTATCTGGACCGATAAGCCCGAAGGCGGTCACAAATATACTCTGCTGGATATCCTGGCACCTGTTACCGTATTCCTTACGTTCGGAGCCAGCAACTCCTACCTTAAGGTCCTGCAGCATCGCGTGACCGTAAACGACACCGCTGCCGGCCTCTCCGAGCAGGTAATCAACAGCGAGATATCATTGGTAACGGCATCGGTCTTCTTTGTGGCAATGATTATGTGCATCTACTCGTTCTTCAAGAAGGGGCCGGATGGCAAACGCTCTCCCCTGCTCCTTAAGAACGTCACTGGAGGCGTAGTCCTGGGTTTTGTGAACTATTTCTGCACCTATACCCTGATGCTCTCAATGAAAACCATTGACTCATCGTTCCTGTTCCCGGTCCACAACATCGGAATCGTGGCCATAGGAGCAATAGTAGGCTGGCTGGCCTTCAATGAAAAACTGAGACCGCACCAAGTAGTCGGTATCGTACTTGCCGCGGTCTCAATAGCTTTGTTGTGTATCTGATACTACCAGGAGAGTTTCATTCCTATTGACAAAGTACGCGGTGCGCCCCAGTATCCGCGGAATGTAGCAAGGTCGTGATCTCTTCCATCCTTACCGCGTTCTATATAGTGCGCATCAGTAAGGTTACGGCCTGTTGCAAACACGTCAAGATGCATATTTTCAAACAGTTGGTCGCTCCAACCTATAGTAGCGTCAAGTACGTTCCATGACGGCAAACGATATGCATCAGGTGAACTTGCGTCTTTACGGCTATCAGGTTCGAAATCTGCATACATACGATCATTGAACTGCCAAGACAGGTTTGCATAGAAACCATAAGGCATCTTGAAATCAGCCTGAGCACCGAACTGAGTCTGAGGCGAATCACCCACATGCAGTCCGTCACAATAAATCTTATATGTATTTAATGTCTCGTTGGTATAACCGTCGTAAATCAGAGCCTCACCTGAACTGTTCCACTTCCATGATGCCAGATTTGCAAATGCGCTCAACTTAGCCCAGGGTGTAATCTGCTGCTGAATATATAACTCAACACCCATATGCAAAGCGTTCAAGCCTGTGATATAATATTTCTGGGCTTTCTCATTGGCACGTTTTGATGTACTGACGGTTACTGTCTTGTTTTTCCAATTTGCTGAGTATGCACTCAATTCAAGACCACCACCTTTCCAGATGATACGTGTTCCTATTTCAGCCATCAGATTCTCTTCATTAGTAACATCATCCTTTACAGAAAGGTCGCTTGAAACCAAGAATGTACCGGCATATGGCAGACGGCTGTTATAGCCCAAGTTAATGAAAGCCTGAGACTTGCCTGTTATATGATAAAGCAGTCCGCTCTTAATGCCTACACCCCATCCGTGCGCCCAGTCACTGACTTTGCCGGTAACATCGTCATGACGGCGGTAATTACCGCTAAATACGCTTATGCCAAGGTTTGTATTTATCTTACGGCCATCATACTTAATCTGTCCGTAACCAGAAGCAAGGTGTGTTGTACGTCCATATCTTGAACCTATATAATCCCCTACTAAATAATCTTTTCCATACATGCTATAATGATCAGCGCCAAGTAAATCCATAATAATCATTTTTGACCAGGTATCAAAGTACTGATATTGTAGTCCGGATGAAACTGTCCATTTGTTATTCAGACTATAATCTGCAGAAACAATGGCACCAGCCTGATTATGACCGGAAAGGTAATCTATTATAAAGTTTCCGGAGACTCCAGCAGCAGTATTATCAGCAATTACTGAGTTGAAATCAATATGACCATCTGTTGATTGATGCTCAATTATGCTCTTCTTTACATAAGTTGTATCGTTGTATGTTGAACGTCCACCACCATCGGCTATAGCCAGGTAAAGTGAGTTCTTCATGTGCAGAGCACCCTTGTCATAATGGTGCTGCAGAGTAAAGTATGGCTTGAAGTAGTGATTGCGGGCAATAGAAAACTTCTCTCCGTTCATGTAGCCCCAGTTCTTGCTGTAACCACGACCATACTTATCAACTTCGTCTTTTGACAGCTCTGTACTGCGCTGGTCGTGCTGTTCAGGTGAGCCTATAGCAGTAAAGATCAACGTATTATAAGGATTCAAGATCTTGCTGACAGAAAGCAGATAAGAGATTGATTTTACCTGAGAAGTTTCAACAAATCCGTCGCCATGGACACCGCTGACCATAATATTGGCGCTCCATCCGTTCTTTAACTGTCCGGTAGAATAACTAAGCATACCCTTCTTGGTACCGAACTGAGTATAAGAGGTGGAGAAATCCCATTCAGGAGAACCCTCGCCGGTCTTTGTGATGATATTCACCATACCACCCATAGCGCAGTCTGCTAACATGGATGAACCCATACCCTTCTGAATCTGAACAGCGTATGTGGCCTCGGCCAAACCCATCCAGTTGTTCCAATACATGGAACCTGATGTCAGACCCTGAATTGGAATACCGTTAAGTAATACACTAATGTTTTCCTGCTTGAAACCGCGGATATTAAGTGTTGCATCACCATAAGAGCCTGTTGAAGGTGTTGCGTAAACGCCGGGGATACCCTGCATCATCTCGACATAGTTCGGAGATGTGCTGTAGAGCTTAATGTGGCTCGGGGACAGCGTTTTAATGCTGAGCGGAGTGGTTTCGGAACTGCTGAAGTTGTCGCGAATAACAACTTCCTGAAGATTGATCACTGAATCAGTCAGAACTACGCCCTCGGCGTAAACTGACAATGCGGGCACAATCATGCCCAAGCACATGAGTACTGTTTTGTTTTTCATAAACTTTTCTTTCATCCAGACTATACTGTCGGTACCGTAGTTGCAACGGTTCGGCCTTTCGGCTCGCGGACTATACCGCCGGTCGGGGAATTGCGCCCCACCCTGAAAAATTTCGACTGCAAATTTCCGCTTTATATGTGACTCTGCAAAGATTTTTGTGCTAAAAAACGTTTCTCTTCTCGTTATCAGATCATTTGTAACATAAAACATTATCTTTGCAGAAAGACATTGAAAAAACATAGATATGGAAAACATCAAAACAGAAGTTTGCGAACCGGCAATACCTTATGCTGTAAATGCCGGCAATAGAGGTATGTTTGTTAAGCAGACACCTCAACAAAAACCCTACTCCATTGAAGAAATACATCAAATGGTTGCTGAAGGCGAAAAACAGTTTGCATCGGGCCAATGGCAGGACAGCAATGAAATGTTTAAGGAAATAGAGAACCCAACAATCAAATAGAGCATACCATCAATCAATATCCCAACAAAAAAAACCGCTCCTCAATAACGAGAAGCGGTCATAAATAGTACAAAAGGGGTCTGTCCCCTTTTGTATCATTTTAGGTCGATTTTGAGCTGGAGTTCGTCTAGCTGAGACTGGTCAAGAGGACCGGGGGCATCCAGCATGACGTCGCGGCCGGAGTTGTTCTTGGGGAACGCTATGCAGTCGCGGATGCTGTCCAGCTTTGCAAAGATGCTGACAAAGCGATCCAGACCGAATGCCAGACCACCGTGAGGAGGTGCACCGAACTTGAATGCGTTCATCAGGAAACCGAACTTGGCCTGAGCCTGCTCAGGAGTGAAGCCCAGAATCTTGAATATGGTAGCCTGCAGCTTGCTGTCGTGGATACGGATAGAGCCGCCGCCAACCTCGATACCGTTTATAACCATATCGTAGGCATTGGCACGAACGCTTGCGGGATCAGTGTCCAGCAGAGGAATATCCTCAGGCTTGGGTGATGTGAACGGATGGTGCATAGCCATCAGACGGTTCTCCTCATCGGACCACTCGTACATGGGGAAGTCAATCACCCACAGGCACTTGAACTGGTTCTTG
This sequence comes from Bacteroidaceae bacterium, assembly GCA_024398635.1. Lineage (GTDB taxonomy): Bacteria > Bacteroidota > Bacteroidia > Bacteroidales > Bacteroidaceae > Colenecus. The sequence goes on along the minus strand of JAKSIV010000013.1, from coordinate 5,542 downwards.
TCACGCAGCCCAAGTTCATCGGCCACCTTAAGACGCAGTTCAGAGAGCTGCTTGCGGGTCTTCATGGCGTCATCACCTGAGAGAATCAGGATAAGGTCACCGGCCTCAGCGCTCATGGCAGCCTTTAACTGCTGCAGAACCTCCTGAGAGTAGAACTTATCGACCGATGACTTCACGCTGCCATCCTCCTCGACGCGTGCGTAAACCATACCCTTGGCACCAATCTGAGGACGCTTTACATACTCGGTAAGAGCGTCAATCTGCTTGCGGGTATATGTAGCGGCACCCTTTGCGCAGATACCGCCGATGTATGCGGCACCGTCAAATACGCCGAATCCGTAACCCTTGAGCACATCCATAAGCTCCACAAAGTGCATATCAAAGCGCAAATCCGGTTTGTCACTACCGTAGTATTTCATTGCATCCTGCCATGTCATACGCTGGAAAGGCTCCTTCATATCAATACCAAGAATGCTCTTGAACAGATGCTTGGCCATAGCCTCGAATATCTGAAGGATATCCTCCTGCTCCACGAATGACATCTCGCAGTCAATCTGTGTGAACTCAGGCTGACGGTCGGCACGCAGGTCCTCGTCACGGAAGCACTTGGCTATCTGGAAGTAACGGTCAAATCCCGATACCATAAGCAGCTGCTTGAGGATCTGGGGGCTCTGAGGCAGAGCGTAGAACTGACCGGGATTCATGCGTGAAGGTACCACGAAGTCACGTGCGCCCTCAGGTGTTGAGTTTATGAGAATAGGAGTCTCTACCTCCATGAAGTTAAGATCATCCAGGAACTTGCGGATCTCCATGACCATCTTGTGGCGCAGTTCCAGGTTCTTGCGGACACACTGGCGGCGCAGGTCAAGATAGCGGTATTTCATGCGCAGGTCATCACCGCCGTCGGTATCATCTTCAATTGTAAAGGGAGGCGTATCGGCCGCATTGATGACATTCAGAGTATTAACCAGGATTTCAATGTCACCTGTGGGAATCTTGGAGTTCTTGCTTGAGCGCTCGCTAACCTTACCGGTAATCTGGATGACGTATTCACGCCCCAGACGGCTGGCCTGCTCGCACAGGGCGGCATCGGTAGCATCGTCAAACACAAGCTGGGTTATGCCGTAGCGGTCACGCAGGTCAACAAAGACCATACCACCCATTTTCCTTACTCTCTGCACCCATCCTGCCAGTGTAACCATGGTACCGGCATCGGTCAGGCGTAACTCTCCACAAGTTTTGCTTCTAAACATATCGTCAGTTTCCTAAAAAGACCTGCAAATTTACCTTTTTTGTTTGGGAAACGTATAAGATTTCATCCGTTTTGTTTATAACAGAAACTCATACACAGTTATTTGCAAAAAATGCTTAACTTCGCCCATCAAACTATATATTTAAGGTATAACCGATTAAACGATTTATGAAAAAGAGACTTTTCCGCTTGTCTATGGTACTCGCCGCAGTTCTGTTCGTTTTCGCAGGCTGTAGCCTTCTTGAAGATGATTTTGATGAAGATCTGCTTATAGGTACATGGAGTGCAACCGATGGCTGGACCTACACCTTCAACGACGATTATTCAGGTTCACGTACCCAGTCAGGCAGGACACAAACCTTTACCTGGAACCTTTCCGGCGACGAACTCGAACTTGAAGTAAGTGGTTACGAGCAAGGAAAATCAACCATCGTGGCTTTTACGGTCTATATTGTTGAGGAACTCAACCAGACCAGGATGGAAGCCTACGACAAGGAGGATAGCTCTAAGACCATTATAGTCTTCACAAAGAAATAATGAAACCTAAATTAAAGAAAGCCCTCAAGATAACCGGAATCTCTCTGGGATCACTCTTGGGGCTGGTTGTTATCATTGTAGCCTTGGTATGCTGGATTGTATTCTCATCATCCAGCCTGACCAAAGTGGCGGAGAAAGCCATTGACAAGTATTCTCCCGCCCGTGCTAAAATTGATGATGTGGACCTCACGCTGGTAGGCTCATATCCTTTCCTTGGATTCCGCCTGAACGGTCTTGTAGTCTATGACGATATGGAGATATCGCCATACGATACACTGGCCGCAGTTGATGAATTCACGGTTACGGTTGATTTCAAGACCCTCTACAAGGAGAGCAAGATCATCCTTACCAACCTGTATATCAACGGAATCCATGCCAACCTCTTTACGGCAGCCGACGGCAGTTCCAATCTGGACGTATTCGGCACTTCCGATGAAGAAGAGGAGCCTCAGAAGGATGATGAAGGAATGGATATCTACGCCGACCTGCAGAAAATATCCGTCAAGGGTATCAATGCCTCATACAAGGATCTTTCATCCGGTATCGATGCAGGAATCAATGACCTTGACATAAACCTGAAAGGACTTCTCAACTATGACAGTCTGGATGCCAAGGCCAATGTCAGACTGGCATCGGTCAACGCCGCCATACGTAATGACTCAATGAACGTTGGCGCATACCTCAATGACATCCGTCTGGATGCCGAACTCTCCAAATACAATGAGGATGTAGCTGCTGATGTCACTCTGGACCTCAAAGAGACACAGGCAACCATGGATGATATTCAGGCCTGCCTTAACAATCTCAAGCTGGTTCTGAGCAACGTAAGCTGTCATATGGGTAGTGAAGGTCTCGATAACCTCATGGCCGGTTTCCGCATCGCCGCCTCAGATCTGAATTACTCTTCGGAGAGTATGCTGACCGAGACCGGAGCCATAGTAATGAAGGCCGATAAGGCATCACTCGCCGGCGACAACGCCAATGTAAGCGGATTCACGTTTGACTCCCGCGACATATCACTCCAGCTTGAAGATTCCGTAGGAACCATCACCAAGGCACAGATAGCAAAGGTGCTGTTAGGCCTGGAAGGTGCCCTCAAGCTTGATCTGAGCGATGTCACTACCGGTCTGACAATAGATGTAGAAGGTACGGTTTATGACCAGGGTGGCGAGGATCCCATGAATGTCATAACTGATCAGCTCTCATTAAAGGCCGATGCAACCATCAAGGGTGACGATATTGCACTCCTTACCGAGTTCAACACCCCGTCAATAAAGATTGAGATGGACAGCGACCTCTATGTTCCCGGCTGGTCATTCGGCTTTACCCTACCTCTTGAGACCAACAGGCAGATAACCCGTTTCAACGTCAAGGAGGGTACAAACATCCGCATTGACGGCCAGCAGATAGCGTTCAACGCTAACGGAACGCTGGGTGGAAAGCAGCCTGTTGCAGGACGCGCCCGCATCAACACTCCGCGTGACCTGGACATAAACCGTCTCATCTCAATGATTCCGGAGTCATTCCAGAGCATGCTTGACGGAATTGACGTCCATGGTCTTGTAGGACTTGACATCAACGTCAAGGGTGCCGTGGCCGATAACGGTCCCGTTCTGGACAATGCCACAGCCAAAATCTCACTCAGGAATCTTGACGCCAGTGTGAATGACTCGCTCAAGGCGGCTTCGGGCAAGCTCTCGCTGGAGGCAACCTACCCCAGCCGTGTAGCTGTTGACCGCAACAGGCAGACAGCCGATGTTACTGTCAAGGCAACAGACCTCGATCTGTCGATGGTTGACTCCACCACCATAAACGCAACACTTCAGAACCTCAATCTGAGCGCATCGGTAGCCGGTCTGGATGAAGACGTGGATAAGATGAATATCCTGGTGGACCTTAATGTCGGAGAGCTCAACGGTGACATGGATACCATATCCGGAATGCTCAAGAATACCGCAGTCACGCTGAACATGGCACCTGCCGACGGCACCATCGCCATGAAGGCCAACATCGGGTTTGACGCACTGTCAGCCATTATGGGAAGCACACTCTCGGCAACGTTGGGTGCCACCTCCCTGCATGCTCTTGCACAGTATGACTCCACCAAGGTTGAGATCCTGAACCAGTGGAATCCCCAGATCAAGATGACGCTTAAGGACGGTCAGGTCGATATGCTGGCCTCTCCCATATGCCTCAAGACACTTGATTTTGACTTCTCGCTGGGTCGCTTCAACATCAACGACTGCCGTGCCGAGATTGATGACTCGGATATCCAGCTCTGGGGTGATATCTACAACATCGGTGAATTCCTTGACGGCAAGGGACTCCTCACTGGTGAACTCTCACTGGAGTCAGACTACATGAACATGAACAGGCTCATGGCCCTGACAGGAGATGAAGAAGAGGCTGCCGAGGCTGCAGAAACCGCAGCTACAGACATCGAGGTAGGCCAGGATACCGTAAGTACCGGTCCTATCATGATACCTAGAGGTATTGACCTTACCCTCTACACCAACCTGTCCAAGGTTGATTTCAATGAACATACCTTCAACAACGTAGGCGGTGACATCTCAATAAAAGACGGTGTGGTAATACTTCAGGAGCTTGGATTCTCATCCAATGCCGCCGAGATGCAGCTTACAGCCATCTACCGCACGCCCAATGTTGAGGACCGTTTCATGGAACTTGACTTCCATCTGCTGGACATTGAGATTGATGAACTCATCGACATTGTTCCTGCAGTCGATTCAATCGTTCCCATGTTGAAAGCTCTGTCCGGTAAGGCACAGTTCCATCTCTCCGCACAGACATTCCTTGAGCCCGATTATGTAACGTACGGACCGCTCTATCCTCAGATGTTCACCCTTATAGGTAACGCAGTCATTGAAGGCGCAAACCTTCAGGTTCTTGACAACGAGGTGTTTGACGGTATCAAGCGCAAGCTGCTTATGAGCAAGGATGCCAGTCCTGTAATTGACAGTTTGGATATAGAGCTCCAGGTACTTGACGGAAAGGTTGACCTCTATCCTGCACGTATCAAGATGGACCGTTATGAAGCTATTATAAGCGGTCGTCACAATATTGATGCAGGTCTGAGCTGCAACTACAATATCTCACTGACCAAGTGTCCGTTGCCTATCCGCCTGGGTGTAACCCTTAGCGGTCCGCTCAATGATATTGCAGAATTCCCCATCCGTCATATCAAGGTGGGACGTGCCCAGTATGACAAGCTCTACAATCCTGCCAAGTCAGGTAAGGTTGAGGCAGATATCATGCGCAGGAAGAACACCATCATGGAGGCCGCACGCTCCAATGTGCGTCCGCGTTCCTCCTTCAAGCACGAAAGACCTGCTGATTAACTCCAAAAAGAAAGAGGCCGACTAAAAAGTATTTTAGCCGGTCTCTTTTTTGTTCGTCCAGCACGAACGTATTCTAATGGGTGAAAGTCCCTAAACCGCCCTGATAGTGGGAAGGTTACAGCCAAAGGCAAGGGTGTCCGCCGCGAGACGGAATCTGAAGGAAGCCGGCGGCAAACATCTGGTCTGACGGACAGAAATCCGATACAAGGCCTAAGGATGAGGATAAGACTGCAAACGAAGTCAAAGTCCAATAACTATCCGAATCATCCAAGGTAAATCGGGCAGGCATAAGATGGAAAGAGTGCGTCCATAACTGGAGAGGCCTCGCAGACGAGGCGAAAAAAAAAATCGCCTTGCAGTAACAACGAACTGCGAGGAGTCAGCAGAGGTCATA
>JAKSIV010000012.1 GCA_024398635.1 Bacteroidaceae bacterium | reverse complement strand
ACCTCTGGGACACGATTATTCTGCCATCATCAAACTTTCTTGCGGAATTGAGGTTTTTCATAATACAGCATTTCTGAAGTGATGCCAGGATGTTTTTTCCGTTTATCGGCAGAAAAACCTCAGATTGTGGCACCAGATACATTTTTGTGTTATATTTGCTGTATAAAAAACCAATTAATGCATTCGGTATGAATATAAACAACATTATGGCTGACCTGGAGCGTAAGCATCCGGGTGAGAAGGAGTATCTTCAGGCAGTGCGTGAAGTGCTTATAAGTGTTGAACCTATCTATAACCAACATCCGGAGTTTGAGGATGCCAAGATTGTGGAACGAATGGTTGAACCTGACCGTATCTTTACCTTCAAGGTGCCATGGACTGATGATAACGGAGAGATTCATGTGAATACAGGTTACCGTGTCCAGTTCAACAATGCTATCGGACCGTATAAGGGCGGATTGCGTTTTCATTCATCGGTTAACCTTTCTATCCTTAAGTTCCTGGGCTTTGAGCAGACTTTCAAGAACGCTCTGACCACTCTGCCTATGGGTGGTGGCAAGGGCGGATCGGATTTCTCCGCACGCGGACGCTCGGCAGCCGAGATTGAGCGTTTCTGCCACAGTTTCATGCTGGAGCTATGGCGTAACATCGGCCCGGATACCGATGTTCCGGCCGGCGATATAGGTGTAGGAGCCCGTGAGATAGGTTATCTGTACGGCATGTATAAGAAACTGGCTCGTGAGAATACAGGCGTGCTTACAGGAAAGGGCCTTACCTTTGGCGGCTCCAAGATACGTCCGGAGGCAACAGGTTTTGGCGCTCTGTACTTCCTGCGTCAGATGCTGGCCGACAAGGGCGATTCACTTGAGGGTAAGACCATTGCCATAAGCGGTTTCGGAAACGTTGCCTGGGGTGCAGCCAAGAAAGCTACACAACTGGGCGGAAAGGTTGTTACACTGTCTGGCCCCGATGGTTATGTCTATGACAAGGATGGCATGAACGATGAAAAGATTGCATACATGCTGCAGTTGCGCGCCACAAACAACGACGTGATCGAGCCGTACGCAAAGAAGTTCGGTGCCCAATTCTTTGCAGGTCGTAAGCCTTGGGAGTGCAAGGTTGACATCGCCATGCCGTGCGCCACTCAGAATGAACTCAACGGCGAAGATGCCGCAATGCTGATAAAGAACGGCGTCAGGTATGTGGCCGAAGTCTCCAACATGGGCTGTACGCCGGAGGCTATCGATGCGTTCATTGCCGCTCGCGTGCTCTATGGCCCCGGTAAGGCGGTTAATGCCGGCGGTGTGGCTACATCGGGCCTGGAAATGACGCAGAACGCCATGCATATCTCGTGGTCTGCCGATGAGGTTGATGCCCGTCTGCACACCATCATGAGTGATATTCATGAGCAGTGTGTCAAGTATGGCACTGAGCCTGACGGTTATGTAAACTATATGAAGGGCGCCAATATTGCGGGCTTTATGAAAGTGGCTCAGGCAATGTTGGAGCAAGGATTCCTGGGATAATATGATTAAAGAGAGAATCGATGCACTGCGCCGGCTGATGGCGGAGTGGGGCTGGGATGCTGCCGTTACCGTGGGCGAGGATCCCCATAACAGTGAGTACACACCTCTGCGCTGGTGTCAGCGCCAGTTTATATCAGGATTCGCCGGATCGGCCGGTGTAGTTGTAATCACAAAGGACCATGCAGGCTTGTGGACCGATTCCCGTTACTGGATTCAGGCTGTCCATGAGCTTGAAGGCAGCGGAATTGAGCTTCACAAGATGGTTTCGATCGAGGATAAGGACTGGATCAGGTGGATTGCTGACAGTGTCCCTCAAGACGGCAAGGTGGGTATTGACGGCCTTTGCATGAGTATGGGCGAGGCTTTGCAACTTGAGAATGCTGTTGCATTCAAGGGTGCATCGGTTGTCTCCAAACCGGACTATCTGGAGGCGCTTTGGCCGGACCGTCCGTTGCTGCCGCAGGGAGCTGTCAGGTTGCATGAAGACCGTTACGCAGGTCGTTCCAGGATTGAGAAACTGGAGTGGCTGCGCTCTGAATTGAGCGGGCTGGGCTGCCATTATATGTTCCTGAATTGTCTGGATCAGATTGCCTGGCTGCTCAATATCCGCTCAAATGATGTTGAGTACTGTCCGTTTGTGATTTCGTTTGCACTTGTATGTCCGGATAGCGTCGAATTGTTTGCTGAAACTTCAAAATTCAGAGCTAATGTCCTTTCGGAACTTAAAAAAGCGAATATCAGAGTGCATCCATACGGCGAGGTGGGTGGATACATTGGCTCGCTGAAAGCCGACGGGAAGATACTTATAGATTCGGGATCGCTCAATTATGAGACCGGAAAGGCCATTGCTGAAAAGTTCGGGCGTGAGAATATAGTGGAGGAATGCTCTCCCGTTGATTTGGCCAAGGCTGTAAAAAATGAGGTTGAGATTGAGGGCTTCCGTAAGGCATACATACAGGATGGTATTGTTCAGACCCGTTTCTTCATGTGGCTTGAGGAGTCATTGGCAGATGGTAAACGCATAACGGAGTCAGATGCATCCGATAAACTGCATGATCTGCGCACTGCAATGCCGGATTTCCTGGATGAGAGTTTTGAGACCATATCGGCCTATGGTCAGAACGCAGCGCTGCCGCATTATTCTACAGTGCGCGGGCAGGATGCGGTACTTGAGCCGCACGGACTCTATCTGAACGACAGCGGCGCCCATTACAGTTACGGTACTACCGATATTACCCGTACTGTGCCGCTGGGGCCATTGACGGATTTGGAGCGAGAGGACTATACACTGGATATGATGGCTATGATCGATCTGGCTATGGCTGTATTTCCAGAAGGAACACCTGGATGCCGCATTGATGCAATCGCACGCCGTCCGTTGTGGCAGGCTATGCGCAATTTCGGACATGGTACCGGACATGGAGTAGGGAATGTGCTGTCTGTTCACGAAGGCCCTCAGTCTATACGTCAGAATCTTAAGGATCAGCCGTTACTGCCCGGAATGATTACATCTGATGAACCCGGAATATACCGCGAGGGATTCCATGGGATACGTCATGAGAATATGATTCTATGTACCGGTAAGGGGGGAAACGAATTCGGCAGATGGATTTGCTTTGAGACTCTTACCAGAACATATCTTGATACTGCTCCGCTTTTGATTTCTTTGATGGATTGCCGGGAAATTGAGTGGCTGAATGATTTTAACGAGACGGTGTATTGTGAGATAAGCCCGTATCTTGAAGAGGAAGAAAAGGTTTGGCTCAGAAAGAAAACGCTTCCATTGGAATTCTGAAAAACGTTGAAAATCAGATAGATAAAAATTCAGTGTCGGAAAAATAATTATTTTCTGAAAAAATTTTGTGTATCTTTGTCGTGTCAGTTATTTGATTTTTAGCTACCGATGAAGATTCAAACTTTCTTTCTGGTCCTGCCGTGTGTTGCGGCTTTTTTCTGGCTGTTGGCATATCTGCTGTTTGCTTCAAGAGGAGCGGTCTTCCGTAAGATGACCCATTTCCTGTTAATCCTTTCCCTGTTTCTGCTTTTTTCTATCCTGTCGCAGAACGAGAACAGCCACATGCTGATGCATTTTACTCTATTCAAGCAGATCTGCGCCCTGTTGCTTATACCTTATTTTATGAATTATATGTACGCGCTGCAGGGCGTTGCGTCATCAAGTGTCGTGTATAAGATACTCATGATTCTCCCTTATGTGCAGCTCATAGTGGGTATTGAGTCTGTCTATTCGGTGGGTTATGAGAACGCTGTCAGGATACTGATAGATTCCTATACATTCCAGGGGCCCATGTTTCCTTATCTACCTGAGAACAGTCAGATTATATTTTACGCTTGCTATACTTATGTCTTCAGGACTATCCTGTTGGCGGATTTTCTGTTCTTCTCGGTGAATCTGATGAAGTGTGCCATCGGTGGGAACTGCAGGTTTGCGAATGTGCTATCTTTCTTTTTCCGCAAATCCAAAGCGCCCGTTAAGCCGATCCAGTTCTTTTTGTCGCTGTTGTTGTTTCTTATTTTAGTGACTGCGCTTATTCTGGGTAAGAGCAGTTACATAGAGAATGTTCCTCTTGTTGCCATAGGTTCATTCATGATAGCCTTTTTCTTGTCATTAATTGCATTTGTTGGTACTGCGGGCGCGGTGGAAGGTCAGTCCATTCCGGGTATATTGGGTATGGTCAGATTTGGCGGAAATGCGGTTGCGGCATATTCTGAAGATGATACGGACAATTCAGTGAAAGAAGCGGAGACGGTGGCTGAATATGATACCGTGTCGCAGTGTAAAGGAGCTGAATTTATTGATAAACAGCAATTTGCAATTCCTTCAGATGAGGAAGGAAAAAACCGTTTGATAAATGAATTGGATTCAAAATTCCAGGCCGTAGTAGAAGGTGAGGAGTTGTTCCTCAGACATGATCTCTCACTTACTTTTGTTGCTGACAGGCTTGGGGTGTTCAAGAATGAGCTCTCAGACTACGTGGATTATAAATATGGTATGTCATTCCAGAACTATATCAACAGATTACGTATCAGTTATGCCGAAAAGTATATTCTTTCTCATGATGACCTCAGACAGAAGGATATTGCAATAGCGTGCGGTTTCTCGGGTGCATCGTCGTTCAACTCGGCATTCAGCAAGCAGAATGGGGTGACGCCAAAGATATGGAAGGACAGATACCGCGAGTCCTTAAAGAACAGGCAGGCTTAGAAATCACGTTCGATATAATAAAACAAGAGACTCGCTGCTCAGCGGGTCTCTCGTTCTCAATAGTCCTATTCCAATAATTGAAATTTAGATGAACCGGTTTCACAACCAATCTTCTCTCTCCTTGTTTGCACCGCAAATATATGTCATGTTTTTTAATTCTGTATCCTTTTTTTAGAAAAAATATAGGAATTCTTAACTTTTTTATGTTTTGAGAGTGTTTTTTGTGATTTTGATAAGGTGATGAGTCGTTCAGCTTATCTTGAAAAATTCATGATGAATTCGTGAAAAATTCTACAAGAAACGAGGTGTGTGTGTAACTGCATAAAAAGCAGGAAAGCGGGACTTCACAGTTCCGCTTTCCTTAAAATAAAATCTAATACCATGAAAAACACGTAGCAAAGATATACTCCCTATTCGGTAATTCCAAGAGATATGGAGTTTTTTTCATAATTTTGTGCTGCAATAGCTTTAAAGCGACAATATGGGTAAGAAAAGGCTTTTTACAGCTGATAACATCAAATCATATAAGGTGGCCGAAGAGACTACTTTGCTGCCGTTCCTGATACAATCCATGCCTAATTTGAGTCGCACAGAGGTAAAATCCATGCTCAAGTACAAGCACGTGGCTATTAAGGGATCTGCCGTGACTCAATTCGATACTCCGCTTATGCCGGGCGATGAGGTTGTGATCAACTTTGGCCGTTCTTTCTATCAGTTTAACAATCCGCAGGCCAAGGTTCTGTATGAGGATAAATGGATGGTGGTTATCGAAAAGGCCTCCGGACTGCTTTCTGTTGCGAATGATAATGCGCGTGAGAAAAACGCCTTTCATATAATTCGTGATTATGTGCGTCATAGCAACCCTGAGACAGAACTGTATGTATGTCACCGTCTTGACCAATATACATCCGGTATCCTTATATTCTCCAAGGATCAGGATATGATGCTTGAGATGCGTTCCAACTGGGATTTCTATGTAAAAGAGCGCAAGTACGTATGTGTGACTGAAAATATTCCGCCGCGTCAGGAGGATACCATTGAGAGTCTGCTTACCCAGAATGACCGCATGCAGGTCTATTCGACGAATGATGAGGAGAACGGCCGTTTGGCCATAACTCATTACCGTGTGCTCCAGTCTCGCGGACGTTATGCTCTGGTTGATGTGGAGATATTTACCGGTAAGAAGAATCAGATCCGTGTACATATGTCAGAGATGGGATGTCCTATTGCCGGTGATATTAAATACGGCGCAGAAACCAATCCGGCCAGGCGCCTGATGCTTCATAATTACCGTTTGTCATTCATTCACCCCGTAACCGGTGAGCTGATGCGCTTTTCGCTGCCTACGCCTACCGTATTCCGTAAACTGACATCTCCCGATAAATGAAAAAGAGTTTCAAGCCGGGTACTATGATTTACCCATTGCCTGCTGTTCTTGTGAGCTGCGGCGCCACTCCCGATGAGTATAATGTAATGACTGCCTCTTGGACGGGTACTGTTTGCAGCAACCCGCCTATGTGTTATGTTTCCATACGTCCTGAGCGTCATTCATATGATATCATCAAACTTACAGGGTGTTTTGTAATCAACCTGACCAACAAGGCGCTGGCCCGTGCTACAGACTTTTGCGGGGTGCGTTCCGGTCGGGATATGGATAAATTCAGGGAAGCAGGCATTACACCCGGTAAGGCCGAGGTCGTATCGGCTCCTACAGTAGAGGAGTCACCCGTATCCATTGAGTGCAAGGTGGTGGATATCAAGCCTATTGGCTCACATGATATGTTCCTGGCCGAGGTGGTAAATGTGCTTGTTGACGACCGGTATATCGATGCTGATGACAAGCTTGATATGGCGGCAATGAATCTTATCGCCTATACGCACGGCGAGTATTTTGACGTCTCGAATCCAAAAGGCTTCTTTGGCTGGTCAGTCCGCAAGAAGAAGGTTATCAAAAGGGAGAAGAAATAAACTTAAGGAAGTGATCGGCATCGGGATCAAAGGTATAGGGACCTTTGATAAGTCTTCCTTTTGAGTCAATAATTACGTAGAAGGGCTGGGCATTGGCACCAAACTTATGCCTTTGCAGCAGGCTCCATTTGTCGCCAACCGTACGGATCTTTATTTTTGTGCCGTTTTCTGTGACTGTCCATCTCTTGGGCAGCTGCGTCTTGTCATCCACGAACAGCGAGACAAGAATGTATTTTTCCCTGATTATTGCGGATACTCTGGGATCGGTCCAGACCGATGCCTCCATCTTACGGCAGTTAACGCACCCGTAGCCGGTAAAGTCCACAAGAATAGGCTTGCCGGATATCTCTGATGCAATTATAGCCTCGCTGAAGTCTGTAAACTGGGGCTCTACGGTCTGGTCGTTATGACCGAAAACCTGTGTGCTCATGGGTGGGGTGAAGGCACTGATGGCTTTAAGCGGTGCACCCCACAGTCCGGGGATAAGCCAGGCGGCGAATGCCAGCGATACAATACCTGTCAATATTCCTGCTATTCCGGGTTTATGCCTGTTCTGCCTGCGTCCCAGAAGTCCCAGAAGATAGAATCCCAGGAATAGGGCCATAAGTATCCACAGCAGTATGAAGAGGTCACGTGGCAGGATGCCCTTGCCGTATGCCATATCGGCAACAGAGAGGAACTTGAGCGAGAAAGCCAGCTCTATCACTCCCAGCGTAACTTTTACGCGATCCATCCAGCCTCCGGATTTGGGCATTGACTGCAGCCAACCGGGAAACATTGCAAAAAGGGTAAACGGGATGGCCATAGCAATTGAGAATCCCAGCATTCCGACGGTGGGTGCCAGGATACTGCCTGTAGATGCTGCATCAACCAGCAGGAAACCTATTATCGGACCGGTGCATGAAAATGAAACGATGGTCAGGGTTAGCGCCATGAAAAATATGCCTCCAAGTCCTGCTGCTGTCGATGACTTGCGGTCTGTCCCGGTGCTCCAACCTGAGGGAAGCGTTATTTCAAAAAGCCCGAAGAAGGAGAGTGCAAACGCGACCAGTATAAGGAAGAACAGTATGTTGACAAATGCGTTTGTGGAGAGCGCGTTGAGTGCGTTGGCGCCGAATATGAGCGTTATGATAAGAGCCAGGGCTACGTAGACTGCAATGATGGAGAGTCCGTAAACAATGGCGTCACGGATTGCTTTGCTGCGGGTTTGCGAACGTTTCAGGAAGAAACTTACGGTCATAGGTATGATAGGCCAGACGCATGGGGTGAGCAGCGCGATCAGACCTCCTATGAAACTGGTAAGGAACAGTCCCCAAAGGCTTCCGCCACCGGCTACCGCATTGGCATCGTTGTAACTCACTGGTGCCCAGAGTAATGCGTCAAAACCTTCAATGTCATCAATGCCGTCCTCCGTTTCCTGCTCACGGGCAGGTGCTTGGGCAGCCGCGTCAGCGTGGCGGAACTCTATCTGCTGCGGGGGCAGGCAGTTCATGTCGTCACAGGCACCGTATGTGAATGCGCCCTCCATAGACCATCCATCTGAGATTATGAAATCCTGAAAGAAAGTGACCCTGTTCTCAAAATATCGCACTTTCATGCGGAACAGGGGATCATAGAATTCCTTCTCGGTGCCTTGAAACTTAAGTTCGGATGCGGGTGTTACGCCATTGGATTCATCAAAATTGAGTTTGGCGCTTATGGGGCCTCCGGAGGGCAGGTTGGTGGAGTATACGTGCCATCCGTCCGATATCCTGAGGTTGAATGTAAGTCTTACGGTTTCGGCCGAAATCTGCTCAAGTTTGTGCGTGGAAGTTACAGGTTTTGAGCTGCTGCCGAATGGGGCGGCAAGCAGGATGGCCAATATGCAAGTTAGGAGTGTCATCTGATTTTTGCTATTTTGCGCGAAGATAATCAAAAAACGCTTATGGGTTTGTCCGGAATTAATGTATATTCGCAAATCAAACGTATTATAAGGTATGGACAGAAGACGGTTGACTGCATTCCTGATTTTAATTTTTACAGGTGCTTTGGTAGTATGGTGTGTTATGAGAACTAAGAACGAAGACAGCAAGGTTAATATCGGCAGGAGCAATATACGTATTGAATACGGACGTCTTACTCCCGAGGTCCTGTGGTCAATGGGACGTATCGGTGGAGTGGCAGTCTCTCCCGACGGATCCAAGGTTGCATATCAGGTTTCATATTACAGCGTCAAGGAGAACGCCAGTCACACTGTCATTTACGTTATGGACGATAAGGGCGGTAACGTAAGACTTTTGACCAAGACCGCCAAATCAGAGCATAGTCCGGCTTGGATTGACAATGACAATATAGCTTTCCTGACTGTAAAGGACGGCGTGCAGCAGATATTCAGCATGGATTCAGACGGCAAGCACCGCAAGCAGCTGTCGTTCTCAGACAAGGACATCGAAGGGTTCCTGTTTTCACCTGACATGAGTAACGTGCTTATGGTGATGAGTGTACCCAATCCGTTGGTCAAGGAGCAACAGTATGAGGATCTGCCCAAGGCAAGCGGCATGATAGCCGATGACCTTATGTTCCGTCACTGGGACAGTTGGGTTACATCCCTGCCGCATCCGTTCGTGGGTGCGTTCAAGGGCGGAAAGGTCTCTGATAAGGCTGTTGACCTGATTGCAGGTGAACCATACGAAAGCCCGATGCTCCCGTTCGGTGGAATCGAGCAGTTTGCATGGAGCCCTGACGGCAAGACTGTCGCCTATACATGCCGCAAGAAAGCCGGCACGGAATATACCAAGAGTACAGACTCGGACATATACCTTTATAACATAGAAAACGGTGATGTAAAGAATCTGTGCAAACTGCCGGGGGCCGATGACCTCAATATGGGTTATGACTCCAATCCGAGTTTCTCGGGCGACGGACGTTACATCGCTTGGCTGAGCATGGAGCGTGACGGTTATGAGAGTGATATAAACCGTCTCTATGTAATGGACCTTAAGGATAACAGGAAATGGTGGGTATCAAAGAACTTTGACAGCAACGTGGATGATTTCATCTGGGCTCAGGATAAGAATTTCTTCTATATCATAGGTTCATGGCAGGGCTGCATGTCATTGTTTACGCTTGATCTGGAGGGCAATATGATTCCCATCAACACCGATGCCTGTGATTACAATTCTCTTGCATTGGGATTGAATAACCGTCTGATTGTGACACGCCAGTCCATGAGATTCGCCACAGAGATCTATTCGGTTGATATCAAACGCGGGCTTGCTGAGAAACTGTCACATGAGAATGACCACATCTTCAGCCAGATGCCGAATATCAAGGTTGAGGCTCGTGCGGTCAAGACCACCGATGGCAAGGATATGCTTACATGGGTGGTGTTCCCGCCTGATTTTGACGAGACTAAGAAATATCCTACGATACTGTTCTGTGAAGGTGGTCCCCAGAGTATGGTGTCACAGTTCTGGAGCTATCGCTGGAATTTCCGTATCATGGCTGCACAGGGTTATATCATCGTAGCTCCTAACCGTCGCGGGCTGCCTGGATTCGGCAAGAAATGGCTGGAGGATATAAGCGGAGATTATGGCGGGCAGTGCATGAAGGACCTGTTGAGTGCCATTGATGATATCAGCAATGAGCCGTATGTGGATAAGGACCGTCTGGGTTGCGTAGGAGCAAGTTTCGGAGGTTATTCAGTATATTGGTTGGCTGGCCATCATGAAGGACGTTTTAAATGCTTCATTGCTCATGACGGTATATTCAATCTTGAACAGCAGTTTGTGGAAACTGAGGAGATGTGGTTCCCGCAGTGGGATCTGGGCGGTCCTTACTGGGAGAAGAATGACATAACCAAAAGTACATATGCCACATCACCGCATCTGTTCGCCGATAAATGGGATACCCCGATACTCTGCATTCATGGTGAGAAGGATTACCGCATCCTTTACTCGCAGGCTGTATCGGCATTCCAGGCTGCAAGGTTGCGCGGAGTACCGGCCGAGCTTTTGCTGTTCCCCGATGAGAACCACTGGGTACTCAAACCCCAGAACGGCATTCTGTGGCAGAGAACCTATTTCAACTGGCTTGACAAATGGCTCAAAAACTGATTTACATACTGTTTTCCATACCGGGACTGGCTATCATAGTAGCCACCATTATCCTTCATGTGAGGGGTAAGTGTTCCATAAGGATAAAGCACTCCATGGGTGCTATGCTCCTTGTGGTGGCGGTGAGCATGCTCTGTTATGCACAGTTCTACAATCCGGGACTGGCTGCCGGATATTCATGGGGATTTGACTTTGTGTATTGTCTGATCACTCCGTTCTGCGCTCCGCTCTATTATGTTTTCATTAACTGCCTGACCGATATCAAACGTCGTCCGGCCATAAACGTAGCCATGTTCCTTCCGGCTATCATATACGGAGTTCTGTTGATATCGGCCCAAATCCTAATGAACGGCGCCGAGAGGCATGCGTACATATGCAATGAGATTCTGGGACAGAATATACAGATGGAGTCATCGGTGGCGTATACATGGATGGTGCTGATAGCAAAAAAGGTGTTCAACGTGTTTATGCCTGCACAGGGTATCCTTGTGATGATATACGGTGAGTTCCGCCTGAATACCTATACCAGGATGCTTGAGGATTACAGTACGTCCTATACATCCGGCAAGAGTATCAAGATGCGTGGAATACACGTTCTGACGATTCTTGTTGTCGTGACAGGTCTTATCATGTCTGCAATACCTGTATCTGAGAGCTCTGACCATGTACTGCTCGTGGTGATTGCAGTGGCAGGTCAGGTGATCATGGTATCACTGATAGTCTCATATGTCATGAAACTGGAGTATTCGGCCGAGGATATACATGAAATGACTGAGGAGCCGGCAGCTATTCCTGTTCAAGGCGTCAGACAACGTCCCGTTGCGGCTGTTGAACAACCGGTTAAAAAGGTGGAGCCTGTGCCTACCACGCTTATCGGCAAGATAGATGCGGCAATGAAGAATGACAACCTTTTTCTTCGCGCTGACCTTTCTATAGTTTCTCTTGCCGAAATTATAGGGACAAACAGGACATATGTCTCCAAGGCCATAAAGGATGCCAAGGGATGCAACTTCTCGGATTACGTGAACCGCTATCGTTTGGAATACGCGGTTGATATGCTGAAGAGCTTACCCAAGGAAAAGATTATCGTGCAGAACATCGCTATGCAATGCGGATGTGGTTCCATCCAGACTTTCTACCGATACTTCAAGATGTTCTATAACGAGACGCCCACACAGTGGCTTGAGAAGAACAAATAAAAAAGAGCCCCGCGGGGCTCTTTTTTATTTGCTCTTCTGCTGTTTCTGCAGACGTTCCTGTTCTTTCTGGAGTGCTTCAAGGCGAGCCATCATGTTGTTGCCGCCTGTCTTGCGTTTGCTGGGATCATTGCGACTTGCCTCATAATCGGCCTCAAGCTTGGCAAGGATTGCCTTATCGTCAGTTGAACGGCGCAGCCAGATCATTGAAATAATACCTACCAGACCTGAAATGAAGTAATAGTAGCACAAGCCTGATGAGTAGTTATTGAATGAGAAGAAGAATATCACAGGCATTGCGTACATCATCCACTTCATCATCTTCATGCTGTCCTCCTGTCCCGGAGCCATCTGCTGCTGTTGCATCGAATAGATGGTGTTGATGATGTTGGTAAGACAGAACAGCACGCAGAATATGCTGAGATGGTTACCTATAAGCGGTATGCTGGTGTTCCATCTGATGAGCTCGTCAAAACCGGTCAGGTCTGTAGCCCAAAGGAAACTTTGCTGGCGTAGCTCAATGGCGTTGGGTACAAAGAAGAAGAAAGCCATCCATACAGGCATCTGTACCAGTGAAGGCAGACATCCTCCCATGGGGCTAACTCCATATTTGCTGTAGACAGCCATTGTCTCCTGCTGCTTCTTCATTGCATCCTCAGGTTTGGGATATTTGGCGTTGACTTCATCTACATAAGGCTTAAGAGCACGCATCTTGGCTGATGACATGAAACTCTTTACCTGAGCGGGGAATACCAGCGCCTTTACGATAAGCGTCATGAGCAGAATAACCAGACCCATGTTCAGATTCCACTTGGAGAGCAGGTTGAACAGCGGGATAATGAGGAAACGGTTAACTTCACGGACTACGGGCCAACCCAGGTCTATCACGCGGTTGAGACGAACTTTCTGGTCGCCGTGTGCAAGCTTGCTGTTCTGCTTGAGGATCTTGTAATCATTAGGTCCGAAGTAGAACTGGAACTGTGTGGGCTCTTTGCCGTCGGGGTCAAAACCGACATGAGTCTTGGCCATGAGTTTCTTCATATAGCCCAGACCCTGCAGATAAGATTGGCCGGAAAGTTGAGTGCCGCCGGTATATGTATCGGAGGCAATCATTATGCATGAGAAGAACTGGTTCTTGTATGCTACCCAGTCCAGCTGCTCTTCAATTGTCTTTGAGGTGGCCCTGCCGGTAGTCTTGCCGGACTTTTTTGCAGCGGGTGATACGTTCATCACCTTAGCCTTGACCTTGTCGGCACGCTTGTAGGTGAGGGTGGTGTAGCGCTGCTCAAAATCAAATCCCTTCTCTTGCTGACGCAGGTTCTGAATCCAGTCTACGGCAAGTGTGCTGAGATCAGATGAGAAGAAGTTTTCCATGCCTGATGCCTTGATGTCAAGGTTGAGCATGTAACTTTCGGGAAGCAGGGTGTATACAAAATCCATGTGACCGTAACCGTTGGTGTTAAGACGCATGGTCACGGAATTTGCACCGTTCTTTATGTTCTCGAAGTACAGGTTGCGGCTCCGTATGTTCTGATTCTTTCCGTCTATCTTGAAGTTGAGGCTTATCTCGTCCTGGCTGAAAAGCGTCACGTTCTGCCCCTGCTGGTCATTGTATCCGCTAAGTTGTGCAAAACTGGGAGTAGCACCTTTTGATGAGATACCTATCTTGACAAGTCCGTTGTCAAGGACAACCAGTTCTTCGGAGCCGTTCATGGCAGGGAAAAGGGGCGACAGGGAATCCTGCTGCGATGCTGTCACAATGACTGTGGCCTCCTGGGCAAACTGTATTGAATCCTCTACGGCGGCTCTTGCGGAGTCAAGCTTCTGCTCATACTGTGTTGTTTTGGCTGCGTTTTTCTTCTGGCTGTTGCCGGACCAAAGCAATACCATAAGTACTATCACGGTTATGAGTGATATGCCTATAAATGATTTTTTATCCACTTTCTAAATGTTATTATTTGTTCACGGACTGCGAAATTACACAAAAAAGAGACACCATATTATACGTGTGCGCAGATATGAGAGGTTTTTATTGTATTTTTGCACTTGATATGTCACGAAAGCTAACTGAAATTGGTTTTGCAATCATCGTATTGCTGACATTGCCTGTCATTGCCGTTGCTCAGGAGGTCCGCGATTCAGAGCGTGGAATTCTTCCTGACAGCATCATGATTTCCGATAAACTCAGGGCTCATCTTGATTCGCTTCCGGATCCTTTCCTGAAAGAACCGGAGATTACATTCCATGACATCTCTGACAATCCTCTCTATTACAAGCTTTTCATGCCCCTGGTGCTTTACGGATCGGCAGTTTCGGAGGCGATTTCACCTGAAAGGGATGATATGCTGGATCAGGATAACCTGCTTCCGCTGGCATCGTTGGAGACGGGCAATGACCATACGCTTTCAAGAATGATTGACGAGGCGCTTGTCAGGATATATCTGGAGCATCCCGAACTTGTAAAGATGACCGAGGCTGAGCTTATGGATGTGACTGGCATAATACCTATCTCGGACGATATGGTAAGCGGCGTCCGTTTCAAGGATACAAGAGCGGGCGGATATCAGATATCGGATGATAAGAGTCCCGAGCGGATCAGGTCCAAACTGCGTTACTGGAAGACATTCGGCAATTTTCAGGGAAAATACACCCAGAGTTATTATTCGGACAACTGGTACAAGGGCGGTGAAAGCAACCACTCAATCCTGGGTCAGATTAATCTGGAGGCCGATTATGCCAAGAACCATACTACGTTTGACAACAAACTGGAACTCAAGTTGGGTTACTACAATACATCGCAGGTAAACGGAAAAAACACTTTCCGTACAAATGAGGACCTTATACGTTTCACATCGAAATACGGTCTCAAGGCGTTTGACAACTGGTACTATTCGGCTCAGTTCCAGGGATATACGCAGTTCGCTCCGGTATGGGATACAAAGGTTCCTACCAAACTGAAATCAAAGTTCATGGCTCCGGCGTACGGAAACCTGTCGGTGGGTATGGATTTCAAGCCCAAGTTCAAGAAAAAGGGCATAACCCTTTCAGTCCTGCTGTCTCCGCTCTCATATAACTGCAAATATTCGAGTGTGGACAGCATAGCCACAACCTTTGGTATCTATGCCGGCAAGAAGTTCAAGTCAAGTTTCGGTTCGCGGTTTGAGACAAACCTCAAATGGACTTTCCTTGAGGACTTTACATGGACCAACAAGACCCAGTTCTATACCACATATGAAAGCACTGAGATAAACTTTGAAAATACCATTGACTATAGGCTTTCAAAGTATCTGTCGCTGCAGTTCTTCTGCCACTATCGTTTTGACGACAGCGTACAGCGCAAAAAGGATAAGGACGGTAACCTGATGGGTTACGGCCAGTTCAAGGAATTCCTTACGCTTAACTTCAATTACGCCTGGTGATTGCGGCGTTCGCGCATAATGTCGCGGCGGCGTTTGAACGGCGAGTCCGGCTCACGGGCCATATACCAGTATTCCATATGGTCTGTGGTGATGGGGAACAGGCGTGTCAGAACCAGCAGCAGCTTACTGGTGAATGTAAGTGTGGCGCGGCGCGAACGGCGTCGTATGTGGTTGAGCATTATCATGCCAACCTTCTCGGATGTCATCATCTTTCCCTCCTCGCGCGGAGTCTCTCCCTGCTGGCTTCCATCGGCCATAAGGGCTGTCTTGCGTATGTTGGACGCGGTGAATCCCGGTGCGTAAATCATAACGTGCAGCCCGTCATAGAGATGCTCAGAACGCAGGGTGTCAAGGAATCCGTTGATGGCGAATTTTGATGCCGAATAACCGGTTCTTCCCGGCAGTCCCTTGTAACCTGCGGTGGATATGACTCCAACTACGGAGCCTTTGGCCTCAAGCAGATAGGGCAGGGCGTACTTGGTGCAGTAGAGCGTTCCCCAGAAATTCACGTCCATAAGACGGCGTATCACGCTCAGGTCCAGATCTTTGAACATGGCGCGCATGGAGATTCCGGCATTGTTTATGAGTATGTCTATGCGGCCGAATCTCTTTACTGTCTGCTCAATCAGGTTGCGGCAGTCAGATTCGACTGAGACATCGGTTTTGACACTGATTACGTCTGTAAATTGTGAAAGCTCATTGGCCAACTCGTTCAGTTTGTCCTCAGAACGGGCTGCAAGAACTACTTTGGCCTGGTACTTTGCAAGGAGAGTGGCGGTGGCAAGACCTATTCCGGAACTTGCGCCTGTGACTATTGCCACTTTGTCCTTAAAATATCTCCGGTTGTTCATCAAAATCAACTTTATATGCTGTAAAGGTAAGGATTTTGATTCATTTTGTGTACTTTCGCGCCTTGAAAAACAAAAAATATGACCGTAACACTTCTTTTGCACTGCCCCGACAGACCGGGAATCATTGCAGACATAACCAATTTCATAACTGAGAACCGTGGTAACGTGGTCTATCTGGCACAGTTTGTTGACCATGTGGAGAACGTGTTCAATATGCGTATTGAGTGGAATATCGACGAGTTTCTGATACCTAAGGACAAGATATCCGACTATTTCGGTACGCTCTATGCCAAGAAATACGACATGAAGTTCCGTCTCTATTTCAGCGACACCAAACCCCGCATGGCGATATTCGTATCCAAGATGTCACACTGTCTGTTTGACCTGCTGGCCCGTTACAGCGCAGGTGAGTGGAACGTGGAGATACCGCTGATTGTGAGCAACCATCCCGATATGAAACATGTGGCCGATATGTTCGGCATACCTTATTACGTCTATCCCATAACCAAGGAGAACAAGCTGGAACAGGAGACCGCAATGCTGGAGCTGCTCAAGGAGAACAATATCGATTTCATCGTTCTGGCTCGTTACATGCAGATTATAGGCGACCGCATGATTGCCGCATATCCCAACAAGATAATCAACATTCATCACTCGTTCCTGCCCGCATTCGTCGGAGCCAAGCCTTATCAGGCTGCCTTTGACCGCGGTGTCAAGATCATCGGCGCAACCAGCCACTACGTGACTGCAGAGCTTGATGCCGGTCCTATCATCTGCCAGGATGTAGTGAGAATATCACACAAGGATATGCCCAAGGACCTTATGAACAAGGGCAAGGACTTAGAGAAGATAGTTCTCTCGCACGCGGTCCAGAAACATATAGAACACAAGATTCTGGTGTATAAGAATAAAACGGTGGTCTTCAGCTGACCACCGTTTTTTCTTTCTTAAGCGCCTCTAACTTGAACATCTCATCGCGGTACTGGGCGGCCTCCATGAAATCCATTCGGGAGGCGGCTTCGTTCATGAGACGGCGGGTTCGGGCAATGGCCTTGTCAAGCTGCTGCGGGCTCATCGCTGAGATTATCGGATCGGCAACAGCTCTCGTGCGGTCCTCGATAGAATATGGTTTGGGTTCGCTGTCCGGGCTGCTCTGTACGAGCAGGGATGTGTTGAGCGCCTTCTCGATCTGCTTGGGCGTAATGCCGTGATCCTTATTGTAATTCATCTGCTTCTCGCGGCGGCGTGTGGTCTCCGCAATCGTCAGACGCATGCTTTCAGTTATCTTATCGGCATAAAGGATAACCTTACCGTTCACGTTACGGGCAGCACGGCCAGCCGTTTGGGTAAGGGACCGATGGTCGCGCAGGAATCCCTCTTTGTCGGCATCCAGTATGGCCACAAGCGATACCTCGGGAAGGTCCAGACCCTCACGCAGCAGGTTTACGCCAACAAGTACGTCATAAAGGCCCTTACGCAGGTCAGTCATTATCTGGATTCTCTCCAGCGTATCCACATCGCTGTGTATGTAGTTGGTGCGTACGCCGTTCTTGAGCAGGTATTCGTTGAGCTCCTCGGCCATACGTTTGGTCAGGGTGGTAACCAGAGTACGCTCGTCACGCTCGGAGCGGGTGGCAATCTCCTCAAGCAGGTCATCTATCTGATTCTTGCTGGGCCGAACCTCAATCTCGGGGTCAAGCAGGCCTGTGGGACGTATCACCTGATCCACAACGACGCCTTCGCTCTCGGCAAGTTCATAATCGGCCGGGGTAGCGCTCACGTAAATGGTCTGTCCTGTCAGCTCCTTGAACTCCTCAAACTTGAGCGGGCGGTTATCGAATGCGGCGGGCAGACGGAATCCGTACTCCACCAAAGCCTTTTTGCGGGCGCGGTCACCGCCGTACATAGCATGCAGCTGCGGCACGCTCACGTGACTCTCGTCAATAACCGTCAGGAAATCCTTGGGGAAAAAATCAAGCAGGCAGTAGGGGCGTGTTCCGGCAGCGCGTCCGTCAAAGTATCGGGAGTAGTTCTCAATGCCGCTGCAGTGTCCCAACTCGCGAATCATCTCTATGTCGTACTCCACGCGCTCCTTCAAACGCTTGGCTTCCAGGGGTTTGCCTATCTCCTCAAAGTACTGGACGCGCTCCACCAGGTCATCCTGAATGGCGTGTATGGCCCGCTCCTGACTCTCCTTGGTCGTCATGAACAGGTTGGCGGGATAGATGCGGTAGAAATCATAGGTGTCTATGCGCTCTCCGGTCAGCACGTCGAATTCCTCGATGGAATCGATCTCATCATCCCAGAACTGGATTCTTACGGCAGTGTCGTTGTAGGCCAGATTGATATCCACGTTCTCGCCTTTGACGCGGAAACAGCCTCGTGCCAGCTCTATGTCATTACGGGTGTAAAGCGAGTCTATAAGCTTGCGCAGCAGTACGTTACGGTCTATACGGTCACCCTTGCGCAGCTCAATCACGTTATTGTAGAAATCCGCCGGATTACCCATACCGTAAATGCATGAGACCGATGAAACCACAATCACGTCATTACGTCCTGACAGCAGGGCCGATGTGGCCGACAGGCGCAGCTTGTCAATCTCATCGTTTATCTGCAGGTCCTTCTCTATATATGTATCGGTTGCGGGCAGGTAGGCCTCGGGCTGATAGTAGTCATAGTAGGAAACGTAGTATTCAACGGCGTTTTCCGGGAAGAAAGCCTTGAACTCGCTGTAGAGCTGGGCGGCCAGCGTCTTGTTGTGGCTGAGCACCAGAGTGGGGCGCCCTAAGTTCTTGATTACGTTTGCTATGGTGAATGTCTTGCCCGATCCGGTCACACCCAGCAGAGTCTGTGCATGAGCACCGTTCAGCAACCCCTCAGTGAGCTGCTGAATGGCCTGCGGCTGGTCGCCGGTGGGCTTGAACGGTGATACTAACTTGAAATCCATCGTTTCGTGAATGCGAGCTGTAAAGATACGGCATTTTTTTGTATTTTTGAGCCTCTAAAAACTTTTGGAATGACAGTCGAAGAGAGAGAACAGCGGGCCGGTGAGCTTTTCAAGGCCGGTTATAACTGCTGCCAGGCGGTAGCTATGACTTTTGCCGATGTCATCGGGCTGCCCGAGGATGAGGTTGCCCGTCTGGCAAGCGGATTTGGCGGTGGAATGGGCCGTATGCGTGAAGTCTGCGGTACCGTATCGGCTATGGCTATGGTGGCAGGAGCCATGATTCCCGCCAATGATGTGACCGATAAGCAGGCCAAGACCGCAAACTACGCTTTGGTGCAGGAAATGGCAGGAGAGTTCAAGGAGATGAACGGCAGCATAATCTGTCGTGAACTGCTGGGCCTGGGTAAGCCGGAAGGTACACCTGTGCCCTCTGACCGTACTCCGGAATACTATAAGAAACGTCCCTGCGGGGAACTCTGCTCAATAGCAGCAGGAATAATAGCACGTAAATTACAGAAATAATGAAGAAACTGATTTTTACACTTGCAGCATTGCTCTGCACAGCCGGCGCATTTGCCTGCACAAACCTGATCGTTACTAAGGGGGCTTCGGCCAATGGTTCAAACATGTGTACCTATGCGGCCGATTCACACCAGCTGTACGGAACCCTGCATTACAGCCCCGCGGCCGATTTCCCCGCAGGAGCTATGCGTGAGATCGTTGACTGGGACAGCGGCAAGCGTCTGGGCGAGATTCCGCAGGCCGCTCACGTATATTCCGTGATCGGAAACATGAACGAGCACCAGCTTGTGATAGGCGAGACCACCTATGGAGGACGTGAGTTCATTGACACCACCGCCATCCTGGATTACGGATCGCTCATTTATATCGCATTGGAGCGCTGCAAGACCGCCCGTGAGGCCATTCTGCTGATTGACAAGCTGATGCAGCAGTATGGTTATGCATCCGAGGGCGAGTCATTCACACTCTGTGACCCCAATGAGATCTGGATCATGGACATAATCGGCAAGAACCCCAAGTTTGACAAGAAGGGACGCAACATCAACAAGGGTGCCGTATGGGTAGCCAAGCGTATTCCTGACGGATATATCTCAGGTCACGCCAACCAGTCCCGCATCACCACCATTGATTTCAATGACCCCGAGAACTGCCTCTATGCCAAGGATGTAATAAAGCATGCCCGTGAGCAGGGAATATTCAGCGGCAAGGATGAGGAGTTCAGTTTCTGCGATGTTTACAATCCTTTGGATTTCGGCGGTGCCCGCGGATGCGAGGCCCGTGTATGGTCATTCTTCAACCGTTTTGCCGACGGAATGGATGAGTATCTGGATTACGCAATGGGCTATGACCTCAAGAAACATATGCCGCTGTATGTAAAACCCAATAGAAAAATCTCAACAAAAGATCTGGCCGACATGATGCGTGACCACTATGAGGGAACACCTATGGATATGACCACCGATATAGGTGCAGGCGGCAGCCATCTGCCTTACCGCTGGCGTCCTATGGAGTTTGAGTATCAGGGTTGGGAGTATGTCAACGAGCGCGCCATCGCAACCCAGCAGACCGGCTGGTGGTATGTTGCCCAGGCCCGTCCCGACAAGCAGAACGGTATCTTCTGGTTTGGTGTCGATGACGCCGCCACATCACCGCTCATGCCTTTCTTCAGTTGCACTAACAGCGTTCCTGAGTGCCTCAGGGATGAAAACGGATCACTCATCGAATATTCGGAGACATCCATGTACTGGGCTGTAAGCCGCATAGCACAGTTTGCATATCTGCGCTATGACAAGATCGGTGCCGAAGTCCGTCAGGTGATAGACAAGTATGAGAACGATATGATCGCCAAGGCCGATGCCATGAGTGACTCCGAGTCAGTCCAGACCCTGTCGTCATTCGGCGTTGACAACGCAAATGCACTGTTTAAGAAGTGGCAGGATTTAGACAAGTATCTGTTGGTAAAATATATTGACGGAAACATAAAGCGCCAGAATGAGGACGGAACGTTCGTGACCAACGGTTACAGCGACCGTATTCCCGAGTATCCCATCTGGGAAGACTACTCGGACAAGTGGAAGGAGAACGTTGTACGTGATAACGGCGATGTGTTGCGCATACGTAAATAATATTAAATAACAGAGTCTTGTTTGCACTATTCACTCAAAATAGATAATTTTGCGAGTTGAAATTTCGAAGTATGCGTAGAACTGCATCCATAGTATTGTTTTCCATGTTTGTGCTGGCCGTTCTGTCGGGCTGTTCGGGTTATAACAAAATCCTGAAAGCGTCAGATTACAACACCAAGTACAGTCTTGCCAAAACATACTTTGTAGAGGGTCGTTACACAACCTGCAGTTCAATATTGGAGGAGTGCGTCGCTTATCAGCGCGGTACTGCCCAGGCTGAGGAATCCATGTATCTGCTGGCTACTTGCTATTACAACCTGCAGGACTATCTCTCGGCATCACAGTACTACCTGGCTTGCTACAGGGCTTTCCCCAACAGCACATACTCTGAGAATTGCCTCTACTGGTCGGGCAAGAGTCTCTTCTTAGACACTCCTGATCCGCGTTTGGATGCAACCAGCACCGAGAGTGCCATCATCCAGCTGCAGCGTTTCGTGGAGACGTTCCCCGAGAGCAAGTACCGTCCTGAGGCAGAGGAGATGATCTACGTCATGTATGACCGTCTGGTAGAGAAGGAGCTGAGCACTGCAGACCTGTACTACAACATGGGCAACTACTTGGGCAACAACTACCGCTCATGCATAATTGTTGCACAGAACGCCCTGCGTGACTTCCCTTACACCAAGTATCGCGAGAAACTCTCGATGCTGGTGCTCAAGGCCAAGTTCCAGATGGCACAGGAGAGCGTGTTGGACAAGAGGGATGACCGCTACCGCGACGCGATTGACGAGTATTACGCTTTCAAGAACGAGTTTCCTGAAAGCTCATATATGAAGGAGGCCGATAAGATGTTCCGTGTCTCCACCAAGAATCTGGGAAACAAGAATCAAATAATAGAAGAAGACTAAAATGGATTTCAAGAAGACAAATGCTCCGACCAATACCGTAACACGTGACCTGGTCGATTTTGTAAAGGACACCAACAACATCTACGAGAGTGTTGCAATCATGGGCAAGCGCGCCAATCAGATTTCCGCTGAGATGAAGGACGAGCTCAAGTCAAAGCTTGAGGAGTTCAGCTCAACAACCGATAACCTCGAGGAGATGTTTGAGAACCGTGAGCAGATTGAGATTTCACGCTACTACGAGCGTCTTCCCAAACCCACACTGATCGCTGCTCAGGAGTTTGAGGAGGGTAAGATCTATTTCCGCAATCCCGCCAAGGAGAAAGAGAATCTTTAATGAAGATTGAATTCTACCTGCATCAGGTATGGCTGGCTCTCATCTGTGTATTGATGTTTGCCGGCCTTCTTCTTCCCATAGGCCAGTTTGTCAATGCGGAGGGAGCATCGGCGGAACTCACCAATTTCCGTCTCAATTTCATCGAGGGTGACAGCAGCGGTGCTCTGTGGGCCCTCGGTACCATAATGATCGTAACGCTGGCAGTGGGAGTGTTTGAGCTCCTGCTTTCAGGATTCCGCAATTTCGTGCTCCAGAAACGCCTGTTGGTGTTCATGATGCTGCTTACCGCAGGCTATTATATCCTGTTCGTGATATATGTGCTGCTGCTTAAGGGCGACGCATCATTCGGTCCGCGGCCTGCAGCTGCGTTCCCGCTGATAAGCCTTGTGCTGGAGTATATGTCCATCAGCGGCGTATCAAAAGCCGAGGCTGCGATAATAGCACGTGCCTCAGGATTCAGATTGAGGGATTAAAAGAGATTGAAGGAGTAGGTGGCGCGCAGGGATATCGTGCTGTTCGCGCATCGGCCAAAATAATCCTTCTTTGTAATTCCGTAGATATTGCCCAGACCGAAATAGTATCGGCCCTCAATTCCGAAATTACCTACACCCGTACGCATCTCAAGACCTAAGCTGGCTGTGATACCATAGTCCAGCTTATTTTCTATTGCCTTGCCGTACTGCTCGGTAACCTGGTTGGGGCGGTTGCTGACATCCCACGGCTGCTTTCCGCCGTAGATTTCCTTCTCGCTCAGCAGATAGCCTATCTGGGGGCCCAGGTTGATGTGTCCCTGGAATCCGCGGTACTCACGGCCGACCCCAAGGTGCGCAAGGAACGGAACCTCGACGTATCTGGCCACACGGGTATATTCGTTGCCTGATCCGTCCTCAATGAGCTCGGTCCATCCGCGGCTTGCGATATTACACTCAAGCTGCGTGCCGCAAATCAGGAAGAAGTACTTCTCAGATATATGACGGATGCTTACGCCGTACGTGGGGCCTAAGCTCAGAGTCTGTTTGATCGAGGGGATGAACGACACCTGACTTGTACCCATTCCGCCGCTCACGCCGATAGAGAGCATGTTGCGTGCATCACCCACCTGTGCCGTAGCTGTGGTGATTGCGAATGCAGAAAGGAAGAAGAGTGTGAGTATCCGCTTAATCATTTGTCAAAGTCAATCTTCTCCACCTTATGGTCATTGGAGAAATGAACAAAGAATACCTTGCGGTTGATGAATCCTCCCCAGTTGTTGACGCGCTCAAACTTGAATCCCGTCTGGACCGGATCAGTATTGAGTTCGTTCAGATGGTCCTCAAAGTCCTTGCCGTACATTGACATACCTTTCAGGAAATAGTAACCGGTATCATATCCGTATGATGCAAAGCTGGGGTAGCTTATCATCATCTGGCGGCTGAACGAGCGGCGGAACAGGGTGTTGAACTCGACCGATTCCTTAAGCAGGTTGTTGGTGTAGAACCAGCTGTAGAACCATGTATCAACCTCATAAAGCTCATCAAGATGGTCCTGGGCGTAAATCTGATATTCAGGATACCCGAACAGGTGAGTCTCAATTTCAGGCGCCTTGGTGCGTGTTATCAGCTGCAGCACGGGCAGCATGGTGTTGAGAGGCCCGCTTGAAGGCGAGTTGATTATCATGATGTTCTGCTTGTCCGATACGAGAGTGTCCATGAGCTCCTGATATGCGGTATCGACCATCACGGTGGAGAAGGGGATGTCCCGGTCGGCCAGAATGGTCTTGAGGCCGTCTATGAAATCGTTCTTGCGGTACTCATCGGCATCAAGTATGATGACGTTCGGGTTGGGGAACTGCTCCAGGAAATGGTTGTAAATCTCCTGATGGAAATATGACTGCGGGGTGTTGAGCTGGAACACGTACGGATTGTTGAACACATCGTCGGCGTTGGAGTTCATGGGTAGAACTAACGGAATCTGATGCGCGGTTGACCATTTGGCAGCCTCAGCAATGTGAGATGTGTTCTTGGGGCCGAATATGATGTTCACGTCATCGAACTGACCGCTTTCAAGCAGCGGCTCGATCGATGTGTCATCACCCTTTGAATCAAAGACCTTAAGGTTGACCGATACGCCCTCGTTCTTGAGTTTGTTAAGTGCCAGAAGCATTCCCTGGTAGAACTCCACCATCTTCTTCTGGTCAGTGGTTGCAGAGTCGTCAAGGGCGAACGGAAGTATCAGTGCCGCGGTCAGGACACCCTCATGTGCGGCATCGGCCGTTACGTCATTCATGCGGAACAGGGTGCTGTCCGATATGGACTCCATACGTTTCTTTGCTTCACTGAGACGTTTCTTGCGCAGATCGAGCTCATCACGTGAGAACGGGATCTTTACGGTCGCGCCCTGCTGCAGCTTGGTGTATCTGTATTCGGGGTTGGCCTCAAGGAACTCGGCCTGTGAGATGTTGTAGTTACGGCTGATACGGAAAATCGTCTCGCGCTTCTTGACCACGTGGGTGGTCTTGTATTGAGCGGTATCGGACTGGAGGGTCTGTGCATAGGCCTTTATCTCCTGCGGTGCCTCGTCGCCGGCATTCTCGATGGTTGATGTCAGCGGGTCCTCATCAGAAGGGGCGGGGATGGTGATTACCTGACCGATCTTGAAGTTCTGGGCCGACAGTCCGGGATTGGCGTCACAGAGTTCCTTGACCGATATGCGGTTCTCGACCGACAGGCGGTAGAGAGTCTCGCCCTTCTGGATGGTGTGGAACTTGCCCGATGCAGGCTGCTTGCTGTTGGGAATACGCAGCTCCTGACCGGTACGTATCACTTTTTCGCTTCCGGGGTTGAGCTTGATGATATCATCCTCGGTCACGCCGTACATCCTTGATATTGAATATAGTCCCTGTCCCTGAGTCACGGTGTGCAGGAAATACTCCTGAGCTGAGGCGTTGACGCCGAACAGCATCGCAAGCACTACCGTCGATATGATTGTCCTGAGATTTCTCATAAGTGATTATCTTTCGAATGGCAAAAATACAAAAAAGCCTTCAATCTACGTTTATATATATTATCTATAAACTTTGCAGAGGTTAGAATCAATGCATATTTTGAGTACCTTTGCGATTTGAAACGAAACCGCATGAAAAAGCTTGGTTTAAATAGACTTTTGTGTGCTGCCGCAATTGCGGCTGTAAGCTGTCTGAGCACATTTGCCGACACTCCTCAGGTGCAGGTCAAGGTCATTCTCCTGTCCGTATCGGGTGACTCCACGGTGATAATGCCGGGAGAGTCTTCGCCCACCACGCTCAACGTACCGCTGCGTGCCGAGTTCGTCTCAGAGCTTGTGGCCGATGACGGAAAGGACTACGTGCTGTTCCCGCAGTGGACCGTTACACGCACATATACCAAAGGTGAGACATCCGAGACGGTGGATTACCTCAAGCGTCAGGAGAGCGTGACCGAGTATGAATTCACGGACTACGGCAAGTTCCAGGTCAGCTTCGCCTGGTCATACCGCGAGAAGGATGCCCTTGAGACCATTCCCGGAGCCGAGGTGGCGCCCATGGATTTCACCATCGATGACTCCGAGATAAAGCTGTACAACGCATTCTCGCCCAACGGAGACGGGATCAATGACGTCTATAAGATATACACCCGTTCGATCGTACGGATGAACATCGCCATTTTCAACCGCTGGGGACAGACCATAAAGACAATATCGGGCCGAATGGATGAGATACTTCCGCCCGATGCCGAACCGGACAATGACGGCGGCTACCTGTTTGAGATATGGGACGGCACGTTCCACGGTGACGTGGTGAATGACGGCGTCTATTTCATCAACGTGCAAGCAACCGGCGCAGGAGGCCGCAAATACGAGGAGAAATCAGATATAAACGTACTTAAAGGACTTGGAGTGGGGAATTGACGAGCGATGGATAAGTCTAAGATAGTTGTAACAGGCGCCAGGTCCAACAACCTGAAGAATATAGATGTGGAGATTCCGCACAAGTCACTCACCGTAGTGACCGGACTGAGCGGAAGCGGCAAGTCGTCACTTGCCTTTGATACCATCTATGCCGAGGGCCAGCGCCGTTATATCGAGACATTCTCAGCTTACGCCCGTAATTTCCTGGGTAACCTGCAGCGTCCTGACGTAGACAGGATAACAGGTCTGAGCCCGGTCATATCCATCGAGCAGAAAACCACCAACCGCAACCCGCGCTCAACCGTAGGCACCGTGACAGAGGTCTATGACTATCTGCGTCTGCTTTTTGCCCGTGCGGGCGAGGCCTTCTCTTACCTGAGCGGTGAGAAGATGGTCAAGTTCACCGAGGAGCAGATCGTGGAGCGCATCGTATCGGATTATGAGGGCCAGCGCATCTACGTGCTTGCGCCGTTAGTACGCAACCGTAAGGGTCACTACAAGGAACTCTTTGAAGAAATACGCCGCAAGGGCTATCTGAACGTACGTGTGGACGGCGAGATGCGTGAGGTCAAGCCCGGCATGAAACTGGACCGATACCACAATCATGACATCGAGGTGGTGATAGAGAAACTCGTGGTGAACGAGAAATACCGCCACCGTCTGGCTGACAGCGTATCGCTTGCAATGAAACAGGGCGACGGACTGATGATGGTGCTCTCAATGCCGCAGGAGACTATCCCCGGCCGTCCGGAGCAGGGCGTGCTGCGTCATTACAGCAAACGTCTGATGTGCCCCGTGACCGGCATCTCATACCGCGATCCAGCGCCTCATAACTTCTCGTTCAACTCACCCCAGGGCTTCTGCCCCAAGTGCAAGGGATTGGGTTACATATCGGCTGTCGATGAGGACAAGGTGCTTCCGGACCGTTCGCTCTCCGTGAAGAAAGGCGCCATAGCACCTTTGGGACCGTTCAAGAATACGCTTATATTCAGGCAGATAACCGCTCTGCTCAATAAATACGACTACACGCTTGACACACCCATATCAGAGATGACCAATGATGTCATCGATGAGCTGCTGAACGGCTGCGACGAGCGTATCAAGGTGCAGATAACAGGCATAAACAGTGAGGCCGATGCCGTATTCATGGAGTACGAGGGCGTTGTCAAATACGTCCGCTCGCTCCAGCAGCAGACAGACCTGAGTTCTGCCGAGCAGAAGTGGGCCGATCAGTTCGCAGAAACACGCGTCTGCCCCGAGTGCGGCGGTGCCCGTTTGAATCGTGAGGCGCTCAATTTCCGCATTGACGGCAAGAACATCTACGAGCTGGCATCGATGGATATCCGGGACCTGTATGATTGGACCTGCAATGTCGAGCCGCGTCTGAGCGAACGCCAGCGCGCCATAGCCACAGAGATACTCAAGGAGATACGCACACGTCAGCAGTTCATGTTAGATGTGGGTCTTGATTACCTGTCACTCAACCGTCCGGCCGAGTCGCTGTCAGGCGGCGAGGAGCAGCGCATACGTCTTGCCACGCAGATAGGCTCCAAGCTGGTCAATGTGCTTTATATACTTGACGAGCCGAGTATCGGACTGCATCAGCGTGATAACGTGCGTCTTATCGAGTCCCTGAAACAGCTGCGTGACGGCGGCAACACCGTACTTGTGGTTGAGCATGACCGCGATATGATGCTGTCGGCTGACTGGATCATCGATCTGGGACCGCGTGCCGGCCGAAAGGGTGGTGAGGTTGTGTTCCAGGGTACCGTACCGCAGCTTCTTAGTACCGATACGCTGACTGCCGGATATCTGAACGGCAAGCTGGATACGTTTGAGGGCGTGCTCTCGGAGCGCCGTCCGGGTAACGGACAGAGCATAACACTGCGCGGATGCCGGGGTAACAACCTCAAGGGCATCGACGCAGAGTTCCCGCTCGGCAAGCTCATCTGCGTGACCGGTGTATCGGGCAGCGGCAAATCAACGCTCGTAAACGAGACCCTGCAGCCCATACTTTCGCAGAAGTTCTACAGATCCCTTAAAGAACCTCTGGCATATGACTCTATTGAGGGTGTTGATCTGATAGATAAGGTGGTGGATGTGGACCAGTCGCCCATAGGCCGTTCTCCGCGTTCCAATCCTGCTACATATACCGGTGTATTCAGCGATATACGCCAGCTCTTTGTGGAACTCCCGGAGTCCAAGATTCGCGCTTATAAGCCGGGCCGGTTCTCGTTTAATGTCTCCGGCGGCCGATGCGATGCCTGCGGCGGTAACGGCTACAAGACCATAGAGATGAATTTCCTGCCCGACGTGATGGTGCCCTGCGAGGTCTGTCACGGCAAACGTTACAACCGCGAGACCCTGGAGGTGCGCTACAAGGGCAAGTCTATTGCCGATATTCTGGACATGACCATCAATATGGCAGTGGAGTTCTTTGAGAACGTTCCTACCATACTTAATAAGATAAAGGTTCTGCAGGATGTGGGCCTAGGTTATCTTAAGCTGGGCCAGCCATCAACCACCATATCGGGTGGTGAGAGCCAGCGCGTGAAACTGGCCACAGAGCTTTCCAAACGCGATACCGGCAAGACTCTCTACATACTGGACGAGCCTACCACAGGTCTGCATTTTGAGGATATCCGCGTCCTGATGGGTGTGCTTAACCGCCTGGTTGACAAGGGCAACACGGTAATCGTGATTGAACACAACATGGACGTCATTAAGCAGGCCGACTGGATCATCGACATCGGCCCCGAAGGCGGTCGCGGTGGCGGCATGATTGTGGCTCAAGGCACTCCTGAGCAGGTAGCCGCCTTGGGCAAAGGCTACACCTCCCGCTTCCTCTCTGAAGAGCTCTCCCGCTAAAATGATACAATTGGGGACAGACCCCTTTTGTACTATTTTCCCAAAATGATACAAAAGGGGTCTGTCCCCAATTGTATCATTTTACCTTGAGGGTTTGGGTTCCGTCGGGGCTTTGGAGAGTGATGTTGTAGATGCCGGAGCCGGAATCAGGCCGGGGGAAGGAGAGTGATTCCGATGCCTGGGCTGTGCCGATAAGACGGCCGTCCATACTTGTGACTGATACTTTCTCACCGGATTTTGCATCGGACACCATTACGTTGATGGTCTGGTCCGTGCTGCTTACGCTCATGCGTGTGCTTACTCTGCCGATTGCCTGAATCGAGCTTGTCTTGGGATTGATAAGGTACATACCGCAATGATATTCCGTGCGGTAATCATCTTTGCGCCCGATCAGCTCCAGGGTTGACATGTAGAGCATCCCATCTATTTTGGCAATGTAATATCCTGTTAGTTCCATAGTGAACTGGCCGTGTTGCTCGCTGTCCGGCATTTTGCAATAAGCCAGTTCTGTTCCGTCCTGATTCATGATCTTGAATCCCTTGATGACCTTGATCCTTGTAATATGGCGATAGGTCATATCATCTTGAGTATATTCCGAACCCTGGTCCGGAGTATCAAGAAAGTCCACATCGGCCACAATGTACTCCCACTTGTCATCGGAGTTGAAAAGGTTCTGGCTGATCATAACCTTTGATGTGGGATAATATGAGTTGTCCACGTCACGATATTCAAAACTGAGCAGGGTGGGCTCATATCCGGAATCGGAATTATCGGAGAAATCAAACTCCCAGTCGGTGCCGTTGGCGGATTTCTGCCAGTAGTTGCTGGCTGTCTCAGAGTTGTCGATTTTTACCGATGCCTTTACTTCCGATTGGCTCCGGGCAACCATAAGTTCCGCCTGAGTCCTTTTGTCGTGGAAATCATAAACAGCCATATAGGCCACACCGTCATTTGCCAGTTCCTTAGGAATGGGCTCAAATCCGCCGCTGCTCATACGGTCAGTCATAATCACATTCTGTGAACGGGCCGGCATGCATAATGCCAGCAATGCCATAACAGTCAAAGTAGTTTTTCTCATAATTCAAATTATTGTTTACGGCAAAAGTATCCATATGTCTGATTGGGGGTGTGGTGGAATCCGCCACATCGCGTGAGGTGAAGTTATGATTGTCCTGTAAAAATCATTGACTATCTTAGCAGACTCTAATATGTATATGCGCAGATTTGTTTTGACATTCCTGATATTGCTTTTGGCCCACGGCATGCTGCCGGTCAGGGGTGCTGCGCCGCGTTTCATGAATTTTACATCGGCCGATGGTCTGAGCTCCAACACAGTACTCTCCATGCTGCAGGACCAGGACGGCTTTATATGGATAGGTACCACAAACGGTCTGAACAGGTTTGACGGCTGTACATTCAAGGTTTACAAACGGTCCGATGGTTTATCGGACAACCAGATCAACGCTTTGGAGACGGATAAGGACGGCCGGCTGTGGATAGGAACATCCGCCGGACTATGCCTGATGGAGGGGCAGGAGATAAAGGCATGCAGCATAGACGGTTATGTGAGGGCAATACTTTGTGATGCTGAAGGATATCTGTGGGTGACATACAATGACTGGAGAGTAGAGAAGATTGACATATCCCATGAGTCATTCCCGGTTGTGGCCCGGTCATCATACGGTACAGGTCTTGTTGAAGGGGATTACTATTACAACCAGTTGTATGCCGATGCCCGGGGCGATATATGGATAGGCGGGCGTCTGGTAGCCGGAAAGAAGGTTATTGACCGACAGACGGCGCAGTTGCAGGAATATGAAGGGAGCGGGTGTATAGGCAGCTTTGCTCCCGGCAGGAACGGTGGGCTGATAGGATTCGATGACTTTACTACGATGCTGATGACGTTTGACGGCACCAGGTTTGTGAACATCGGCCCTATGCCAATAGCACACTGCCGCCTTCTCAGAGACAGTAATGGGCGTCTTTGGGCTGCCGGATACAGCGGAATTGCGATAGTTGAAGAGGATGATCCTGTAAGAAGTGAGGTGTTCCGGCACGATTCATCAGATCCATATTCACCCGGTCCGTCGGAGTTTTACTGCGTGCTTGAGGACAGGCAGGGAAACTTATGGTTCGGCGGCGACAAAGGTGTGGCGGTATATACGCGTCTTATAAATATGGTTGAGAACCACCGTCAGGGCGATAACATAACCGCATTGCTGGAGGCACGTAACGGCCGGATGTGGGTAGGCACCAAAGAAGACAACATAACCAGCCTTTATGAGGACAGCCAAGGGTGTATCTACACCGGATACTGGGAATTCGGCAAAGGATTTGACAGGTTCGATCCCGCTACCGGAGTTACGCGCCGATATGTGCTGCGCGGTGATATACTGCCCCTTCAGGATAAAGTCTATTCGGGTGACCTGATTGGCGCCAACTGGTATAACGGGTTCCTGGAGGACAGCCGGGGCAACCTGTGGTGCATTACATGGGAGGGTTACGGACTCAACCTGTTTGACCGCAGTAAAGGGGAGTTCAAGCCTCCCCTGTGGCTTAGTCCTTTCAAAAGACCAACTCCCGATGTGGACAAACCGGAGTATGTAAGTTCCCGTCTGGGCAGTTGCGCCATCGAGGACAGCAAGGGCCGTATCTATTACGGCACCACCTTTGCCGGGCTGAACATAATTGACCCCGATACCAGGTTGGTAAGGAAATACATTACCGATGACAACATAACCGATTTGGCCATCGTGGCCGATGACCGCGTTTATGCAGGCACTCATCGCGGGCTTTTTGTACTCAATGACGGTGACAGCACCGGCTGGATGGCCGACGGCATGAAGATAAACAGCGTTGAGGCAGACCGTAACGGACGCATCTGGGCCGGAACCGATGAGGGTCTGTTATTTATAGATACTGACTCTACCTGCGGAAAGGTTCCGGCGTGGACAGGTATATCGCAGGATATATTCAGTGAACGGGTCTCATGCCCGCTTCATGACGGTGGCCTTGCATTCGGCGGCAGTTCGGGCTATGTCACTTTCAATCCTGATACATTGATTGCCGCATCCGCCGGTTTGCATCTCAAGGTTAGTGATTTTACCCTTGAAGGCGGACATCTGCAGCTGTCGTTTTCTGTGACGGATATTCCTGTGGGCCGAAATGTTGAGTACAGGTACAAGCTTGAAGGACATGATACCGAGTGGATTCCTACCACCTGGCAGCAGGACAAGGTCAACTACTCAGGAATTACTCCCGGCAGATACACGCTCAGAGTGGGGTGCACAGATGTTTTTGGCCGATGGGAGCACGGAGACGAACTCTCAATTCCCATAGTGATCCGGCCTCCGTTGCTGCTCAGATGGCCGTTCATCATACTCTATCTGCTGGTTGCCGGAACCCTTCTGTGGCTGTTCGTATGGCTCAGGGAACGTAATCTGAGGATTGAGAAGGCAAGACTTGAAGAGGCTGTGAACGTCAAGACATCGGAACTCAGAGCCGAGATAGAGACCCGTAACCGTTTCTTCTCCATCATATCGCATGACCTCAAGAATCCCGTGACAGGGGTGGCACAGCTGGCTTCGCAGTTATCGGCCCATATTGATACGCTTGATCATGAATCACTTAAAAACGGAGTGGATACCCTGCGTGACGTCTCCAACAGCACGCGGGATATACTTGAGGACCTGCTGCTTTGGGCCATCAGCCAGAATGATATGATCAAGGCCGAAATCCGGCAGGTTGCGCTGGATGAGATAATTGACCGTTCGCTGTCAAATGTCAGTGACCGTGCCAGAACTAAAGGCGTAAGCATTGAGAAGCAGATGCCTGCCGGTCTGATGGTGTCATGTGACCGCCAATTGCTGGTAACGGTACTCAGGAATATTCTGGAGAATGCGGTCAAGTACTCATATCCGGGCGGAACGGTAACGGTTATGGCGGTTGATACTGAACGGGCAACGGAGATATCGGTCAACGACCAGGGGCCCGGAATCAGTCAGGATAAGCTGTCTGACCTGTTCAGGATAGACAAGATGCACTCCACTGAAGGCACCCAGGGCGAGAAAGGCACAGGACTGGGGCTGATTATCTCACGTGAACTCTTGCTCAGGATGGGTGCGGGGATATCGGTCAGGAATCTTCCGCAAGGGGGATGCTCGTTTACTGTAACACTTAATAAACAATGAAATGGCTCAGACAAAGAAGATTCTTCTGGTAGATGACTCGCAGATTTTCCTGATGGGACTCAGGATGGCGTTCCAGGCTGCGGATTGGGTGGATGGGATTTATGAGGCTCGTAACTCCGAGCAGGCCCTGAAGATGCTGGAGCAGAATGACGACATAAGCCTGGCCATAATTGACGTCTGCCTCGAGAAGAGAGCCGACGGACTGGAACTTTTACGTGAGATCAAGGATAAACATCCGGGCGTAAAGATGCTTGTGCTGTCACAGTATAAGAATCCGGATTTTATCTGCCGTGCCATTGTATCGGGCGCAAACGCATATATTGCAAAGGATTCTGAGGCCGATGTCATTGTGTCGGCATCAAAGAATGTGGCCGATGGCTGCTGCATTTTCTTTGGCGACACTATCTCCAAGGATCTGCTTACCCGTCTGTTCGGGAATGCCGATAACATCAGGAACGGAAAGCCACATCAGCTCTCGGTCCAGGAGCTGGCCGTACTGCAGTATGCGGCATCGGGCTACGGCAACACGCAGATAGCCTCCGTGATGAACATATCATCCAATACCGTTGAGAGCTATAAGGAGCGCATCAAGAACAAGCTGGGCTATGACACTATAATTGAGTGCGTTGCGTTCGCTGTCAGCAACGGCCTTATCAGTTTCAAGGACTGAAAAACTAGCGCTTGCTTGCCAAGTGTCAAAAAATTGGACGATTTTGCGCTGTTTTTGCTGATTGAGTTCTTTTTTCTTGGAGATTGGACCCGCGCAGATGTAATTTTGGCGCTAAACAAAAGTCCTTATTATGTTTTTGCATTACATCAAGATTGCCCTGCGTAACTTACGCAAATATGCACTCCAGAACACAATCTGCATACTGGGGCTTGCTGTAGGTTTTGTAGCATTCTCCCTGTCTGCTTACTGGTATTGGTTTGACAGCACGTATGACAAGCAGTATACGGACTGGAAACGAATGTTCGCCGTTTCCGGTGGATTGACCATGAACCAAGTCTATACTCCGGTCAGTAATATTGCACTGAGCATAATCGCCAATGATCCACAGGTCGAGATGGTGGGCACGGCTGATCTGTTCCTGGCTAATTGGATGCGTTTGGATGATAATTTCGTGAAGATGTTTGGAATACAACCGGTGGCGGGTGATTTTGAACAGACAAAGGTGAATGGTGTTGCAATTTCAGAAAGCGTAGCAAAGGAACTGTTTGGCAATACTGATCCCATAGGCAGGTTGCTTACAGTTGGTCAGTACAACAGAATTCTGGACAATGTTACAATGGCAGGAAATGATGACGATGAATCCGGTATGAAAGTGGTTGCCGTTTTTAGCGACATCAACCATTCGTTCCTGAAAGTATCCCGTAACGCCAACAATAGGATATTCCGCATAAATAACCCTTTGGATGACATCGGCTTCACGCCAAAAGAATGGAGTGATGAATATGTGAATGACTATCGCATGTCAGATGACGGTCCAATGGGATTTATCAAGGTACGCAAAGGTGTTGATTTAGATAAGTTCACGGCTGAGTTCCATGACAAATACGATCTGAATCTGACCAATGTGAGCAAGTTACACCTCAAGAATATAAAGGGTCCGATGGATATCAGACATATCAGGATCTTTATGCTCATAAGCCTGCTCCTTATATTATGTGCAGTGGTGAACTGTATCACTCTGACGGTGTCACGTATCACTGGCAGAAGAAAGGAGATGGGACTGCGCCTTTCATGCGGCTCGTCTTTCAGGAAACTGTTACAGATGATGTGTGTTGAACTGGCTGTGATGTTCCTGATTTCACTCTCCATTGCAATTGTTGTCATACTGTGGGTTAAGGATCCGTTCTCTGAGTATACCCTGATAGGAGGTCTGCCCGGCCGGATATTATGGGGATGCGCGGCTGTCATGGCGGTGATATTTGCGCTTTCGATGATTGCAGGTGTCATTTCAATGACCTATATGCTGAAAGGATCGCTGAGCGCAGTTATGACAAAAGGAACTTCGCGCAACAGGCGTTTCAGAATTACCGGTTTGACGGTGCAGTTAACCATCAGCCTGTTCTGCATACTTTTTACTGCAGTGATAATACATCAGCTCAATTTTGTACGCAGTGAATTCTGGGGCGTAGGGACCAATGGTGTGGCGGTATTGGATGTGGGAAGTGATGATGATATCTATTGGACCAAAGTAAACTACATGGAGCCACCTGAAAGGGATGAGCAGGTTCGTATAAAGCAGGATATAGCACAGACACGTGAACAGTTCCTTAACCGGCTCAAGACAGAGTTGAATGGTTTGCCCATGGTTAATGAGTGCAGATTCCTGAACTATAGTTTGGTGTCCTTAAACAAGTATTCTCAAGGATATGATATACAGTTAAGCCCTGATGATACTCTCAAGGTCCGCGTTATAGAGTTGCCCATAGACAACGTGGGCAATAATGCATACGGATTCAAGGTTATAGCAGGCAGTCTGCCGGATGTTATCGGAACCGATGAGATAGTAATATCTGAGAATGTGTGCCGTAAGCTGGGGCTTGAAGATCCTCTGGGAAAGATAGTTTATCATGCGGGGCGAGCTGGTCTCACGCAAACCATCGTTGCGGTAATAGGGGATGTGTATCTGGATGGTCCGTTGTCAGATCCCATTCCGCTTGTGGTGAACAATATGCAGGAACACTGGATGGGCTTGTACCGTAGGGGAGAATACAATGGCAACCATGGAATGACCGTATCGATCAATCCCGATATGCGAAAGGAGTTCTCTAC
The DNA here is from genome assembly GCA_024398635.1 of Bacteroidaceae bacterium. Taxonomy (GTDB): domain Bacteria; phylum Bacteroidota; class Bacteroidia; order Bacteroidales; family Bacteroidaceae; genus Colenecus. The sequence continues at coordinate 31,290 of JAKSIV010000012.1, read as the reverse complement.
GGCATTGGACAGCCTTATCAAGGATGCACCTTTAGATGTAAAATGCTCATATATGGACGATTGGCTGTCAGAATTCATAAAGCCAGCCGATAATCTGCTTAAGATAATGCTGATTCTGGCGGTGGCCTGTATGCTGATTGCTGTGTCCGGCGTTTATATGGTGGTTACGCTGTCCTGTCAGGAGCGCCGTCGTGAGATAGCCATACGTAAGGTGCATGGTGCCAAGATCGCAGAGATCTCTTATATCCTGCTCAAGGAGTATGGCGTGGCGCTTGCGGTGGCATCGGCCCTGGCATTCTCAACAGGCACTATCGCTTTGAAACCCTGGCTGCAGCAGTTTGCCAAGACGGTTCCAGTGAGTTGGTGGATATATGCATCGGCCCTGATGGGTATGGCTTTGCTTATCCTGCTGACTGTAGGTCACCGTGTCATTGTCACGTCGCGGGCCAATCCGGCCGATGTGGTCAAGAGCGAATGATACAAAAGGGGACAGTCCCCTTTTGTACTATTTTGATGGGCGGTGGAGGGACATGAAGAGTACGGCGGCAAGGCAGAGGGTTATGCCGATGACCATGCGCGGGGTGATGGGCTCCAGGAAGAGCAGTGTGCCGATGAATATGGCGGTTACGGGCTCAAACACTCCCAGGATAGCAGTCCGGGTGGGGCCTATGTGACGGGTGGCTATGGCCAGGGTGAGCAGGGAAATCATGGTGGGGAATATGGCCAGACCGGTCAGGCTGAGTGCTGATTTCCAGGTGCTTACTCCATTCATGAATGGCACATGGCTGGTGTACTGATAGCACAGGAATAATACGGTTCCAACTGCTAATGCATAGAATGTGAGCGTGTGATTGGATATGTGGCTGATGCGTGTGGAGCGGTTTACTATGACCAGATAGAAAGCGTAGCTTAGGGCAGACAGGGCAGCCAGAATCATTCCGCCTGCATGGAGTGACAGTTTGCCGGACGGCAGGCTCAGCAAAATCACACCTACAAACGTTACGGCAATTGCAATCCAGGTCTGCCAGTTGGGGTAAGACTTGAGCACCACCATTATCAGCGCCACAAAAATGGGGTAGAGATAGACCAGAGTGGTGGCCAGCCCGGACGGAATGAACCTGTAGGATTCAAACAGGAACAGGCTGCTTAGGGAGAACAGCAGGCCCAGTACCACCAGCAGCCTGAACTCATCGGCCTTGACGCGGAAGGATTCTCCTTTCAGTTTCATCCACACAGCCATTATTACGACCGATATCGCGTATCGGAAAAACAGCATTGTAGGTATGGAGACACCATCGGCCAGCAAGGGCTTGGCAAACAGCGGGTTCATTCCGTATGACACTCCTGCCGCTATTCCTGCCGCCATTCCTATTGCGATGTTGCTCTGTTTTTTCATTGCGGGTGCAAAGATACAACACTTTGGTGAGCGGGGAGTCAGGATTTGCGAAGGTCCAGGAGGATGCGGCGGGAGTCGGCTAGGGTGGTGGCGATGAGGTAGCGGGGACCTCCGTCGCGGAGTTTGAGACGGCTTTGGAGTTGGGGGGCTGACTCGGGGAAGTTCCTTACTGATAGGTTGGCTTGGGTTTTGACCAATGCGGAGAGCGAGCGTTTGTCAAAGGGGATGATTCCTTCCAGTTGGAATGTGCGGCCGGGGAATTTCTCCGGCTTTTCTTTGCTCCAGAACAGGTGGGTGTCCGGATGGAGCAGGGCGGTGTCGGTCTGAGCGGCGATGGTGCGGAACAGGGCACTTTTCATGTAGGGGGCCGATGGCTCGCTGATGTAGGTGCTGGGCTGCAACTGCTCCGGATTTGCAATGGGCAGAGGCAGGGCGTTATCGGTGCTTTTGGCCGATGAAACCGCACTTTCCGGAGTTCCGTCGGCTTTTATGTCCACTGCGGTGATGGTGGGCTCGGCTTCAAAACCGCGCTGCATGAGCAGGGTGATCTCCTTGCATTCCCCCTCCAATCCTATGATGAAAACGTGACTTACGTTGTGAAGTTCTGTCAAAGCCTTACTGACATCAAGCATGGGCGAGAGTTTGACCATCACGTTGGCCGATATGCGCAGCAGGTCATTCTGGAGCGCTACGGTATCAGGTTGGCAGTCACTGATTGATACCAGTTTGCGGCCGGCATCACCGCGGCGGGCGGGGTCCAGATAGATGAGGTCAAGACTATCAGGGGCAAGACTGGTAACAAACTCCTCTGCTGTACTGCAACTTATCTCAATCTCCGGCCGTCCCAGAGCCTTGAAGTTTGCGCGGGAGCAGTCGCAGAGTTCAGCCGACATCTCATTGTAGTAAACCTGAGAGGCGCTCCTAGACAGAAAGAAGCAATCCACACCGAATCCACCGGTGATATCGGCCATTTTGAATCCGGAGCCAAGAAGGCTCTCTATGAATGAAGCCTTATACTGAGCTATATACTGTGATGTACACTGTTCAAGCGATAGATGCTTGGGATAGACAATACCCTCTGTAGTAGCCCAAAGCGGCACTTTAGGACGTGCGGCCTGCCACCCGGAAATCTGCGTCAGGGCATACAGCATGTCCACTCCGTGAGGGTGATTGCCCAATGCCAATGTGCGGATATCGGCCGTAAGATGTTCACGTATAAACTGCTCAGTGATGTTGTTTGCCATATTCAGTTCAAAATTAGAAAGTTTTTATTACTTTCACGGCATTAAACCAAAGTGCTTTATGAAGAAACTGTTTTTAGCTTTGGCCGGCATGCTGGCTCTTGTGGCATGCGGCACTCAGGACGGCGGCCCCGTGCTCACCATTGAGGGTGGACAGATACAGGGCGTTCCTACCGATATCAAGGGAGTTACCGTTTACCGCGGAATCCCGTTTGCAGCACCTCCTACAGGTCAGAACCGCTGGAAGGCTCCGCAGCCTGTTATTCCATGGGAGGGTGTAAAACTCTGTGACAAGTTCGGTCATCCGCCATTCCAGGCAGCCCATTATCCCGGCGGTTACACTACTGAGTGGGGTTACGGCGATGAGGCTCCCTACAGCGAGGATTGCCTCTATCTGAATGTATGGACCAAGAAACCGGGTCAGACCGATGCCAAACTGCCTGTTGCCATCTGGATATTCGGCGGCGGCATGCGTGAGGGCTGGGGATCGGAGCCTGAGTTTGACGGACAGGAGTGGGCTAACAAAGATGTTGTGCTGGTATCATTCAACTACCGTGTAGGTCCGTTCGGATTCTTTGCACATCCTGAATTATCGGCCGAGGATCCCGAGCATGCAACAGGCAACTGGGGTACTCTGGACCAGATTGAGGCTATGAAGTGGGTCAAGAAGAACATAGCCCAGTTTGGCGGTGACCCCGATAACGTGATGATATTCGGACAGAGCGCCGGATCACGCAGCGTCAAGTTCCTGAGCGCATCACCCCTGACTAAGGGCCTGTTCAACAAGGCTGTTATAATGAGCGGAAGCGGACTTGTAAAGTCCCGCCCGCAGGCTACCACTGCACCTGCAGGTCGCGGAATGGGTATGGGAATGGGGATGCCCCAGCAGGGTATGACCACACTGGCCGAGGCCGAGGCATCGACCAAGGAGGTATGTGACTGGGCTAACCTGACCACTCTGCGTCAGCTGCGCGGTGCCAGCACCGAGACCATTTTCGCGCTGGGCGGACTCTACACCAACGTAACCGGAAAGCGCAGCATACTGACCGCATCTCCCATATCACCTTATATAGACGGATATGTGCTAACCGAGTCATTCGATGATGCCTGCCTGGACGGATCTTTGGCACAGGTTCCTTACCTGATTGGCTACACACTGAACGATGCAGGCAATATGGGTACACAGATTGTGGACTTCTGTCTTAACCGTGAGGAGATGGGCGGCAAGGCATACGCCTATCAGTTTGCCCGTCCGCTGCCCGATGACGGCAACCATCCGGAGGTGACACAGCGCCTTAGAGGTGCATTCCACTCATCGGACCTGTGGTTTGTGTTCAAGTCACTGAAGCACTGCTGGCGCCCCTGGACCCAGGGTGACTGGGACCTGTCGGAGAAGATGCTTACCGCATGGTCCAACTTTGCCAAGTACGGTGACCCCTGCGGTCCCGACGGCGGCGACTGGAAGCCGCTCACCAAAGACAACCAGCAGTTCATGATATTCAGGCTGGACGAGAATGATGTAGAGGCATCGGAACTTGGTAATCCGCTGGCCAGATAAACAGAATTAATTACGGCCGCAGAGATTGCTGAAATCACATCTCTTGCAGGCCTCCTTATCTTTAGTGGGCTCAAAGGGAGTTTCGGGATTGAAAATATCCGATATTATCCCTTTGAGCTTTTCTTCAAACTCCTGTCCGTATTGGGCACTGAAATCCATAATCGTGTTGTCGCCTATGGAGTAGTAGATGTCATCGGCCGTGGGTTTGGACGATGAACGGGTGTAGAGCAGAGTGGGGGCCAGACGGTATTTGCTGAACTGCGGCTGCATGCTCACGATGTATGCGTAGTAGAATATCTGGAAGGCCTGGCTCTTGCGTTTCTTGCTGTCGGTGGGCGGGAACAGTTGATCTATCGTGTCCGGTGTGCCTTTGTCCGATCCGGTCTTGTAGTCCACAATGCGCAGTATTCCGTCCTTGCTGTCCAGACGGTCAATGATACCCTTAAGGCGTATCTGTTTCATTGAACCTTTGTGCAACGGATCCGGAACTTCAATGACATGCTGGTAACCCTTATCCTCGCTGCCTACGTAATTGAACGGGGCATACAGTTCCATATCCATGCGCAGAATCTGGCGCAGGTATTTGAGTATCACGTCAAAGTTGATGGACTGGGTGCCGCTGTAATCGGCCTTATCAACGGCCTTGCGGGCAAAATAATCGTCGTTGAAAGCCTGCTGCACGAATCCCTCAAGACGCTTGGTGTCCTTAAGCAGTGAGTCAATGGCGGCTGCGGTTATGGTCTGACCAGCCGATGACAGATAGTTGTAAGCCAACTCCGCACTTTTGTGGAACAGTGTTCCGAACATGGCGAAGTCTATCTCGGTGTCGGTGTCATCGGGTTTCTTAAGGCCCGCTATCTGCGCCAGATAGAATTGGAGCGGGCAGTTCATGTATCTGTTCAGGGCCGATGGAGACAGGTATGTCTTGGGGTTGGCGTAGTCATACTTGCGGCACAACTCCTCCAGGACGGCAGGTGTCTTGTCTACGCTAAATGGCTCTACGTCAGTTTCCTGGCGGTCTGTCTTAAGTGTGATGCGGCTAATGTCGACACCGCTCACTATGAGCTGCAGCAGATAACGCGATATCTGTCCTTTTCCTATTCCGCTTGCATCGGCATTGCCGTTATATACCATGGTCACGTTCTCGGCCCTCTGGAGCAGATGGTGGAAATTGTACGATGAAACGGCACTTTTGTCCTGCATGGTGGTCAGTCCGAATGCCACGCGTATGTTATACGGGATGAATGATGCGCTCTGGCCGGATTTGGGCAGCACACCCTCCTGTGCCGATAGCAGCAGCACGTTCCTGAAATCCAGGTTTCGTGTCTCGATAAGTCCCATAATCTGCATTCCTACGGCGGGCTCACCATGGAAGGGTACGGTTGTTGTTGACAGTATGGAGCGTATCAGACGGCACAGCGTATCGGTGCTTAAGTCCAGACTTCCGGATTCCATTAGGGAGTTGAGGCGGTTGATCTGGGTGTATATGCGGTAGAGCGACTCCTGGTTAAGGGGCTGGAACAGGGTGTCGTCAGCACGCTCTCGTATAACCGGTACGAGTGCCTTGAGCACATCCAGAAGGTATTGGAGCAATGACTGGTTATCGGTTACAGTGCCGAACATCACTGCCAGTTTTCCGTTGGCGGTAAGGGCGGTGGTATCCGGGAACATACGGCGGCTGGCACGCAGATCCTCAAGTATCTTGGGGGCATCGGCACACAGGGCTGCCGTCATGGGGTTGCCCAGCACACGGCTCAGTGACTGTATGCTCAGCCTGCCTTTGTTCCTGGCAGCCAGACGCTGCATATCAATCAGGGCGTTTACCAGACTGTAGAGCGATGTCTCTGACAGCTTGTAACCCATGGTTATGTTCACATTGTTTATGCGCTGCTGCGGTATGCTGTGCAGCACGGGCTGCAGCAGGTTTTCATCGGCCAGGACTATGGCGGTCTCCTTGCCAGCCTTTTCTATATTGAGCGATTCGAGCCATTGCGGTATGAAACGCGCCTGGGCGTTATCGGTCGATGCCTCCACGATGGTAAGACGGGCCTTGTGCATGCCGTCAAACCGCTCTCGCGGCAACTCGTTGGGGAACTCCCTGAGGTTGTCACGAAGAAACCTTCCGGCTTCATGCAGCAGGTTGCTCTCCGTATAGGCCGGGTCATAATCCCAGTAGAAGAGAGCCTTGCCAGCCTTCTGTATGGCGCGGAACAGTTCCCTTTCGGCTCCGTCCAGGCTGTTGAATCCCACGAATGCGTAACGGCGGGCAGTGAGGCGGTCAGTATCAAGATTGCTTATTACTCGGCGCTGAATCATGCCGTTGTAGCCTATGCCTTTGTCGTTTAGTAGTTTGCCAAAGCGCTCATAGATGGTGCCCAGTACGCTCCATACGGCCTGGTAACGCTCACGCAGTTGGGTGGGCTGGGCGTCTTTCATCTCGCCGAAGAACTGCTCAAGGGCCTTTCTCTGATCGTCGGTCAGGAAAGATGTGTCAGACAGTTCACGCTGCTCACGCAGCAGGCTGAACAGCTGGTCGGCGGGTGCCAGGTTTCGGTCCACATCATCAAAATCGGCCAGCATAAGCTCGCCCCATGACCAGAAACTGTCAAGCGACTCATCGGTATGGAGCACCTCCTGATAGATCTTGTGGAGCAGGGTGACCATCTCAATGCGGTCAGCTGCCCTTAGGTCGGATTGAGACTGGAACAGTTCCTCAATGGTTGTGTACTGCGGTGACCATACAGGCTGTGTAGAGCAGGCTGACAGCCAGTCATCAAAGAACAGCCTGGCGCGGCGGTTTGGGAAAACCACCGTGATATCGGCCAGCCCGCCGCCCTGAGCGCCGTACTTGCCGTACAGATCCTGTGCTACTGTCTTAAGGAACGGTTCCATATCTTTATAATTTTACGGCATCCCAGCCGTAGTCTTTGTAATAATATACGCTGATGTTATGAAATCTTACATACTCGCCCAACTGCTCGCGGCGCACGGCCTCGCGCACATCCTGATTGGAGTGCATGTTCTGGTAGATATCATAGTGTGAGCCGAAAAGCTCCCACTTCTGGCGGACGCTCACGGTTGCTGTGGCGTGTGTCTTATCTGTCTTTTCTACACCGGTCACCGTGAAATCTGCAATGGTGCCGCCGTTGCCGGTCACAAAGTAGTAGAGCCACTCATGGTCCATGGCCTCATGCGCCGGCAGACGGTAGAACATGGTGTCCAGAACGGCGTAGAAATCGGCCGTCATAAAGTCCCTGGACTTTTCCAGCAACTCATGGTCGGGGATGTAACGGCACAGCTCATCGGCCCGTTTGATTAGTTGCTTGGGGCTGTCGGCGCAGGCCGATAACATTACGGCCGATATTAGTATTACAAGTGCTTTCCTCATATCTCAAAATCCAGACAACTGCGCTGAACGGTGTAGGGACGTACCTTGGTATCGGCCACAGCCACGTGAGCCGGATGCTTGGCATACGCCTTCAGGGCCTCCTCACTTTCCAACGTGCTGTCCAGCATGACATCGGCATTTGATGATGCCAGCCTGCCGCTTACATTCACCTTTACGTCAATCAGCCCCGGAACCTTACCGACCAAGCCTTCCAGTCCCTCCTTGATTCCGGCCTTAACAGCCTCCTTCTCACTCTCGCTCAGCTCCGGATTCAGTGTCCAGAGGATAATGTGCTTTACCATATGTTGTTTTGTTTATCAGTAACAAAAATAAGAAAAAGAGTGCATTCACGGTTTATGTCGCTTCTTTTTCGTCGGTTTTTTGCCAAAGTGTCCCACAACGAAAGGCCTCAGGAACGCTGTGGGGCCGGTGCGTGTGTTACATACCCCCATTTTAGGGGCTGTGTCCCACACGCACCGCGCTGAGAGCACGCTCTGAGGCCGATTGTTGTGGGACACTTTGGCGAAGTATAACTTCAAGCATAATTTACTACCTTAGCACCAATAAAAAAGGCAATACAATGACACTACTTGAAGCAATTGAGGCCCGTCACAGTGTGAGGGCATATAAGGACCAGCCGTTGGCCGATGATGTTGTCAAGGTTCTTGAGGAGCGGATATCGGACATAAACCGTGATGGCCGATTACATATCCAACTCATTCTGAATGAAAAGAAAGCCTTCCAGGGCCCGATAGCCAAATACGGCAGTTTCCGTAATGTCAGCAGCTATTTCGTGATGGCCGGAAAGAAGGCCGATGACCTGGACGAACTGATAGGCTACTACGGCGAGCAACTGGTCCTGCTGGCACAGACACTGGGCCTGAACACCTGTTGGGTAGGCGTCTCTTACTCCAAAATCCCGGGAACCTATGTGCTTGAGGCCGATGAAAAGATAACCTGTTACATATCGCTTGGCTACGGCGAGACTCAGGGCGTTGGGCACAAGATCAAGACCGTAAAGCAGGTGAGCAACGCCACTGACAGCACACCCTCATGGTTCAGAGAGGGAGTTCAGGCCGCCTTGCTCGCGCCGACTGCCGTAAACCAGCAGAAATTCTCGTTTGAGTATCTGGGCGTAGATAACAACACGCATCAAGTGCGTGCCAATAAAGGATTCTCCATGATGGGATATACCCAGATTGACCTGGGCATAGCCAAGTACCATTTTGAGATTGGTGCTGGCCAGGAGAACTTTGTTTGGGTATAGTTTTAGTTTTAGTAATACGCGATCTTTAGCTGGTCGCTGACCTGGAGATCTTCATGGAAATCATCGTCATATTTGTAGACGATGCTCAGACCGCGATATACATCCGGAACTTTCAGTGTATCGATTAAATTCCACCGCGGTATCCCAAAGTCATACGATGCCCGGTCCAGTATCATTCGGTTGCAGGTAAAGTCAAACTGATAATATCCGCCGCCTATGCAATCGTCATCCGGTTGCAGCAAGTCCTTGTGCTGACGGACCATCCCTAAGCGCAGTACTCCGGCTCTGGTTATTATGAATTTGGGGAGTGACATATTTATTAAGTCCGAGTAAAATATTTTTATTTATGAAATCATGATAGCAAGACCTTTCTTAACAGTCACATCCATTACAATGTAACTGTCGCCCGTATCGTCAAAAAAGTTGGCGAAGGCGCAAATGAAACGATAGATAGCATTCTGTTGTTCCATTAGCCTTCAGACTTATATATGATTGTTCCATCTCCATTTCTAACTGTGACTTTAGCAGGCCCTTGAATCTGGAAATGGCGTCTTTCTTTTTTACTGTCGTAGTAAAGGATGTCATGATACAGATGCAAACCATCTTCTTCCAATCCAGGGTATGGTAATGCAACAACGCCTCTACATCTATAACTATTAGATGGAACAATAAAAGTAAGTAATACAACGATAAATTCATAACTATTATATGATGCGACATAAACACCATCTTTTGCCTTTGTTGGCATATTGTCTTGATCACCAATTATAAAAGTATTATGAAGTATGTCTTTTTCAGGATGCAGAATCTGTTCTCTTACGGGTGTTAGGCTTTCGTTCAAAATGTAATAATACCCAAGTTTCCGAAAGGCATAAAGATATGCCGACTTAAGTACGGCTATTCTTGCAGCCTGAACATTTCTTTTCTTCCTTTTTATATGGAGTTGGACTTGAATATTATAATTATTACCATCATGTTCCACGCTTTTTACAAATTCATCAACGGCATTGGGTGGGTTGGTCTTGCTTTTTATGTCGAAACAAATCGTTTTGTCTTTATCTATCCGAACTTTCGTATGTACTTTCTTTCCGTGCGAGTTCAAAAGGGCATCAGTCTTTTCGGACTGCTGATTTTTATCTCCATATTTAAGTTCCAGCTCATTTAGAAGCCAATTATCAATATCATGCCCACATGTGCTATTACATTTCTTGCACGTTACAATAATTGGGCATCCGCCCAAAGACTTAGGCGGCACATCTTCCAAGGTCAACACCTCACCGTTTTTGTTGCTAAGTTCCCGTAGATTAAATGTTTTCTTGCACAATGGACATATATAGTAGCCTCTGACGGGAAATTCTTTCCCGTCTTTAGTCTGAAAAGGCATTTTACCTATGGCTTTTGAACAGACCTCAATTATTCGGCTACGTTTATCCTTGTTACTCATTGATTATTCTTCAATTTATCTAACTCATATATCTATGTATTCTATTAAATAGAGCCCTTCCATTTCTTTTTCCGATGCACAATTATGAAAACGATTATTAGCAGGTATTTCTTTTTCTTGGCCTTTCATCTTATTATTGAGATTGAACATCTTGGTGTCAATTACTTGTCTAATATCTCCTTCATCGTCGTATCCGTAAACGTATGCCAAATCTCCAGTTCAACGGGCTTATAGTCTTTGAAGAGTTTTTTTACAAACTCAATTTCAAATACCAAACGGAAATCGTTGGGGTCATTATCTGGCTGTCCCTCTTTGCGAGTCCCCACACGAGCTATTTTGATGAGATAGAGATCACGTATGCCTTTACGTTTAATGTAAGGCATAAAGTAAAACAGTTTGTTCAGGGCTACGGATGAAGGAAACTTCTTACCAGTATAATAAATCTTGGCAGACTGGTCAAGGTAGTGTTCAACATTGTCGTTCTTAACCAGACTGATTAGAATATTCTTATTGAGGTCCACATCTGTATTTTGCTTCTTTTCAAGAAACAAACGCGGCTCAGCAATAGTATTATCTACTATGTACTCTGGATATTGTTGGAGTATATCTAAAAAGTTCAATTGCTTAACTCTTGCTGTCTGTTTTTGAGATTCATCGGTTTTTTGAACTTTGGCTTTTTCCAACATCTCACGATTAAGCCTTCGACTCATCAACTTATGCCAAATAGAACGAGCCAACTTTATTTCTTCTTCGGTAAAGCCCATTCCATTAATTAGCAATTCTCTATCTGTAAAATCTAGTATTTCATCTGCTGTCTTCTTTTTACGGACCATCTGATCTACCTTATCAAACAAAACAGAATTCTCTTCACGATAGGGGAGGTAGATACCTTCAACTTCACTAGGCATTAATTCTAATACGCCACCTCCAAAGTTGCGGCCAAGTATTTCGGCAAAAGCAAAAGATAGTGAATTATAATAACTGACCACAAATGCTTTGTGGTTAACGCCATCTTTTATGAACACACGGTGCATTGTGTCTGTAGTATATGCTTTGGCCTCGTTCAATACAAATTTTGGATATAAATTATTGCGACGCAGAAAGAGAGCTTGTGATAGTTTAATCGAAGGTATAACATACCAATCATCACGAATACTTGTTTTGTAACCCTCGTTTATGCCCTGTTGTTCACCATTTTCAATATATGCTTTTGTACCATCATTGCCATTTTCCTTTGCTCCGGGAGTAAAAATCAGTAGATTGGCTTTTGCACCTTTGGATAGATTCTGTTGCCAATCTTTCTTTGAGAAGCATAAACTATTAACCTGTACGCTACGTCCAACCATAGGTCGTGCATATTGTTGTAACTGGTACAATTCAACAACACTTTGGGGAACAGTGAAATATCCATTAGATCCCGTAGTAATGCCAACTTCTACATTGGCATATTTCCCAATGCTTGGCATATCGGCGGAACGGACCTTGTTTAAAAACGCTAATTCTTCATTATCCAAGAAATAGTAAGTCCATTTATCTGCATGGAAATCAATCTGTTTTGTGGGGAGTTTCAGACGATGAGGGTCAAGCTGCTGTAATGCTTCTGCATCCTTTACCTCAATATGCTCTATCAAGTGTTCTCCTGTGCCGGTACGTTCACATAACAAAAGCACTACCTCTTGCTGGATTTCCTCAAATACCAGGTTCTTGAACGATACAATGTTTATTTTGTTGAACGATGTGGCCAGATACTTTCTCAGTTGTTGGGCGTATGTTACTTGTAGAAGTTCAGACGGAATAACGAACCCCATCTTTCCATGTTCTTTCAACAGCAAGCTACATCCTACTACAAACGTTACCCAAGCATTGGTCAGTTTAGAGCGCCTTAATTCGGCTTTCTTGAATATCTGACCAGCTAACTCTTGCTGTCCTTCATCATAATACTGATAGCGGATAAATGGTGGGTTGCCAACGACTAGGTCGAACCTCTGCTCTGTATTTAAACAGTATTGATGGAAGTCAGCATTAATTACATCTGAATCATGTAACCCGATGGCTCGCGCTTTATCTGCCTCTGCGGATTCGTATTCTACAGCTGTCGCATGATGAAACAGCATATGCTCTTTAGCCATCTGTTCCAAGAATACTCCATCGCCACAACTCGGCTCCAATATGTCAGCATTTGTGCTACCATTTATACCCCAGTGGAGTATAAATGAGGCTATTGCTGGCGGAGTGTAATATGCTCCACGCAGTTTTTGTTCTGATGCGTCCTCAATCAGCTGCATATTGTTCCTTGATTATAGGGATGATACTGTCATATTGCTCCATGCCGTATAGGTGCATGATGGAGTCAGCTAATTGTTGCTTAGACAACTCGAACTGGCGTTGAAGAATTGTGAGTTTACGTCTGTTGCCGTGAGCAGCGTCTATCTCATCTCCCTTCTGTATCAACTGCTTTTGCAAATCAGCAATTCTATCGTGGACCACACGCTCGTCTGCGTTGCTAAAATCTATTTTGCGAATAGGCAGTTGTTTCAGAACCTTTGTTCCACGTGCGATGAAACCGCCTCCAAATATCTCGCCATAAAGAGAACTGATCCATTCCAAATACTTACAGTTTAGAATAGCCTGCAAATAATAAATTGAATAAGGAGATTCTTCTGGCAAAGCAATCATGCAATAGCCAGCAGTACCACCTGATGATACAAATGTACTACAGCTATCAACAGCGTATTTGTCGCCAGTAGAAAGCACACCTACAATAATCTTTTCAGGAAGATTGCATGCATCAAGACTCTGGTATCTACCATATCTATGCCACTCTTTGGTTGTCGTTGGTTCTGGCTTAATGTCACGAGACGCTGCGTTCAAGATGTTCTTATGAGCAAGAAGATACTTGTATAGTTTGGGATATTCATGCTTGATTTCATCAAGAGGAATCATTTCCAATTTATCATTGTTATTCTTCCTATAAGGGAATATCACACAAGCGTTTGGTTTAAATGTGCGATAAGTATTTAGAGCATCATCACCAGTTGAAGTTTTGAAATATGGTCTTGTAGCCGTTTTCTCTACTTTCCAATCTTTGCCATCTTTCTCGAAGGTATAAATGCCATTCCTTTCAGACTTAGGCTGGAATACATATACCTTGTTGGCGCTTGTTTGGATACCATTAAAGATGTTGTCCTCGCCAGTAATTGTTAGAAGGGTAGTGCTATTTGATAAGATTGTATCATATGCCCCTCTCAGCCGTTCAGGGAACAAAGGCCAAATATCCTCAGATATTTCATTGTAGCTCTTTGTGTCAGTAGGCAACAAATTCTTGTCTGCCAACTTCCATTGACTCAAACTGCTAACTTCATTGTATCTGAATGTATTGTGTTCGGCTTTCTTGACGATGAGAAGGCATGTATAGTTGGACTTTCCTGGGAACACCTTGCAGGCACCGAATGCCGTTATGGCTTCGAGATTCTTTCGTGTTGCAATAATACGGCGAATTTCCTGACCAGCTCCAACCTTCATAAACTTCAATGGGACAATGTAGCCAAGCAAACCGTTTTCTTTCAACAAATCCATTGCTCTTTCCACGAATACAATGTATTTATCAAATTGCTTATAGGCACTCGCATATTTCTGCTTGTACAAAGGAAGTTCTTTGGGGGTGACATTTTTCATACCTTCCGTTGTCAAATAGGGCGGATTGCCAATAATGGCATCGAAACGCATGGTACCAAAATCAAAGGGGTTTATTTCATTGGTATCTTTTGCGTTAATATCGCTACTTGATAAAAGACTATTACCAAAGAAGATGTTGTTAGATAAATCGGGCAGAATGGGGCGCTCGTTTATCAAACTTGAAGAGTCCTCATTCTCCAGCAATTTCAACAACAACCCGAACTTGCTGGCCTCTGCTGCATTAAAATCCTTATCGACACCATAGATGCAATTATTCAGCAGTTGTTTCTTTTCGGCGTATTTCAGCTTATAAGAATTCTCACCGATTTGTACAAGTTTCGAAGTATCGTGCTGGATATAGTAGTCAATCAAAATATCATTAAGCAATTGGAATGCTTCCAACAGGAAGGCTCCTGAACCACAAGCAATATCTGCTATCTTTAATTTCAGAATTTCTTTAGCAGATATGTCTTTACAAAGTGGTATGATTGTCTGTCTGAGGATTTCGCGAATGATATAAGTTGGTGTTGTTACCACATCACGATCCTCATTTTCGGGCTTCTTGACTATTTGCAATTCTCCATCCTTCATTGCTAATTTCTCGGCAATAAAGATTTCGTAAATGTGTCCCAGAATATCAGATGAGAACACACTGAAAGAATATGGGCTTTCAGGGAAGTATAACTGTCGGATGATACTCCAGAACGCAGAACTGGCATTACATACCACTTGCCCAGAAAGTGCCTGATCAAACAGTCCTGAGTTGTATTTCGTATCAGCCTTTCTGAACTTCTCCAGAAGTTTATCGAAATTACCGCCATCTGCTATTGTCAACAGATCCTTGTAGGTCTCTATATTTCTGTCCTCACAAACACGAAGGAAAAGAATCTTATTGATAAAGCTTTGAACTTCATCACCAAGCAGTTCCAAATCAATGGCTGGGTCTGCGTTGAGAATCTCCTTGCCAAGCAACAAACGCCATTCATTTATTTGCTTAAGGAACTGCTTATCAACTGACCATTGTTTCAGGCGGACCTCAATATCCTTCCATTCTTCATCAAACTGGCCAGAATAAACAGAATCCTTCCCAAGTAAACGTTGGATTTCTTCAAATTTGTCTTCGTATTCGGTGTAGTGGTACTTCTTGATTAGTGCCTTTTGGTTTGTATCCGTTTCCTCTACTTTAACAGAGGCATCATATATCATTAGGTACTCGAAGTTCGACAGAACAGAGATTTTCAGGTTGGCTGTATATCCATAACGACGAGTTTGACGCGCTGGTGCATCAACATCGTTGATATGCACACACGGTTTCTTTGCTTCGAGGAAGAATTTTCGCTCTGCAAACAGGCGGAATGTATAGTCTGGCTTCTTGGTGTTTTCAGAAGCACCTGCCTTTAGCGGTTCTTCCAAAATCACCTCACGTTCATTAGTGGGTCTTCCTGCCTTGTTCTTGATATCCCAACCCAACAATTCAAACAGCGGGTCAAGGAAGTCACTCCTCACCTGTGTCTCATTGTAGCGGTCAGTCAGATACATGTTCCTATCTGCCTCGTACTTCTCAACCAGTTTATGTATATCTTGATTCATATATTTATCTGTTTTTTTACGTTGCTCTTTCATTGATATACTATTACATATTCATATGGATATCAATGTTTTGCGTAGCCGCTATCTCTCCATTTGTAAAGATAGTATCTTTAATTCTAAAAATCGTGGTAATAAGAATCTTTTTATCAACAGTTTAAATAATCTCTTGGTGGTATTTCCCTGAGTTCCATGCAATCTAGCAAATTGAACTTCACTCCGTCTATTTCACTGAACCAACTTTGATGGAAGTGACCGTAGTACCAATAAGATAGGGGATGATTTCTAGAATATAGATATCCTAATAGATTATCCATGACTGTACGTTCTTGCTTAACGTCATCCAGCAGAGTTTTGTCTCTTTCGGCCCAATTGGATAACCCTATGTGTGAAGTCCTTTCGCAGAAAGAAGGAGCAGTGTGTGTTATTACTATGTCAATAGCACATTGCTTATCAATTATTTCCAAATATTCATGGTCATATTTTGGAGGCTCGTTTATCCAATATACATTTGGCTCCATTGAATCAGGTTGTTGATACTCGTGGTAGTATCTGCTACTCATTCGGTATGTCCTGTCAATTGAGATGGCACCGCCTACGCAAAGAATGGTATGGCCGCACGCTTTCAGTATTGAGTAGTCAGGAACGGTCATCCATCGGGGATGTTTGATTGGTGCAATGTTGAAGTATGCTGGATTATCATGATTTCCCCGAACAAATACTATCCAGTTGTTGTTTTTTGTAAGCCGACCACTACAACGTCTGTATAGGTTTTCGTAATGACCGGGGCGTTCAAATCCGAAACCGCAATCTCCGGCCACAATTATCAAGGTGTCCTTCATTTCATATTGAACGCAACACTTGTAAACTAATTGGGTGAAATCACCGTGGATGTCACCAGATACAACAATACTTTGAGCGTTTTTGAACTCAATTTGAGTTTTTGGAATAGGATCTTTCATAAGCTATTGTTATGCAAACAGTTATTGATTTATAATACACTTGTGCTATTTTCACTGGCTAAGCTTAAATTGAGAAATGAGGTATATACTATATCTTCTCTCTACAATTGTAAAGATAGTAATTTTAGTCGATAAAAAGAAGAAAAATGATTGAAATCTAAGAGAAAAACAAAGAAAAAAGATAGGTTAAAAATGGTGTTGTGTTCATCTACTTTGGGCATGAGCTATGTTACTTTCTTGCCGAGCTCTGTTACTTTTTTCGTATAGCTCTGTTACTTTTTTATTGAGGTCTGACACTTTTATTTTTACTTGGTTACTTTTCAATGGAACTTGGTTACTTTTTTCGGTTACTCCGTTACTTTTTCATCGATTCATTTTTGTTCTTCAGGTTTAAAGGGACTCGTGAAATTAAACCTAAACCCATCGAATTCGAGGGGTTTAGGTTTAAGTAATAGAGCAATCACAATTGTGCCAGTCTAAATGGCACAATTATTCATGAATACTAATTATCGGCAGGCAGCTGGTAGACGCGGACATAGTCCACCTCCATGGTGACGGGGAGGGCGGATTCATCGACGCCTTCCTGGCCGCCCCAGTCTCCTCCCCAGGCCAGGTTCAGGATGATGTGGAAGGGGTAGTGGAAGGGCCACTCTTCGTGGGTGTTGCCAAGAACGGATTTCTCCAGGTGGAGCAGTTCCTTGCCGTCGACGTAGGTTATGATTTCGTCATCGGTCCATAGGAGGGAGTAGATGTGGAAATCGCCCTCGGCTTTCTTGATGGTAACGGCTTGGGTCTTGTGGGTCTTGTTGGTGTGGTTGTAGGCTTGGGTGTGGATGGATGATGAGACCTCGTTGGGGGTGAATCCAACCTCTTCCATTATGTCTATCTCGCCGCAGCGGGGCCAGCCGTTGTTAGGCATGCGGTTGGCGGCGGGCATCATCCAGAAGGCGGGCCAGGTGCCTTTGCCTTTGGGGAGTTTGATGCGGGCCTCAAAGTAGCCGTTCTGCCAGCCGGTGCGTGCGTTTCCGTTCAGGCGTCCGGAATAGATCTTGCCGTCCTCTTTGAAGCAGTTTATTCGCAGGGTTCCGTCCTTGACCTGGGTTACGGGGGTGCCTGCGGGAGTGACGTGGTTTACGTAGTTCTGGAGCTCGTGGTTGACCATGCCCTGGCGCATTAACACGTGGGTCCACTTGGCGGCATCGGGCTCGGTTCCCTCGTTGAATTCGTCCTGCCAAACAAGCTGGTAGCCTTTGGGTACGTAATTCTTTGCGCGTTTGCCTTGTGCTGCAGCAAGCGGCAGGCATGCTATGGCTGCTAATAAAAGGATCCTTCTCATACTGTTTGGATTTTATTGTTGTAGACGTACCAGATGTGGCCTTCTATGCTGGGGTAACCCATTTTGCGCAGAAGGTCCATGTACTCGCGGACCTGGTGGAGGTACTCCTCGCGCTCGCGGCCGAACTTGAAATCCACGATTACCGCACTGCCGTCGGGCTTTATCATCACGCGGTCAGGACGGCGGGCTTGGAGAGTACCTCCGTCACGATAGATGATAGAGGCTTCGTTGTACAGTGAATAATTGCCGTTGAACCAGTCGTGCACGCCGGATTTGTCGATATGGTCACATATCTGATGCTTGAGGCTCTCAGCCTTGGAGCGGGATTCTATCAGACCGTCGCTGAGCATCTTGTCAACGGCCGCGTCTATATCGGCCTCCGTACGGATGGTGGCAAAGAGGTTGTGAAGCAGCTTGCCGGTCTGGATGTACTCCTCCTGGCGGTCATCGGAATCATCGGTGGAATGGACAAAACGGGTGGATTCGCCCGATTGGCGGAACCTGGCGTTTATGGGGTAGGAGCGCATTGTCAGCGCCTGGGGAGTGGGCTGGAGTTCAAACGGGTTGTCCGATGACTTATCCTGTTTCTCCGTATGCGGCATGATCTGTCCGTTCTCATAGGTGTAGATGTCCTGTTCATCGGGCTGGCAACTGAAAGCGGCCGATATGGCGTAAACCAATACATCGGACATGGTGGTTCCCCGGCCTTTCGGGCTCAGAACTATCAGGTTACTTATGGCTCTGGTCAGAGCGACGTACAGAAGGTTGAGATTATCAACTGTCTGCAGACCGGCCTCCTGCTTGTATTCATCGTTGAATACGGAGTTTGCAAGCTTGCCGCTGAATCCTATGGGCAGCAGAGGCATGCCTTTGAAGGGGTCGGTTATGGGGTTGGTCCAGATGCGCTCGTTGTGGCGGGTGTCTATGACGTCCCAGTTGCAGTAGGGTACAATTACGGTATGGAACTCCAGACCCTTTGACTTGTGTATGGTGAGCAGGCGTATGCCGTTGGCATCGGTTGCCGGGATAGGGGTCTTGAAGAGTTTGTCATCCCAATCCTTGAGAAAAGCCGATGGCTCACCGGGGTTGCGGCTCAGCCATTGGCAGATGGTATCGAACAGGGTCATTACGTACTGGTCCTGTCCGGGTATGCGGTCCAACTCCAGGATGGAGTAGAGTTTCTCGGTAAGTTCGTAGAGGGGCAGATTTTGCAGCGAATCCTGCCCGTTGCGGAAAGCCGGCGGCAGGGCGTTCTCAAACCCCTGGGCCATAAAGCGGTCAAACGATAATCCGGATTTGGCTATGTTGCACTCGCGTTCCCATACAATCTGAGCCAGGGCCACGTTGTCAGAGCTGTCCGTGAGCCAGCGCAGGGCGTTTATTAGAATGCGGACCGATGCCGATGAACCCAGCTGGAACGCTTCGCTTGATATCATCCGGTATTCCGGGCGGTTTGCTGCAAACCACTCGGCTATATCTGTTATCTGATTGCCATATCGGCACAGGATAGCGATATCGGTCTGCTGCACTCCGGCGGTGGTCAGTTTGTCAAGCTGCTGCTCAATCTGTTGGAATATAGTATCATCGGAATTGGCCTGTACAAAGACATAACCTTGGCCGTCGGCTTTGGAACTGACCTGTTTTACATCTTTGTAGGCGGTCTCAATGGCGGGGTAGGTGGCGCCGGTCTGACCGTTGTAGTGCATCTGCATCATTTCCACAGCCTTGGGAAACAGGGCGTTGTTGAAGTCTATCACGTTCTGGTGACTGCGGAAATTATGCTCCATGGGGATAATCTGCGGATGGTAGACTGTCAGTTCTTTTTCCATCCTGGAGTTGAGGATATCCCAGTCGCTGTTACGCCAGCGGTAGATGGATTGCTTGACATCGCCCACCACAAGGCAGTCCTTGCCTATGGCCAGACACTCCCAGAGCAGAAGGCGCAGGTTACCCCACTGAAGGCGTGAGGTATCCTGGAACTCATCTATCATAAGGTGCTCTATGAAACTGCCGGTCTTTTCATATACGAATGATGTGTCGCTGCCGGACAGACGGCTCAGCAGCTGGGGCGTATCGGCCAGTATGAATCGGCCCTGCTCCTGGCTCTGACGGTCTATCTCGGCGCGTATTCCAAGCAGCAGGCTCAGCTCATGGATGTATTGCAGGGCGGCGTTATATGAGTTGCGGTTGTAGTTATACTCGTCGTAAAGCTCCTTGGCCTTGGCAAGAAGGGGCGAGAGGGATTCTCTGGCAAGATTTGACAGATAAGGTAATTTGTCAAGTTTTCCCTTGTCATAGAACTTGTCGGGGTTTTCCAGACAATTGCCCAGGGTTTTGCCCTTGCTCAGGTCTGCATCTACAAAAGTGCCGTCGGCAATCTTGTTTACCAGCGGTTTGACGTATCTGTTCAGATCCTCAACCGTTGAACCTGCCGATGAAATGGCATCCAGCATTTTCTGACCGGTAGCCTTGACTTTCTCAACGATGCCAGGCAGGACTTTGTCGCGGGCCGATGTCAGATTGCGTTTGTAATCGGCCACGGCATCGGGCTGGGAGAGTATTTGGCGCAACTCATCACCCCTCTCCATGAATATCTCGCGGAACAGTTCCTTTGAGAACTTTTTGAGTGTGCCGTCTATAGACCAGCTCTTGTCATTCTCAATGTTGTTCTCAACAAATTCCATGACGTTGCGCTTATCCTTTGAGTCTTGCTCAATGCCGGCCAGGAAGGCATTCACAGCCTCGTCAATGACCAGCTCGGTATCAAGTTCAAGGGTCAGGTTGGCGCCTATGTGGAGTTCACGGGCCAGGCTGCGCAGCACGGTCTGGAAGAAGCTGTCAATGGTCTCCACACGGAATCGGCCGTAATCCTGCAGTATCATGTCAAGCGCAAGCAGGGCGTTGTGGCGTATGGTCTGCTCATTCAGCGTGACGGCTTTCTTAACCTCGCTGTAATAGCCATCGGACCCTCTCAGGTTATGCCCGATGCCGTACAACTGCGACAGGATACGCTGTTTCATCTCGGCCGTAGCCTTGTTTGTAAAGGTCACGGCAAGGATATGACGGTAGTCCTCAGGCTGCTTGACCAGCATGGTGATATACTGCACCGCAAGCCGGAACGTCTTGCCCGATCCGGCCGATGCCTTGTACACAGTCAGGTGTGAATTGTTACCCATGGGAGTTTAAACTATTCAAATTTAGTAATAACTCTTGATAATAGTGCTAACTTTGCGGTCCTAATTTATATACGCTCATGGCGTAAAAAACTTTCAAAAATGGGATACATTACTGAAGACAAACGTAAGGTTACCACACAGCGTCTCAGAGAGATGAAACAGTGTGGCGAGAAGATTGCAATGCTCACAGCCTATGACTACACAATGGCCAAGATGGTCGACAGCGCCGGCATTGACGTTATTCTGGTGGGTGATTCGGCATCGAACGTGATGGCCGGCAACCAGACCACACTTCCTATCACTCTGGATCAGATGATTTATCACGCCAAGTCAGTGGTACGCGGCGTTCAGCGCGCCCTCGTGGTTGTGGATATGCCGTTCGGAACATATCAGATCAATGACTCCGAGGCTGTAACCAACGCAATCAAGATAATGAAGGTTTCTCATGCCGATGCCCTTAAACTGGAGGGAGGCGAAGAGATACTGCCTCAGGTGCGTCACTTGATAGAAATAGGTATTCCCGTCATGGGACATCTGGGCCTGACACCCCAGTCAATCAATAAGTTCGGAACATACGCCGTACGCGCCAAAGAGGAGGCCGAGGCCGAGAAACTCATATCCGATGCCCATAAGCTGGAGGAGGTGGGCTGCTTCTCAATCGTACTTGAAAAGATTCCGGCCGCTCTGGCTGAGCGCGTAGCCAAGGAGGTATCGGTCCCCATCATCGGCATAGGTGCCGGCGGCGGAGTGGACGGTCAGGTGCTTGTATGCGCAGATATGCTGGGCATGAACAACGATTTCAGCCCCCGGTTCCTGCGTCGTTACGCCAACCTCTACGAGACCATCACCAGCGCGGTAGGTCACTACGTGGAGGATGTCAAGAACAGCGACTTCCCCAACGAGAAGGAGCAGTACTAAAATGATACCAATGGGGGCAGGCCCCTTTTGTATCATTTTTGAAAAATAGTACCATTGGGGCCTGACCCCTTTGGTACTCTTTTTTAGATGAACTGCACTGATTTGAGGTCATCAGCAAAAGCGTGGATTGCATTCTCCATCTTTTGCACGGTCTTACGAGTGGGCACGCTTCGGCCCGTAACATAATGGGATAACTGTCCCATACATTGTTTTTATTATCAGTGCAATAATAATGACCAATTGGTAGTCAGAATGAGTATCCCAGGCCGATGGATGGGAGGAGATAGTTGGTGGATGGCATGTAGATAAGGCTGGGGGATAGAGCAACATGATTGAAACGGAATGCTGCGGCAGCCTGAAATACTATTCCACGACCGGACAGGTCCGATACGATGGCCCATTTGCCGCTGATGTCACGCCACAGACGCTCGTTGATGCCATAACCGGCTCCCAGATAGGCTGATATATTTCCGGTACGGCTGTTCCATACGGATAATCCACCGGTTATGAATAATGCGTTGTCAGCCACACTGCCGTCTCCCCAGAATACGCCACCTCCCTGAATGTTGCCGTTACTTAGGCAGGAATAATCGGCACTTTTGACTGAACCGTTCGTGAGCACCGAAATGTACCCTGACCTGAATGACTTACGACCAACCGTAATCATTCCTCCAAACACCGGACTCCTGTTGTATCCTGCTATGATATATGCCTCAATATCAAGCTGATTGCTCTTGCACTCTGTGCTTATTGGTTGTTGTACCAAAGATTGGTTATTGAGCAGTTGGTCGTGGGCTTCGATTCTTAAAGGAACCATGACCTGTGGCTCAGATTTGGTGGGGTGTGCAATAGCTAATCCTGAAAGATCCGGTACACGGATTGGATTCGTGTCAGTGGAAGGCTCTGAATGGGGCTTGCTGGCTTGTGACTTGGTGGGGAGTGTCTGTTCCTGATTGATGGGGCCCTGGACAATGGCAGTTCCCGAATAACTGTCGCGGATGGCTGCAAACCGTATCCTCTGCTCATCGGTCATGGAGCCGGACGCATTCTGGAGCGTGCTGCGCAGTTGCCCCAGTTCCTGAAGCAATGACGTGACAGCCTTGTCAGAGACCGGATTGCCTGACACAATCCTGTCTCTGAGTGTAATGCACTGCCCGCATATGTCCTCATACCGGTCAAGTACCTTGTCCCAATCTGTATTCTGGGCCATTACACAGACCGGACTGATTAGTAACAGTGCAATTAGTGATAATACCGCTCTTTTCATTATCCGCTCACAAAAATAGAGAATTAATTCTTACCTTTACTTTTGGAATGAATGATGACTCGGCATTCTTTGCCAATGCCAGATTAGAGAGTACTGATCTAGCCGGTTACAGGGAACTGATTCACAGTTCTGACGGCGGATGGACGGAACTGTATCGCATAGACAGGTCCGGGAAGTTCCGTGTGCTCAAGGTGCTTAAGCCTCAGTACCGTGGAGAGCCTATGTATGAGATGCTTTTGCGTAAGGAGTTTGAGATAGGCTATAATCTGCAGCATCCCGGAATATGTGAGGTCTATGGTTATAGTCAGATTCCTGACCTTGGCAACTGCATAGAAATGGAGTGGATAGACGGCATAACGCTGTCAGATCTGATACAAAGCGGTCGCCTGCCGTCCGGCCTTTCCCGCAAAATTGCAATTCAATTATGTGATGTGCTGTCATATCTGCATTCCAAGCAGGTTATCCACCGTGACCTTAAGCCGTCAAACATAATGATCACCCATAACGGCCGGAATGTAAAACTGATAGATTTTGGCTTGTCCGATACTGACAGCTCAAGCATTCTTAAATCGCCGGCGGGTACCGCATCGTTTGCCGCTCCGCAACTTACAAACGGGGGTGATGTCGATGCCAGGGCCGATATTTACTCCCTGGGTAAGATCCTGTCGTTGCTCAAAGGCAGTTTTGCCCGCATTGCAAGAAAATGCACTAAGATCAATCCTGATGACCGGTATCCTGATATTGAATCAGTCAGTGACGCGATACGTGTAAAACCTTGGCTCAAAACGGTCTCATTCATATTAGTTACAATTGCCGCAGTAATTGTATGGGGATTAATGAATTATACCGATAATACTCCCATTCCGCCGGCAATTCCGGAAACCAAGGTTCAACCTACGGAAATATCAACCGACACGACCATTTCGGACCCGTCGGTAATAGACGAACTGTTCCGTCAGGCAACTGATATGGTGAATTCGGGTAGTAACAGATAATCAACTTACTGCCAGTCTGGTAAGCCCTTTGCTCTTTCCTGCTACGTAAGACTGTAGCTGCTGCCCGTCACGTAAGACACTGCCAATGAACAAAGGCTGGCCTTTTATGAACTGTGAAGTCTCAATAATGTCACCTTCTTTGAGTTTTGAGTTCACAGACTCG
Source organism: Bacteroidaceae bacterium (assembly GCA_024398635.1). Classification (GTDB taxonomy): domain Bacteria; phylum Bacteroidota; class Bacteroidia; order Bacteroidales; family Bacteroidaceae; genus Colenecus. Next base: position 6,917 of record JAKSIV010000012.1, on the reverse strand, counting down.
TTTACAATAAACCTGTTTTCACCCATGTATTCCAGCCGTACTGTACGGTCAGGCATCCAGCCCAGTTCAATGACTGCACCCTTTTTAAGATCGGATGATAAGACTCTGTCCGCCTCAAAGAATGATGATGTCTGCTGCAACTCAAGGCAAAGTGTCCTATAGTCAGCGCGTCCCACATATCGGGACAATATGTCGAGTGTTGAATTACGCGGGTCCGAACCATACGTGACATACCCCCACAGCCTTTTTAGGGTGGAAACGGATACAAGCTGAGCCACGGCGTTTTCTATGGCCGATGCAAGTCCTTCAAAATCAGACGGATTCTTGACGGGCTTGCCATAAACACGGCAGATTTCATCCTTGAGGAAATCAAATTCAACGGAGTTATTCATATATGAATTCAATGTTACTGTCTGGTTCGGTCCTTATGCTTCCGATGACCTGACTCTGGGACATGATGACTTTCTTAAGGTTCTTGCATCCCCAGAAATCAACGCCGTTGAGCAGGGGACATTTGGATAAGTCAATCTCTGTGAGTGTCTCATCATAGGCACAGTCAAGGCTCTCCAATACCTTGTTATCCAATGTGATGGAGGTCAGGTTGGGGCAGTGACCCACATGCAGTTCCTTGAGTTTGTCCAGACCGCTGCAGTCAAATGTGCTTATCAGGTTGTACTCTACTGATAATAGGTCAACCTCCTTGAGCATGGATACATCAATCTGAGTAATACGGTTGAGATTCAGCTCTACAAAAGTCAGTTTAGTGTTGTGACTGAAATCTATATCCTTAATAACGTTGTGCTCAACATGCAACTCTAATAAATTAGGATTGCCGGAAAGGTCTATGTGTTCAAGTTTGCCGCAAACGGAATCTCCTATACGTGTGCCGTGGGCAGTAATCTTGGTCAATGAATGCAGCCTCTCAATACCTTTCAGCGTAGATATGTTGTCGGTATTTATCTCAATTGTATGGATATTCCTGGCTTCTATAGTGTCAATGTTGCCATCGTTATCGGCATCATATCTGAGCTTCAGCCATTTGAACAGGATTTCGCTCTCAAACTCAAGATATAGTGACTTGTTGTCGATAGTGTCTGTTGATGTTACGATTGTATCTGGTATTTCCGTGGTGTTGGTTGTATCGGCGGGGATAGGAAGCGTCTTGAACGCAAGGGTATCACTGGTGATAGTAATTCCGCCACCGTTATCGGCCTTAGCCCAGAAAAGATACTTGGTCTGAGGTTTGAGATTATCAGCCCAGGCCCGTATGGTATCGATGTCCGTTTGGGCTTTGAGCGTGATTTCTTGAATGCTACTGTCGGCCTGAATTACGAATCCGAATGATGTGAGCATTCCCGGATTAGACACCAATGCATTAAGACGGGCGCTGTTCAAATTGATGCTGTCTGCATATAACGCTTCAAACTTGGGCACAGCAATAGGAGGTTGCGGCAGATCGCTTTTATCGCAGGCTCCAATAGCCATTAAAGCAACCATACAGACTGCAACTATACTTCCTGTTTTCCGGAAAACGCTGTACATCAGTATCTAATAAAATAAGTGAACGGGATACGTTCTATCAGCTCCTACAAATATACAACTATTCCTTTTCAATGTCATGAACCGATATATTGAGAACTGATTTTGAACCAAACTTGAACCAATTGTGAACCACGCTATTAATATTGGTTAACATACCTTTGAAAAAAATTTATGATCTTAAAAAATAATTAGTCATGGATTATAAAAAATGGGTGTTTGTTCCAAATAAGCAGGATTGGTATAATAGCAAAATCACCCCAAAAGCGAAAGCTGTATCACAGAATGCAGATCTCTCATATAATCTTATCTGTGATGAAGATGATAATGCTCGATTAGTGCTATTTCAAAAGTTTTTGGATGAGTTACATGAATTAATCAAGTCTTTCTATATCAATTCATCAAGTTTCGGATGGGTTCCAAACTCTTTCGATACTGTTTATTGGCTTAGCACTTCCAATCCAAATCAGATACTAAATCCAATAGTATGTAGCGCAAAGAACGCACCTGATCAAATGAATGCTATATACAACTGTTACAAAAGCGATGAAGAAGTCAAAGCATTAAAAAATCAGGTTGTCAATCTTATTCAAAAATTTAAGTTTTGATTTTTCATTTTTGTAGGACAAAGCAATCGTAAATGATAGTTGGAAATGATATTGCTTTGGTGCATTGATTTTCTAAATCCATGACATTCAATTTTGAAGATTATTATCATGCTAATGTGTTTAACTAAATAATTTGTCATATGGAAAAAGAAAGGAAAGGTTTGACTATTCTGTCATTCGTGTTTTTTGTTTTGGGCGTTTTTTTTATACAATGGTTGGCTACATATTTGATTGATTATGCCAACATGTTTTATAATGAGTTGTTTTTCTTTCCCGGAACTACACTAAAAATTAAAATGATTTCATTGTGTTTGCTATTCCTTTGTTTAGCAGGAATTGTAGTCTTTACAACAATTGTGATCAACAAACGAATAGATAATTATGGACCATCGTTATTGGATATATGTGCAGGTCTATACTTGGCTATTAGATCAGGAATTGTCTTAGATTGGATTATTATGGATCTAGACGAAGACATGTCAATGATATATTATATATATAATATTGGATTAGAGTTGCTGGTATTATTGGGCGGTTTAGCGATAATAGTTTATGGTGTTATGCGTTTCCGTAAATACATTATTGGGAATAACATAGATACCCGTATTAGTGTCATTGTTATTTATTTCTTCTTCATAATTGGCGCAATAACTTTGGTTTTGATACCCATCCTATATATTTTGGAGGAGATGGAGTATTGGTTGGCTCTTATTATGGAAATTGGTGCTTGCGGACTTGTTATAGCATGCATTCTTCTTCGTATTGTATTATTATTAAAAAATATGAGCCATTCAAATGTAATTAGTAATGCATAAGTCTCTAATTTTTGTACTTCCTGTAATACTATTGGGTTAAAAAATAAACTATAATAAGGGATATAATATGAAGAAGATAATTGTTTCTAGCATGATGCTATTAATGGTTAGCAACATCAATGCTCAATTTGAAAGAATAGGTGAAACAAACATTGAAAGAATGAATTTAAAAGGACCAGTTGCGTCAGTTTTACAATCATCATGCGAAGTAAAGGAGGCTTTTGGAGAATGGAAGATTGGGACTAAGACTCCAGTGAATTACTATATTTTTAATTCACGTGGTAATCTGTTGTTGGAGGCAAATGCTGAAACGCAAGATAGACATATTTATGTGTATGAGTACCATTATAATCCGTTAGGCAAACTAGATACCATCTTTTATGGTGGAGAAACCTTGAAGAATAACAGTTTTGATGTCCTTTCAGAAATATATTACCGACAGTTTATCAAAAATAGGAGTGATTTCCATAAAGTATATGATTATAATGATAACGGAAATCTATTATCTATAACTTCGTATCAAAAGACTAAAGATGATCCAAACCATATTACGAGTAAAACAATTCGAAAATATACAGATGATGGTTACGAAGTAATATACTATTCATGGGATGGAACCAGGAGAGATGATGTTCAAAAGATTGTAAGTCAAAACGGTAATTTAATTCAAACTAAGTCTGATAATTACGAAGAAATAAAATACAATGAGAAAGGCCTGGTTGAGTCATTTTCTTCATCAGTTGGTCATATTAAATCTCTGTCTAGCGTAAAGTATTATGCCTACAATGATAAGGGAGACGTAATAGCACAGGCATATACAACTGAAGACCTGGATTTGTTTAAAAAAAATTATCCGCAATCTAAGAACAACTTACAGGGAGCTGATGTCGTTTTTTATGAGTATGAGTACGATTCACAAGGAAACTGGACTACTCGTAAAAAGTATGGATTTCGTCGTGATGAGATAATAATTACTGAGTGGGTTATTAGAGAAATCACTTATTCTAAAGATGGTGTTGACGGCGAATCGATTATGTCGGACATCAAGAAGAAAGCTGAATTATCACTTGAAGCTGAGATTGCTTCAAAGGCCGAAGAAGAGGCTAGAATGGAGTGGAATAGACGTCCAAGGTACGCTACTCTCCCTTCTATTTCCACAATAACTCAGTGGCTGGAACCGGTTATAAAATATCCTAATGCATCTAGTCCTTTTGGTTCTATTTTGACTTATTATGAATCATATTTGCAGTTCGATGTATACGGTTATATGGATACGGAATGCAATATATTCTATTCTAAAAATGAACCATTACTTGAAGAACATATAAAAGCATCTCTCTTCAACAACAAATCATATTTGATAGCTTCAAAAAAATACAGTGATAATATTAAAGCTCAAGATGAAATCAATCAGATGAAGACGGCTATATATGCAGCAATCATAAAGAATCTAAAAGGTGAAAGACCAGGCCAATATGGTCGATATTGGCATTTGAGCATTTGTCTTCAGAAAGGTCGCGTTAAAGTCGATATAGAAGTTGATAACAGTAAGATACCCGAGGATTGGTAATGGTGTTTTTTTCAAAAGCACCTTTTTTGATTAACTGTAAAAAGAACAGCGACTTACAATTAAGCCGCTGTTTCTTATTTAGTAAAACGGTACCAAACGGAACCGTCCCCATTGGTATCATTTTTTGCGATGGAAGAACGGTTTGCGGCCTTTGCCTTTGCGCTGTGGTTTTTTGCGCTTGGCGGCGTATTCCGGAGCCTCGCCGAGCTCGGCGGGGATGGGGACTTTGTAGACGTCTTTGCCCAGGAAGCGCTCTATATGGCGGAACTTGGGCTGGTCGTCCAGGCTGATGAAGGTGATGGCGCAGCCTTCGGCGCCGGCGCGGGCGGTTCGGCCTATGCGGTGTACGTAGTCCTCGGGGTCGTGGGGAACGTCAAAGTTGATTATCAGGTCTATATCGTCGATGTCTATTCCGCGCGATACTATATCGGTGGCTACAAGGATATTGATGTGGCCGTTGCGGAACTTGTGCATTATGTCGTCACGCTCTGCTTGGGCCAGGTCGGAGTGCATCTCGCCAACGTTCAGGCCAAGGCGACGCAGTGACTTGGTTATCTCTTTTACTTTCAGTTTGGACGATGCAAACGCAATCACTCTCTTGGGGGCGTTGGCGCTGAACAGGCTCTGTATGATGGGCAGTTTCTGGGCCTCGTAGCACACGTAGGCTGCCTGCAGGATCTTGTCGGCAGGTTTGGAGACGGCCAGCTTGACCTCGACGGGGTTGTGCAGGATGGTGCGGGCCATGCGCTGTATCTCATCGGGCATGGTGGCACTGAACAGCATATTCTGGCGCTTGGCGGGCAGTTGCTTTACAATCTGCATGATGTCGTCATAGAAACCCATGTCAAGCATGCGGTCTGCCTCGTCAAGTATAAAGAACGATACCTTAGACAAATCAATATTACCCAGGCTGATATGGCTGATAAGACGCCCCGGGGTGGCTACAACGATATCGGTACCCATGGCAAAGCCGCGTTTTTCCTGCTCAAAACGGATTCCGTCATTGCCGCCGTAGACTGCGGTTCCGGATATGTTGGTAAAGTAAGAGAATCCCTCTATCTGCTGGTCAATCTGTTGCGCCAGCTCGCGGGTGGGCACCATGATGAGGCAGTTGACCGCGTCCTGGGGATAGTCTCCGCTGGACAGCTTGTCCAATACGGGCAGCAGATAGGCGGCGGTCTTGCCGGTACCGGTCTGTGCTATGCCAATAAGGTCATGGCCTTCCAACAGTACGGGTATGGCTTTCTCCTGGATGGGAGTGCACTCCTGGAAATTCATTGCGTCTATGGCGTCCAGAAGCGCCGGTTGGAAATCAAACTCGTCAAATCTCACGGTGAAACGGTTACTTAGGAGCTTTTATATAGAGGAAAAGCGCTATCGGTACGTATATGACATTAGGCAGCCATTCGGCCCAGAAGGCTGTCATAGAGCCCGTTATGGCGAATGTCTGGGTTACCTCCTGGAAAAGGATGTAGCCAAAACTCAGACCCAGTCCGATGCTGAGCGAGAGTCCCATTCCGCCCTTGCGTTTGCGGCTTGAGAGTGAAGCACCCATGATGGTCAGGATGAATGACGCGAATGACATGGCGTACCGTTTATGATATTCAATCTCAAAATCCTGAATGTTGCCGAAACCTCGCTGTTTTTGTCTTTGGATGTAGTCACGCAGCTCTTGTGACGACATTGTCTCATGCTGACCGTTCTGTATGAGAAAATCGGCAGGCTCAAAGCGTATGACGGTGTCCAGTTCAGTGCCTTGGTTTATGGTCTCGACAGTGCCTGACATGTCACGTATCAGGAAATTCTTGACTTTCCAGTGATATTTCTCCGATGACAGGATGTCATATGTCGCACTGCGGGCGGTCATGTGTGATACCAGTTTCTTGCCTTCAAACTTATCGAGTGCAAATCGGTATCCGGTCAGGTTATAGGTTTGGAAACTCTCGATATAGGCAATCACTCCGTCCTCAACCTCCAACTGTATGTTGTATGTTCCGTCAGAGTTGTCACGTGACGAGTGGCTCATATTGTATCTCTTCTCAAAGTTTAGACGTATGACATTGCCTTTAGGGATTATATTTGCTCCCAGATACAACGTGAACAGTGATATGAACGCGGCCGATATAAGATATGGCACCATCATACGCTTGAAACTCATTCCCGTTGAGAACATGGCGATTATCTCGGAGTTTTCGGCCAGCTTGGAGGTGAAGAATATCACCGCGATGAACACGAACAGCGGGCTGAACATGTTGGCAAAGTAGGGGATTGAGTTCAGGTAATACTCAAAGAGTATCTCGTGCGTGGAGGCTTTGCTGAGTTTGTCAATATGCTCGTTGTAGTCAAAAACGACCGCGATGATGACAATCAGTATGATTGAGAAGA
>JAKSIV010000011.1 GCA_024398635.1 Bacteroidaceae bacterium | reverse complement strand
TATGGAGAACATCCGCAACTTTTGCATAATAGCACATATTGATCACGGTAAGTCAACGCTGGCTGACCGCCTGCTGGAGTATACTCATACCATAAACATCACCGAGGGCCAGATGCTTGACGACATGGATCTGGAGAAGGAGCGCGGCATCACAATCAAGAGCCACGCCATACAGATGGAGTATGAGTACAAGGGTCAGAAATACGTCCTGAACCTTATTGACACTCCGGGACACGTGGATTTCTCATATGAGGTGAGCCGATCCATAGCCGCTTGCGAGGGTGCGATTCTGGTGGTCGATGCTACACAGGGCGTGCAGGCGCAGACCATTAGCAACCTCTACATGGCCATTGACCATGACCTGGAGATTATCCCTGTCATAAACAAGTGCGATATGCAGAGCGCTATGCCCGATGAGGTTGAGGATGAGATAATCGAACTTCTGGGCTGCAAGCGTGAGGAGATTATCCGCGCATCGGCCCGTACGGGAATGGGAGTTGAGGAGATCCTGAACGCAATCGTGGAGCGCATCCCGCATCCAGTAGGTGATCCAGATGCCCCGCTTCAGGCCCTTATTTTTGACTCGGTATTCAACTCTTTCCGCGGAATCATAGCATATTTCAAGATAGAGAACGGCTCAATCCGCAAGGGTGACAAGGTAAAGTTCTTCAATACCGGTAAGGAGTATGATGCCGATGAGGTAGGCGTGCTCCGAATGGATATGGTGCCGCGTGACGTGATGACCACAGGCGATGTGGGCTACATCATTTCCGGAATCAAGACATCGACCGAGGTAAAGGTGGGCGATACCATAACTCATGTAGCCCTTCCCTGCAGCAGCGCCATTGCCGGATTCGAGGAGTCCAAGCCGATGGTGTTTGCCGGCGTTTATCCCATTGAGGCCGATGAGTTTGAGGACCTTCGTGCATCGCTTGAGAAACTGCAGCTGAACGATGCCTCGCTGAGCTTCTTCCCAGAGTCATCGGCAGCGCTCGGATTCGGATTCCGTTGCGGATTCCTGGGACTGCTCCACATGGAGATTGTGCAGGAGCGTCTGGACCGCGAGTTTGACATGAGTGTGATTACCACCGTTCCGAACGTATCATACATGGTCTATGATAAGCAGGGTAACGCAACCGAGGTGCACAACCCCAGCGGTATGCCTGACCTTACTCTGATTGACCATATTGAAGAGCCTTACATAGACGCATCTATAATCACTACGACCGATTACATCGGCCCCATCATGACTCTGTGCCTTGATAAGCGCGGAGAACTGGTAAAGCAGCAGTTCATTGCGGGTAACCGTGTGGAGATATACTTCAAGCTGCCTCTGGGTGAGATTGTGATTGACTTCTACGACAAGCTCAAGAGCATATCAAAGGGTTACGCGTCATTCGATTACCATCCCGCAGGATACCGTCCTTCAAAACTTATCAAGTTGGATATTCTTCTTAACGGCGAGCCTGTGGATGCACTTTCAACCCTTACTCACGTGGACAATGCCTATGATTTGGGCCGACGCATGTGCGAGAAACTCAAGGAGCTCATACCGCGCCAGCAGTTTGACATTGCAATACAGGCCGCTATCGGCTCCAAGATCATTGCACGTGAGACCATCAAGCAGGTGCGTAAGGATGTAACCGCCAAGTGCTACGGCGGTGACGTATCACGTAAGCGCAAACTTCTGGAAAAGCAGAAGAAGGGCAAGAAGCGCATGAAACAGATAGGCAACGTCGAAGTCCCGCAGAAAGCCTTCCTCGCTGTACTGAAGTTAGATTAAAAAAGGTCGCTCAACCGAGCGACCTTTTTGATTATTCTTTCTGATACAAGAATCGTTTGATACTCTTCTTGGGAGTCTTCTCAAACTCCTCATGATAGATGCGTATCTGTGAGATTTTCTCGTAGGCGGGCAGGATGTTGTTGAGTTCCTGGCGGTTCTGCTCCATGACCTCGGCAATCTGCTCATCGTTCATGCCGGCCTTCATTGCCTCGTCAAAGTCAGGATAAACCAGGGCAACCAGCTTGTCGCTCTCGGAGATAACCACTGACTCATTTACAAGGTTCATGTTATTCAGGTGATCCTCAATCTCCTCGGGGTAGATGTTCTGGCCTGAAGGACCAAGAATCATGCTCTTGCTGCGGCCCTTTATGAATATGTTGCCGTCCTTGTCCATGATACCCAGGTCACCGGTATACATCCAGCCTTCGGGGTCGATGGTCTCCTCGGTCAGCTTCTCGTTCTTGTAGTAACCCAGCATCACGTTGGGACCGCGGCAGATTATCTCGCCGGGAATGTGCTTGGGATCGGAACTCAGTATCTTGACCTCCATGTTGGGTACGGGTTTGCCGCATGATCCGGGAGCGAATGTGTTATTGTCATCGTATGCTATGATGGGGCCGCATTCTGTGGCGCCGTAACCAACGGTGTAGGGGAAATGTATCGATGATACGAATCTCTCAACCTCCTGGTTGAAGGGTGCACCACCCAGGATTACCTCGAAGAAATTGCCTCCGAATCCCTTTATCATCTCTTCGCAAACCTTCTTCTTGATCTGGTCGTTCAGGATAGGCACCTTGAGCAGGAACTTCATGGACGGAGTCTCCAGCTTGGGCAGTATGTTCTTCTTTATAATCTTCTCTATTACCAGAGGTACCGATACTATAAGCATTGGCTTGATTTCACCCAGAGCCTGGAATATGATCTTGGGGCTGGGCAGGCGGGTAAGGAAGTATACATGGCAACCCATCAGGAACTCATGCATGAACTCGAATGCGAAACCGTACATGTGCGCCATGGGGAGCATTGATATCACCTTGTCGCCCGGCTTCATCACATACAGAGCCTTGCGGCCGAACAGGTGGTTGCTTATGAGTGAGCGGTAAGGCAGCATCACGCCCTTGGAGAATCCGGTTGAGCCCGATGTGTAGTTGATCATGGCCATATCGTCAAAGCCGGCCTCAAAGTACTTGACATCGGCCTTAGTGAACTCCTTGGGGTATTTGCGGCCGAAAAGCTCGTTCAGATGCTCACGTGCGTAGGTGAGTTTCTCATTACGTGAAATCACCAGCTGGTACTCATCGAGTGTGATGATTCCCTCTACGTTGGGCATTGATGCCTCGTTGAGGTTCTCCCATATCTGGTCGCCGGCAAAGAACAGCTTGGTCTCGGAGTGGTTTATGATATGGTGTATGTTGTCCGATTTGAACTCATGCAGTATGGGTACTACCACAGCGCCGTATGTGAGGGCGGCCAGGCAGGCGGTGCCCCAGTTGGAGCTGTTCTTGCCGCAAAGTGCAATGCGGTCACCGGGCTGGAGTCCGGCCTCCTCAAACAATATGTGCAGCTTGGCTACACGGCGTGCCACGTCGCGGTAGAGCAGGGTGGCACCTTTATAATCGGTGAATGCCTCCAGGTTCCAGTTGTTGATGATGGAATTGCTGATGTAAGCATTCAGGTCCTTCTCTGTGAAGACATTGTCTGATCTGTCGTAGTGATCTATCATATGTTGTGTAATTATTTATTCAGATTGTAGTTTCTCTCTCCGAATATGGAACTGCCTATGCGCACCATATTGCTGCCGGCCTCAATTGCCAGCTTGTAATCACCGCTCATGCCGGCTGATATCGTATTGAAATCAGCGCTGTCGGCAAAATATTTCTGTTTGTATGTGTCAAAGAGATCTTTAAGCCGGCCGAATTCACGGTGTACCTGAGCCTCATCATCGGTATTGGTGGCCATTCCCATTACGCCGCCGATGGTTATGTTCTGCAACGACCTCCATTTGCCCTCGTCAAGCATTGCGGTGCACTCATCGGCCGAGAATCCGAACTTGGTCTCCTCGGAGGCTATGTGCAGCTGAAGCAGGCAAGTGATGTGACGGTTGAATCTTGCGGCCTGACGGTCAATCTCCACAAGTTTGTCATAGGTGTCAACACCCTGTATGACCGATACGAACGGAGCCATCATCTTGATCTTGTTGCTCTGTACGTGGCCGATGAAATGCCATTCGATATCCGCGGGCAGAACCTGGCTCTTGGCAGTCATCTCCTGTACCTTGTTCTCGCCGAATATGCGCTGTCCGGCGTTGTATGCCTCAAGCAGCATCTCGGCGGGATGTGTCTTGGATACCGCAACAAGCCTTACTCCTGCGGGGAGTGTGGCTTTGATTCTGTTAAGGTTCTCTTTTATGTCCATACTTGTGAAAGCAGTGCAAATTTACTTAGTGACGTTCACAGCTGTCTTTTTATTTGCCATTATTTATCTTCATATGCACACTTTGATATAATGTGTGCATGATATGACCATATCATAAACCTAAAAAAGGTCCGTTTATATTTAGTAGGTAATCATTTTGAACTATCTTCGCGTAGGATATGGAGAAATTTCTGGCCAGAAGATTATACGGAAGGGATGAGGGCGTCAAGGGAGGCTCGCGTCCCGCAATTATTATTGCCACGGCAGGTATTGCGGTCGGTTTGGCTGTAATGATAATCACCTTGGCTGTAACCCGCGGATTCAAGAGCCAGATACGCGATAAAGTTATGGGATTCTCGCAGCACATCACGGTTACCAACTCATATGTAGGTATGGGTGTTGTCGAGGACCCTATTACATGCACCGATTCCACTTTTAACGCACTGCTGAATCAGGAACTGATTGAAAAAGTCCAGCCATTCGTGGACAAGCCATGCATAATACGCACAAATGAGGCTTTTCACGGATTTATGCTAAAGGGAATCAATGCTGATTATGACCGCTCTTTCCTAAACCGTTATATGATTCGCGGCGGTTTCCCGAGTGCGCAGGATTCACTCGGCAACAATTGGATCGTACTTTCTCGTCCCATTGCCGATATGCTTGACCTGGATGTGGGCTCCAAGGCCGATGTCTATTTCATGCAGAGTCAGGTGCGGATACGCCGTCTTACCGTTACAGGTATTTATGAGACAGGTTTCTTGGAGTATGACCGTATGTTCGGAATAGCGGAGCTTGCTTTGCTGCAGCGCCTTAACGAGTGGTCATCCGATGAATACAGCGGGCTGGAGATAGGCCTGAGCGATGCCGGCAGGATTGATGACGGATACGGTCAGGTGCGTGACGTGATAAACGAACTGGAAAAAACGACTAAGGAAGACTATCTGGTTCAGACCATGTATGATACCCATTCAGGGCTCTTTGCATGGCTTGAAGTGCTGGACCTGAACGTCTGGATAATACTTGCGCTTATGCTGGGTATCGCCGGATTCACAATGATATCCGGTCTGCTCATTATCATATTCGAGCGAACTGCAACCATCGGAACACTCAAGTCCATGGGTGCATCGAACAAGACCGTAAGGAGAATATTCCTTCGGCTTGCCTCATACATCATCATTAAAGGAATGGTGATCGGTAATGTATCGGCCGTAATAATCTGCCTTGTGCAGCAGTGGTTCCGTATATTGCCGCTTGATCCCGCCAACTACTATCTTGACAGTGTTCCGATGCAGGTCGGAGTGGGGTGGCTTGCAATCCTGAACGTGGTGATGTTCATCCTTTCCATGCTGATGATGCTCATCCCCTGCACCGTCATCTCCCGCATCGTTCCCTCAAAGTCAATTCGCTTCGAGTGACACTACAGGATAGTCAAAGTAGGTGTCAGTATACGGCTCGTTCTTGAGCGTAAAGTGCCACCGCTCGCTGTCAAGAGGCTTGAAACCGTGATTGAGCATTGCACGGCGCAGTATCATACGGTTCTGGAACTGCTCTTCGGTGATTGAACGGCCGGTAGGACTTTTGCTGTTATCGCCGTTATATTGACCTGTTTCGGGGTTACCGCAGAAATCCGGATGGCTTTCGGGGCCGAACCAGTCAAACGTTCCACCCATATCGACCTCCTTTTCAGTAGCCATGTCAAACAGAGTAAGATCAACTGTCGATCCGGGGGTATGTCCGCTCTTGGCCATGATATACTCCTGCTCAAACAGCACGCTCTTGTCAAGGTCGGGATAGAAATAGGGTTTCATCTTTACGTCCGATACATCCTCTGCCCAGCGTACAAAATGATCCACTGCGCGCTGCGGGCGATATGCATCGTATATCTTGAGGCGGTAGCCTTTGGCGATCAGCTCGTCACTCACGGCTTTGAGAGCCTGGGCGGCCTCATTGGTCAGCAGTGCCGTGGGTTCCAGATATCCGTCTATACGTTCGCCGACAAAGTTATATGTCCCGAATATCCTGGGCAATTACCATTGTGGTGACAAGTAACAGTGTCAGACAGCTGAATAAACGTTTTGCTTTCAAATCATAGTCCTTTAAAATTGTTTACAATAGTGAGGCCATTCCGGCACGCAGTTCCGGCATAGGCCGTTTAGAGTCACGCTCCACAATGAGCGTTTTGAGTCCGGCATAGGGACGTATCTCTTCCTCAATATCCTTGAGCGGACGGTCAGACCCGAAGTATGCCGATGCAAAGTGCTGCCAGAACTCTATTGCCAATGATTTTGGCATATGGAATGTTTCACGGATGAAACTCTCCTGGTTCAGGCAACAGCAAAGATAAACCATTCCTACATCAAACAGATTGTATCCGTAGCAGAAATCACCCAAGTCTATGAAATAGCGTTCCTTCCCGACGAATATGGCGTTGCTGTATTGAAGGTCACCGTGGATGGCGGTGTCGGCGTCAGGGGCATCGGCGATGAACCGTCCGATGCGGTCCTTCTGGGCCGGGGTAAAGAACGGGTTCTCTTCAAGAAGCCTATAGTAACGGTCCTTGACACACTCGAACTGCGTCGTATCCACATGGATGGCATGGAGCTTAAGGCACATGTCCGCAAACTCATTGGCATATTGCTCCACAAGCTTGGGATTGTCGCCTGTGGCACGTGAATATGACTTCTTGCCTATGATGCGGCGGAACCGTATTCCGTAGCGGCCGTCGTCAGTGATGACATAATCGCCCGGCTCCGGAGTAGGAATGCCCATGTCATATACCTTGTGGGCCAGATTCATTTCGTCCAAAGGCTGCTGGATCTTGCCCGGAAGGTAGAGTTTGAGCATCAGACCGGGATCAGTCTTATGGTCATAACTCTCACCGTTGGCACCTCCGCCAAACAATGTATAGTCGTCAAGGCTTATTCTGATTGGTTCAATCATCTGTTACCGAATACCTGGTTTATGAGGGTTTCAAATTCCTGAAAAGCAAATGTATCCTTAAGGTCACGCAGAGCATCGGCCAGACCGCGGTAATGCCATTCGTGCTCACTGGGGTCGTTTACATGGAACAGGTTCCATAACGCATCGCCCTGAATGGCATAGTCCCGCGCTATGGCGCGCATATTGGACAGCTTGTCACCCATGGCAACAATCTTGGCATCTCTCGAAACCCGGGCCAGACGGTCTATTGCAGCCTGCTTGCGTTCATGCCAGGTCTCATTCTCGGACTTTCCTTCCATAACGGCATCGGTCTCGGCTGCCACCAGAGATGCAATCCTTTCTCCGAATTCAGAGCGGATCTGATCAACGGTCACATCAGTATCTTCTACTGTGTCATGTAATGCGGCAGCTGCCAGGATTTCCTGGTCAGGGGTTATGGTAGCCGCAATTGACACGGCTTCCATGGGATGTACTATGTAAGGGAATCCCTTGCCCCGACGCTCGGTTCCGGCGTGAGCACGTACAGCAAAGATTATCGCACGGTCCAGAAGGGCTGTGTCAACAGGCGCGTTTGCCATAAGGACAACCTTCTTTAATTCTGTATCTCAAAAAGGTTCAGGAAGCCGGTCATCATAAACACCGAACGGATATCATTGTTGATAGCTTTTACAATAACCTTGCCGCCCTTGGAGGCTGCGGCCTTGCGCAGTGAAAGGAACAGACGCAGTCCGGAACTGGAGATGTATTCAAGCTGCGTGCAGTCCAGTATGATGGTTCCTGCAGCAAACTGCATAAGATTGTCAAAATCACCACTTACCTCCTGTGAAGCCGGAGTGTCCAAACGTCCTATCAGCTGAGCTGTAGTTACGGAATCCTTTGTGTTTACTTTAATTTCCATATCTGTAATATTGTTGTTTAATCATCAGAATCTCCAAGTATAAGAATAAGCATATTGCCCGGCAATAGTTTCATGCTGCCGTGAGGTACCAGATATTTCTCACCACGGTGTACCACTACAACCCGTATACCGTGAGGCAACCTGAGGTCACGGAGGGTGTCTCCGCTCGCCAGGTCCTGTTCTGATACGGTATGGTCACGCAACAGTCCCATATATTCGGGTATCTCCATTCCGAATGTCTTTACCTCGGGGTCATCCTCTATGGAGAGGTTGAGCAGATGTGCCATGGGTGATAAGGTCATACCCTGAACAAGAAGAGACAGCAGGGTGATGAAGAATACTATGTTGAATATCTCGCTTGATCCGTCCACACCTTCCAATACGGTGTAAAGAGCAAACAGTATAGGGCCGGCTCCCTTGAGTCCTACCCAGGATGCCAGCAGCTTGGCCCTGAATGAGAGTCCTCTGAAAGGTAATAGGCTCAGTATGATTCCGGCAGGACGGGCAATGAACATGATGAACAGCCCTATAAGCAGGGCAGGCCACATGATGTGGCTCATCTCTGACGGCTTGGCCAGCATTCCTATCAGAAGGAAAAGCAACATGGCCGGAACACCGTATTTGATACCCACTTTGGCCAGAAGTATGGCCACGAACATGAGCAGGGATGTAAACAGGATAATGTTCCCGGTCGAGAGGTCTATGTTGAATATAGAAAGAGGTATAATCATCATGCCTGTGTATTGCTCAGTTTCTTGATGAGGGTGAGAATATTGTGCCCGCTTGTGCGCTCGTAATTTATACGGTCGGTTATCTGGCGGATAAGATGTATTCCCAGACCGCCTATGGCGCGGTCTTCGGCACTCAGCGTTATATTGACTTCCGGCTTAGCGGTGGGGTCGAACGGCTTGCCGGTATCCGTTATGGAGAATTTCATCTCCTTTCCGTCAGAACTTGCCTCAATGGTTATGTCTCCCTTGGTGCCTTCGGGGTAGGCGTAATTCATGACGTTGACTACAGCCTCCTCAATTGCCAGATTGAGTTGCATCGTGGTTGGATTGTCAAATCCGTTGGCCTCACAGACCTCATCTATGAAAGAATTAAGTCTGGGTATCCTGCTCAGGTCATTGGTAAGGGTAAGGCTGCGCTGGTAAACAATCTCTTCGTGGTGTTTTGTGTATTTTATGGCCAGCATCGTAAGGTCATCACTCTGGTCGGCTTCGCCCACAAATGCGTGAACGGCACCGGTCATACGTTCTATGATGACCGTAGGGCTGAAATCACGGTCTTTCTGGAGTTTCTGTGCAAGTTCCTTTACGCGGTCCATCTCAAACTGGCCGTGGGTTATGTTCTCAGCCTCGGTAAGTCCGTCGGTGTACAGGAAAATACTGGTGTCAGGATCTATAATAGTCTCCTGTTGACTGAACTTCCACTTGGGCATGACACCTACCGGCAGGTTTGAATCAACCGGAAGCATTCCGGCGCCGGTGTTACCTATCAGGAATGGAGCATCGTGGCCGGCATTACAGTAATGAAGACGCCCGGTAGGCAGGTCCAGAACACCCAGGAACAGGGTGACGAACATATTTGATTCATTGTCCTCGGACATGATGTCGTTCAGGTTGGATACTATCTTGCTGGGTTGTGCCTCATGGGCCGAGATGGTTCTGAAAAGAGCCTTGGTAACCATCATGTACAGTGATGCAGGAACGCCCTTTCCTGATACGTCGCCTATGCAGAAGAACAGTTTCTCATCCCGTATAAAGAAGTCAAAAAGGTCTCCGCCCACCTCCTTGGCAGGGGTGAGTCTTCCGAATACGTCTATGTCGTCACGATCAGGGAATGGCGGGTATATCTTGGGTATCATGGCCATCTGGATGGCACTTGCTATCTGCAGTTCGCCTTGAATGCGCTCCTTCTGCTCGTTGAGTTTCTGGTACTGCTGCTGTCTCTTGGCAACAGAACGTAATATAAGTACAAGCATTACGATACCAAGAATCTGGAGTAGTTTTACAATCATGCCGATACGGCGGATACCTGCATATATCTCACTCTCGGGTATGACTATGGACATGGACCATCCGGTGCGCTCCACTGGTGAGAAATATACTTGGCTGGTTATTCCGCGGTCTGTTATCCTTATTTTGCCGGACTTTCCGGAGAGCATGGAATCGCTCAGGTCCTTGAAAGACTCGTTATCACTGCTGGCCCGGATGTCCTGAATGTTGGTGTTCATGACCAGTGTCTCCACAGGACAGACCATAACCTGACCGCTTCGGCTCAGCAGTACGCTGAATGCGCTGGGGTAGACCGATACGTTACCTACCAGGTCGTTCAGCCAGTCCAGGGAGATATCGGCAGTGATGACTGCGGCCACATTACCATTGGCATCACGCAATGGGAGCGAGTAGGTGGTCATTAGCATATCACCGCCGTCATCGTCCACATACGGCTCGGACCAGTAGCCGGCATCAAGTTCAAGAGGCTTGGTGAACCAATCCTGTGAGGGATAGTCATACTCCCGGGTGGCAAGCGTCTTGAGTTTTATTGTACCTGTACCCTCCTCACGGTAACTGTAGGGGGCAAACAGGTTGTGTTTCTTGTCATATCCGGGCACAAAGGCAACGGTAGATCCTACAACCACCGGATTGTCCTTAACGATGCGTTCCGTGACACGCCCCATGCTGTCGGGAACCTCCAGACACCACTGGGCAATCCATATACTGTTGCGTACTGCCGCCTCGGCCTGATTGATTACATCCATGATTCGTGCCTTGGTGGTCTCCATCTGGCTTTCTGCACGCATTGATGCCTCTTCCCTGATTCCTTTCTGAGAGAAAATGTATTGTGTTATGGATGTGGCTTCGAGCGTAAGTGCGGCAATAAAAATCGGGATCAGACCTATTCTGGCAGATTTATTCTCTATATCCGTAAGTTTATGCTTCTCTTTCTTCATTGTGGGCGGTTTGTGTAATTCAGTTGCCGGTGTTCATAAAAGGAAGGTCTTTGGCCTGTTCCAACATCATATCGGCAATTGTCGCGTTGCTTTCAGACTCTCCGTTCAGCAGGTCAAACATATATCTGAGACCTGCCTTGCCGCCTCCGTTCTTGAGTATATAGGCTATGCAAAGATTCTGTGGGCCTATGGAGGATGCTATGATATCCAGATCAGTGAGACCAATCTGGTAGCAGGCTATCTGATATGCGCCCTCGGAATAATTCCTGACAATTGATGCTATATCGCCCAGGGTCTTGAGCCCCATTCCCTTGAATACGGCCAGATAGGGCATGAGCGGAACATCCTGTATCTCGGCCTGGTTTATGGATGCTATACGCTTGTTCAACTGACCGAACGGATTGAGTTCCAGATAACTGCGGAAAGTATCTCCGTCAATGGACACCTCATCCAGATTGCCCGATTTTACCAGAGCCTGTACGCGGCGCCGGTAATCGGTCAGTTCTATGCGGATTTTGCTGAACTCATCATCCACCAGTTCAAGCATACCTGCCAGACGGCTCATGTTGCGCATGTAACCCTTTGGAATCTCTACTCCCGACTTGTAGCCTGTATCATGGTTCATGTTGGCCCATGCATGCTGCAGCAAGGTGAGCATCTGGATCTCAAAACGGTAAGGGAACCCTGGTATGGAGCATATGTAGTGCAGTGACAGGTATCCGAAACTGTCTATCTCATGTATCTTGCGTTTGTCTACCGAGTTGTCCCAGTCTATTGTAAAAAGGCGTTCTACTGCCGATGCGACAATATCCACATCATCTATATAGAATGTGATGATCCTGAGTCCAAGGATATCGGTCAGGTCTGCCAGACTTGAGTACTTATGCCCCTTTAGTTCCAGCTTACCTGCCAGTGAATCATATTCCTTTATACGGGACTCCAGGGCCGCAACCAGTAGCCCCGCCTCAGATAAAGTCCTTATTAACATGTCCCGCACCTGAACTTCCACTTCCCTGAACCGCGGGAGATTGTCCCTGTATTCCTCAAGTATAGCTTCACAATGCGGGTCAAGATGTCGGTTTTTTGACATTTTGCTCTCAAATTTCCGGTTAGTATTCAAAGATAGCTTTTTTGTTTGGTTCTGCAATGATTAAACCTTATATTTACGGAACAAAATATAATTAGGATGGATATTCTGATATACATAATCTGTATTGTCCTGGGCATTGCCGTGGGGCTTCTGATAGGCCGTAACCGCAAGAGAGAGAATGAGTTGGAGGCTCAGGTGAAAGTACTTGAATCACGTAATGCCAGCCTGACTGAGCAGGCAGCCCGTGACAAGGAGGAATGGCAGGCACACACCCGCGATATGCTGGATGCGCAGCAGGCCAAGTTTGATGAGACCATAGCCAAGGTGACCGCCCAGATGAAATCAGCTACTGAGGATATGCTCAAACGGCGTCAGGAGGAGTTCACAACATCCAGCAATGCCAGCATCGGCCAGATTGTTAATCCGCTTAAGGAGACCATAGACAAGATGAAGGAGGCCATGAAGGAAAACACCCTGAAACAGACCTCCATAAGCAGTGAGATCAAGACACAGGCCGAGAATATGATGCGTCAGAGCGCCGCCGCCAAGGAGAGTACTGATGAACTTACCCGTGTGTTCCGCCATGCAGGACGCGTGCAGGGTGACTGGGGCGAGATTGTACTGAAAGAGCTGCTGGACTCTCAAGGCCTGACGGAGAACGTGCATTACGAACTGCAGTCATCCATACGTGACGCGGCCGGTGATGTAGTGCATAATGAGAGTGACCACGGCATGCGTCCTGACGTGATAATGCATCTGGACCAGAAACGTGAGGTCATTATAGACTCCAAGGTCTCCCTTACCGCATTCATGGATTATGTCAATGCCAAGGATGAGAATGACCGTCAGAAATATCTCAAGGCTCATGTGGAGAGTATCCAGAAACATGTCAAGAACCTGGCCTCCAAAGACTATTCATCTTATGTCAAGCCTCCCAAGGTCAAGATGGACTATGTGATAATGTTCGTACCCAACACCGGAGCCTTGTGGGCTGCATTGGGGGCCCAGCCCGACCTGTGGCGGAATGCTATGGAAAAGAATGTCTATATTGCTGATGAGCAGACGCTGTTTGCCGCCTTGCGTATAATAAACATGACCTGGACTCAGATAGCTCAGGCCCAGAATCATGAGAAAGTATATGCACTTGCAAATGAGCTGATGGATCGTGTCGGGCAGTTTATGGACCGCTACAAGGCAATAGGCAAGGCACTTGAGAATGCAGGTAAGGCTTATGAGGCTGCCGACAAAAAACTGCAGCCAACCGGACAGAGTATCATTCAGACTTGTGCCAAACTGCAGAAACTGGGTGCCAAGCAGAGTTCCCGAAATCCAATCCCGCAGTTGCAGGATGTTGACCCGGAGGGTGGTGAGCCCGAATCCCTGGAAGCGCCTGTGGAGGAGAGTTAACGGAAAATATAAGACCTCTCTATGATTTTGACAGACCTGGGTGGCTCACCCGGGTCTTTAACTTTGCGTACACACCTTATCCAGTTGCCGTATTCATCATACTCAAAATCCTCAAATATGATGTTGAGCACCCCGCCGTCCTTCCATTCGGAAGACTGCCTTGTCAGGTGACCGCGTTCGTTGTAATAGTACCTGACCATCATTCCGTCCTGGTCTGTGTATCTGACCAGAAACCGGTCCGAATCATATCTGTATGTACCGATGCTGTCTGTACCTGATGATATCAGGGTGCTGTCTCCCAGATTGAAACTCCATGTGCTGCGGGTAAGGAGTGTCCCATGCTCATCGTATGTCATAATGGTTCGGGTATCGGGAACGGAGCGGCTTATATCATTCGCTATGAAGTTTATGTTCCCTTCATCATCCTGACCTATGCTACCCACATTGGCATCACGCTGGACATATCGGGTTGTCACGGTTTCAAGCCCATGGGCATCGAAAACATGACATACTATGCTTTCCGGACGTTTTATGCTGCTTACGCTTTCATTGCCCTGGGAGGTGTTGAGACGGATACTCCACACATTGAATGTGGTCTCTTCAAAATATGAGACATTGCCCTGCAGACGCTCTGTGGCAGGGGGCGTTGAAGAATATGACTGTGCACAGACGGGTGTGCACATAATCACTCCGGTTATCAGGGTGAAAGCAAGTCTCATCAGAGTACAAAAATAAGGCTTTTTCAATGAATAGGGTTTTCCCCCTGTTGTTTTAGGAAAATTCCCGTTTGCGGGTAAACTATCCTGAGTATCTTCGCATCGGATATGAAAATCTGCTGAGATATGAAAAAACTTATGATTCTTATGATGGCTGTAATGCTTCCGCTTACTGCCGTGTATGGAAAAAAGAAGGATAAGAGTAATATAATGGTATGGGGTGAGGTGGTTACCGCCGATGACGGCCGTGACTATCTTACCATGTATAAGAACTGTCCCGCCGAGGTTACGGCTCAGTTCCATTTCAAATACAAGGATAAGACCGAATCAGTGATGTATGACCTCTTTATGCCCGATACTGTGGCCCAGGTGCATGATCCCGCACCGGTGGAGAAACCGGTCAAGGAGGTTGTAGTGGATAACATAATATACAGCACTGTTGATGCCGAAGGTAAGAAATACAGCACCAGTGATCCGGATGACCCTGTGTTGGCCATGCTGCTGGTAGATCTTTTTGATTTCTATCATGACCTGTTCTGGTTTGACGTCTACCACAGGGCCCGATATTATGACGGTCGTCACTATGACAACTGGACTCCCGCCAATTCGAGCCGATACAGCAAGACGCATTCAACTCCAAAACGTACATCCTCACCAGGTGTGGATCTCAAAGAGGTTGATGATGATGCGCTTCTGATTGGTGCAGCCGCAGTGGCAGTGGCATCGGCCGGAATGATAGTAGGTGTCGTAAAGAACTGGAACGTTCCCGATGACAGGTTCCCGTACGTATCTGTCTCTCCTCAGTTCCAGATCTTTACCCAGACTGGTAATATACGTGATGTGTTGGAATTGAAATGCCGCTTGGGTAACCGTGGCGGAGTATCTCTCCTGGGAGACTTGGGTTACGCTACGGGATCATTGTTTGAGAAAGGTATGTATGATCCCGGTTTCACATGGAGCCTGGGTGCAGGACTGGACATAGGCGCTTTCTCCCTGTCGTTCCGCGCCAAGCCAGCCATCTATAACCATAGAGAGAACTTTATTTCCTGCCAGTTGGGCTATGATATATTCATGACCAGGAACCTGGCACTTGACCTTAGGGCAGGCGCAGCAATAACAGACTATCAGGGCGAACTCTATTGGGATGTGCCCGTATCGGTAGGTCTGCTCTGGAAATTCTGATCAGAACTCTCCTTGTTCAGCCTTTGGCAACGGCCGGCAATTGTACTGGGAAGCCATAGCTTCTCCGTATGCGCCGGCAGACATGAGTGCTATCAGGTCACCGCGGTGAACCTCCGTCAGCAATTCGTCCTTTCCGAATACGTCCGATGATTCGCAGATGGGACCAACCACATTGTACTTCTGGAGCGGGCCGTCTGATGTCAGGTTAACTATCTTGTGATGCGCTCCGTAGAGTGCGGGGCGTATGAGTTCAGTGAAACCTGCGTCGACAATTGCGAACTTCTTTATTGTTCCCTGTTTTACGTAGAGAACCTTGGTGATAAGACGTCCGCATTGTGCTACTATGGCACGGCCCAACTCAAAGTGGAGCTGCTGGCCGGGACGCAGTTTGAGTTCGTTGCGGAATATGTCAAAGTACTCCCTGAAGTTGGGAACGGGATTCTGCTCGGGATTGACATAATCAACACCCAGACCGCCTCCTACATTGATGCTGTTAAGCTTGAATCCTTCTTTCTCAAGCATATCCTGCAGATCGTTAACCTTCCGACAGAGCAGGCGGAACGGCTCCATGTCAAGTATCTGTGAACCTATATGGAAATGCAGACCCTCAAACACGAAACAGGGATTCTGCTGCGCCTTGCGGATTATTGGCAGGAGCATGGGTATCTCTATTCCGAACTTGTTCTCGGCCTTGCCGGTGGTTATGTTGGCGTGGGTATGTGCATCTACGTCGGGGTTTACACGCAGAGCAATGTGAGCTGTCTTGCCCAGTGCGGCGCAACGCTCGGCTATCACGTCAAGTTCGGCCTCTGATTCAACGTTGAAGCACAGGATACCTGCACTGAGCGCCAGGTCAATCTCCCAATCGGCCTTGCCTACGCCTGCGAATACTATGGATGATGCAGGGAAACCGTTGTCAAGAGCAGTCTGAATCTCTCCTCCGCTAACGCAGTCTATTCCCAGTCCATACTCATTGATATGTTTGAGCAACAGAGGGTTGGCATTGGCTTTTATAGCATAATGAACGTGCCAGTCAGGGTTGCCTGCTGTACATTCCTCTATTGCCTTGAGGGTATTTTGGAGTATCCCCAGGTCATACTGATAGTAAGGTGTGCGCATGTTGTTACTTGTTGTTGAAGAGTACGTCGCTCAACCGCTGGAGGGCTGCTTTTTTGTCACTCTCCCTTATAAGGAATGAAATGTTGTAGTTGCTTCCGCCGTAGGATATCATTCGTACCGGAATGTCGGCCAGTGCGTCCATGGCGCGTGACTCGAATCCCAGATTCTCCCATACCATATCACCTACCACGCATACTATGCACATGCCGCTGTCAACAGTCACGGTGCCGTATTTTTTGAGCTCTGCCACTATGTCCTCCAGATGCTTGGTGTTGTCTATTGACATTGATACACCCACCTCGGATGTGCAGATCATGTCTATTGATGTACGGTAGGTCTCGAATACCTCGAACACCTTCTTGAGGAAACCGTGTGCCAGAAGCATTCGGCTTGACTTGATCTTGATGGCCGTGATGTTCTCCTTGGCTGCTACGGCTGCAATGCGGCCGGGCTCCGAGCGGTTGTCAATCAGTGTGCCGGGAGCAGACGGCTCCATGGTGTTGAGCAGACGAACGGGTATGTTTGCTGCCTTGGCAGGCTGAATGCAGGTGGGGTGGAGTATCTTGGCTCCAAAGTATGCCAGCTCGGCTGCCTCCTCAAAGTGCAGGTGGCGTACGGGCTGTGTCTTGTCAACTACACGGGGATCATTGTTGTGCATGCCGTCAATATCGGTCCATATCTGGATCTCATCGGCCTTGATGGCAGCACCCAGTATGGATGCGGTGTAGTCGCTGCCTCCGCGCTGCAGGTTGTCTATGTCACCCTGGAAGTTGCGGCATATAAAGCCCTGTGTTATGTATATCTGCATGCCGGGGACTGACTTGAGTTGTGCGGCAGCCTTTTCGGCAATGAACTGCATGTCGGGCTCGGCGTCGGCATCGGTCTTCATGAAATCCAGGGCGGGCAGGAGAGCGGCCTTAATGCCTTGCTCCTTAAGGTAACTGGTTACCATGTATGTTGAAATAAGCTCACCCTGGGCGAGTATGATTTTCTCCTCCTTCTCAGTAAACTGCTCCTTGGAGAATGACTGCAGGTATGTGAACTTGTCTTCAAGGAACTTCTGTACGTCATCCTGATTCTCTTTTTTGGAGAGCAGTTCGGGTACGTGGGCATAGTATTTGGCACGCAGACGGTTTATTACATCGTCAGCTCCGGCTTTGTTTCCGCCGTATAGGTATTGTGCTATCTCTACCAGTGAATTCGTGGTTCCTGACATGGCAGACAGGACTACCAGTTTCTGCTGTCCGTCCTCAGTGATAAGGCGGCTCACTTCTTTCATTCGCTGCGGAGTTCCTACTGATGTTCCGCCGAATTTCAATACTTTCATGTTATTGTCGTGTTTAGG
The DNA here is from genome assembly GCA_024398635.1 of Bacteroidaceae bacterium. Taxonomy (GTDB): domain Bacteria; phylum Bacteroidota; class Bacteroidia; order Bacteroidales; family Bacteroidaceae; genus Colenecus. Next base: position 51,158 of record JAKSIV010000011.1, on the reverse strand, counting down.
TCAATTCTCGATTGTTCTGGACTCGGAATCCACAATCAGCTTGCGGTCCTGACATTTGAATACGCGGCCGGGGAATTCGTCAATCCACTGCAGGTTGTGCGTAATCATAAGTATGGTGGTCCCGTTCTGGCCCACCTTGTGCAGGATCTCCATGATCTGACGTCCTGTCTCGGGGTCCAGATTGCCGGTGGGCTCATCGGCCAGAATGAGTTTGGGATCATTCAGAAGTGCACGGGCTATGCATATGCGCTGCTGCTCTCCGCCGGAAAGTTCATGCGGCATCTTGTAGCCTTTTGTGTCCATGCCTACCAATCCCAGTACCTGGAAAATCTTCTGATGGATGAGCTTCTTGTCTTTCCAACCGGTGGATTTGAGTACGAAACTAAGATTATCGAATACGTTGCGGTCTGTGAGCAGTTGGAAATCCTGGAACACTATTCCCATCTGACGGCGCAGAACCGGAACCTGGCGCTTCTTCATTGTCATCAGGTTCATGCCCAGGACAATGGCATGGCTGTCCGGCATAGGGCAAAGCACGTCCAATTCACAGTACAGGGTCTTGAAAAGGGAACTCTTTCCGGAGCCCACCTTGCCTATAAGATAGACAAAATCACCTTCCTGTACGGTAAATGTGACGTCTCCCAGGACGAACATATCCTCCTGGCGGACCTCAACGTTACGGTAATCAATTATTTCCATCGGTTTTTATTAAGGTTTATTCCTTGTGGCGTTTTACCAGTTCGGCTGCCAGTTCCTCAATGCGGTGTCCCTTTGAGGTAAGCAGTACGATAAGGTGATATATCAGGTCCGATGCCTCATAGATAAGACGGTCATCAGTGCCGTTGGTGGCCTCAATAACTGTCTCTACGGCTTCCTCTCCCACCTTCTGCGCCATGCGGTTTACGCCGCTCTTAAAGAGAGATGTGGTGTATGAGCCCTCGGGCATCTCCTTGTGACGGCGGTCAATGAAATCCTGCAGGTATGACAGAAAATTCAGGTCCACCGAGTTCTGCTCGTTCCAGCAGGTGTCTGCGCCGGTGTGGCATACAGGGCCCTCGGGGCGAGCCTTTATGAGCAGGGTGTCCTGATCACAGTCCAGGAGTATCTCCTTTATGTTCAGATAGTTGCCGCTGGTCTCGCCTTTGGTCCAAAGGCAGTTTCTGGTGCGGCTCCAGAATGTGACTTTTCCGGTCTCTACGGTCTTTTCATAGGCCTCCTTGTTCATGAAGCCCAGCATCAGGACCTTGCGTGTAACATTGTCCTGAATGATGGCGGGTACAAGACCGCCCATTTTTTCAAAATTTATATCCATCTTATGGTATAATTATATTCTTATAGGAATTTTCAAGCCGCAAAGGTACTGCTTTAATTCGGGAATCGGTATCTCACCGAAGTGAAAAACGCTTGCTGCCAGTGCGGCATCGGCATGACCCTCCAGGAAAGCGTCGCGGAAATGCTCCTTGGCGCCTGCTCCGCCCGATGCAATGACGGGTATGCTGAGTTCGTCTGAAAGACGTCTGAGCGCCTCATTGGCGAATCCCTGCTTAACGCCGTCATGATCCATGCTGGTAAAGAGTATCTCGCCTGCACCGTGTTCCTGGGCTTCACGGGCCCATTCAAACAACATACGGTCTGTGGGAACTCGGCCTCCGTTAAGGAAACAGCGCCATCCGTCATCTGTCTGCTTGGCATCAATGGCGGCCACGCATACCTGTGATCCGAAGTTGAGTGCTATCTCATCAATCAAATGTGGATTTTTGATGGCGGCCGAGTTGACCGATACCTTATCGGCTCCTGCCTTGAGCAGACGTTCTACGTCCTTGAGCTCGTGTATGCCTCCTCCTACGGTGAATGGTATGGAGATGTTGGCAGCTATGCGCTCAACTAATTCTGTAAAGGTTTTTCGTCCCTCGAAGGATGCTGTGATATCCAGGAAGGTCAGTTCGTCGGCTCCCTGCTCGCTGTACAGTCTGCCCAGTTCCACGGGGTCTCCTGCGTCGCGCAGATTTACAAAGTTGGTGCCCTTGACGGTGCGTCCGTTGCAGATATCCAGACAGGGTATTATTCTCTTTGCTAACATGGCTTACTCTTGGCTTAGTTGTGAAAGTTGCTCAAGCGTTATGCGCCCCTCATAGTAAGCTTTGCCTACTATGGCTGCGGGCAGTCCAGCCAGCTTGAGCTGAATGAGGTCATCGGCTGAACTTACGCCACCGCTGGCAATCAGGTATATGCCCGGGAACTCCTTGAGCAGGCTGCGGTACAGGTCAGTTGACGGGCCTTGCAGCATGCCGTCCTTATTGATGTCCGTACAAAGCACTTGAGTTATGCCTTTCTCCATATAATCACGGATAAAGTCGCTCAGCAACAGTGTACTGTCCTCCTTCCATCCGTTGACCGATATCTTTCCGTCGCGGGCATCGGCTCCAAGTATTATGTGCTCCTGGCCAAAGTCCTCAATCCACCTGGCCATCAGATCCGGATCAGTAACGGCGGTGCTGCCTATGGTTACCATTGAGGCTCCGCATCCAAGAGCGGTTTCAAGGTCGCTGGTGGATTTGATTCCGCCTCCAAAGTCAACCGTAAGGTCTGTGTGCCCGGCAATCGCTTCAAGGGTGGGGTAGTTTACTATATGCTTGCTTTTGGCTCCGTCCAGATCCACCAGATGGAGTCTGCGGATACCTGCATTCTGAAAGCGCAGAGCCATATCCAGCGGGTTGTCGCTGTATGTCTTGCAGGCGTTGTAGTCACCTTTGGTGAGCCTTACGCATTTGCCGTCGATAATATCTATTGCAGGAATGATATCCATGTTTTAAATGTCAAGAAAATTCTTAAGTATACGCTCTCCTGTGCCGCCGCTCTTCTCGGGGTGGAACTGGGTTGCGTAAAAGTTGTCCTTATGGAGTGATGCGCTGAACGGGAGTATGTAATCGGTCTTTGCGGCGGTACACTCACATACCGGGACGTAGAAACTGTGTACAAAATAAACGTACTCGGGCTTATCGAATCCCTTGAATATGCCCTTGCCGTCAGTATCAATGGTGTTCCATCCCATATGCGGAACCTTGTCCTCATGCCTTTGCGGCTGGAATTTCAGTACCGGAACGTCAAATATGCCCAGGCACTCTGCATTACCCTCCTCGCTGCGACTGCACATAAGCTGCTGGCCCAGACAGATTCCCAATACGGGTTGCTTAAGGTCCCTGATTATGCGGTCCAGATTGTGGGCACGGAGGTAATCCATGGTGGTGCTGGCCTCACCGACACCGGGAAATATCACTTTGTCGGCCTTCCTGAGCTCCTCCTCACTGCCTGTCAGCAACGCTTTTACGCCGAGCCTTCCCAGCGCATTGATGACCGAGTGTATGTTTCCGGCATTGTATTTGACTATTGCTATGTTCATAGAGTGTCGGTATCCGTTTTTCAGCCGCGAAGTTACTAAAAATGATGTCTACCATTTTCAAACTTAATAATAAAATGAGTAAATTTGCGGCAAATTACGGGGCGGGGGTCCTGTGATAATGTTACAATAGTTTGAATATTAGATGATTATAATGAAAAAATTCGCTGAGCGTGGACAGCTTGAACTGTCAAAGGTCAACAGGGAAGTGTTGGAAGACTGGCAGAAGGAGGATCTTTTTGCACGCAGCATAAAGGAGCGTGAAGGATGTCCTTCTTTCGTATTCTATGAGGGACCTCCCTCGGCTAACGGAATGCCCGGTATACACCACGTAATGGCCCGTACCATAAAGGACACTTTCTGCCGCTACAAGACCATGTGCGGCTATCAGGTTAACCGCAAGGCCGGTTGGGATACCCACGGACTGCCGGTTGAACTTGGAGTTGAGAAAAAGCTCGGTATAACAAAGGAGGATATCGGAAAGAAGATCTCGGTCGATGACTACAACATGAACTGCCGTACCGAGGTAATGAAATACAAGGAGCACTGGAGTGACCTTACACAGAAGATAGGTTACTGGGTGGACCTTGACAATCCCTACATCACATACGATAACCGTTACATCGAGACCCTGTGGTGGCTGCTCAAGCAGCTCTACGGCAAGGGTTATCTCTATAAGGGTTATACCATCCAGCCTTACTCACCCGCAGCAGGTACCGGTCTTTCAAGCCACGAGCTCAACCAGCCCGGCTGCTACCGTGACGTCAAGGATACCACCGTTACCGCTCAGTTTGAGATGACAGATCCCAAACCCGAGATGACGGGTTGGGGTACACCTGTGTTCCTGGCATGGACCACAACTCCGTGGACTCTGCCTTCAAACACCGCTCTCTGCGTAGGCAACAAGATTGACTATGTCGCAGTCCGCACCTACAATCCATACAACGGTCAGCCTGTGACTGCCGTTATGGCCAAGGAACGCTTATCGGCCTACCTTGATCCCAAGGGTGCCGAGTTGGCTCTTGACTCCTACAATCAGGGTGACAAGGTCGTTCCTTATCAGATTGTAGCCGAGTATAAGGGTTCTGACCTGGTTGGCATGCGCTACAAGCAGCTCTTCCCGTGGGTAAAGCCCGTATCCAAGGCAGAGGATGGCTCAATACAGATATCAGATGCAGGTTTCCGCGTAATTCCCGGTGATTACGTTACCACCGAGGACGGTACAGGCATAGTACATATCGCTCCCGCATTCGGTGCCGATGACGCATTCGTGGCCAAGGCCGCAGGCATCCCGTCACTGTTCATGGTTAACCGCAAGATGGAGACCCGTCCGATGGTTGACTTTACCGGTAAGTACTGGCTCATGGACGAGCTGGATCCTGACTTTGTAAAGAACTGCATAGATAAGGATCTCTACACCGAGTATCAGGGTGCATACGTAAAGAATGCATATGATCCCAAGTTCAACGTGGGCGGCAAGTACGACGAGGCTGCCGCTTCCAAGGATGAGGACCTGAACGTATACATCTGCATCCGTATGAAGCAGGCAGGTACCGCCTTCAAGATAGAGAAGCATGTGCACAACTATCCGCACTGCTGGCGTACCGATAAGCCGGTCATATACTATCCGCTGGACAGCTGGTTCATAAAGGCATCGGCTGCACGCGAGCGCATGATGGAGCTTAACGGCACCATCAAGTGGAAGCCGGAATCAACCGGAACGGGCCGTTTCGGCAAGTGGCTTGAGAACCTGAATGACTGGAACCTGAGCCGTAGCCGCTACTGGGGTACACCGTTGCCTATCTGGCGCAATGATGAGGGCGATGAGCTGTGCATCGGCTCCGTAGAGGAACTCTACAATGAGATTGAGAAGGCTGTCAAGGCCGGTGTAATGAAGTCCAATCCGTTCAAGGAGAAAGGCTTCCAGCCCGGTGTATATACGGCAGCCAATTACGATAAGATTGACCTGCACCGTCCGTATGTTGACGATATCGTGCTGGTATCGGATGCAGGCCGTGTAATGAAGCGTGAGCTTGACCTGATAGACGTCTGGTTTGACAGCGGTGCAATGCCGTTTGCCCAGATGCACTATCCGTTTGAGAATAAGGAACTGATTGACAACGGGACCGTATTCCCGGCCGATTTCATTGCCGAGGGTGTCGATCAGACCCGCGGTTGGTTCTATACGCTGCACGCAATCGCCACGATGGTCAAGAACAGCGTATCATTCAAGACCGTTATCTCAAACGGCCTGGTTCTTGACAAGAACGGCAACAAGATGTCCAAGCGTCTTGGAAACGCAGTCGATCCTTTCCAGGAGATCGAGCAGTTTGGCAGTGATGCCCTGCGCTGGTACATGATTACCAACGCCCAGCCTTGGGATAACCTCAAGTTTGACGAGGAGGGCGTGAAGGATGTAACCCGCAAGTTCTTCGGCACGCTGCATAACACATACAAGTTCTTTGCCCAGTACGCCAATGTGGACGGCTTTGACAATTCTGCCACTCAGATTGCAGTAGCAGAGCGTCCCGTTATGGACCGCTGGATACTGAGTGAGCTCAACTCGCTTACCAAGGATGTCCGCGAGAGTCTTGATGACTACGAGCCTACACGTGCCGGCCGTCTGATAACGAATTTTGTGAATGACTACCTGTCCAACTGGTACGTTCACCTGACCCGTGACCGTTACTGGGGCAGCAGCATGAGCACTGACAAGCTGGCCGCTTATCAGACACTCTATACATGTCTTGAGACCGTATCACGTCTGATGTCACCCATTGCACCGTTCTATGCAGACCGTCTGTACCGTGACCTCACGGCCGTGGCTGATCCCAAGGCTGCCAAATCAGTACATCTGGCTCTCTATCCCGTATGTGATGAGTCACTTGTGGACAAGGAACTTGAGACCCGCATGGAGCTGGCACAGAAACTTACATCTATGGTGCTTGCCCTGCGTAAGCGTGATGACGTCAAGATCAACGTGCGCAAGCCGTTGCAGAAGATACTCATACCTGTTACAGCCGAGCTCCGTTCACATCTGGAGCCTGTCAAGGAACTTATCCGTGATCAGGTTAACGTGAAGGAGATAGAGTTCGTAGAGGGTGCCACCAGCGTTCTGGTCAAGAAGGTCAAGTGCAACTTCAAGATTCTGGGTAAGAAATTCGGCGCGCTCATGAAGGGTGTTGCCGCCGCAGTCCAGAATATGAGTCAGGAGGATGTTGCCAGACTGGAGCAGGAGGGCAGCTTCACATTCGATATCAACGGCACTCCCGCTACCGTCGATACTACTGAGGTCGAGATATTCAGTGAGGATATTCCGGGCTGGGTAGTAGCCAATGAGGGTACGCTTACCGTTGCCCTTGACATCCAGCTTACCGATGAACTTAAGCGTGAAGGTATTGCCCGTGAGCTCAAGAAACGTATTCAGGATTCGCGTAAGCAGAACGGTCTGGAGATAACCGACCGCATCCGCGTACGCCTGAATTCAGATACAGAAACCGATGCCGCTGTCCGCGAATATGAGGATTGGATCAAGAGTCAGGTTCTTGCCGACAGCATTGAGCTTGTTCCCGGAATGGAACAGGGTGAGGATATATCGTTTGACGATTACACATTCAAACTTCAGATAGAGAAAATTTAATCAATATCCTTAACCTATAACTTTACCAACATTATGGCAGAGAAGAACCGTTATTCAGATGAGGAACTTGAGGAGTTCCGTCAGATCATCAATGAAAAACTTGAGATTGCTCAGAGGGACTATGATGCACTCAAGGCCTCTCTTATGAACGCTGACAATAACAGCACCGATGATACATCGCCTACATACAAGGTGCTTGAGGAGGGAGCCAACACCCTCTCAAAGGAGGAGACTACACGTCTTGCCCAGCGTCAGATGAAGTTCATCCAGTCGCTGCAGGCTGCTCTGGTACGTATCGAAAACAAGACTTACGGCATTTGCCGCGAGACAGGCAAACTTATCCCTAAGGAGCGCCTGCGTGCAGTACCTCATGCAACTCTGTGCATTGAGGCCAAGCAGAACAAGCATTGATTCCTGTTATGGACAACTGTCAACCGGAGGGCAGAAACTGTTCCCGTCAGAGGCGTATTGCGCTGATAATAATCCTGTCAGTGCTGGTTATTGACCAGATTATCAAGATTCTGGTCAAGACCGGAATGACTCTTGGCGAGAGCATAGATATTACTCCTTGGTTCAAGATCCTGTTTGTTGAGAACAATGGCATGGCGTTCGGAATGGAGATAATAGGCAAACTGTTTCTCTCACTGTTCCGAATAGGCGCCATAGGTTTCTTTGTCTGGTATCTTTTCAAGATCCTTGACAAGGGATTTCCCACGGGATATATCGTAACCGTTTCGTTCGTTATTGCGGGTGCCATGGGTAATCTGGTTGACTGTATGTTCTACGGGCTGATGTTTACCGACAGTACACCTTTCCGGGAGGCGGCATTGACATCTTTCGGTGACGGATACGCTCCGTTCCTGTACGGAAAGGTGGTTGACATGTTCTATTTTCCGCTTTGGACATGGCCCGAATGGATGCCGTTTGTGGGAGGTGACATATTCTTTGAACCTGTTTTCAATTTTGCCGATTCCTGCATTACCTGCGGTGTAATAATACTCCTTCTCTTTTACACCAGGTTGATAAATATGGGATTGCATTATAAGGCTGCCGATGAGGAAAACTGATATCCTGATAGTAGTTCTGCTCTGCGTTTTTCTTTCCGGTTGCCGACTGAAACGTCCTGAGAATGTCCTGCCGCCCAAAAAGATGGAACAGTTTCTGTATGATTACCATCTGGCTCAGGCAATAGGCCAGGAATTACCCAGAGATGAAAGGTATACCACCAAAGCATATGTTGACTGGGTATATGAAAAGAACGGTATAACTGAGGAGGAATTCAATACCTCTCTGGTTTGGTATACGCGTTATCCCAAGGAGCTTGCCAAGATTTACAAGCGCCTCTCCAACAGGGTGGATGCCGAATATAAGTCTGTAAGCAAATCACTCTCGCAGATTGAGAAGAAATCTTTCACCATTCAGTCCGGTGACAGTGTGAACCTGTGGTATCTTGACCGTACCGCTTTGCTCAATACTTCGGTTTACATGAATAAGATGACATATAGGATAAACCGTGACACTACGTTCCATAAAGGTGATACTATCCTTCTCAATCTATCCGGAACATTCGTTTCGGCAGATTCCTGTGTTCCCCAGTTTGCATATATGTCCTTGTCGGCCTATTACAGTGACAGCGTATCAACGGCAGACACCATACTCCGCAGTAACGGTGATGTAAGACTGTCCGTGATTCTGGATAAAAAGAAAGATATGCTGAATATAAGCGGCTCCATAAACTATCTTGATTCCACCGACAATCGGAACAGTATGCTCGTCCTGTCGGGAATGGAGATGATCAGATATCACGAAAAAGCCGTTCGGGATACCGCAAAAACCTTAAGTCAGGATTTATCTTCTGCGGAACTCTGAGCAGACTATCGCTGTTGCAATAGCTACGTTAAGGGATTCCGATGTGGCGGCACCTGCCGGCCAGTTGGGTATGTAAAGCCTGCGGTTAACGGTTTTGCCTACTTCCTTGCTGATTCCGTTACCTTCATTACCCATAATAATAACGCCGTTTGCGGATAATGGCGTGTTGTAGATTGTCTCACCGTCAAGGAAAGTGCCGTATACCGGAATGCTGGCGGGTAATGCCGAAATCTCTTTTACCAGGTCCGTGTAGTGTATTTTTACTCTGGCTATCGCTCCCATGGTGGCCTGTACGGCCTTTGGATTGAAAATGTCGGCAGTCCCTTTCGAGCAGAAAATGTCTTTTATCCCGAACCAGTCTGCAATTCTTGCTATCGTTCCCAGATTGCCGGGATCCTGTACATCGTCCAACGCCAGAACCAGATTTTGTTTTGCTGCCGATGAGATTGTCTGAGTCCAATCCGGAATCTGGAATACGGCAAGCACATCCTGAGGGGAACGAAGCAGGCTGGCACGTTTAAGTTCATCGGCTGAGACGACTTCGATACGTCGGGCCGGAGTGTTTGCATGGCTGCCGGCCCATTCATCGGTTGCAACCAGAAGAATGCAGTTGAATATGCCGAGAAGTTCGCCTACGAGCTTGTGGCCTTCGGCTACGAACAACCCCCTCTCGTCACGGAATTTCTTCTGTTCCAGACCCTTTATATTCTTTATGTCATTCTTGCTGAGCATGCCCTCTTTTTATGTGTGTGTAAAGATAGTTATTTTTTGTGACCATGCTTTGAAAGGCTGGATAGATTGCTTAACTTTGTAAGTTAAAGACAAATTCAGGTATGAACAGGATTTTGGTAAAAACAGTGGCCTTTCTTACTCTCATTCTGGGGCTTGCATCCTGTTCTGTATACAAGTATGTTCCTGAAGGACATTATCTGCTTAATAAGGTAGAAGTTACATCTGACGATAAGAGGGTGTCGGATGTTTCAAGATACAGGAATCTGTCATATCAGACGCCCAATTCGCGCTGGTTCGGACTGTTCCGTTTCCCGCTAAGGTTCTATTCGTTTACACGCACCAAATCCGGTGAGGCTCCGGTCTTATATGACCAGCTGCTCGCGGAGGCATCATGCGTTGACATGAAGCGCTCCCTTATGAATTCCGGCTATCTCAATGCGGATGTTACGTATTCGCAGAATAACAAACGCCGTCCCAAAACAGTTGTGAAGTATAAACTTCACCCCGGAAAGATGTTCGTGGTTGACAGTGTCCGTATAACCGTACAGGATAGCGTGATAAACCGTATCATAAACGATCATATAGATGAGACTCTGCTGGTGCCCGGAATCAATCTTGATGCCGATATACTGAATGATGAAAGGATCCGTATAGTCAATCTCGTCCACAGGTATGGCTATTATCGTTTTAACAGGGATTATGTCTCATTCATTGCTGATACGGCAAAGGGGAGCGATAAGGTGGGACTTAGAATGATTGTCGCAGCCGAGAGCGTTGATGATGACGGAACGGTTCACCCGCACAAGCAGTATACCATATCGACAATTGACTATGTGCTGTCAGATAAGAACGGCAACCTGCCGGATCTGTCTGCTTCAAGCTCGATCGAGAGCTACAACGGATTCAGTCTGATGTATTCCGGTAACAGCCGTAAACCTATGCTTCGCCCCAAGATCATTGATATCCATTCGTTCCTCAGAGAGGGCATGACATACAATTCGGATTCAATATCCAAGACATATTCATCGCTTTCGCGTCTGGGAATGCTGCGTTATACCAATATCAGTCTGGATGATATTCCAGGAAGCGATAATCTCCTTAAAGCCAATGTCCTGTTGATGAGTCTTCCCAAGCACTCTTTCTCCTTTGAGGTTGAAGGCACCAATACTGCAGGTGATCTGGGAGCGGCGGCATCAATGTCATTCACGGACCGTAACCTGTTCCGCGGATCAGAACAGCTGACCATTAAGGTGCGTGGCGCTTATGAGTCCATATCCAACCTTCCGGGTTATACAGGTGATACATATCTTGAATACGGCTTGGAGGCGAATCTGGATTTCCCGGAGTTCCTTGTTCCGCTCATGTCGCAGGAAATGCAACGCCGTAGCCAGGCCACTTCCCGTTTCAGCGCAAAGATTAATGCGCAACGCCGTCCTGAGTTTCAAAAGACGATCTTCTCGGCTGGCTGGAGTTACAGATGGGGTGATACATGGCAGAAAGAACACCAGTTTGATGTGCTTGATCTGAACTATCTTGTGGTGCCATGGATTTCGGACTACTTCAGGTCTGAATATCTGGATCAGGTCAACTCTGCCAGGTCAATCCTCAAATACAACTATGAGGACCTGCTTATAACCAAGATAGGATATACGTTCTATTACTCCAATGCCAAAATCAACTCTGTAGTACCGTTCCAGTATTCGGTACGTGTGGGTATTGAGACATCAGGCAATATGCTGAATCTGTTGGCTGAGCCGATGGGTTTTGAAAAGAATGACGGAGGACAGTACAAAGTCTTTGGCGTTGCGTTTGCGCAGTATGCAAAACAGGATTTTTCATTCACTGCCAATTGGCGTCTTGACCGCATGAACAATATAGTAGCACATCTGGAGTGGGGCGTAGCTGTGCCATACGGCAATTCCATAAGCCTGCCCTTTGAGAAACGCTACTTTGCCGGTGGCGCCAACAGCGTGCGCGGATGGGCTGTGCGTGAATTGGGCCCCGGTACATATCAAGGTAATGACAGGACAATCGATTATATTAAGCAGTCCGGTGATATCAAGTTGGGAGCCAGCCTGGAATATCGTTCCAAGTTGTTCTGGAAAATAAACGGTGCGGCATTTGTTGATGCAGGTAACATCTGGACAATACGCGAATATACCGAACAGCCCGGAGGCTTGTTCGCATTTGATACTTTTTATAAGCAGATTGCTGCTTCGTACGGATTGGGACTCCGGTTCGATTTCGGATTCCTGGTACTGAGACTGGATGGCGGTATGAAGGCATATAACCCTGCGGGGCGTTCTATGTACCAGAAACTGCCTCTTATCCATCCTGATTTCAGTAGGGATTTTGCTTTCCATCTGGCAGTGGGCTATCCGTTCTAAACCATATTAACACGATTTGATTATGAAGAAGGAAATAAGACAACATAAAAATGAAGATCTACTTTATGAGTTTGTCAAGTGGAAGCAGCGGAAACTGCTACTATCTTGGCACAGACGAACATGCAATCCTGATTGATGCCGGTATTCCGGTAAAACAGATCAAGGGATACCTCAAGGATGTGGGTGTCCCGTTTGAGAGAATCATGGCCGTATTCGTGACACATGATCATGCAGACCATATTAAGGCTCTGGGTCATCTGGGCGAAAAGTGTGCAATACCTGTTTATGCCACCCGTGAGACGCACGAGGGTATAAACAACAACTACTGCATGACAGAGAAACTGTGCAGTAGCGTACACTACGTGGAGAAGGAGGTTCCGTTTCAATTCCATGAGTTCACTATAACTCCGTTTGAGGTGCCTCATGACGGTACTGACAACGTGGGCTACAGGGTTGAGGTTGACGGTAAGATATTCTGCTTTGTAACGGACCTTGGTCATATTACGGAGACTGCATCCAAGTATATACTTCAGGCCAATTATCTTATCATGGAGGCCAATTATGATGAGGATATGCTGCGCATGGGTAACTATCCCCAGTTCCTTAAGGATCGCATCACAAGCCCCCAGGGACACCTTAGCAACAAGACTACCGCCAAGTTCCTTGCCGAGAATATTCATCCCGACCTCAAGAACATTTGGCTCTGCCATCTGAGCGGCGAGAACAACCATCCTGAGATTGCTTATAAGACCGTAGAATACGAGCTCCGTGGAGTAGGGGTCATCCCCGGTAAGGACGTCCAGCTGTGTGCGCTGAAGCGCACAACGCCAAGTGAATTATATGTGTTTGACTAAACACATATAATTCACTGGATGTCTACGACCTTTTTTTATTTTGCTAACGCAAAAAAGGCGGCCTCCGGCCGCTCTCGCTCGCCCCAAATGTATAGCGTATCGTAAGCGAAATTAAAAAGGAATAAAATCGATGGGCCCAGGGTTTGAATCCCGATCGCATATGTACGAAAATAGGAGACCGTTTGGTCTCCTATTTTCGTACGCGATCAGGGATTCGAACCCTGGACCCATTGATTAAGAGTCAATTGCTCTACCAACTGAGCTAATCGCGCAACTGCTTTTTTCGTAAAGCGATGCAAAGGTACTCCTTTTTGCTGGTACTCCAAAACTAATTGGGCACTTTTTTGTAAAAAAATAGCTCCGACGAAAACATCGCCGGAGCTATACATTATTTAATGGTCAATTAATGTTTGTCTTCATCCAAATCATATACTGATTTCGGAACAAGCTCTATATAGTCAAACAGGAACTCAGCCTTGCTGTCAGCGAGAAGCTGCTTGAATCGGATGTAATAGTCCGTATTGCTTGTCATGTATTCTGTTGCCAGAATCAGACGTCCCATTGTGTCGACATCACGATGAATGATGTTTGTAGCTGTCTTTTGTGCATCGGAACCTTTCATCCAGCCACGGTTCTTCATTGACTTGTCCAATGCCTCAATGGCATCTTCATCTGCAAGATCATCATCCTCAATCCAACCTACAGAAGGCTGCGTAAGGTCAACTCGAAGATCTATAGGCAGACCCAGAGGCTTCCATTCGTTACGCTGAACCTCCTGTCCGACGGGCACGTTTGCCCAATAGGTCTGAATGATACCGCAGAGCTTGTTTGAACGGAATGACAGACGGAGCTGCCATGTTCCATCATGTGGAACGGGAGGAAGCTTTACATACAGGTCAAACTGGCCCTCAATGTCTATGCCGTCACCCTCATAGGCGTAACTGCTGGATGTGTTCGGGGCACGTACGGACAGTGTGTAATCAGCGTGATATGATTTGAAGTTCTTGGGATCTTTAAATCCGCTTCCGTATTTTGATACACCGGTGTTGCTGGCATCAAACTGACGTGCGCCGGATGTGATGAAGTCCGGTGACAGAGTGGTGCAGTCAATTCTCATACGGCGGTCAAGTACGTTCTCCCTGACATTAGTGTCATATACGAGTATATCGTCAATATAGTGGTAAACGCCATTCAGTGCACTGTATTTGGCAACACCCATCTCCTGGGGAGTAAGGATCCTTACACCTCTAACCTTTGCACCATTATAACCGATGGTTCCGTTACCCTGCTCTTTGGCTCCGTCTGAAGGTATCATATACATGTTGCTGTTTATGTATACGTTACGCTGGTCAATATCCTCTCCTTTGAGTTTGGTGGAGATTCTGACCAGACTCTTGGGCAGATAAGTCTCAAAGTAGTCTTCGGGATAGGTTATCTTTCCGTTGTAAGTCTTGACGATATCCTTTCTTCCGTTAATTCTGGACATATCCACCAGGAAGGGAAGTATGTGATATGACAGGAACTTGAAAAGCGGGTTCTTGGGATTAGCGTAATTGGACATGACGGAATCAACGTCATTGAAATCGCTGTATATGTTCTTTGCGTAGTTGAACATATCATCCAGCGTGTAGATACCTTTGCGGTTAAGAATTGAGTCGGTTGGAACCAACAAAGTGAAATTGGTCTTGCGCTTGTCCCAGTAGAATACCTTGTACTTGTTACCGGCTGATGTCAGGTCTATACCTTTGATGACTGAATCCTCGCCGATCTTGTAATCATCATCATACCATTCACTCAGGATCTTGTGGAATCCGCAAATCTTGAGGGCCTCGCTGAAAAGCCTGGTCTTGGGATCCTTGTCAACAAGGTCGTAGACATAGTCTCCGCCGAAATCAATGCAGCGGTCAATAAAGTGTACGACACCGTTTTCGCAGGAGTCATCCTTCTCAACTATGATGGCATTGTTAAGACGTCTTTGAAGTGCAACGACCGAGTCTCCGAACTGCAGGACGTGAGTGGAATCCAGCGTGAGGATCAGGAAACGGTCATTAAGGTTTACCTTGGGCAGAAGGCCGGGAACCAGATCGCCGACATAACATGTGATGTCAAGCAGGTGAGTCCATGCCAACGTGTCGCAGTCTTCCTTGGGGAGGTCATCAACTGTGTTGTAGGTGACATCCTTACCATGCTTCCTGGCAAATTCCTCACGTTCTTTCAGGAACTGAGCAATAGCGTTGTTGTCAGGGGCAAAGCAGGTGTTGTGACCGTAGGTGATAAGGTTGTTCCAAATACCGGCTCTTTGGAGAACTCTAACAAAATCACTGTATTCGGGCCTGCCGGCAAGATCTGAACCGACGGTTTGGCCGGTGAATGTGTAGTATGTGCCGGGGTGTTGTTCCTCCCAGCAGCCAGACAAAGAGATTGTGCCAGTTGTGAGCACAATTAATGAAAAAAGGACTAAAAAACTATTTTTTCTCATATAGCAGAAATTGTTGCTTATAATAAAATAATACAAGGATTTCCGCAAAGTTAAACTATATATCAGAATTTGAAATAATTTTTTGCGTTGAAATATGAAATATCTTCAATCATCTGTTCTATACGCGGCATTTCGCTGGCCGGAATCTCTCCGTTTTCTACATCATTTCCTATCAGATTACAGAGTATCCGGCGGAAATATTCGTGGCGTGCGTACGATACGAATGAACGGCTGTCGGTAAGCATTCCGACAAATCGGGAAAGCAGTCCAAGCATACTCAGAACCTGCATCTGCTGCTCCATTCCGTTCTTTTGGTCAAGGAACCACCAGCCTGCACCAAGCTGTATTTTGCCGGGAACGCTACCGTCCTGGAAGTTGCCGATAGTTGTACCTACCATCTCAAAATCACTTGGGTTGAGGTTGTATATTATGGTCTTTGTGAGCTTATCCATACTGTTCAGGCGGTCCAAGTAACGGTTCATGGCTTTTGCGGTCATTACCTGTGCCATGGAGTCAAAACCGGTATCCTTACCGATCAGATTGAACATCTTGGTATTCTGGTTGCGGATTACTCCATAGTGGAACTGCTGTGTCCAGCCGGTATCGGCATCCATCTTGCCGAACTCTATGAGCATGGCACTCTTGAACTTGTGGATTTCCTGCTCGGTAAGCTGTGTGCCTCCGTATACTTTGCTGAATATCCCGTCAAGCTCTTTTGCCGTGAAGTCATCTGCATAGAACTCTTCCATGCCGTGGTCGCTAAGACGGCATCCCATATCTTCAAAGTACTTGTGACGTATAAGCAGGGCTTTTACTATGTCATCAAAACAGTTGATGCTTACTCCGCTGACTTTGGCCAGTTTATCTATGTAGTCGCGGTATGCGGCGGGATTCTCCACCGTCATGGCCATGTCGGGACGCCATGTGGGAAGCACCATAACCTTGAAACCGCTCTCTTTAATCTGTTTGTGGTATTCCAATGAATCTACCGGATCATCGGTAGTGCATACGGCCTCAACGTTGTAGTGCAACATCAGGTTGCGTGCGCTGAACTCCGGGCTGGCCAGTTTATGGTTACACTCGTCATAGATCTCCTTGGCTGTCTGCGGATTGAGAACCTTGTCTATGCCAAAGCAGGTCTTGAGTTCCAGATGTGTCCAATGATAGAGCGGATTGCGCATGCAGTAGGGCATGGTTTCGGCCCATTTTTGGAACTTGTCCCAGTCCGATGCATCACCGGTAATGTATTTCTCGGGGATTCCGTTGGTACGCAGGGCACGCCATTTGTAGTGGTCACCTCCAAGCCACAGCTCGGTTATGGAGCGGAACTTGTGGTCCTGGGCTACCTCCTGCGGGTTGAGATGGCAGTGGTAGTCTATGATGGGCAGTTTCTTTGCGTGGTCGTGAAACAGATGTACTGCAGTTTCATTCTGCAGAAGGAAATTCTCGTGAATAAAAGGTTTCATATGCTTGTAGTTTTGTAATCAGGTTATTGAAAGGTTAGAACAGCCGCGCTACATGCCGTTCAAGGATATTCTCGCGTACCTGGCCGGAAATGACGGCACTGTTGCGTTTAAGTGCCGAGTAGTATTCGTCTCCCAGTTCGGCTGCTATCTTGTAGCTTACATGTACCAGCTGGCGGAAATCGGGGTTGTATAGTTCATCCTGCCGGTTATGGCGCAGAGTGCGTGCATATTCCGTGCCGCTCCATGATCGTATCTGTTCTGCCGTAGGCAGATTTGCGGGGTTGATGTCAATGACGGTGGCGTAGGGGATACACAACTCCTCCATGCGTCCCAAAGCTGATGTTGCAATCTTCTTTGCGATTTCAAGCGCATCTTCATCGGCAAGGGCAAGACCGATATTCTCCTCAAGCCAGGTAGTACCTGCGGTCTTTATGTGTATGCCTTTGTCATACCGGCGGATAAGACGTCCCATGATAGGGTATATTGAGAACTTGTCACTACCGGAGTGAATGCTCAGCTTGAGGCCTTCGGGGAGACCGAATTCCTTAACGGCAAAATCTATAACCAGCAGGTCCTCGCGGAACTCTTTCTCAAACTGTGCGGTGTCTCCCACATAGTCCACGCCTTTGTTGAACCTGCCGGTAAACTTGGGGGCAATGGTCTGGGCGGGTACACCCTCCTGAGCCAGGGCACTCAAAATGAAAAATATCTCTATCGGTGTCTGGGGTATGTCAACCTCATCCATTGAGACCTCAGTCACAAAGTTGTCGGCACCTTTCTTCTGTTCGATATGACGGTAAATGCGTCCTGCCTCCTGAACGGCATACAGGTACTTTCCGGCCAATATTTCAATGAGTTCGCGACTCACTTCAAACGGCTTTTCTATACCCGGAATCGTGAGTTTTCCGGCATATTTGATATTCTTATCCGTGAATTCGGCGATGGATCGGGCATCGGCCGGTTTACCGATATAATCGGCAACATCGATGGTAAAGAAATCAGATGCATCTATGAAACGGTCCACGTTGTTCATGTTGATATGGTCTGCATCCACGAAATAGGGCTTGCCGTATCCGAGCTCATTTACAGCGTCATCCGCCTCAAGGCGGGTATCCATCGGCTCGGTCATCACTATCTGATGCTCGCGGTTGGATTTGTTCCATACCGGCACAAAGTCAATGCCGAATTTCTGATATGCTTCTATAATGGCAGACAGCTGTGCCTTTCCTTCATGTGAGAATCGGTCGCCGATGCCGAAAGAGTATTTACCCAGTTGTTTCATAGTG
Organism: Bacteroidaceae bacterium; assembly: GCA_024398635.1. Lineage (GTDB taxonomy): Bacteria > Bacteroidota > Bacteroidia > Bacteroidales > Bacteroidaceae > Colenecus. The sequence continues at coordinate 33,048 of JAKSIV010000011.1, read as the reverse complement.
TTTGCAAATGATTTTTATTCCGATATGTTGAATCCGGCCTCTCTCAGGAAAACGGTAGCTCTGCCGGACGTGTCATCTATGGGGTTGACGGTAAAGGCCTGGAATTCCCGTCTGACAGGGTGTTCTGAACGTTGTCTCTCAAATCCGGAGATATCGGCTTTGAGTCTGGAACAGTCATCCATTATGTTGTATGTGTGAAGGATGGCATCGCCAAGGACTTCCTGAGGTTTTTTTACGGAGGCATCGACACTGAATTCAAGCGGTTGGTCAGGTGCCGGGATGTCATTGACTTCCCAATTGCCACAGGGCAAATCAAAGAACTGTCCCAATGCCTGGACGCACATGGCAGTTCCTGTGGCCTTGCCGTCAAGTGAGTATCCTGCTATGTGCGGAGTTCCTGAAAAAAGCAGTCCCAAAAGTTCGGGGTCGATATCAGGCTCGTTTTCCCATACGTCAAGCGAAGCGGCCTTTATGGAACGGTTCTGTAATACCTGTTTGAGCGCTTTGCCGTCAACAACCTCTCCTCGGGATGTGTTGATGAGTATCTGACTGCTGCTCATCCTTGCCAGCCTGCTGTCATCAAACAGGTGGTAGGTTGAGTCCTGACCTTCAAACGTAAGCGGGACATGACATGTTATTATGTCGCTGCGCTCTATTATCTCATCAAGGGTTACAAACCCGCCAGTGCCTTCGCGTCTGGCGCGGGGCGGGTCACATAACAATACCCTGAATCCCAGCAGTGCAGCCAGACGTGCCACTTTGCCGCCCACATTGCCGACACCGACTACGCCCAATGTCTTCTCTCTGCATTCAAAATTGAAATGGCGGGCCATGCCGACAAGAAGTGAACCCATGTATTGCTGGACGGACAGTGAATTGCATCCGGGTGCATTGGTCCATGTGATGCCGTTTGACTGGCACCATACGGTGTCGATATGATCAAATCCTATGGTTGCTGTAGCTATGAACCGCACTTTTGTCCCTTCCAGAAGTCTGGCGTCGCAGCGGGTCCTGGTTCTGACGATAAGGGCATCGGCATCAAGTACGTCATCACGGGTGATTGCGTTCCCCGGCAGATAAACCACATCGGCATACGGTTCGAGTACGCCATTCAAAAAAGGGATATGTGAGTCACATATTATCTTCATTCCCGTATCCTGATGTCAGATTTTACAAAGTTCGCTTTTTTACCGCAAATAACAGTCTTATTAAGGAACTTTAAAATCAGCCTTCGGGAGGAACTACAGGAACTTCAAATACGAATCTTGCTCCACCGTTTGTGTATGTGGTGTCCAGGTAGACTTTGGCTCCCATAAGGGTGGCTATCTCGCGGCATATGCTCAAGCCCAGTCCGGTACCTTGAACAAATCCGTTCAGTTTGGTGAAGCGGTCAAATATATTCTCGGCCTGGTCTGCCGGTATTCCGGGATCGGTATCGGTTACGCTGAACGTGACGTAACCCTCACGGGCTGTAAGTGAACTGGCCAGGACAATCTCTCCCTTGGTGGTGTGCTTGCAGGCGTTGGTAAGCAGGTTGATGAGAATCTGCTGTATTCGCTGCGGGTCAGTGCGGAACGTGAACGGCTCTTCCTGTTCGGGCTGGTAAATCATCTTGACTCCGTGTTGGAGCCTGTGCTCTGAACTTGTGATGGCGGCACGGCACATGAAATGCACTTCACCTTCGTCGTATGTTATGCGGTACTGGCCTTTGTCTATGTCGGATGTGTGAAGGATATCTTCAAGCAGCATCATGAGAATCTTGGTGTTGTTCATGATGCGATTTGAAAACTCCTGCTTCTCTTGGGGCGAAAGCACCTCTATCTCCTCAAACTCCTTGTCGTTTATGGTACCGTTGATTATGTTGTCAATCAGGTGAAACATGGTGCGGGCCGAAGGCGAAATGGTGTTCAGATAATCGTCATTCAGGCAGTAATCTCTGTATTTCGCATAACTTTTCTCATCCTTTTCCATTGCGGAAATCACGGCCATATAAAAGTTGCATCGCAGCGTATCGTAATTGTGAATGCACAATTCCATAGCCTTCTGAATGCATAACTTCATGGAGTCGCTTCCTACGGGGTAGGTGTCGGACAGATCACAATAGGAACGGGTTGTTGACTGACGCTTAACCGTGGGTCATCGGTCTCGTTATGGAATTTTATTGCCTGGAGAACATATTTCTTGGCCGATACATAATCGTTCAAGGCCAGATAGACCGATACCAGATAACGGGAACTGGACCATATGCCGTATGCATCAGAGTTTTCCAGGGCATGGGCCTGCATCTCCTGCAGGAGCTCTAATGTCGTGATGGTCTTTCCGCTGTTATAGTAGTAGTTCTGGACGAGCTCATACGCATAGTAGTAATACTGCTTGTAGTTGTTTGTAAGAGCCATTGTCAACAAAACGGAATTATCAAATATTGTCAAGCTGTGATGTTACACTTGACAGCAGAAGATCCATGATTACGGGCTTTTTGATGAACCCGGCTGCGCCCAGCTTCATGGACTGTTCAATGTCTTCGGCTGATGTATAGGCAGATACTACAATGACAGCGATATCCTTTAGCTCGGGGTCTTCCTTTATGGTCTGAAGCACTTCCCAGCCATTCATGATAGGCATCTGAATATCCAGAAGTATCAGTTCCGGTTTTGAACTGCGTACTATGTCAAGGGCTTCCTGTCCGTTTGTGGCGGTCAGGATTCTGACATTTGTCTTTGTCAGCATAGTCTTAAGGAGTATTATGTTGACAGGAATGTCGTCAACTATCAGCACCGTATACTTGGAATAGTCTTTTTTGTTATCGGTAGTCTGCATGATGTTGGTTTTTATGAGTTGGTGGCCAGCCATATCTTAGGGGTGACACCTGTTATTTTCTTGAAAACATTGTTGAATGCCGAAGCGTTGGGGAATCCGCAGGCGGCGGCAATGTCTGATTGCTTGGCGTCGCGGTTGTGAATCAGATATTGCTCGGCATAGTCTATTCTCAACGTATTTATGTAATCTGAGAAACTCATGTTGTATGTGCTGTTGACCAACCTTGATACATAAGTGCGGTTGGTGTCGAGCATCGTGGCTATATCGGCCAAACGGATACCCTGTTTAAGGAACAGCTGCTCAGATACGATCAGGTCTTCGAATCTGATTCTCAGTGACTCTTCATCGGCCTGGCTTTGGTGTATCTCGGTTGTCCTTTCCGGCGTAGGTACTGAAGGCCTGTCTGCAACAACAGCATGCTTGGACTCTTTCTCGCCATGAAATACTCCGTAGTAGGAGAATATGAACAGTAAAGAGGCGAGGATTGCGGATGCCAGGGCTTTAATCCATAATGCGTAATCCCATATGACTGACACCTCCAGAATGGCGTAAATGACTATTGCGGCGGTGAGATAGCCTGCTTGGATACTGTAATTCCTTTTTAATGCTTTAATTAATGAGAATACGGCAAACAGGATTATCTGGACGGCCAGAATGGTGTAGAATACCATGAACGAACAGATGCGGATCAACTGCATCGCTTTGTCGCTTTGCACTGTCCAGGGAGTCCCGATGCTCTGCAGGAAACTCTCGGATCCTGTGAGCGTGAGCAGAATGACTTGTGCGACCATCAGTGAAGCCGGGATGGCAAAGAATGCCTGGATTGACGTCTTTTTCTCTGTTGCCGGTGACAACAAGCGGATATATGCGAACGCAGCCGGGATTATGAGAAGTGCCGAGAACTGTTTCGTCAGAAATAATGAAAGCATTGCATTCCCTTCCGTGCAAGTAAGCCCGGCATCGGCAAAAAGGGCGATTCCGCTTATTGCCAATAAAAGCTCAAGTGCCTTGAACTCATTGTCCTTTTTGCGGACTAAAGGGTTCAAGACAAGCCAGAACAGGCATGTCATACAGGGTAGGAATAACAATACCGTCGCTATCATATTTTATCAGAAGTAGTTGTTGTCCTCATATATCTTGTTGTCTCCCCAAATACTGTTTATGTCAACGCTGTAATTGTTTTCCCAATCACCGACTGCAGCCGTAAATTCAATCGGTTTGTAAAGGGTTCCCAGGTCCAGTCCCAGATGGAACGTGTATTGCTTGCCCATCTTGATATCCTCCGGGTACGGCATAAAAGCGGCTGCTGTGCTTGCGGTCCGAAACGAGATGGTTCTGACCTACAAAAAGTTCATTGGCAGATCCTACTCCGACTCTGGCGTTACCATTGAATATTTCTATTTCCTCACATATGGTCTTCTGTACCCACTTACCTCCGTTGTTTCCTATTGAATCGATGTAGAATCCTTCGGTGGCAAAGTTGTGTGCGGTGACTTTCTTGAGACGTATGTATCCCTTGAGGTTTGTGTCATAAGTGATGTCACATATCATGAAACCTATGTCATTCGTAATATGACGGAATACAAGAGGTATGACATCAAGATACGATGTGCTGCGTTGTACGGTCTGTGAAACCAACGGACCGGCTTGCGTATCTTCGGCACGGTAGGGTATGATATACGCTCTATTGCCTGACATGAACTCTGTTTCATTTACGTATGGGTAATACGCGCTCAGGAGAATGTTTTCCGTACTGTACCAATTCCTTGAGTCAAACGTAGTCGACCTGATACCGGCGGTTTCAAACACGCGCTCATTGTTTATCAGTACAGCGCTGGTCTTTGCGTCTATGCCCATGAGTCCAAACGGCTTGCTGGGGTCGAGTCTGGCTTCAAGGTCCTGTTGGGTGCTGAAGTTGTCGTAGCCGCCTTCTGCTCTTGTGTTTACATTGCCGTCTCTGGCGATAGTGATGTCAAAGCTTACATCTTTGTTCTTTTCGAATCCGTCAAAGGTCTCGAAATCATCGCTTGTGGTGCATGAGATGATCGTGAAAAAGGCGATCGCTCCTAAACTAGTCCTTTTTATGATGTTTCCTTTCATGTTGATTGGATGCATTATTCGATGCAAATATAATACATTTTTACGAATTTGTAAAAATTATTGCAAAATTGTAAATTTTTTCTTTTTACGATATAAAAATATAGCCCGACCTGGTGGCCGGGCTTTATTTATCAGTGTTGTGCTTGGTCAATGAATCAATATGCGAACATGGGATAGTCCTTCATGATGTTGTTGACGCGTGCACGTACCTTTGCTATTACAGCCTCATCCTCGGGAGCGTTGAGAACCTCCTCGATCATCTCGGCGATTGTGACCATCAGGTCTTCCTTGGCACCGCGTGTGGTGATGGCGGGAGTACCGAACCTAAGACCTGAAGTCTGGAAGGCGCTGCGTGAGTCAAACGGAACCATGTTCTTGTTTGCGGTGATATCGGCAGCAACAAGTGCCTTCTCGGCAACCTTACCGGTCAGGTCGGGATACTTGGAGCGCAGGTCAACCAGCATGCTGTGGTTGTCTGTACCGCCGGATACGATTGTGAAACCGCGTTTGGTCAGTTCCTCTGCAAGCTTCTTGGCATTCTTCTGAACCTGAATCTGATACTCCTTGAACTCGGGCTGAAGGGCCTCGCCGAATGCGACTGCCTTGGCTGCGATGACGTGTTCCAGAGGACCGCCCTGTGTGCCGGGGAATACGGCTGAGTCAATGAGCTGTGACATCATCTTGGTCTCGCCCTTGGGAGTCTTGCGGCCGCGCGGATCCTCAAAGTCCTTGCCAAGCAGGATGATACCGCCGCGGGGACCGCGCAGTGTCTTGTGGGTGGTTGAGGTGACGATGTGGGCGTACTTTACAGGGTTCTCAAGCAGACCGGCTGCGATGAGTCCTGCGGGGTGAGCCATATCAATCATAAGGAGAGCACCTACCATATCGGCAATCTTGCGCATGCGGGCGTAATCCCACTCACGTGAATATGCCGAACCGCCACCGATGATGAGCTTGGGCTTTACCTCAAGGGCCAGCTGCTCCATCTTGTCGTAGTCTACTCGTCCGGTTTCGGGATTCAGGTCGTAACCTACGGCGTGGTACAGGATACCTGATGAGTTGACGGCTGAACCGTGTGAAAGGTGACCTCCGTGTGTCAGATTCAGACCCATGAAAGTTTCGCCCGGCATGAGGACAGCCTGAAGAACGGCTGCGTTTGCCTGAGCACCTGAGTGGGGCTGTACGTTTGCATATTCAGCACCGAAAAGCTTCTTGATGCGTGCGATGGCAAGGTTCTCTGCCTCGTCAACCACCTCGCAACCTCCATAGTAACGCTTGCCGGGGTAACCTTCGGCATATTTGTTTGTCAGGCATGATCCCATGGCCTGCATAACCTGGTCACTTACAAAGTTCTCGGATGCAATCAGTTCGATCCCTTTTGCCTGGCGCTGGTGTTCGCGCTCGATGATGTCAAAAATCTCTTGATCTCTTTTCATTTTGTTTATTGTGTTGGTTTTACTCTTTCAGAACATTATTCCGTATGAGAAGGACATGATTCCCAAGCGCCTGTTCAGCTTGTACTCGGGGGCGGGATCTGCTCCGCTTGTGTCTGTCATCGGACCTGTAATGGTATTTATGGTTGCTTCATACTCAAAATCCAAAAACGTCCGGCCAATCTTTACGCTTAATCCGGCGGTCCAATCGAAAATGAATTCTGTAGGCGTTTCTGTGAATATGTATGGTTCAAGACCGCTGTATTGGACCGAATAGAACTTGTCAGGTGTGTATCTCAAGCGTGGTCCGGTATGGGCGGACATGCAATAGGGCGGTTGATTTACAATGTGATAGCCTATCTGGAACGGCACAGTAAATGATTTGTATTCAAATGAGCATGACAGATTATGCTTGGTTTCAGCTTCCGGATCCCAACTGTTCATGTCCATGTAGAAACATGAGGTGTTATAACTGAGACCTAACCCTGACTGCAGGAATATGGTTCGGGAGTTGAACCTTAACAGGAATGCCGCAAAATTACCCACTTGTGTATCCTGTCTGTATTCTGTCAGTTTGTGCCCGTCTATAAAAGCGTCGTAGACATACGTGGCTGTAGCTGAAAAACCGATTTTCGCTCCCCAGTTTGTGGAGAACGCCGGCAATGAGCTCCTGCTCCAGATCTGTGCATGGGCACTCGTTGCGAGCAGTAATGCCGTGAAGGTTGTCAGCGCACGTAATCTCATCTTTAAAGTAGCTTGATGTCGCCTTTATGTATGTCCTTGTTGCAGTATCGGCAGCGTAACGTGCCGTTTTCCTTATCGACAACGTCGAATACGGTCTGCATCGGTTCGTGGTTGGTAATGCACTTGGGATTGCCGCACTTGACTATGCCGCGCACCTCGTCGGGCATTGCAATCCTCTTTTTTTCTACAACCTCATAGTCACGGATTATGTTGAGTACGATATTCGGGGCTATGACTGAGAGTTTGCTGCATTCCTCTTCCGAGAAGAACTTGTCGGCAATCTTGATAATTCCCTTGCTGCCCATTTTGCGGCTGCTCAGGTTGGAGCCGATGGTAATAGGGGTGTCTATGCTTGTAAGTCCCAGCAGGTTGACAACGTCAAAAACCTTGTCTGACGGAATATGATCTATAACAGTTCCGTTCTCAAGTGCTGCAACCAGCAATTCTGATTTTCCTGTCTTTTCCATATCTGTCATTTTAGAAGGTTGAGTGCATTGCAAATCAGGGCTTCACGTACATGCAAACCGTTCTTGGCCTGCTGGAAGTAGTATGCGTGGGGATTTGCATCGACATCCCGGGCTATCTCGTTCACGCGTGGAAGCGGATGAAGTATCTTCAGGTTCGGTTTGGCGGAGCGGAGCATCTCATTCCTGAGGATGAACATATCTTTTACCCGCTCGTACTCCATCAGGTCTGTAAACCTTTCGCGCTGGACTCGTGTCATGTACAGAATATCTGCATCGGCTATTGTCTCTTCGTCAAAACGGGTGTGTTCCTCGAATTTGATTCCGTTGATGCGACAGTACTCCTTGTACTCTTCGGGCATCTTCAATTCATCGGGAGAAATGAAATGGAATGTGGGGTTGAAGAATCTCATTGCGGTGAGCATGGAGTGTACCGTGCGTCCGTATTTGAGGTCTCCCACAAGGTGTATGTGGAGGTTGTCCAGACGACCTTGGGTCTTGAGCATGGAGTAGAGGTCCAGCATGGTCTGCGAAGGATGCTGGTTGGCTCCGTCGCCTGCATTGATGATGGGCACCGGTGACACCTCGCTGGCATATCTGGCTGCTCCCTCAAGATAATGGCGCATGATAATCAGGTCTGCGTAGTTGCTCACCATCATTATGGTGTCTTTCAGTGTTTCACCTTTGGATGAACTGGTGGTGGCGGCATCGGAGAATCCTATTACGCGACCACCTAAACGGTTGACTGCAGTCTCAAAACTGAGTCTTGTCCTGGTGGACGGCTCAAAGAAAAGTGTCGCTACTATTTTTCCATCCAGAATCTTGCTGTTGGGGTTTGCCTCGAACTTGGCTGCGTGGCCCAGAAGCCAGAGAATATCTTCTCTGTCAAGCCCTTCAAGTGAGATGAGACTTCTGCCTGTTTGGTCCATTTGTGTATAGTTTGTTCGGGAGTTCAAAATTACTAAGAAAATACCAACTATAAGAGTGTCTGTTCATAACTTTCCCTAAAAAGCCAAATTTTATATGACGAGTATTTCCGATACGGTGTTTTTGTGCTAAATTTGTAAGATTAAGCACGCTTTTCCGGCTTTAGCCGGACATGGATAAATACATTTGGAATGAGTAAGACAGTTAAGCGTATTTTACTTGGATTGTGGCTGTTGTTCGTAGCCGGCATTCTTGCGGTATATTTCATATTCAGAGGCATCGGAAACGGGTCTATAGGCAATGCTCCTTCAGTTGAGGATCTGGAGAGTCCTATAGATAAGTTCGCTACTCAGGTCATATCGGCCGACGGTGTCACCCTTGGCACTTTCAGTTTGGCGTCCGATAACCGTGTGTGGGTGGATTTTGATGAACTGTCACCGTATCTTGTCCAGGCTCTGGTGGCAACAGAGGATGTGCGTTTCCAGGAACACTCCGGTATTGATCTCAAGGCGTTGGTAAGAGCTATAGTCAAACGTGTCATTCTGAGACAACGCAGCGCAGGAGGAGGCAGTACGCTTACCCAGCAGTTGGCCAAGCTGCTTTATACCGAGCATGTGGAACGTGGTTCCAAACGCGCGTTCCAGAAACCTATAGAGTGGGTAGTGGCTGTAAAGCTTGAGCGTTATTACACAAAGGAGGAGATAATGACGCTATACTTGAACAAATATGACTTTGTTCATCATGCGGTAGGCATACATTCTGCCTCCAAGGTCTATTTCGGCAAACTTCCGTCCGAGTTGAATATAGAGGAATCGGCAACACTGGTGGGCATGTGCAAGAATGCAGCCCGCTATAATCCTAAATCGCATCCCCAAAGATCCAAAGACCGTCGTAATGTCGTTCTTGCCCAGATGGAGAAGGCCGGTTTCCTTACAGAATCCCAGACAGATTCACTCCAGGCTTTGGATATCGTCCTTGATTATCATGAGGTAGACCAGAAGGTAGGTCAGGCTACATACTTCAGGGAGTATTTGCGCTCGGTTATGAGAAAGCAGAAACCGGAACGCAAGAACTATCGTGGTTGGCAGATGCAGCAGTTCTATGAGGATTCGATCGATTGGGAACAGGATCCTTTGTTCGGCTGGTGCAACAAGAATCTCAACCAGAACGGCGAGCCCTATAATCTTTATACTGACGGTCTGAAGGTGTTCGTAACCATAGATTCCCGAATGCAACGGTATGCCGAGGAGGCTGTGGCCGCCCAGTTGCAGGATTATCTTCAGCCTGATTTCTTTGAGGCCAAGCTCGGGTTGAAGACGGCCCCGTTCACAAATAAACTGACCACTGCCGAGGTGGAACGCATCATGACCCGTGCCATGCAGCAGACAGACCGCTACCGCAGCCTCAACGCAAAGGGGATATCCGAGGATTCCATCCGAAAGATATTCGACACTCCGTGCCAGATGTCGGTTTTCTCATATGACGGAGATATTGATACGGTAATGACTCCCATGGATTCAATCCGTTATATGAAATTCTTCCTGCGAACGGGATTTATGTGCATGGAGCCAAAGACGGGGTTCGTACGGGCTTATGTGGGTGGTCCGGATTACCGTGCTTTCCAGTATGATATGGTTACTGCCGGTCGTCGTCAGGTAGGTTCTACAATGAAACCTTATCTGTACGCACTTGGCATGGAAAGCGGTTTTTCCCCGTGTGACCAGTGTGTAAACGAAACTCAGACCATACTTACCGAGTCAGGTCAGATTTGGCAACCCCGTGATGACGGAAAGTCCATGTTGGGACAGCTTGTGACACTCAAGTGGGGTCTTTCCCGTTCCAACAACAATGTTACCGCATGGCTGATGGGACAGTTGAGTCCGTATGCGTTCGTAAATCTTCTGCATGAGTTCGGACTCCGGAATCAGGCTATTGAGCCTGTCCAGTCACTCTGCTTGGGTACATGTGATGTATCGGTGCAGGAGATGGTAAGTGCATATACGGCTTTTGTCAATCACGGCATTCGCACGTCTCCTTTATACGTAACCCGTATCGAGGATTCCGAAGGTAACGTTCTGGCACAGTTCACGGCACATAACAGCGAGGTTATCAGTGAGGAGTCAGCTTTCAAGATGATTGACATGATGCGTGCCGTGGTAAATGAAGGAACCGGAACACGTCTGCGCAGCCCGCGTCTGTTCCCTACATTCTACACAGTTGACTGTGCCGGCAAAACAGGAACTACAGATAATCATTCCGATGCCTGGTTCATGGGATATACTCCTGAACTTGTTGCCGGATGCTGGGTAGGAGGTGAGGACCGTGACATCCATTTCGATGATATGGACCATGGCCAGGGTGCGCATGCGGCACTTCCCATTTTCGGTATGTTCATGGATAAGGTTTACGCTGATTCTGTCAATCTGGGTTATCTGCCCAGCACGACATTTGACATACCGGCAGATTATGATCCGTGTGCCGGAGATATGAATCCCGACGGCGAAATAATTGATAACTATTCAATCGAATCTTTCTAATGAAATTTGCAGCAATCATACCGGCCCGTTACGCTTCGACACGTTTTCCCGCCAAGCCGCTTGCGATATTAGGCGGCAAGCCGGTAATAATCCGCGTATGTGAACAGGCTGGCAAGGTATTTGACCATGTTTTTGTGGCAACTGATGATGAACGCATATTCAATGCGGTAAAGGAGGGCGGTTTTACACCAATCATGACCAGAAGTGACCACAAGAGTGGAACGGATCGCTGTTATGAGGCGTTTTGCAAATGTGGTGTCAAAGCCGATGTCGTAGTGAACATACAGGGTGACGAGCCGTTCATCCAGCCTTCACAGCTTGAGACCGTAAAAAGTCTGTTTGACAGTCCGGACACGGATATCGCTACACTTCTCAAACCGTTTGCTCCCGATTCTGCTTTTGAAAAGGTTGCCAATCCCAACAGTCCCAAGGTTGTTGTGGATGATCATTGGAACGCACTTTATTTCAGCCGCAGTGTCATTCCTTATTTGAGAGGTATTCCGCAGGAGGAATGGCCGGCACGCCATACCTACTACAAGCATATCGGACTTTACGCCTTTAAGGCCGATGTCCTGAAAGCTGTTACGGAACTGCCGCAGGCACCATTGGAAAAGGCCGAGAGTCTGGAACAACTCCGTTGGCTGTCAGCAGGGTATCGTATTAAAGTGGGCGTGACAGATGTTGAAACCATAGGTATAGATACTCCGGATGACCTGGCTGCCGCCGAGCGTTTCCTGAAAGAGCATTCTTTATGAGAGACAGACTGCAGATACTGATATTCATTCTTTTCTTTCCTGTTTTCTGTGTGGTTTGCAAGGCACAGCAGGAAAGTAAGAACCGTCTTGTGTTGAGTGACGGATCCGTATATACCGGTCAGATGAAATTACGCAAGCCCAATGGTACAGGCCGCACCGACCATGCGAACGGTGATGTATATGAGGGCGCATATGAAAAAGGGTTGCGTAAGGGAGTAGGTATCTGCCATTATGCAAACGGAGACGTTTACCTGGGCTTTTGGGATAATGACATCCGGTCTGGCGAAGGTGAACTCCAGTACTCATCGGGCGATGTATACAAGGGGAGCTGGATGGGCGATGAGCGTGTAGGCAAGGGTGTCTACATGTGGGCCGACGGTTCATATTACTCCGGCGAATGGAATGAGAATCTCCGTCATGGCACGGGACTGATGTGCTGGAAAGACAGCTCGGAGTATCGTGGATCCTGGTCCGACGGTAAACGTGACGGTCAGGGAGAGTACAAGAGCAAGGTATATGTCTATGCCGGTTCATGGAAAGATGATTTGGAGAACGGCAACGGAGCATGTACCATGCCCAACGGCGATACATACAAAGGTCAGTTCAGGAACGGAACCATAAACGGTGAGGGCGAGTATACCTTTGCCAACGGCGATTCATACAAAGGTTCATTCCGCGACGGTATGGCACACGGCAAGGGCGTATTCAAATGGGCCGACGGATCTGTCTATGACGGTGAATGGAATCAGAACCGCCGTGAGGGCAGGGGGCAGATGGTCTGGGCCAACGGCGACAGCTATAACGGAGAATGGCAGAATGACAAGCCTTGGGGCGACGGTTCCATGAGCCTGGCAGACGGCACTAAGTTCAAAGGCAGTTTCGTGGATGGTGTCGTAGACGGTAAGGGTGTCGTCGAGGAATCTGACGGTACACGTCTTGAAGGAGTGTTCAAGGAGGGTTTCCGTACCGGCACATTTACCGTAAAGGATAAATCAGGTAAGAAGATAAGAACAATCATATATTGACATTTATGATACTGGATACACTTGACAGACTGGAAGAATACGGATATATCAGTCCGTTGATGGATAAGGTTATGGTTTTTTTCCGTACGACAGACCTTTCAACATTAGAGCCGGGAAGGATAGCGCTACAGGGTGATGACCTTTTTGTCAATGTGAACCGTCAGGGTGCTCAGATGCGCGATGAAGCTCCGATAGAGGCACATCGGGAGTATATTGACATACAGGTTCCCATATCTTCGGATGAGGAGATGGGATTCATATCGGCTCCATTCCTGCCGGCTCCTTCAGTGCCGTACAATGCTGAAAGAGATGTGACATTCTATCCGGGACTTTGCGATACATATCTGAATGTAAAAAAGGGTATGTTTACCGTTTTCTTCCCTGGCGAGGGACATGCACCGGCTATTACCGAATCGGGAATACTTAAACTCATAGTAAAAATCCGTAAGTCATGCTGAAGATAATAGAAAATGACCCTTGGCTAACACCCTACAGGGGTGCGATTGAAGGCCGGCACGACCATGCATTGTGGCGTGAGAGCCAGCTTACCGGTGGAAAGATGACGCTGAAGGATTTCGCCTCAGGCTATCTCTATTACGGACTTCAGCGCACGGAAAGCGGCTGGGTGTTCAGGGAGTGGGCTCCCAATGCAACCGAGATTTTCCTGATCGGTGATTTCTCAGGTTGGGAGGAGCAGGAGCGTTTCCGTTTGCAGCGCATTAATGATGCGGGTGACTGGGAACTCCGTATTCCGCAGGGAATGATAGGACATGGTCAGCATTATAAGATGCGTGTCAAATGGAACGGCGGTCAGGGTGACCGTATTCCGGCATGGTGTCGCAGGGTGGTTCAGGATGAACAGTCCAAGATCTTCTCTGCCCAGGTGTGGGATCCGGGTAAGAATTACGCTTTCAAACATAAGGATTTCAAGCCCAAACAGGATCCGCTGCTTATTTATGAGTGCCATGTCGGTATGGCGCAGGAACGTGAGGGTGTGGGCACATACATCGAATTCAAGGATAATGTGCTTCCGCGCGTCAAGGCTGCCGGCTACAACTGTATTCAGGTCATGGCCATTCAGGAGCATCCGTATTATGGAAGTTTCGGATATCACGTATCCAGTTTCTTTGCTCCGTCATCCCGTTTCGGAACTCCCGAGGAACTCAAAGAGTTGATTGATACCGCTCATGGCATGGGCATATCGGTCATAATGGACCTTGTTCACTCACATTCGGTCAAGAACGAATATGAGGGACTGGGTAATCTGGCCGGTGATCCCAACCAGTATTTCCTGCCCGGTGACCGTCACGAACATTCGGCCTGGGGTTCTTTGTGTTTTGATTACGGAAAGGATCAGGTGCTTCATTATCTGCTTTCCAACTGCAAATACTGGCTGGATGAATTCAAGTTTGACGGTTTCCGTTTTGACGGTGTGACCTCGATGCTCTACTACAGCCACGGCTTGGGTGAGGCGTTCTGTAATTACGATGATTACTTTAACGGACATCAGGATGATGATGCCATCTGCTACCTGATGCTTGCCAACCGTGTCATTCATCAGTTCAATCCGGATGCCATTACAATTGCCGAAGAGGTGAGCGGCATGCCGGGTCTGGCCGCTCCGTTTGATGACGGCGGATTCGGTTTCGATTACCGTCTGGCCATGAACATCCCCGACTATTGGATCAAGACCATCAAGGAAAAGAAGGATGAAGACTGGTCTATGGCGGGTATATTCTGGGAAGTTACCAACCGTCGCAAGGATGAGAAAACCATATCATATGTGGAGAGTCATGACCAGGCTCTTGTGGGCGATAAGACGGTTATTTTCCGTCTGATAGATGCCGATATGTACTGGCACTTCACCAAAGACGGCGGTAATGATGTGACGGCCCGTGGTATAGCTCTTCACAAAATGATACGTCTGGTGACGGCGTCAACCATCAATGGCGGTTACCTTAATTTCATGGGTAATGAGTTTGGTCACCCGGAGTGGATTGATTTTCCGCGTGAGGGTAACGGATGGAGTCATAAATACGCCCGCCGTCAGTGGAGTCTCATTGACAACAAGCAGCTGGCATACTCATGGTTGGGTGATTTTGACCGCGCCCTGATGAAACTTATCGGTTCAGTCAAGGATTATCAGAAGAAAGACGTTGTGGAATATTGGCATAACGATGGCGATCAGGTGCTGGCATTCGGACGTGGTGATCTGGTGTTCGTGTTCAATTTCAATCCCACACGTTCATTCTCCGATTACGGTTTTCTGGTTCCCAGAGGCTCCTATAAGACGGTATTGGACAGCGACAGCATAGAGTACGGCGGTTATGGCAGGGTTGATGACAAACTTGAACATTTCACTCTTGTGGATTCTCTATATAAAAAGGTACGTAAAGAGTGGCTTAAACTGTATCTGCCTGCCCGTTCGGCAATAGTTTTGAAAAAGGTTAGGAACAATGGAAAAAAAGTCATGTGACAAGTGCGTCCGCTGGATTTGCGGATTATTGTTTGCGGCATTCGCATTCTGCTGGCTGTATTTCTTCCAAAGAGAGTTGCTGTGGGCCGAAAACAGAGTATTGTTCTCGGCCGAAAACGGTTTGAGGATATGGATGTATAACCATCATCTTCTGGTCAGTCTGGCATTGACGGCGATAGCATTGCTCCTTGCTTTACCCGGCAAGATTGTCCTGCGTTTCAAGAAAGGCCTGTATGCTTGTAACTATCTCTTCTCTGCGGCGTTCCTGGGAGTCATTACCGGTTATGACGGCGATTCTCTTTTTTGTCAGTCATATACCGTATGGATAGTGACAGGTGCTTTTATGGTTGTCCTCTTCCTGATATGTAAGATTGTGGCATCGGTCCCCAAATCCGAATACAATGACCGTACCCGTACACTGGCCGGTAACCTGCTGATAATGTCTCTGCTTTTCTGTATGACCGGCTATCTGGGCAATACCGATGAGAATCTCCACCGTCGCCTCCGTATGGAACAGCTGTACAGTGAGGGCAGATATGAGGATCTGTTTGATTATGGCCGATATGAGGAGGAGTCCGATCCCGGTATAGATCTTCTGCGCGCTAAAGCTATGCTTGATTATCCTGTGAAGGATTTTCCTAAGGGATGCGAGATAGGGGCATTGTTGTTCAGATACAGAATATCTGATCCCAAGTCATTGTCCAGATCGCTGAGAAGAATTAATGACACTCAGGCATACTTGTCAGCTTGTCTCCTTGACGGTGACCTGGATTCGTTCCGTGACAGCATTCATCTGGAAGACTATCCTTATATGCCTACTTATTACATGCAGGCACTGGTGCTTGCCGATGATAGCCTTACCGCTGCAAAGTTCCCCAAACAGTTTAAGGAAGAAAAAGAGCTTTACGATGCCTTTAAGAGTGAGTTGGAGTCAGTTAAGAGTGAACCGACCCAATTTCAGGCCAACAGCACCTTTATCAAATTCCACGAATCCTACTTCTGGTTCTACACTTTCCGTAAGTAATCATATTTATATAAACAAAATGTGGCGGGCCAATCGGTCCGCCACATTTTGTTTATATAAAACTGTGATTAGCAGTTCTCAATTGCACCCTGGGCAGCTGCTAGTCTTGCGATAGGCACGCGGAACGGTGAGCAGCTAACGTAGTTAAGTCCAACCTTGTCGCAGAACTTGACTGATGAAGGCTCGCCACCATGCTCGCCGCAGATACCGCACTTGAGGTCGGGACGAACTGAACGGCCCTTCTCTACAGCCATCTTGATGAGCTGGCCTACACCCTTCTGGTCCAGAACCTGGAACGGGTCAACCTTAAGGATCTTCTTCTCCAGGTAAACCGGCAGGAATGAAGCGATATCGTCACGTGAGTAACCGAATGTCATCTGAGTAAGGTCATTGGTACCGAATGAGAAGTACTCGGCGCGGGCTGCAACTGCATCAGCAGTAAGAGCGGCACGCGGGATCTCAATCATTGTTCCAACCTTGAACTCGAACGGCTTAACACCTTCCTCCTCGAACAGCTTGGCTGCTGTAGCGCGGATGATCTCCTCCTGCTGCTCGAACTCGTAGTGCTTACCTACCAGCGGAACCATGATCTCGGGCTGAGGATTCATGCCCTCCTTACGGAGCTGGATGGCAGCGCCGATGATAGCCTTGGTCTGCATCTCGGTGATCTCAGGATAGGTGTTACCCAGACGGCAACCGCGGTGACCCAGCATCGGGTTGTTCTCTGACAGAGACTCAACGCGAGCCTTGATCTGCTCCAGAGTTACGCCCATTGCATCGGCCATCTCCTGCTGACCCTTTCTGTCATGAGGTACGAACTCATGCAAGGGGGGATCGAGCAGACGGATGTTGACGGGCAGTCCGTCCATAGCCTTAAGGATTCCGTAGAAGTCCTTGGTCTGGTAGGGGAGCAGCTTGGCAAGAGCCTTCTCGCGGCCCTCCTTGTTCTCGGCCAGGATCATCTCACGCATAGCCTTGATCTTCTCACCCTCAAAGAACATGTGCTCGGTACGGCAGAGACCGATACCTACGGCACCGAATGTGCGGGCTACCTCAGCATCGTGAGGAGTATCGGCGTTGGTGCGTACAACCAGACGTGTGTACTTGTTGCACAGATCCATCAGCTCAGCGAAGTCGCCGCTGATCTCGGCAGCCTTGGTCTCAATCTGACCTTCGAATACCTGACCTGTTGAACCGTTGATTGAAATATAGTCACCTTCCTTAAGGACAACGTCCTCAATCTTTACTGTCTTCTTAACGTAGTCAACGCTCAGAGCACCGGCACCTGATACGCAGCACTTACCCATACCGCGGGCAACAACTGCAGCGTGGCTGGTCATACCGCCGCGGCATGTCAGGATACCCTCGGCAGCAGCCATACCGGCCAGATCCTCAGGTGAAGTCTCGATACGAACCATGATAACCTTGTGGCCGTTCTTGCGCCAAGCCTCAGCATCATCGGCGTTGAATACGATCTGACCGCAAGCGGCACCCGGTGAAGCGGGAAGACCGGTGGTCAGAACCTTAGCCTTCTTAAGGGCGTTCTTGTCGAATACGGGGTGGAGCAGCTCGTCGAGCTTCTGGGGCTCGCAGCGCTGGATGGCGGTCTTCTCGTCGATCAGACCCTCGTGCATCAGATCCATGGCGATCTTAACCATTGCGGTACCTGTGCGCTTACCGTTACGTGTCTGGAGGAACCAGAGCTTGCCCTCCTGAACGGTGAACTCCATATCCTGCATATCGTGATAGTGGTTCTCAAGCTTTGTCTGCAGAGCATCGAGCTCCTTGTAGATAGCGGGCATTGCCTCTTCCATAGAAGGATACTTGGCCTTGCGCTCCTCCTCAGATACGCCTGCCAGAGCAGCCCAACGCTTTGAACCCTCGATTGTAATCTGCTGCGGAGTGCGGATACCTGCAACTACGTCCTCGCCCTGTGCGTTAACCAGATACTCACCGTTGAACAGGTTCTCACCGGTAGCGGCGTCACGGCTGAAGCATACACCTGTAGCTGATGTATCACCCATGTTACCGAATACCATAGCCATAACTGATACGGCGGTACCCCACTCATCGGGTATTCCTTCCATCTTACGATACAGGATGGCGCGCTCGTTGTTCCATGAACCGAACACAGCGCAGATAGCGCCCCAAAGCTGATCCATAGCGCTGGTGGGGAAGTCCTGACCGGTGCGCTCCTTGACGGCAGCCTTGAACAGCTTAACCAGCTTCTTCAGGTCATCAACGCTCAGGTCCTTGTCCAGAACCACGCCGCTCTCTTCCTTAACCTTCTCGATGATAGCCTCAAACGGGTCAACATCAGTCTTGCTTACGGGCTTCATACCCAGAACTACGTCACCGTACATCTGTACGAAACGACGGTAGCTGTCCCAAGCGAAGTGGGGGTTGTTGGTCTTACGTGACAGACCTTCAACAACCTCGTCATTGAGTCCCAGGTTCAGGATGGTGTCCATCATACCCGGCATTGAAGCGCGGGCACCTGAACGTACAGAAACCAGCAGAGGATTCTCTACATCACCGAATTTTGAATTCATCAGTTTCTCGATGTGGCGGATGGCATCCTCAACATCGTTCTTCAGGATTGCTACGACCTTGTCGCGACCAATCTGATAATACTCGTTGCAAACATCAGTGGTGATTGTGAAACCCGGAGGTACCGGTACACCAAGCAAATTCATCTCAGCAAGGTTGGCGCCTTTGCCACCCAGCAGATTGCGCATCTGGGCATTTCCCTCAGCTTGTCCGTTTCCGAACTTGTAAACTCTTTTTTCGCTCATAAATAGTTGAAAAATATTATGTTGTTTATGTCTTCTTCTGAACGATTAGTCCTTTGTTTCTTTTTGCGGGTGCAAAGGTACTCATTAATTATTAAAAGATGTATATGGTAAGTCTCTTTTTGTGTAATTATTGCATAATTCTTTGCTTCTTGAGTAACTTTGCAGCGCTAAACAATACAATATGTCAAGAAAGAGACGCGAGCAACCCATAATTGAGAATGTTACCATAACCGGAGTGGCGGCCGAAGGAAAATCTTTGGTCAGAATCAATGACCTTGTGGTTTTTGTGCCTTTTGTTGTTCCGGGCGATATTGTTGACCTAAAGATTCTCAAAAAGAAACATAGTTATGCCGAGGCTGTAGCCGTCAGGTTTCATAAACTGTCCGATGTCCGTGCCGTGCCGTTTTGTCGCCATTTCGGTATATGTGGAGGCTGTAAATGGCAGAATCTTCCATATGAGGAACAGCTCCGTTTCAAACAGCAGCAGGTGGTAGACAACCTCACCAGGATAGCTAAGGTCGAACTTCCGGAAATCAGTCCGATCCTGGGGTCCGAAGAGACTGTGCGTTACCGCAATAAGCTGGAGTATTCGTTTAGCAACATGCGTTGGCTCACTCAAGAGGAACTGGCAGAACTCGACAACCCTGAAAATACTGCCCAGCGCAAGCAGCCGGGACTCGGATTCCATATTCCGGGAGCATTTGACAAGGTACTTCACATCAATGAATGCTGGCTTCAGGATGAAATTTCGGACCGTATCCGCAATGCCGCGTATGAATACGCAGTGGAGCATGGAATTCCGTTCATAAACCTGCGTTCTCTTGAAGGAATTCTGCGTGATATGATGGTTCGCGTGGTAACCACGGGACAGATAATGGTTCTTGTCCAGGCCAAGGTTACAAATCCTGTTGAAGAGGAGCAGTTCATGGGACTTATGCAGTACCTGTCTGACAGTTTCCCTGAAATTACCTCTTTGCTGTACGTGATAAACAATAAGTGCAACGATACTTTCGGTGATCTGGATGTTCATGTCTTCCGTGGTGAGGAGTTTATCTATGAAACCATGGAGAATCTCAGGTTCAAGATCGGTCCCAAGTCATTCTTCCAGACCAACAGCCGTCAGGCTTACAGACTCTATTCTGTTGTCCGTATACTGGCTGATCTTAAGCCGGATGAGGTTGTTTATGACCTCTATACCGGTACCGGAACGATTGCACAGTTCATATCGGCCGGAGCAAAGAAAGTGATAGGTATTGAGTATGTGCCCGAGGCCATTGAGGACGCCAAGGTCAATGCTGCATTGAACAATATTGAGAATACGGAGTTCTTTGCGGGTGACATGAAGGATGTGCTTAATGAAAGCTTTATTGCCGATCACGGCACTCCGGATGTCATCATAACTGATCCTCCCCGTGCAGGAATGCATCCCGATGTGGTTGACGTGATTCTTAAAGCTGCTCCTGAACGTATTGTATATGTGAGCTGTAACCCTGCAACCCAGGCCCGTGACATAGCTCTCCTTGACCAGGGTTATAGGGTGGTGGCAGTGCAGCCTGTCGATATGTTTCCTCATACACAGCATGTGGAAGTAGTGACATTACTTGAGAAAAAATGTTAAGATTTTTGGTCCTGATTTAACCAAATGCCATGAAGGTTATCAAAGATAACGAAAAACAACAGATGTGATGAGAAAACTTGCCTCACTGCTTATTTTGCTACTGTCTGTATCCGGCTCGGTTTACGCCCAGTCCGATAAGGATTCCAATGGCAATACCACAAAGAAAACAGAGGATGTCATAACACAGCCTGAATTCAAGGGCGGAATAGAGAAGATGTATGAGTACATTTCCACTAACTTCCAATATCCCGAGGAGGCCCAGAAACGTTCTGTCAACGGAAAGATGGAAGTGGAGTTTACAGTCGAAAAGTCCGGTGACATAACATATGTAGGCATTCTCAAAGGTTTGGATTATTCAATAGATGAAGAGGTGCTCCGTCTTCTCAAAGCCATGCCCCGCTGGACTCCGGCTACAAAAAACGGTGTGCCCGTAAGATATAAGGTATCCATGCCTATTACTATTCGTGCATCCAGAAAAGGTCAGAAATCCAGTCAGGAGCTGATCAGATATAACGAACAGTAATTATTTTTGTGGTCTCAATAACAAAACCCGCTTTTTATCGTCTTTAATATAAAGAACACTAAAACTATATTGAAATGAAGAAGATCGTTATTTCTATGGCAACAGCGGCATTGCTGTTTTGCAGTTGTGGTGATGTCTATAGAACATATGAGACTTACGAGATTGTAAAACAGGGAACAGACATGTTCGTTGACTACATTGATGCCAGAGGTGCCGATTGGCAGTTGTCAGGTACAGAAGGTCAGCCCGGCTGCTATGTTTATCAGGAGTTCCGTTTTGATGAGATAACAGATGCAGTCCTGAATACCGGAGCTGTTCTGGTATATCTTGTGGATGCCGATGGTCGTGACAATATCCTTCCTTACGTTTTCCCTGTGGACAATGGCGAAGTACTGATTATGCAGAACATCAGGTTCGATGTTGAGAGAGGAATTCTGACATTGATTATAGAATGGCAGGATTTCCATAAATATATCCAGGGAGACTATAAGTTCAAGGTTTGCATACTTCAGCCTGGAACTGACAAGAAATAAAACGGATAAGAATGATTATAAAGCCGCATTTTCGTGCGGCTTTTTTATTGCTCTTCAGCCTGGAGAATGATTGTGGTGGCTCCCAGGGTTATGATCGCTCCGTCTTCAATAATGACACGCTCGCGGTCTCCCAGAATACGGTTGAAAAGGAATGTTCCGGTCAGGCTGGGGAAGTCTCTGAGAGTATAACTGATCTTACCTGTAGGTTCCTTTTTTACCGTAATCACGCAGTGACGGCGGTCCATGCTTCGGTCATTGGTGTCAATAGGTATGGTAATGTTGTCGCCGGGATTGTATCGGCCGATAATGTTTTCGCCTTCCTGTAAGGCAAAACTCTGACGGAATCCAAAAACATTCTCCACAACGGTGATGGAGCCGAACCCTATGTCGTTGACCTCTTTTTTCCGGTCTGCGTCCTTTTGCGTTGCTGCCAGTTTGCTAGTGCCTATGCGTATCCTGAACTGCTTTCGGCAATTCTCGCATTCAAACACGAGTGACTGCCCCTCTTTGTAGAGAGTCTCGTCAAAGGTGTTGTAGTGGTCACATTTGGGACAGCGTACCCGCTTCATATAGTTTTGTTGCTGATAATCAAATAAAAAGCTGACCTGTAAGCCGGGTTCTGTAGGGTCGGTACGCGTACCTTCCCCGTCTGCCATTAATCTTGACCTGCCGTCACCGGCAAGGCTCCGTAACCTTATGGTCACGCGCGTTCTACCCTCCGGCTCAGGCGAGCAGCCCTCTGACGCCGGTATACATGAACTTGCAACTTCCAAGGCGCACAGCACTTGTGTCACCACAAGCCTGGTGGGCTCTTACCCCGCCTTCTCACCCTTACCTTGCGGCGGTTGTTTTCTTCTGCGCTTATCAGCCGTTGCCGACTGCTTCCAGTTGGGAAGTGGAATGCTCTGTGTCGCCCGGACTTTCCTCAGCCCCATAGGGACAGCGGCAGACCGGTCAGCTTTCAGGCTGCAAAATTACTCATATTTTCCTACTAATACTTATATTTGCAAATTAAACGCAAAACCATTCACTATGAGAAAGTCATTTTGCTTATTGCTCGTTTTAGTTTCGATTCCCCTTTTTGCACAAAAGAATGGCGGTATCACGAATGACATGCTTGAACAGATCCGTAAGGGATACAGTGATACTCCTGCTGAAAGGGCAGTCCGCAATGCCTTGGCAGGCCAGTCGATTGCCGTTTTGGCTGTTAATGCCGATAACCTTGCCATGATTGATACCCATTTCTCCAATAAGGTCACTACAAAGGGTATCACCAACCAGAAATCATCAGGACGTTGCTGGCTTTTTACCGGCCTGAATGTGCTCAGAGCCAAGATGATTGCAACTCATGACCTGGGCGAGTTCGAGTTCTCCCAGAATTATTGCTCTTTTTATGACCTGCTTGAGAAATCAAACCTTTTCCTGCAGGCTATTATCGATACACGCTCCAAACCTTTCGATGACCGTGAGGTTGATTGGCTGTTCAAGAATCCGATAGGTGACGGCGGCCAGTTTACCGGTGTCTCAAACCTGATTATGAAGTACGGAGTGGTGCCTAAGGATGTCATGCCTGAGACTTATCAGAGCAACAACACCTCCGAGATGCGTTCCATCCTCTCGCAGAAACTGCGTCAGTTTGGCCTGGAGCTGCGTGAACTCAAACCTGCCGACGCTTCAAAACGTAAGGTTGAGATGCTTACGGAGATATACGGTATACTGGTCAAGTGCCTGGGTGTTCCTCCCACGGAGTTCGAGTGGGCGCGTTATGATGCAAAGGGTAAGTTCGTGAGTCGTAAGACATATACTCCCAAGAGCTTCTATGACGAGTTTATCGGCCAGGACCTTGAAAACAATTATGTCATGTTCATGAACGATCCGGTCCGTGAATACTATAAGACATATGAGATAGAGTATGACCGTCATGTCTATGACGGAGACAACTGGATTTATGTGAATCTGCCTATCGATCGCATCAAGGAGATGGCTATTGCATCTATAAAGGACAATACAGCCCTGTATTTCTCGTGTGATGTCAGGAAGTATCTGGATTCTGATAAGGGTACCCTCGACCTTGCCAATATGGATTATGCCTCATTGTTCAATACCCAGTTTCCCATGGGCAAGAAACAGCGTATACAGACATACGCCAGTGGTTCGTCACACGCCATGACACTAATGGCAGTCGATCTCGATGAATCCGGTTCTGCCAAAAAGTGGATGGTCGAAAACAGTTGGGGTAACACATCGGGTTATAAAGGTTTCCTTATCATGACCGATGAGTGGTTCAACGAGTATATGTTCCGTCTGGTGGTTGAAAAGAAATATGTTCCTGCCGATATTCTTGAATTATTGAATAAGAAGCCTCAGAAACTGCCGGCATGGGATCCCATGTTCCTTCCCGAAGAATAACTCTTAATTACATATTTAAATGAAAAAACTGTCATTGTTTGCTATTGCAGCTCTTTTGCTGCTTGGCGTAGTGTCTTGTTCCAAGTATGAGACGGTCAAGGGTGACCCGATGAAGGTAAAAATATATACTCTTGACAACGGTCTCAAGGTTTATATGTCCGTAAATAAGGAACAGCCCAGACTGCAGACATACATTGCTGTCCGCAATGGAGGTAAGAATGATCCTTCAGATAACACAGGTCTGGCTCATTATCTCGAGCATATCATGTTCAAGGGCTCAGAGAGTTTCGGCACATCTGATTATGCAGCCGAGAAGCCTCTGCTTGACCAGATTGAAGAGCAGTTCAATATATATCGTACCAAAACAGATCCCCAGGAGCGCTTGGCTATCTATCATATCATAGATAGTTTGAGCTATGCTGCGTCTGAGATTGCCATCCCCAATGAATATGACAAGCTCATGTCCATGATAGGATCGACGGGTACAAACGCTTTTACCTCCGATGACCAGACCGTTTATCAGGAGAATATCCCTTCAAATCAGATAGACAGCTGGGCACGCATTCAGGCTGACCGTTTCCGCAATCTTGTGATCCGCGGATTCCATACTGAGTTGGAGGCTGTATATGAGGAGTATAACATGTACCTTAATGAGGATGCCGAGAATGCAATCTATGCAATGGATTCGGTTCTGTACAAGCATCATCCTTATGGATCGCAGCAGGTTATCGGCACACAGGAGCATCTTAAAAATCCATCAATAAGTGCCATCAAGAAGCAAAAGTCAACCATGTATGTTCCCAATAACATTGCCATCTGCGTATCAGGTGATTTTGATCCCGATGAGTTTGTGGCCATTATTGAGAAGTACTTCGGAACATGGGAGCCCAATCCTTCCATTCCTGAGTTCAAGTATGAGCCCGAGGATGTTCTTACTTCTGCAGTAGAAAGACATGTATATGGCAACGAGGCAGATTTCCTGCTCTTTGGCTGGCGTACTCCGGGCGAGAAGGACATAGAGAGCGAAATAGGTAGTATTGTAAGTTCTATCCTTACAAACGGCAAGGCCGGTTTGATAGATCTGGATCTGAATCAACAGCAGAAGGTGCTGTATGCAGGCTCTCAGCTTTATGACCGTATTGACTATTCGGACTTCCTTATTCAGGGCTATCCTAAGGATGGTCAGACACTTGATGAAGTCAGGGCACTTGTTCTTGCCGAGGTGGCTAAACTTCGTTCCGGTGATTTCGATGAGTCTCTGATTGAAGCAGCAATCGCAAACATAAAACTTAGTAAAATGCGTCAGCTGGAATCAAACAGCAGCCGTGCCATGATGATGGTCAACTCATTTATTAAAAAGACTGACTGGGCCGATGAAGTTCATGTGCTCGATCGTCTGGCCAAGATAACTAAGGCTGATGTGGTAGAGTGGGCCAATAAGTATCTTGGAGAAAACTCATATGTAGTTGTTTACAAACATCAGGGCATTAATCCCAAGAACAATAAGATTATCGCCCCTGCCATTACTCCTATTGCCACAAACCGTGATAAGCAGAGTGCATTCCTGACTGAGATATCCGAGATAGAGGTTACTCCCATAGAGCCTGTCTTCGTGGATTTTGAAAAGGATATGTCAAAGTCGGAATTCAGCAAGGATATTGAGATGCTTTACAAGAAGAACGAGAACAATGATATCGTTAATGTGACTTTCCGTTTCGACATAGGTTTGAGCACCAATCCTGCTTTGGGTCTTGCATTTGATTATCTTTCATATCTGGGCACGCCTACACGCAGTGCCGAGGAGATTGCTCTTGAGGAGTATAAGATTGCCGGTAACCACAATTTCAGTGTCGGCGAAAACACCATGACCTTCTCCGTAAACGGATTGGCTGAGAATCTTGGCCAGATGCTGGATATCGTAGAGGATCTGATTCTTAATGCCGTACCTGATGAGAAAATCCTTGAGAACCTCAAACAGGATGAACTGATGTCGCGTCAGATGAGCAAAACAAATCAGAATGTATGTTCACGTGTTTTGAACGGATACATAATGTATGGTCCTGAGTATGTTAAGTCCATTAAGCTGTCAAGCGAGCAGTTGATGGCACTTACTTCCGATGATTTGCTCTCTGCAGTTAAGGAAATACTGAATAAACAGCATATAGTTCTGTTCTACGGACCTCAAGAAGAGGCTCAAGCCAAGACTGTCATTGCTGAGCATCATAAATACTCTGACAATCCGGAGAAACTGGTGCGTATGTATACCCGCAAGCAGATCGTCTCGGAGCCTGTGGTCTATATTGCTCCTTATGATTCCCGCCAGTTCAATTACATACAGTATTCTGACCGTGGTGAAAAATTCTCAATGGAAGATGTTCCGGCAATCGAGTTGTTCAATGAGTACTTCGGCGGTGGAATGAATACCATTGTCTTCCAGGAGATGCGTGAGGCCAGAGCTCTTGCATATAGTGCAAGTGCATATCTTTCCTCTCCTTCATATATTGATGATACATACTGCTTCTACGCCCGTATCGGTTCTCAGAATGATAAGCTTAAGGCTGCCGTTGAGGCATTTGACCTTATCATAAACGATATGCCTCAGTCCGAGAAGTCATTCCAGATAGCCAAGACCGGATTGGAGTCCGTACTTCGCACCAGTCGTACTACCGGAATGTCTGTGCTGAACAGCTATCTCAATGCCAAGGAACTTGGTCTTACCGAGCCTCTTGCCAAGAAGGTTTATGACAATCTGGCAGATATGACAATGGAGGATGTAGTGGCATGTCAGCAAAAGTGGATTAAGGGTCGTACCTACATTTACGGAATTCTTGGTGACGCCAAAGATCTGGATATGAAGTATCTCAAGACTCTTGGAACTATAAAGCAGGTATCTCTGGACGAGATATTCGGTTACGAATAATCGTCTTTTACTAATAGTGATGGGCAGACTTCAATGCGTCTGCCCATCATTTTTTTGCATCTTCATTTGTTAAATTGGAGTCTTTATGGTTAATTATTGGCAAAAGTGGAGCGTAATGTATAACAATGGCGCGGATGTTGTATATATTTGAATGACAAAAGTGTTAATGCAAACCAATTAATTAACCAAAAAAGGAGATTAAGCTATGAAAAAAGCAATTAGAATTATCACATCTTTTGTAGTTCTTATCTGCTGCTGCGTGGGTGCATCAGTGATAACTACGAATATTGTGAATAAACGTAGCGGAAAGGTTGTTTACGTATCCGAACAGGGCGCACCATACACGACACTTATGCATGCATCCATGCCTGCTGCAGGCAGAAATCAGCCTGTTGACCTGACCGATGCAGCCGAAAAGACCGTTCACGGTGTGGTTCATATCAAGTCAACCATAAAGGGTAGAGTCCAAACCTATCAGGAGATACCTGATATTTTCGAGTATTTTTTCGGTGGTCGTCCCCGTCAACGCCAGTATCAGTCGCAACCTCAGGTCGGTTATGGTTCCGGTGTCATTCTGACAAAGGATGGTTACATCGTTACCAACAATCATGTTATTGACAATGCTGATGAGATTCAGGTTACACTGAATGATAATCGTGTGCTCAATGCAACCCTGATAGGAGCTGATGCCAATACGGACCTTGCTCTCATCAAGATTGATGGTGATGATTTCCCGGTTGTTCCCATGGGCAATTCTGAAGAACTCAAACTTGGAGAATGGGTTTTGGCTGTCGGTAATCCGTTCAATCTGACATCCAGTGTTACTGCAGGTGTAGTCAGTGCCAAGTCCAGGAATATCGGCATTTATGAAGGCGGCGAGAGCATTGAGTCCTTCATTCAGACAGATGCCGCTATCAATATGGGTAACAGTGGTGGCGCTCTTGTGAATGTAAACGGAGAGTTGGTAGGTATTAATGCAGCTCTTGAATCACCTACCGGTACATATGCCGGATACGGATTTGCCATTCCGACAACCATCGTCAAGAAAGTGGTGGCTGATCTCAAGGAGTATGGAACAGTTCAGCGTGCTATGCTCGGAATAGAGGGAAAGGATGTTCTTGCTATGCGTCAGGATGAGAGAAACAAGGATGTGGATTTCGGTGATGCCATTGACGGTGTCTTCGTAGTCAATGTGACGGATGGCGGCGGCGCTCTTGCAGCCGGTATCAAACAAGGCGATATCATTACGGCAATTAATGGCAAGAAGGTCAAGGCTATGAACGAACTTCAGGAGACTATTGTCCAGTATCGCCCCGGTGATAAAGTGACTGTGACATTGCTTCGCGACAAAAAGGAGAAAAAAATCGAGGTAGAACTCAAGAACTCACGTGGTAATACAGATATTGTCAAGGATGCCGATATTGATGTACTTGGAGCTACATTCCAGGATGTACCGGAGCAGACCCGCCGTCAGTTGAACATCGGTTGTGGAATTCAGGTCAATTCCGTCAAGAATGGTCTGATGAAGGATGTCGGCATTCAGAAAGGTTTCATTATCCTGAAAATCAATGACCGTCAGATCAAGTCTGCCGATGATATCGAGCAGATTTTCAAGGAGGCTTCATCTTCTCCCGAACAGGTTATGATAGTATCAGGCGTATATCCGTCGGGACGCAGGGATTATTACGTCATCAGATTGTCCGATGATTGATATATTGTAGATTTATCTACAGCGAAAAATTGGAGTGGCAAAAACCACTTCAATTTTTTGTGTGTAAATGCCCTGACATATTTTTATTTTAAGTAAATTTGCACCCAATTCGCTTATTATACTGACGATGAGACAACTCAAAATTACAAAGAGCATTACGAACCGTGAAAGCGCATCACTTGACAAGTATTTGCAAGAGATTGGTCGTGAGGAACTTATCACGGTCGAGGAGGAGGTGGAGCTGGCACAGCGTATCCGCAAGGGTGATCGCGCGGCTCTGGAAAAACTCACTCGTGCCAATCTGCGTTTCGTAGTGTCTGTTTCAAAACAGTATCAAAATCAGGGCTTGAGTCTTCCCGATCTTATCAATGAAGGTAACCTTGGTCTGATCAAGGCAGCCGAGAAGTTTGATGAGACCCGTGGATTCAAGTTCATAAGCTACGCCGTTTGGTGGATTCGTCAATCCATCCTTCAGGCATTGGCCGAGCAGGCACGTATCGTGCGTCTGCCCCTTAATCAGGTCGGTTCACTCAACAAGATAAGTAAGGCCCTTTCCAAATTCGAGCAGGACAACGAACGCCGTCCTTCACCCGAAGAACTGGCAGAGGTACTGGATATACCCGTTGACAAGATAGCTGATACATTGAAAGTTTCGGGCCGTCATATTTCTGTTGATGCTCCTTTCGTGGATGGCGAGGATAACAGCCTTCTGGATGTTCTAGTCAATGATGACTCTCCTATGGCTGACAAGACCTTGGTCAATGAATCACTTTCTAAGGAGATTGATCGTGCACTTTCTACACTCACTGAGCGTGAGAAGGATATCATACGTATGTTCTTTGGTATCGGTTGCCGTGAGATGACTCTTGAGGAGATAGGTGATAAGTTCGGCCTCACACGTGAGCGTGTTCGTCAGATCAAGGAGAAAGCTATCCGTCGTTTGCGTCAGAATTCCCGTAGCAAACTCCTGAAATCATACCTTGGTTGATATGAGGACGGTATTGAGACCGGTAATTGTGGCAGCGTTTGTCCTTTTCGCGTTGCCCGTTTTTGCACAGAGATCCGGAAGGGTACAGGATCCTACACTTAACAAGGGTGAAGGTCTGGAAATGAGCCGTCGTGATCTCAATATGATGCGTAATCAGAATCAGGATAAGAATTCCCGTCAGGTTGACATATACATGTTTGCTGCGACTTTCTCTTTACTTGACTCCGTTTTGTATGTATCCGATATACAGTTTGTAAAAGATGTAACTGTAAACAACAAGTGGTTCGTTAAGGATCGTTTGGCTTATGAGAAACAGTTCACAGATTATATCGTTGGTACAGATGAAAACGAAACATTAATGACATCCCTTCTGTTTTCTGAAAAAGAAAAGAAACTTGTCAAGAGGAGAGAACGTCTGATTAAAAGAAATAAAAAGAAGAACGGATTTAAGTTTTATCAGATATCCGATTTCACATTCAGTACCCCTGAACCTCAGGAGGAGTAATCTTAATACTGCAAGTGAACCGCTATTCTCAAGCCCCATTGGTCAACATCGGGGCTATTTTTGTATGTCATCCTTTTGAAAAAGCTGATAGAGGCGATTTTGAATATATTTTCTATTCCTGCTCCAAGTTCTACAAAAGGTTCGTTCATAATGGTACCGGTTGCTTTGCTTTTGTCTGTAGGAAATGAGAATATTTTACCGCTCATGTCAATGGACGGATTGTTTTTGTCGCTCAATGAACCCCATAAGCCACGGCAATACAGTACCTCTCTTAATTTGAGGTTTTTAATCAGCGGCGTGCGGTTGAGAATCAGGCCATTCATGTAGTAAACCACATCCCATGTCAGATGCTGGTCAAGTATGAACTCCATTGGGGTCATCGTCTCGAATGTCTCCTTACGGTATGTATATGAAAGGTTGGCATTCGGAATGATTAGCAAGGGGTATGGCGCTTGTCCCCATACCTTGCCGGCTCGCAGCATGACGTCAAAGTATCCAACCGGCGCAGCCATCAGACGTTGTCTGTATGAGAATTCCGTATGCTGGATAGAATAATCACTCCCCAGCAGACCGGCTTGTGCAATAGTATGATTCAATGTAAAAACAGGATGCTCCGGTGTCTTGCTCTTCCTGTTCCATTTGTGCTGAACAAACTTCTCGTGAGGGGCATATCTGAGTCCTATCTCAAGTTCACTTTGCATAATCTCTTTTACCGAACCGCTGCCATCGCTCTTCTCCATTGGAATGAATTTGGTGGCCTCGTTCACCTTGTTTCGGATTGTGCCGGTTAAGGTAATTCCGCTATGCCGCTCCAGAGTGTATGTCAGTTCTGTGTTCCTGACATAGCCTATCATGTTATCGGGCAGACGTTTCAGTGAGAGTAGGGCATTGTCTTTGTTCGTATACACATACTGTTGCCCGTACTGATAAATGTCATTCTCATATTGAAGCCTTAAAGAGTGTATCGGAAACTCGTTCCATTGTTCCTTCTTTGGCTTAAATGAGTATTCCAGTCTGCCGTAATATTTGAATCTTTTATCGTCAACTCCGTAAATCAGATATCCTGTACCAAAAAGGTGTGGATTAAGGTAGGCAGTCGTCATTCCGCCAAGTTTGAGGCGGAGTATTTCCATACCATTGTAACTCATCATGGTGTTTACCGGGCCTATGTAGAACGGAGTCCTCTCTTCCCTGACAGGAATGAATCCGGAGAATAACAGATTAATGAACTGTTCAGTCCAATAATAGACGGGAACCTGACGCAGTCTGGCAATCATATCCTTGACATCTGTCGTTTTACCTCCATCGGATCCCCTCTCTTCATTACGGTATTGCGCCCAGAATTCCTTATCTCTGTTCAAAGCTTCAGCACTCTCAATTATGGGCTCCTGATGGGTAAACGGTTCCCGATCAACCTCATCATTGAACTTATAGTCAGAGTAGAATACCTCACGTCTTCCGTATACGCCGTCTATAAAGTCGTATAGCTTCAATTCGGCTGTAATGCACTCGTACGTCAGGAGTCTGGGATGAATACTGTCGCGTTTGAATTTCTGCTCAACATTCATGTATTCCACAAAGTTCAGATTGATATCGTATGGAACATTCATCTGAATCCATTTTACAAAATGAGTGGAATCAACTGTTATATAGAGGTGGCCGGTAAACCCGAATGATTGCACGTTCCTGGGTATAAATGCCAGGTCTACACATTTTTCACCCTCCACGTCAATAGTGTCCTGAAGGTAGAATCTGTAGTATGTTGTTGCATAATCTGCGAACGGGCTCACAAATTCGTTACGCAATATCAGAACCTTTTCATTGAATAGGTCCACATCTCTCAATGTCGCTTCCAAAGCCGCTCTTACCTCTTCGTCCGGCAAAAAATCTTCTATTCCGACCCATTCCCTTCCGTGAACTTTCTGTTTTTCTCTTGATGGTTTTCTCTGGTAATAATCGGTTGCGGCCAGTTTACGTGTGGAAACATTAAGAATGGGCTTGCCCGAAACCTTCGATGTGTCCACATAATCCGTCAGAAACGGAAATTTCCTAAACAGAGCCTGTTGCTGCTTCTCCTCAGTGAAATTATCCAGGGCAACGACATATGTTTCGTATCTGTCTCTTGATACATATTCGTTATTGAACGGATTGTCTTCATCCTTGCGCTTGATTATCTCGCTGGCCAGTTCTACGGCGGGATTTCCTTTTCGCTGATATCTTTCTTTCTCGGGCTTTATTACGACTTCGTCAATTACATATGTCGTTTCTGAGAGTACAATCTTAAGGGGGAAAACGGTTTTGTTCGATAGTTCTATTTCGTAGTCATCATAACCTAACGACGAAACTATCAGTGTTTGCCCATCTACTCTACCGTTAAAAGAAAAGTTACCGTTATAATCTGTTATGCATCCGATGGAGGTTCCTTTGAGTCTGATGTTGGCGTATGGCAGTTTGTCGCCGTTTTCATCCTTCACATTTCCGCTTATTCTTACGACTGCCCCCTGAGCATATAACACAACAGTTCCCGCTATTAGCAGGAACAACACATAGGCTGTTTTTCTCAGTATTGTACTCACACCTTATATTATATACGTGTAGGTCCTCGTTGGATTCAGGTCACAAAGATAGTCATTTTTTTTATCAAAAAAAAGTTCTCGAATTGTTTGGTCAGTTCCCAAACTCGCCCTATCTTTGCATCCGCTTTCCGCAAGGAAGGTGAGATTAAGACGATCTTTGATACGATT
>JAKSIV010000010.1 GCA_024398635.1 Bacteroidaceae bacterium | reverse complement strand
GGGCCGCATTCGTAAGCCGTCCTTCAGCGGTGGCCAGATCCAGATGCACCAGGATCTTCAGCAGGTTGTCATCCGAATAATCCAGCGGGAATCCGCGCTTCTCCTTTGCGAGAGCCACGAAGGATTTCACTTTCTCCCGGTCAATATCATCAAGAGTGGCCGTCCTGTGCAGGGAAGCATCCCACGGCAGGAATCTCAAATACTCATTGTCCTCAAGAAAGCGAATCAGGGAGGAATAGACAGATGTCCGGAGCTCTTCAAAATCATTGAATCCCTTGCGTACAAGCTGCTGCTCAACACGCTTTATAAACTGTGCTTCCTTCGGATTGCGCTCGCTGCATCGTTTGACGAAAACAATTCTATGGTTTCCCTGTTCGGTAGCCTTGTCAAATTCCCGTTCTGTAGGAGAAACCCCTTCAGCATCTTCGTAACCGTATTCCCGGCCAAAGATTCCGAGATATATTTCGCTTTGGGCGGCCTCTGCCAGATATGCTTCTGGAGCCGAAAGGCTGATTGCCGGCAGTTCCTCAAAAATGAACGGATCAAAGAACCTGCGGAGCAAAGCATCCTCACGAATATATTTTGCCAGAGCCTTCCTCTCATTGGAAAACTCTTTCTGTACACTGCTTATGAAAACTCGCAACATTTATCTTTCTCCTCCACTTTTCAGATGGATACACACAAAGTCAGCAAAACGTCAAGCTTGACGCCTAAAAACAAAATGTCCGGCTGCAGTATTGACTGCAACCGGGGCAAAGTTATGAAACTTTTTCCAACGGGCAACACTGCGGCGGTGAATCCGCGACAGTCCAGAACATTACCGGACGCCTCTCAGACAGCTTTCAGACAAGGGCTTACGCCGCTACATTCCAATGCGCACTCTCCGGTACATTCCCTGGGCGTATCGCTCAAGTACACCGGTCTCCACGCCTATGTTGATGTAGCGCTGGGCGGTACGGTCCGATACTCCCATGGTCCTTGCTGCGGCAGCGTAACCGGCTCTGGTAAATTCGTCCGGAAGGCCCTCTACAAATCTCAGCCAGGCATTGCTCTGACCGGATCCCACGCTGGCCACCTTGCCGCACATGCTTTCGAAGACAGACGTAGCATGCAACTCCAGAACCTGTTCAATCTCCATGGCTGTGTTGAAGTCTTTGTCCGAGCAGACCAGTTCGCCGTTTTCAGGCAGTCCGGACTCCATCATTCTAAGTGAGGACAGGACCATGGCAATCCGGAATGTTATCAGTCCAAGACGGCGGACTGTGGCAACCATTCCGTCACCGTACAGCATCGATATTTCAGACTGGGCAGCCTCAAAGTGTAAGTTGAACCGGGCGGCCTGGCTGGGGGTGAACATGAATCGCAGCTGCTGGGCCCTGCACAGTCCGCTGTAGAATCGAAAATACTGCTGGCCAAGCTCTGCAAACCGGTCATTCAGGCAGGTCGATGCATTGCCGGCAAACACGTCCTTCCAGGTCAGTCTGGTTTCAAGCTTGTAGAGAATGAACCTCGAAAACAGACCGTTCTCCGCATCCCGGACCAGCGCCTGCAGCTGGCCCGGCGTTCCGCTCAGTACCGCGCTAAGCTTTGGCGATGCAATGTCCACATGCTCGTCATCCTTGCGCCTGTGGTAGCTGATGGGCTCATGGTGAAAAGCCTTCCGGAGCCCGTCACTGAAATTGCCGAAGTCGCTGGAGAACGAATAGGCCAGAGTGTCACCCTCGGTCTCGAAAATCAGCCCGCGCTCACCGTTGTCCGACAGTATCTGATAGACCGATGTAGCGCTGCTGTTCGCCGGGATGAAGAGCATCCTTCTCACCGGAGGCGTGGGCGGTTCAGCCTGTTCCGCCTTCCGGGCATTGTACTCGGCCATCTTCTTGCGGTACTTCACCTGGTCTTTCCGGTACTGGGCGAACAGCTGCTTGTGTATCGGTTCAGCCAGCAGACGGCACAGACCAAGCCTGCCTTTTCCGGATCCGGCACGCGCCGACAGGAAGAAGTACATGTTCGGCCAGACCGTCACGCCGTCATACAGCCCGCTCACGTTGGGGATGCAGGCCGACAGCGTGACCAGTGCGCCCAGACAGAGCACGTCCGCTTCCTGCGGCGTATCCGCAAATGACACAATGCGTTTCATGAAATCCGGAAGGCTGTCCCTGACTCTGTCAATGAAGACAGGCATACCCTCGAATCCGTCCTTCGCTCCAGCTGCTGAACCGGTATTTCTGTCCATTGTCGTCTGCAATCAGTCGTCATACTTCATAACCGAATCCGCAAAACTGCTCCAATGGCCCGCCTGGGGCTTGTCAAACTCAGCCTCCACATACTTGGGGTTTATGAAGGCCTCATCATCAAATGGCAGATACACCGCATCGCTCATCAGCTTTCCGTTGTCATCCGCATCCAGCCCATGCTCCAGGAACATATCGCGCGCAACCATCCTGAAAAAGTCCGTATGTGCCATGTCCGTGTCGTTTCTGGTCACCCAGTTCAGCCCGGTCCCGTAAATATCGGTGAACAGAAGAACCGTCTGGCGGGCATAGTAGGACAGCAGAGTTATCTTCTCAATGCTCGGATACTGGATGTTCCTGAAATGGAAGCACACAAACCTTGACGGCCGGATCAGTTCAGCCTCAACTTTTCTCTTGAATACCCCTGCAAAGGTCACCCGGTCAAATTCCTCGTCCAGATTCCACATTATCCGACCGCCGCCTTTCTTCACCTCCTCCCGGAGCGCCATCGTCCGCAGCTTCGCGTAGTCCGACTGCAGATACCTGTATATGAATCCCGGCATACATTCCATGCATGGCTCCAACTCGACAGACGGTGCTCTGAAAAACGAAAACGATTCCGGCAGCACCAGTCCCTTTCTTCCATTCTCCTCATTCTTCATCTTCAAAAGCGTCTGCAGGTAAAACATAATCTACAACTCTGCGCTTGTTCTGGGAGAACAGTTCAATGGCCTTCTCCTGATCAATCAGAATGTTCTTTCCGTGCTGGATGCAGGCCGGTGCCAGGAACGTGTTCTTGTAGGCCTGCGCTGTGGCGTGCGAGACTCCGAACATGGCCTGAATTCCTTTCAGTCCTGAAACATAGTGGTGCGGCTTCTCCGTCTTGGTGAGCACTTTCAGCTCTCCGGATATGACCGACTTCAGTTCGCCAACTGTCAATGTGGCAACAATGCGGTTGTTTTCAATTACCATAGTGAAACGGTTTATAGGTTAATACTCCGCGGACGTTTCCTCTCATCTGTCCGACACCGCAAATTTCCTGACCTTTCCCCGGACCATTGGGGTATAGTAGGTCAATAGAAGGGGAACAGTTCGGTCAATAGTTTGTAACTGACAGATACCCAATGGGCATTTCAGCCCAAACTATCCCCGAAGTATCCCCAAAACTATTCCGTACTATCCCCGGCATTGCCAAAATAAAAGGCTCCCGTCCAGGAGCCTTCCAGCGTTCTCGCCGTTTCGCCATTTCGCCATTTCGCCAAATGGCAATTCCAAACCGTCAGCAGGCCTGGTATTCAGGGAACAGCCTGCGTATGACCGGGTCAATGGGCCTTCCGTCCAGTTTGACATAAGCCCTGGCCAGTCCCTTGACGTTCCACAGTCTTTCAAAATAGACCCATTTCCGTGAAGTGGGAATGTTCGTCAGTCCGCTCAGGACATGCGCCACCTGACAGATGAAGCTCACCTTCACATTCTCCCTCCACTGGCCATCCTTGTCACAGTACTCAGGGTACAGTCTGGCAAGGAGCCGCTTTGCAAAGGGAGTGCGCAGCTGCTCCGGCATATCCTTCCGGTCACTGCGTGCAGTTCTGCTTTCCTTTTTTGAACGGATTTCCTTCAGAATAAACGAATCGTAATTTTCGAGACCCCGAATCAGGGCCCGGCAGAAATCTCTGAACTGGCAGCAGTGCTCCCAGCACTTCAGATAATACTCATACTTGCGCTCAATAAGATAAGCCTCATAAAAGGCCAGGCAGGACCTCACGGTCTTGAGCTTTGCCAACTTTGATTTGATTCTCTCCAGCAGCTTTTTCAGAACGCTCTCCTTGAATCCGTCCGTTACAAAGTCCCAGTCAATTTCAAGAAGATTCTCAATCTCACCGTTGTTGATTCTTTCAGCCACATCTGAAATCGCTGCCAACAGTTCCTCGTCTTCCATAAAGGTACAGGTTGCAAACAGGTTAATGGTTAGATTAGTAAACACCAGTTTCCCGAGACTGAAGCGGTTTCTTTTCTAAGCAAACAAGTTTAACGGTCGCAAATGTATCTATACCATATTTAACTTCAAATAAATAAACAATACAAATGTTGATAAAACGTAAAATATTGCACTTCAGAACATCAAATGTATTTGAATATACCGAAAATATGCATAACGGCACAAAAAAGGCCTGCTGTCCTTATGGATAACCGGCCTTGAACGACAGGGAAAAACCCTTACTCGAAATAGTCGTAAGTCCGCGCCAGCTTCTGCGCCACCTCCAGCTTGTCAGCCCTTATGTACTTCTCCAGAGTGGCAACGCTCCTGTGCCCGGTGACCTTCATAATATCGTAGATGGGAATGCCCGCCAGATACATCAGCGTTGCTCCGGTCCTGCGTGCCGTATGCGTGCAGATAAGCTGATACTTCGGATAGCACGACTTTACAATCTCACCGCCGCGGCTTTCATTGATCTCAATCATTTCGTCCAGTCCGGCCAGCTTTCCCAGAATCTTGATGTACTTGTTCAGCCACTGTTCGCTGATGTGCGGAATGCCCTCCGGGTACTTCTCCAGAATGGCCCGCAGTCTCGAATTGCAGGGAATCTCCACAAACCGGCCAGTCTTCTGCTGATGAATGGAAACCAGCAGCTGCTCCTTCCCGTTGTTGTCAAAAGTCTTGATGTTCTGCGGACCTATGTTGTTGTAGTCCGAAACGCGCTGTGCAGTCCACACGCCAATCATGAAAATGTCCCTTGCCAGTTCAATCTGGTTCTCATGTCCCGAATCCGGATGATAGGTCGAAAGGTCCAGCTTCTCTATGGCCTCAATCTCCTTCATCGTAAGATATATGGCATCAATGTCCAGCACCTGCGCCTTGAACTCCGTACTTCTGTATGCCGGATTGACCGGATAGCCGCGAACCTCCGCAGCCCTGAGCATAGCCTTCAGCTGCTTGATGAACCGCCCGATGGTCCCGTCCGAATAGTAAAGCGGCGTCTTTGACTTCTGCTTCCTTTCGCTTTTCTCAAGATCATCCGGTTCCTTGCCGGTAAGACGTCCGCGTGTGAATCCTTTCGAAATGTCGCGGCTCATCAGCCATGCCTTGTACTTGCTGTAGCATTCCAGGTCAACGTCCGCAAAATCGTAGCTCTGCCTGGTATCTTCCATGAACTCCTTGAAATGTCTGAGCGAGTTTGCCGTGTTGAATCTGGAACCGCGTGCGTACTTCCTTCCATGCTGAACCGTAGTCTTCTCGCCCGATTCAATTGACTCGATGTACTGGTCTATGAACTTGGTCAGAGTCATGGCCTCAGCCTTGCGCCTGGCTTCCTCCCTGGCAGCCTTCCGTGCAGCAGCCTTCTCCCGCCGCTTCTCCTCCGCTTCAATCTGCTCCGAATACAAAACGTTGTGGATGATGGATTCAAAAGAATCCTTTGTAAGCGAGGTGCCCAAATCATCAACACGTTTCTTGATCTCGGCCATCTTTGCATACTTGATGGCGAAAGCCTGATTGTTTTTCAGGAAAGTGTTCTGGGCAAACTCTGTCTTCAACTCATTGAACCTTTTCCAATCAGCCTCAAGAACTACAAGTTCCGGACAGACTTTAAGCCGATTGACCAGTTCAATTCTTTTCCCATTTACGGTCTGGGTAACCCGGCAGCGGACAGCCATACCGCCCGCACCCCAAATGAATGTTGTTGCCATGCCAAATACCAATTTTTAATTCACAGAACAAAGATAGTGAAAGTTTATGACTTACCACATCCTTACCACACTTTTCTTACCACATCAAATTGAAATAAACTGTTGCTCTTTATAATGTAGTATAAATCAGTATTTTATCCGAATGAATGATTTTTAGCAATTGAATTTTGCTAATCCCAACGGAATCACCAAACAAAAAAACAGACATCATTTGATGCCTGTTTTTTTATTTGTGCTACGGAGTAAAATTATCGGTAGAGGGAGCCAGTAGATAAGGAATGATATGATGCGCATGGCGCCTGGACTGATGCCCAGGAGAATATCAATATGGGTGTATTCCAGAGTCTGAATCAATTGGGCTGCCACCAGCATCGTAACCAGGAAATGGGCAAACGGTATCAGGATTGTACTGAATGCATCCACACAGTCCTGAGCGGTACGGAAAGTCTCCGTAGAGAGTCCGTAGACAAGTGAGGGAAGGCAAACTGCCAGCATCAGCAGGAACATGAATCCGTCATACAGGGGACTGCCCTTGAGACTGCCTGTTATACCCAACAAAAGATGACTGCCGGCAAATACTCCGAATACGATGAGAGCAATGTAGATAATCAGTACGACCACACTTATATAGAATGCCGTTATCTCCTTAGGAGACAGATTTTTCAGTCTGGTAAGAGTGCGTAAGAGTCCGCTCCCCCTACCCGCACCGACTGCAATAAACAGCATCAGTGCATTGCCTACAGGAGCATTGCCAAAGCACGATGCGGCAGACCTTACAGCCCACCTCAGTCCGGGTACGCCCAGCACACTCCTGAGAGCCAGTTCTTCATTACCGCCCACCCTGCTTATTTCCATTATGCTCCCTATCCATGACACCACGATGACAAGGATAAGCAGAATCAGATATATTATGGCAGGATGCAGCCAGCCCGTAGAACGTTTACTCATCAGCCTCAAGATTTGACGGGTCAATGATATGCAGTTCTATGGCACGTACCACAAGACGTGTCACGTTGACGCCACGCTGTTCACCCTCAGGGAACAGGCGTGCTATCAGATCGGCCTGACGTTTCTCCAATGACTTGGCACTGAACGGCATGGTATGCAGTTCACTGATCATATCCTTGGTGTAGCCCAAAGCCAGATGACGCAGGAAACGCTCATCATACTCGTCAATCTCATACTGCATGGTTGCGCTTCGGCGCAATCCCTCATCGGTAACCGCATTACGGAATCTTTCCACCAGCTTTTCTAGAACAGGCTGATTGAATACGAAATGCTTGCCGCTCATCACGTCCATTATCTCATTACGGGTAAGCAGTTCGCCGGTCTTGAGAACTATGCCATGGGCACCGGCATCAAGTACATCGGCCCACAGTTTCTCATTCAGCAGTTCTCCTGTAAACACCAGGACCTTGACTCCACCCTTCTGAGTGAGTTTTCGGCATATATCCACACCTACAGTGGTTGAGCCTCCCAGCCCAAGGTCAAGCAGCACCAGGTCGGGCTGTGCGCCGCCGTCAATAAGGGCCCAGAACTCACGCTCAGTCTGTGCTGTGCCTATCACCTCAACTTCAGGAATGTCATTACGGATAATGGAAAGTGTACCTTTAAGTTCAAGCGATACATCCTCAACTACGATTGTCTTGAATTTCTCCATATTCTGTTTCATTTTACTTTCTTACAGCAGGCACGGTAAACCATATCACCATGCCGTCCTTTTCGGCTTCGGCATTGATTCGGCATCCCGGATGTCCGAATGCCTCATCATGTTCACGTATTATCTGACGGCATATCACATATGCCATGTTATCCTTGTTCATCAACGGTGTAAAGAGCCCGTCAAGTACCTCGGAAGTCGGAACGGCACACTTGCGGTGAAGTTCAAAACGGACAAAACCGCCCTGCTCTGCCGCTGTAAGCCGCATATCGCCGCCATCGGCCATACCTCTTTCAATCAGACTCTCTACAAGATATTTGATCATTACACTGTCTGCACTGACTTTCAGATCTGCCGCCTCAACGGTAAACTGACCGTTATATCCGGACTTGGATCCCGTCTTATCCACGAATGCCGATGCCTGATCCATCACATCACTGACTGCAAACACATCGCGATGCAGGAGCTGACCCGTTGTCTGCGACAGAGCATACTGGCTCAATATACCGAATATCTCCCTGTAGTAATCTACGAGTTCCTGCATATCCTGTACCTGGTTCTTCTCAACCATCTGGACTATCCTGTTGGGATACCACACCGTCTCATGCTTGAGGGTGGACAGGCAATTGTCAAGGATCAGGTTACTTACGTGCAGACGGTTCTCTTCATAACGGATACGTTCTGATTCCTCCTCAATCTGTTCTATGTCACGGAATCCCGATTCAAAGCGTATCACGCAACTGTACAGTGCAGTAGCCAGATATCCTGTTATCATTCCGTTCACGATCTGCCAGGTCTCATCGGCATCATGCTCCAGGCGGAAACCTACAGCACCTATCTGACGCTCCTCATCTTCAAGAGTAAGCATCAGAGGCAGTGCACGGCACAGTCCGTCGGCCGATATCTGTTCAGTACCCTGAGCCATGCAGGCACTCACACGGTCTGCAAGACGTTCATCGGCCGGCCCGTCATTTTGAACGGCCGTTATAATACGCCCTTCATCATTGAGCGATATCATAAACGAGCGCAAATCAATCAGAT
This sequence comes from Bacteroidaceae bacterium, assembly GCA_024398635.1. Lineage (GTDB taxonomy): Bacteria > Bacteroidota > Bacteroidia > Bacteroidales > Bacteroidaceae > Colenecus. The sequence goes on along the minus strand of JAKSIV010000010.1, from coordinate 65,398 downwards.
GATCCAATTCGATGAATATTCCCTCAACGAGACGGTTCACCACATCATCCGCATTGAAACTGTCAAGGTCAGTGACTGCCGTTATCTGCGATATGCCGTCAACCACACGTATGGCCTGCTGCAAGTCACTGCGGAACTTGAGCCAATGGCGGGAGTGAACCACATATCTCACCAACAGTATAGTGATGAATATCAGCACAAACACAATGACCGATATCGACAGGTTGCTGTTAGTACGTTGCAGCTCACGGCAATCCTCCTCAATCCTCCATTCGCCGAAATAGAGTTTGAAAAGTTTGAGATACGCATCATCATTATAGCGATAGACATCCCAGTCCCGCAACGCAAGGGCCGATACGGCAATCTCGTTACGCAGCCATAGCACCGTCTCATAATCGGTGGCATACCCATCTTCAAGCCAGTATGTCTCAGCCGGCACAAGGACATCCATTACCGACAGGAGCATATCCAACGAACCTCCATGAAGCAAATAGTCACGGTTCAAGGCGTAAAAGGCTGAATCGGCATAGACCAACGCCTCATCAAAACGACCTTCAGTATTGCAGAGATATGTCTGGTTTGCGTAATTGTATGCTGTTATAAGGAGACTGTCAGGATTCTGTGCACGTGCCGTCAATCCGGTGCATAGCAAAAGCAGGATTGTGAGCGCACGCCTAATACCCTTTGGCAGATGGAATGAGAACCGGCTTCCACTGCCGGGCTTGCTCTCTACGTCAAAACTGCACACCTTGAAAAGGTCATCTGATTTGCGGTATTTCTCAATGATACCCTTGCAGTTCATCAGCCCGAATCCGCTTCCTTTACCCTGAGTCTGACCCTGTCCGATCTGTTCCGGGTCAAAGACCTTGGTATCACGTATGCTATGTACATCTTCCTGACTCAAGCCCACTCCGGTATCAGAAACTGATATCTCAACATAATCTTCGCCCTGCGTAGCCTCTATGGTTACCTTGCCTCCAGCCGGTGTAAACTTGCGGGCATTGTCAGCCAGCGTGTTGATCATAAACAGAGTGAGCACACGGTCTGCACGGACAACGGCATCGCTCTTGACCACGCTCAGCTCCACACCTTTCTGGCTGAAACTGCGGCCACCTTTGTTCACGATATCAAACACACTCTGTACTGGGAAACTCTCCACATTCAGGGCGACTACACCCTGGCGGATACGTATCCACTGCGAGAGCAAGTCATTGTATTGGTTTATACGCTCTGCCAACTCACGCACATACTGCAGGCTCTGCTCGTACTGCGGACTGTCTGCCGGCATTTCCGAGAGATGACGTATCTCCGAGCGCATACGGTCTATATACGGCAGGCATTCTCCCACCACCTGACAGCATGTCTTGCGAGCCAGATTCTCGCGCTTGTTGCTCTCGGCATGCAACCGGTACAGATAATGCTGCTTTTCTGCCTGTTTGAGCCGATCGGCCTGACCTACAAGCTCATCGGCGTTCCTCAATGCAGCCTTCAGATACGGAGCAACTATGTTCAACACGGCACGGCTGTCACGGCTCACCCTTTTACCGCCCCACGAAGCATCTATCTCGGCATTCTCATTTATGCATACAGACTCCGCTCCCGTCAGCTCCTTCAACTCCGGAGCTACGGTACCGTTAAGCCATTCTATGATATCAGTATCAGCTGGAGCAGGTTTAAGGATGCTGCCGCACATTTCAACCGTTTTCTGCATCATACTTACATACTTACGGTTGGCTGCGTTTATTCGTTTATGGAACAGCAATATGAATGCTATCAGCAATATGATTGCCGCAGCCACGGCATACAGCATGACCATAAGGCTACGGTTGGAACGCTCCAGCAGAATGGTACGAGCCTCAAAACGGCGGTCCAGACGAATATTCTTCTGAATCTCAAGATAGACCGTTCGGTTATAGTCCGACGCAATCTTGTCATTCAGTCCCGAATATGCAAGACTCATCTGCTCACGAAGCGAAGCCATACATTCGGGAACCACTCCATGAGGCATGGCATCCATCCACAGTTCCTCCACTATCACGCCGTCACTGCGATAACGCTCCAGCGGCTCCAGCTCATTTTTACCGGCGTTGTTGAGACGGCAATTGTCATTGAGCATATCAAGTGCCGTTCCCAATGCGCCAAGAGCCTCCTCAAACAGGCCGCGCTCAATATAGCATGAGGCTAGCAGACGCTCACACTCAATTATCTCATACTGTCCGCCGTATGACGCTGACAGCTGCAATGCCTTGAGAGCCAGCTGTGTAGGCAACAGCTCCGACTGTACATCAGATGCATTCAGACGCAACAGCATATCATCGCTCACACCTGACAGCACATTCTCCGTCCCGTATTCTAGCAACAGCGAACAGATGGCGCTTATACTCAGTGCCTGCATCCTGACATTGTTATATCGCACTGCATTACGCAGACAGTTATCCAGGCTGCGAAGTCTCTGTGACGCCATATCCTCAAGTCCGTTTGCCTCGAGACCTATCCCCAACCCGTGCATATAGGTGTACATCAGGTAGCGGTCATGGTCATCACGCAGCCTGTTGTCAGGCACTACATATGACATCTCACGTCCTGCCTGTCCAAGCTGCTCAAGCTCAAACCAGTATCGTGCCGACTCCATACGGAACGAGCGTTCAAGCGACATCAGCCTGTCTCTCTGAGCGGCATTCAGGGCCTCACTCTCTTCATGCAGGGCACGAAGATTCAGGAGTATGCTGTTACGGTATTCATAGAAAGAGACGTTATCCGATGTGCGCTGACATATACGCATAAGTCCTATCTGCGATGCTACCACTTCGAGCATATTGCTCGTGACGGAAGGTACAGAACTGTACAATTCCCATGACTGGGTATAATCCATCCGCATGAAAGCAATGCGGGCAAGAGTATTTACGGCTTTGGCACGCTCATCAGAATGCCGCCGCGATATCTCCATAGCATACCTGGCATACTGCTCGGCAGTGTCAAGATTGTTCCAAAGGTAGGATATAGCCTTCTCGTTCAAGTCAAACACCGTCTGACCTGAATTCTGTGCCGTCGCATTAAGAGTTGACGCAACACACAGCATTGTCCCTAAAACCAAATATCCGAGTCCTTTCAGTCTCATCTCTGTTTCTTACGTGATTTCTTGACGGATACCGCAGTCTGTTCGTCAGCCGCAAGCGTCAATTTGCAGGCAGCCTCCAAACCGTATTCCGTATATGCTGATATCACTACCGTTCCGCTTTCATTAACCTGCGCCGGAGCAATGACTGTACATGAGAATTCGCCATCCACTCTGAGCTCTACCGTAGGATCCGATGACTGCCACCCCACGAACATTCCTCCTTCAAGTCCGCGAACCGAGACGACTGCCGTCTCACCGCCTCTTAGGGTATTGCGGTCAGCGTTCATTATCATGAACATCGGCCCTGCAGAACCCTCTGTAACTGTTTCTGACAACTCCAGACCGTCAATATCAATGATACTCTCCTGCTCATCCAGTACAGAGCATTCTTCGCCGTTTATCCTGACTCCTGTAATATAATTCCTGTCTGTCAGGGACGGGATACGGCAAAATCTCAGTTCATCGCATCCTGTCACATCACAGTCTGCCAGAATCACTCCGTCTCCGTTTTCAGCCATATACAGCGTCCCTGTCCGGCTCTCAAAGGTACAGTTACGGAACACGGCACCGTAAGAATGACGCAAGACGACGCTGTCCGTTACAAAGGTACAGTCTTCAAACAGCACAGGCCATGACACATCAAGCGTTCCGTTGAAAGTCCTTCCGCGAAAGCTGTTGAGCACAGGCAGGACCTGTGCCGAAAGACCGTTTCCTATGTACATGGATGACATCAGGAAGAACAGGATAATTCTACGGAATATCTTTGACATATTACAAATGTAGTGCAAACCGAGCGGATATAAAAGAAGTTTACTTCTTTTTCCGTACCTTCGCCGTTACGATGGATAAAATGGTTCCTATTGCAACGATACATACCGGATTCCCCACCAAGTTCGGGGTTCCGCGTCAGAGCGGGCTCGTGCCGGAGCTCAAAGGGACCGTCATCTTCAATCCTGAATATCGCAATGCCGATGCATTGAGAGGTCTGGAGGGATTCAGCCACATCTGGCTTATCTGGGAATTCTCGGAGGCAATACGTGAGGAGTGGTCACCCACAGTACGTCCGCCGCGGCTGGGAGGCAATACCCGGCTGGGTGTTTTCGCTACCCGCTCACCGTTCCGCCCCAATCCAATCGGACTATCCTGCGTCAGACTTGATTCAATTGAGTTAAGCACATCCAATGGCCCTGTTCTTCACGTCAGTGGAGCCGATCTGATGGACGGAACACCCATATATGACATAAAGCCCTACATACCCTACACAGACTGTATAACAGAGGCTACATCCGGTTTTACGGGAACTGTTTCCATGCACAGACTGAACGTCATCATTCCCAAACAGCTGGAGTCAAAAACAAAACCCGGAACGCTAGATGCGCTCCGGGGGATTCTTGCTCAGGATCCGCGGCCCCGTTATCAGGATGATCCGGACCGCGAATACGGTTTCGACTTTGACGGTTATTCGGTAAAGTTCAAGGTGCCAGACACGGACACGCTTACCGTAACCGACATCAGACGCCTTAAATAGGATTACTTTTCTTCCGGTTTGACTCTGTCTGCCACAAGTTCCTCGACCATCTCACCCTGTATATAAAGGTATGTGGAGTTGATCTTACAGTTGGTGGTAAGGGCAATCGTCTTTTTCATCTTACCCACCCTGCGGGTTGAACCGGCATATGAGACCTTGATGGAATCCTTCATACCAGGCAGAATCGGAGTCTTGGGATAATCCGGAACTGTGCAACCGCATGTCGAACCTGCCGAAAGGATAAGCAGTTCCTTATCGCCCGTATTTGTAAATACAAAATAGCACACCTTATCACCATGAGCCCTGTCAAACAGGCCGAAATCATGAGTAACTTTATCAAAGGTAATCTCAGGATACTTTTCATCCTCGTTTGCATTCTCACCCCACGCGGGTATTGCGACCGCGGCAAACAGAAACAGGGCAAAATACTTTAAGTTTCTCATATTGTTTACGTTTAATCGACTGCTAAATTATGAAAATAATTTCATCATCCGCCAATATCATCCTCTTTTCTTTGTCAAATCCAAAAAAAACACTATTTTTGGGACTCACAAAGAAGGACTATCGTACGATTTGAATATACGTTTATAACGTTTGCTATATGTTTGACGAGAAAGATCTGGAACAGTTTAAAAAGAAGGGAACTAACGCTGACAAAGTAAAAGTACAGTTGGAACTTATTAAGAACGGATTCCCCTTCCTTGAATTGGATGCAGCCGCATCAATCGGTAACGGCATTCTGGCAGTTGATAAAAGCCAGTGCAGCAAATATATCAAGACATGGGACACCTACTGTACAAGCGGTCATAAAGTGACAAAGTTCGTTCCGGCCTCAGGAGCAGCCAGCCGTATGTTCAAGGATCTTTTCGCATTTCTTGATGCACCGTACAACATACCCACCACTACTTTTGAGAAGGCTTTCTTTGACGGTATCCGCAAGTTTGCTTTTTACAAGGATCTGGATGCCGCCTGCAAATCCAATGAAGGCAAATCAATAGAAGAACTCTTGTCAGCATCTGATTACAAGGCAGTAGTTTCAAATCTTCTCGGTTCAAAAGGACTCAATTACGGAGCACTCCCCAAAGGTCTGCTAAAGTTTCACAGTTATGATGCATCGGCCCGTACTCCGCTTGAGGAACATATGGCCGAAGGCGCACTTTATGCATCAGGGGCCGATGGGACCATACATCTTCACTTCACCGTGTCACCCGAACATCGTGAACTTTTCAGGAAACTGGCTGACAGCTGTGCAAAAAACATGTCAAAGAGATATGGTGTCACATATGACACATCATTCTCTGAGCAGAAACCCAGCACTGACACCGTAGCTGCTGCCGACGACGGCACCCCGTTCCGTAACGACGATGGCTCAATACTGTTCCGCCCGGGAGGTCACGGCGCCCTCATAGAGAACCTCAATGAACTTGATACCGACATAGTCTTTATCAAGAATATTGACAACGTGGTACCTGATCACCTTAAGACAGATACAATAACCTACAAGAAACTCCTTGCAGGAATACTGGTAACTGTCCAAAGCAATATCTTTGACTATCTGCACATTCTTGAAAGCGGCAAATACACAACCGCCCAGCTTAAAAAGATATCAAAATTCGTATCCGACACCCTGTGCTGCCGCAGGAAGGATCTGAATAGTTTGAGCGACAAGGAATTGGCAGCATGGCTTTACGGCAAGCTCAACCGCCCCGTCCGCGTATGCGGTATGGTCAAGAACGTAGGTGAGCCCGGCGGCGGCCCGTTCCTGGCATACAACGCCGACGGCACCGTATCACTTCAGATACTTGAAAGTTCACAGATAGACCTTAATGATGCCCGCAAGAAGGAGATGTTCACCAAGGGTACGCACTTCAATCCTGTGGACCTGGTATGTGCAGTACGCGACTACAAGGGAGACAAGTTCAATCTGCCTGATTACGTTGACAGATCAACCGGTTTCATCTCCAGCAAATCCAAGAACGGACGCGAGCTTAAGGCTCTGGAGCTTCCGGGGCTCTGGAACGGAGCCATGAGTGACTGGAATACCCTCTTTGTCGAGGTACCCCTGTCAACCTTCAATCCCGTCAAGACCGTTAACGACCTACTCCGCCCACAGCACCAACCTGCATGAGTAAAAAATAAAAAGGTGCCATTGGGAACGGTTCCGTTTAGCACCTTTTTTCTTATCTTTGCATCCGATTTGCGATAGTAGCTCAGTTGGTAGAGCGTTGGCTTCCCAAGCCGAAGGTCGCGGGATCGTGCCCCGTCTATCGCTCACTCTACTTCGAGAGTTACGATACTTGCAGCGGGAATCTCAAGAATGAGATCACCTGTCTTCTTGTCGATGCGTGCACCGTCAAAGTCTGCCAACTTGATCTTATCGGGATTCTCAAATGTATTGTAATTGCTGGCCTTGTCGCTGGTAAGGATTTTGCCTGATACCTTCTTGGCCTTGATGCCATCGAGCTTAACGACTACGCTCTGAGCCTCGTTAAGCTTAACGTTTGACATTGAGACATGCAGCTTGCCATCCTTCTTAGATGCTGTTGAACTGAACAGCGGCAGAGGACGGGTTGCAGTCTCATCAGGATTGGCAGCGTAGCGCTCATTGGGAGTAAGCTTTACCTCAACGCCCTCCAGATCGGTGGGAATGTAAGTAGCGTCCATGTGAGGCTTGTACATGTCAAACATCCAATATGTCGGGGTGAGCACCATCTTGTCATCCTTGGTCAGGATCATAGACTGGAGCACGTTGGCCACCTGAGCTATATTGGTCATCTGGATACGGTCGCAGTACTTGTGGAATACATCGAGTGACAGTGATGCTACCAGAGCGTCACGCATGGTACTCTGCTGATAGAGCTGTGTGCCAGGCTCCGGCTCCCACCATGTACCCCACTCGTCAACCAGCAGCGGAGTCTTGTGCTCGGGATCATACTTGCTCATGATAGCCAGGTGCTTCTGGATAACGGGCTCAATACCCAGGCACTTGCCAAGACACCAGTAGAAATCCTCATCGGTAAAGTCCAGAGCGGGCTTCTTGGCGCCTACCCAACCTGATACGGTATAGTAATGCAGAGATACAGCATTCATCATTGAGCCAACCTTCTTCATCAGAACCTCGGTCCACTCATAATCGTAGTCTGTAGCACCGCTGGCAATCTTGAACAGCTGTGTGCCGTTAAAGTCACGGCAGTAGGTCTGATAACGACGGAAAATGTCTGAGTAATACTCGGGCAGCATGTTACCGCCGCAGCCCCATGCCTCATTACCTATACCTATATATTTGACGTGCCAGGGCTCCTCACGACCGTTCTGCTTGCGCAGCTTGGCCATCGGACCATCAGCAGCGTTCATATACTCAATCCACTTGGCAGCCTCCTCTACAGAGCCACTTCCTACATTCAGTGAGATATAAGGCTCACAACCTATAAGCTCGCACAGATTCAGAAACTCATGCGTGCCAAAGCTGTTATCCTCGACAATGCCACCCCAGTTGTTGTTCACCATAACTGGACGGTTCTCCTTGGGACCTATGCCGTCCATCCAATGATACTCATCGGCATAGCATCCGCCCGGCCAGCGCATTACTGGAACCTCAAGCTCCTTAAGGGCTTCAAGCACGTCATTACGGAAACCGTTAGTGTTGGGAATTGATGACTCGGGGCCTACCCACAGGCCACCGTAGATACAGGTACCCAGATGCTCCGAGAACTGTCCGTAGATGTTCTTGTTGATTGTTGCACCCGGTTTGTCGGCGTGAACATTGACCGTTACCTCATTTTTGGCGCTTACTGACAAAGCTGCTGTCAGAGTAAGCAGGAAAAATAACTTTCTCATTTATATAAAACTGTAATTTGAATTCGGATTGTCAAAGATATACTATTTTTGCAGAAACACACCAAGACGTATGGCAAAAAAGGGATTATTGATTATCGCTGCAGTGCTCTCCCTGACAGCTTGCTCATTCAATAAACCTGTATCGGAATGTCCCGACTACAGGATATTCATATATCCCTCCGATACCCGCGAAACCGTCATTATGTCTATTGCAGAGGCTGATCCGCAGGCCAATACCAAGCCCCTGAACTTCCTTCTTGAGCACCGGGACTATGATCAGCATATCCACACCGGATGCTACACGGTCAAAAGCGGAGCCACCCCCAAGCAGGTATCCGATATGCTTCTGAGCGGCAACCAGACTCCGGTCAAACTGACCATCAACAGCACCCGCACCATCGGCCAGATGTCCCGCGCAATAGCGAACCAGGTGATGATAGATTCGGCCGCAATAGCCAGCCGCCTGACAAATCCAAAATTCCTGGACTCACTAGGCTACAACCCCACCAATGTCTTCTGCATGATAATCACCAACACCTATGAGGTATATTGGAACACATCGGCCGATGCCCTGCTGTCACGTCTTGTCAAGGAGCGTAACCGCTACTGGAATGACCAGCGCAAAGCCAAGGCCAAGGAGATAGGACTTACGGAAAATGAGGTCATAATTCTGGCCTCCATCATTGAGGAAGAGACAGCCAAGATTGAGGAGTTCCCCATCATAGCCGGCGTATACATGAACCGTCTCAAGAAAAAACTGCCGCTGCAGGCTTGTCCGACCGTTATTTTTGCGATGGGTGGCGAGAGGCCCAAACGTGTGCTCAAAAAACACCTGGAGTATGACTCACCTTATAATACATATAAGAATCCCGGACTGCCTCCGGGACCTATACGTTTTGTAAGCACCCAGGCAATCAATGCGGTGCTCAACTACACAAAGCATAACTATCTCTATTTCTCAGCCAAGGAGGATTTCAGCGGTTCGCACTATTTCAGCACCTCCCTCTCCCAGCACAACGCTTACGCCGCACGCTATCAGCGCGCCCTTGACAAAGCCGGCATCTACTAAAAAGGTGCCAAAAAGAACCGTCCCCAATGGCACCGTCCACCAAAAAATGCTTATATTTGTTGGATAAAACGTATAATTATTAACACTATTCTGATATGAGAAGGATCTATATAATACTGCTTTCATTAATCCTGACAACACAGTCATACGCACAGCTATCACAGAACCCGAACAAGTTCCTGGGTAATATCACCACTTACGGAAGCGTCAATGGTGGAGGCATTGAATATAAAAGTCTGTGGAATCAGATAACCCCTGAGAACGAGTCCAAATGGGGCTCCGTAGAGGGTAGCAGAGGCAATTTCAACTTCAGCGGAGCAGACAATGCATTCAATTACGCCAAGAACAATTACTTCACCTATAAGTTCCACGCTCTGGTATGGGGATCACAGTATCCCAACTGGTTTACCAGTAGCCTGCCCGTAAAGGAGCGTTACAACGCCATAGTGAATTGGTTCAATAAAGTTCATGATCATTACCCCACACTGCCTATGATTGACGTGGTAAACGAGGCCATAGGAATGCACCAGCAGGGCAACCCGCTCATGAAAGAGTCACTGGGTGGCGGAGGCACAACCGGTTATGATTGGCTCATCAATGCTTTTGAGCTGGCATATGAGCGCTGGCCCGACGCTATCCTGATATACAATGATTTCAACACCTTCCAGTACGACACCGATGCCTACATAGACCTGGTACGTGCACTCCGTGATGCGGGTGCCCCGATTGATGCTTACGGCTGCCAGTCACATGATGTGGACCAAATCAGCAAGACAGACCTCAGCAATGCGATGAGCAAAATCCAGAATGCGCTCAAAATGCCTATGTACATCACCGAGTTGGATATCAACATCGAGAATGGCGATAAACAGAAGACTCAATACGAGAACATATTCCCCCTGATGTGGGAGGCCGATTATTGCGCAGGCGTTACCCTTTGGGGCTATATCTACGGAGCCACATGGGTGGATCACTCAGGTTTAATCAAGGACGGTGTAGAACGTCCGGCAATGACCTGGCTCAAGTCATACATGAAATCTGACAAGGCTAAGAACGCAAAGAGTCCGTTCCCCGGCGGAAAGAAACAGATTTCACTTTATATCAAGCCCTCACCGTTAAAGCCCACGCGTGGCGACACCCTTGATATAACAGTTCGTGCTCAGATGGTCGATAAGAACAAGGCTATTGACAGCATCAAGCTTTATGTCAACAACAAGCTTGACACGATATTAACCGAAGCTCCGTATATTGCAAAGTATGTACCTGCCTCAAGCGGCAAATACACCTTGAAGGCTATTGCATATGCAAGTGACGGCAAGACATATGAGCGCGAAGGCGGCTTTACCGCATACAATCCGCGTTCGACATACGGAAGCGAGCCCATATCACTCCCCGGCACCATACAGGCTGAGAATTATGATAAAGGTGGAGATGGAGTGACATATCATGACAATGATTCCCAGAACCAGGGCAATGCCAATTTCCGCACATCCGAAGGTGTTGATATCGTAAGCGGCAATGGCGGCAGGGCAATAGGATACACCAACACTGATGAATGGCTTGAATACTCGGTAGATATCAAGAAAACAGGTTACTACTATTACAATGCCGTCGCATCTTCGGGAACAACCGGTTCAGGCTTCAAACTCTCCCTCAATACGGACAACGGTCTTGTTGACATAACCGGAAACATCAGCGTTCCGCAGACTGGCAACAATGACTGGGGTACATACAGGACACTTTCCGGAAAGACACTGATTGAGTTGGAGGAAGGCAGACATATCATCCGCCTTACCATTACGGGAAGCAATTGCAATGTCGACAAGATATCATTTGAGCATATCCAGATTGACGAGTCACTGAACCTGAAGATATCGGCAAACCCGAATCCCACAGCCGTTGACTACAACACCACCTTGTCTTTCACTACTATTGATCCTGAAAGGGATGGTGCAGTAAAGAGCATCAAGGTCTATATAAACGACAAGCTGGCCAAGACCTTGACATCAAGGCCATTTGAGTTCATTTACAAGCCTACTACCACAGGGACAAACACAATATCTGCCATTGCCGTTGACACCATTAAGCATGAGTCACAGATTACCTCATATTCACTTAAGGTCAATCAGGCCCGTTCTGCTTACAGCAGTGTCTCTATACCGGGAACCATCCAGGCAGAGAACTTTGACCGCTGCAGTGAAGGCATTACGTTCCACGACAGTGATTCCATAGATGAGGGCAAGGTAAAATACCGCTCCGACAATGAAGGCGTTGACATTATAAAGAACGGCCAAGGACATGCAATAGGCTACACCGAAAAAGGCGAATGGCTTGAGTATACCGTGAATGTCAACAAGGCCGGAATGTACTATGTCAGGCCAACGGCAAGTTTCGAGACCGACAGTTCAAGCTTCAGACTGAGTTGGATGAAAGATAATGTCGAGATACCGTTAGCTGTCATCACATTACCCGAGGATATGGATCTAAACACATATGACATATTACCTCCAACCAACTTCAGCGAGAGCCTGGATGCAGGCAAACAGATAATCCGTCTGACCATAACCGGTTCAAAATGCAACATCGACCAGTTGGAATTCAGATGGTCCGGTCCTCCAAGTGATATCAAATATATCACGGATGAAGACATAATTGCCCCGGGTGTCAAATACAATCTGGGTGGAGCGATTGTCGGTGATGACTATAACGGAATTGTAATAATCAACGGCAAGAAGGTTCTTCAGAAGTAATCTCTTACACCATACGACAAAACAGGCTGGTCCACAAAAGATCAGCCTATTTCATTATAAAAAAACCGCACCGGTGATGTGATGAGAACTCCGGAAATATAAGTTTTGAGCGCCCGGTCCCCTTTGTAATCCACCGACCGAAGGTTACCCCGTGAGGGGCGTGGCCCGCCATTGGAAACCGAAGCAATCCCGGTTCTACCATTTTATTGATGAGTCTCCCGATCTAACCCGATGCGGTTAAGCAAAAGTAATAATAAAAGCGGGTGGAAGCAACTTCCACCCGCTTTTTAACTTATGTTTCCCGGCTTATTTAACCTTCTTGACGATAGCCTTGAAAGCTTCGGGGTTGTTCATAGCCAGGTCAGCGAGTACCTTGCGGTTGATCTCGATACCTGCCTTATGGATGGCACCCATGAGCTGTGAATAGTTCATACCCTCAAGACGGGCAGCAGCGTTGATACGCTGGATCCACAGTGCACGGAACTCTCTCTTCTTATTCTTACGGTCACGGAATGCATAAGTCAGACCTTTCTCCCAAGTATTCTTGGCAACGGTCCAGACGTTCTTTCTTGCACCAAAGTAACCTCTGGTAAGACCTAAAATTTTCTTTCTCTTTGCTCTTGAAGCAACGTGATTTACTGATCTCGGCATAGTTTTTTGTTTTTTGAATGTCAGCGCCCGCGTTTACAGGACTTTGGGCTGACAAGTCGGTTAATTTTCTTTTGACTGATCTCTTAATCGGGTTATCTCATGCAAAGCAGCTCCTTGACCATCTTAACATTAGCCTGGTCCAGAAGAGTGAAATGATCCAGATTTCTTTTACGCTTCTTAGTCTTCTTTGTAAGAATGTGGCTGTGGTAAGCGTGTTTTCTCTTGATTTTGCCCGATCCGGTAAGAGCGAATCTTTTTTTGGAACCGGAATTAGTCTTTGATTTCAACATTGTTATTAATAGTTTTGTTTGTTATTTATAACCGCTGGGCACCATGCCGGAGCCATGACGGTCGGTTTATTCTTTATTGTCTTCCTGCTTGGGTGCATCGGCCTTCTTGGGGGCTCCACCCTTCTTGGGTGATATGAATATCGTCATACGCTTGCCCTCCAAAATGGGTGTCTGCTCCTGCTTTCCGTACTCCTCAAGGTCTTTTGCAAAGCGTGCCAGGATAGCCTCACCCTGCTCCTTGAACAATATTGAACGGCCACGGAAGAACACATATGCCTTAACCTTGTCACCGTTCTGCAGGAAACCCATGGCATGCTTCAACTTGAAGTTGTAGTCGTGATCATCAGTCTGGGGTCCGAACCGTATCTCCTTGACGTCAATCTTGACTTGCTTTGCCTTGGCCTCCTTCTGCTTTTTCTTGAGTTGGTATATGAACTTGGAGAAATCAACGATTCTGCATACCGGAGGAACTGCATTCGGTGAAATCAGAACCAGATCCAACTCCATATCGTCAGCTATCTTCAGAGCCTCACGCAGTGAAACCACTTTGGGTTCAAAGCCTTCACCGACTATGCGGACCTCACGGGCACGGATCTCGTCATTTATCTGATACTGATCACTCAAATTGTCTTTCTTCATTCAGAATCTTTTATATGTTTGTTTTCTCTTCTTCTTATACCTAATTCAAAAATATTATTCCAAGCGGGCGCAAAATTACCATTTATTTATCATAGAATTAACTTCTTCGGCTATTTTTTTACCGAAATCGTCAATTTTCATGTTTCCAAGGTTCTCTGCACCCTGCTTACGAACGTTCACCTCACCGTTTTCGGCCTCTTTCTCACCTACCACAAGCATGTAAGGAATGTGCTTGACCTCGTTGTCACGGATCTTACGTCCAATCTTCTCGTTACGGTCATCGACAAACCCGCGGACCTCATACTTGTCCTCAAGTTCTTTCTGAACCTTGTGTGCGTAGTCGTTAGCCTTCTCGGAGATAGGCAGGATAGCAACCTGGTCAGGAATGAGCCACAGCGGGAACTTACCGGCGGTATGCTCAATGAGCACTGCAACGAAACGCTCCATTGAACCGAACGGTGCGCGGTGGATCATAACCGGACGCTCCTTCTGGTTGTCAGAGCCTATATACTCGAGCTCGAATCTCTGCGGCAGGTTGTAGTCAACCTGGATGGTACCCAGCTGCCAGCGGCGGCCCAGGGCATCCTTAACCATGAAGTCCAGCTTGGGACCGTAGAATGCAGCCTCGCCGTACTCAACGGTTGCCTTAAGACCCTTCTCCTCACAAGCCTCGACGATAGCGCGCTCAGCCTTCTCCCAGACCTCATCACTGCCCACATACTTCTCGTGATCGTTGGGGTCACGGAGTGATATCTGAGCCTCAAAGTTGTCAAAGTTAAGAGCCTTGAAGATTATCTCGATAATCTCCATAACGCGGATGAACTCACCCTTAACCTGGTCAGGACGGCAGAAAATATGCGCATCATCCTGGGTAAAACTGCGTACACGGGTCAGTCCGTGAAGCTCACCGCTCTGCTCGTAACGGTATACGGTACCGAACTCAGCTATACGCAGAGGCAGGTCACGGTATGAACGGGGCTGTGACTTGAATATGCAGCAGTGGTGAGGGCAGTTCATAGGCTTGAGCAGGTAGCACTCACCCTCCTCGGGAGTGGTGATGGGCTGAAAGCTGTCCTTGCCGTAGTGATCCCAGTGACCTGAGGTTACATACAACTGCTTTGAACCGATATGCGGGGTGATTACCTGCTGGTAACCGTAACGCTTCTGGATACGTGACAGGAAATCCTGCAGGCGCAGACGCAGTGCTGTGCCTTTGGGAAGCCAGATGGGAAGGCCCTTACCTACCATGTCACTGAACATGAAGAGCTCCATCTCCTTACCTATCTTACGGTGGTCACGTTTCTTGGCCTCCTCAATAAGCTCAATATACTCATCCAGCATCTTCTGCTTGGGGAATGATATACCGTAGATACGGGTCATCTGCGGGCGCTTCTCATCACCGCGCCAATAAGCGGCCGATGTAGCCAGCAGCTTGACAGCCTTGATGGCCGATGTATCCACCAGGTGCGGTCCACGGCACAGGTCCGTGTAGTTACCCTGAGTGTAAGTTGTGATGGTTCCGTCCTCAAGATCGGCAATAAGCTCATTCTTGTAGCTCTGTCCACGGTCACCGAAGAACTTCAGGGCATCGGCCTTGGATATCTCCTTGCGGACCAGTTTCTCCTTCTTCTGGACGAGTTCCTTCATCCTGGCTTCGATAGCCGGGAAATCACTCTCCTTGATAACAACGCCTTCGGGGGGCATGATATCATAGTAGAATCCCTTCTCAATTGCCGGACCTATACCGAACTGTGTGCCGGGATAGAGTTCCTGCAGTGCCTCTGCCATAAGGTGGGCGCTGGTGTGCCAGTATGCGTGCTTGGCCTCTTCATCCTCCCACTTGTGCAACTTGATGGTAGCATCGGCTGTTATAGGACGGTTAAGCTCTGTAATCTCACCGTTAACACTGCATGCCAGCACCTCCTGAGCCAGCCTCTGGCTGATACTCTCAGCAATCTCATAACCGGTTACGCCGCTCTCATACTCGCGTACGGAACCGTCGGGAAACGTAATTTTTATCATGTTTTTAAATAGAATTTCCTGTTTAAGCGTGCAAAATTATCAATTTCTTTTTAAATAAGCACAGGTTATTCAGACTTTGAGAAGCGTTTGATGATATTATATGCCGAATAAATGCCAAGCTCACCCGCACGGCTCAAGTCACGGAACGCATCGTCCATGCGGTTGAGAAGCACCAGGACAAGCCCGCGGTTATACCATGCCTCGGCAAGAGTCTCGTCAAGTTCTATTGCCTTGTCAAAATCCACCAGGGCGGCATGCATGTCATTGGTCATGGCATAGAATGTACCACGGTTATAGTATGCATATGCGAATGAAGGCTCAAGCTCAATGGCACGTGTCAGGTCTCTGATTACGAACTGGTAGCCCGGCTCGCCCAGATCAGTCTCCTGCTCGGCACGCTTGACCTCGATGGAGCGGGCTGTTATCTGTCCACGGCAGAACCATACGGCCCAGTTTTCGGGATCGACCGATACAGCCAGATCCAGGTCTGATTCCGCATTCGTGAAATCCTGAAGCAAGGCAAAATCCAAAGCTCTCGCCAGCAACACGCATCCTGCATTTGCGGGATTATCCATCAGATTCTGGGTACGCAGTCCTATATCCGCAAAAAGTTTGTCTATCTGTCTTTCGTCAAGCTGGACCTCATGGTTCTCAAGCAGGATCTCCGACATGAAGCATCCCGAAGCGGACAGCTCGTCCACAACCCTGCTGTTATATACCCTGCTGATGGACTTGTCGTTGTCCCTGTAATATGTCAGTCTATATGGTTCAAGGTACTTGACATCAACATTGCGGTTCTGCACCTTGCCACGGTACTCGCTCGAGAATCCGGTGGAGTTCTCAAGATCCTCGTCTACAATGATCTTGCGGTAATTGCGTACGTTCTTGTCAGAGCGCTCACGGGTTTTACCGTCATCTTCATCGCCTGAATCATCAGAATAGCCCATGGCATTGTTGAAACGACGGTTCTGATCACGCAACACCACCATGGCATCCTCTTCGGCACCACGATGATTGCCAAGTTTGGCGCGCACCTCACTGCGTATCTGATAACCCTGCGTAAACTGCGGGTACTCCGCAAGCACACGTGATATATCCTGTTCAGCACCACGGTAATCACCGGTCTGGTCACGCAGCACGCCGCGATAGAATATGGCAAGCATATTGTCGGGCTCGGCATCGATAACGATGTCAAAATCCTCAATGGCACGGTTGTCATCACCTATCTGGGCACGCAGGTTACCACGGTTGTAATGGCCTGTCACGCTAGCCGGATCTATCATTATGGACATATCATAATCGGCAAGCGCACCGTTCAGATTATCACGGAAATATCGTACCATGGCACGGGTTATGTAAACACCGGCATCACCTGGGTCAAGATAGATGGCACGGTCCAGATCCTGCTCGGCCTCCTCATATCGTTCCATACGGGCCAGCATCACGCCACGATGGTGGAGCATACCGGCATCGTACTTGTTGATATCCAACGCCTTGTTCACCCACTCCAACGCACCTGCGCTGTCCCCCTGCTCCCAAAGCAGGTCAGAGCGCATAGCCATTGCCGGGGCGTATTTGGGAGATGAAGCGATAAGTGTATCGGCGGCTTTCAGCGCCTCGTCGGCCTGTCCGTTACGGGCCAGGCAAAGTATCAGGTTATGACGCATTGAACTGTTATCGGGATCAAGCCGCAGACCTGCCTTAAAGTCACTTATGGCATCTGCATAACGTTCCTGATAAACCCTTGCCAATCCGCGTACCTGATAGCAGTTGACCAGAAAGGGGTTTCTCTCCAAGGCACTGCTGCAATCCTGCTCCGCACCGCGATAATCCTCCAGCGACAGTTTGGCAACCGCCCTGTAGAAATAGGGCTCTGCCAGATACGGCTTGGCGTTGATTACCTGATTGAAATACTGGATAGAGAGGACATAGTCATCAAAATAGAGGGCGGTACGACCCACCGACATCATACGGTCAGTGTTGATCTGAGCCTTTGCCGGAGCACAAAGCATCCATAGGGCTGCAGTACAAGCAATGATGGTACGCCCTATCCTCATTTTATTTGTGTGATATCTTCACTTTATAGTCACAGCTGAACTTTCCGGCCGCAATCGAGCTGAGGGCCTTCTTGTTCATCTGTCTGCGCAAGGGAGACATACGGTCTATGAAACATTTGCCGTCAAGATGATCTATCTCATGCTGCAGCACACGTGCAGGGAACCCTTCGAACCACTCGTCATGCTCCTGGAAGTTTTCATCCTGCCAGCTCACGCGTACGCGCTCGGGACGGTTCACCTTCTCGTGTATGCCCGGAAAGCTCAGGCAGCCCTCCTCATAGGGAACCATCGCACCGTCAGTCTCTTCTATATAGGGATTGATGTATGTACGGAAATAACCCTTGAATTCCGGCTGGTCATCAGAAATGACATCCAGGTCAACTACTGCCAGACGGATAGGCAGGCCCACCTGCGGAGCAGCCAACCCCACTCCTTCGGCCTTTTTCAAGGTCTCAAACATATCCTGAATAAGCTGCTGCAATCCCTCGTAACTGCTGTCAATCTCCTCGGCCTCTTTTTTCAGGACACCCTGTCCGTAAGTATAAATCGGTAATATCATAAATCTTTGTATTGTTTTGAATCCATAAACGACTCCAGAATGATGGTTGCGCTCACCTCATCCACAAGTGCCTTGTTACGGCGCGCCATACGGCCGATACCCGAATCCAGAATGGCACGCTGGGCAATGACAGAGGTAAAACGCTCATCAAACATCACGACCTTCTTGTCGGGGTAAAGTTTAGTCAGTTTCTCCACGAAAGGACGTATCTGTTTCATGCTGGCCGAATCCTCACCGTTCATATTGGTAGGATAACCGACCACAATCACGTCTACCTGCTCCTTGCCGAAATAGTCTGCCAAAAACGCCTGCAGCTCATGAGTGGCTACAGTCTTCAGTCCGCCCGGCACTATGCGAAGCGGATCAGTAACCGCGATACCGGTACGTTTGGTACCGTAGTCGATAGCGAGAATCCTACCCACTATTTCCTGTAGAGAATCCAGGCACTCTGGAAATCCTGATTGTCAGGATATCTGGCCTTGAACTTGGTACGTTCTGCTACAGCCTCCTCCTTTGTGTCATAGCTTGCGCAAACCACACGGAAGGTCTTGCCAGCCTCATTAACCACAACGACAGCCTTATAGCCATCATTGATAAGGCGCTCCCTGAGGGCATCAGCATTGGCTCTAAGTGAGAAACTGCCGCACACGATACCGTATGCCTTGATCTCCTGTTCGCCGGATACAACCGATACCTTCTCCTCGCGGACAGATATATTGGTCACATCTTCGGCTGTAGGTGCCTGGTTTTCGGCAACCACAGGCTCCTCAATGACAGCCTTGGGCTCATCATTTGCAACTGCCTTCTCATATGCCTCCTTATAGGCATTCTGGCTTGATTTGCACGCTGAGAACGAAAGGACTGTTCCCGCAATCAGCAAATAAACTATTCTCTTCATAGTCAGTTATTATTTAATTAGTCCCATTTAGCGACGTACGTGTCACCGTATTGTTAAAGTTCAAAGTGTCTTTTGCAAGACATTCGGAAACGATACCCTGGGGTACCAGTTTCCAGTCTGTCATCTCCTTTACGCTATAAGGCTGATCCATCTCGCGGCTCAGGGACAATGCCGTGATCATATAGAAACGGATATCGGCAGGCGACGAGCTGTTCAGTCTTTTACGCATCTCATTTGGAGTGATACCTATTACCCGAGGCAGCGTGGTACCGAAATACTGATATGAATTGATCGTGGTACGATACATTCTCCCAGGATCGAACGGGGTGCCGTCAGACATGGAGATTATGCGGATACGTTTTCCTTCAGGTTTGGTTACATCAATCTCATAACGGATACCTGCTGCAGTCACAAGATTGCTCAGGGAGCGTCTGCGCGATTTTAAAAGGCCGCCGTTCCCGTTTGTGACGGTATTGTAGTACTGACTTGCCGAATTCTCCAGGATTGTCCTGATTTCACTGCCCTTCATCTGGACAGATACCATGAAATTGTCAGAACTGTAGAGGTCGAACATATCCTTTCCCCTGATTTCACCTGCCGGGAAACAGTTCCTGTTGAATCCTGGTGATGCAAGGGAGACCTCGGCCCCGCCAAAGCGCATCTGTATTGAATGCAGGAAATCCATCAATGATGATCTGTCCCAAAGGATAGAATTGGCATCAAGCGGATTTGCAAGCACTCCCATTACAGAGTCCGAGTACTCTTTGACATCATCGTACCATCCGGAAAGTTGCTTCATAAACTTCTTGTCAGGTATCTCTCCCGTAATATTCACAAGCTGGCCGTCAGTCCGGATGACGGGGTTGCCGGTCTTGGCTCCGGTAACGGTAACGGTTGCCACGCCGGCGTTCGTCATGAACGGGCCGGTATTGAGCAGCAGTACCGAATCGCCGTTGCAATCGACACTCTTGAGGCAACGCGCCCTGTGGTCATGGCCAAACAGGATTAAGTTGAATCCCGGCACCTCCCCGAGTATCTTACGGACAACGTTCTCGGTAATTCCGTCCTCGTTGCGGCCGCCGTCATAGCCTGAATGGAACAAGCCTATAACTACATCGGCTTTCTCCTCTTCCTTGAGTATGGGCATCCAGTATTTGGCCGATTCTGTTATGTCAGCCACGTCAAGTTCCCTGCGGTCTTTTGGCTGCTGGATATTGCTTAATGGCGTCGACATGCCCAGAATGGCAATCCTAACCCCCTTTGTCTCATAAATTCTGTATGGAGGCAGATAATCGCCGGGGGCATCAAAATAGACATTGGCTCCAAGTACAGGACATTCTATACTTCTGAAGAAACGGTCATAACTTGGAACTCCCACGGAGAAATCATGGTTTCCAAGCACTGTGGCATAGCATCCCAGAGAGTTGAAAGCTGCAGCCGCAAGACTCGGCCTGCGGTACTGGGCAGTCACATCCTGATAGACGTCAACCGAGCCCTGAAGCATATCGCCGGCATCGAGATAGATAACGTTACGATACTCTTTACGCTGCCTGTTCAGGAACGTGGAGAACTTGGCCATACTGCCCTCCCTCTCATCGCCGGTGACACAGTCTTTGTCAAATATGCGGCCGTGGATATCGGATGTGGAGACAACACGTACAGTGACCGTTCCGTCGTCGGAACAACCTGCAACCGCCACACATACCAACGCGGCAAACAGACCTGATATGACACCCAGCCGTCTCATCTACCGTTCAATTCAGATGCCCAGGTCCTTCTTGAATGCCTCAATCTTCTTCATCGCCTCGACCTGAACCTTGAGGTAATCCTTCTTGCTTGCCATGGGCAGCTTAGCCTCCATGTAGAACTTGATCTTGGGCTCAGTACCGGAAGGACGAACCGATATTTTATCTCCTGCGGCAGTAAAATACTGCAGTACGTTTGACGGCTCGGGCATAACCAGGTCGGTTACCTTACCGGCGGCATCGGTCTGCTTGAGCAGCTTGAAATCCTTTATCAGAACCACCTTCTCACCTGCCAATGACTTGGGCGGGTTGGCGCGGAACTGCTCCATCATGGCCTTTATCTCATCTGCACCGCTCTTGCCGGGCTTGACTACGCTAACGGCTGCCTCCTGTGAGAATCCGTACTCCTGATATGCATCCAGCAGCAGATCCCAGAGAGTCTTGCCGTTCTCCTTGGCCCAAGCTGCAATCTCAGCCATCAGTGAGCAGGCCGAAACGGCATCCTTGTCACGTACAAAGTCCTCGGCCAGGAATCCGAAGCTCTCCTCACCGCCACCGATATAGTGCTTGCCCTTGGCGTTCTCATCGGCAATGACCTTGGCAATCCATTTGAAACCGGTGTAGCAGTCAAACATCTCAAGATTGTTCTTCTCGGCAATGCGGCTTATGACCTCTGTGGTCACAATGGTCTTGACGATGTACTCCTTACCTGTCATCTTGCCCAGCTTGGTGTACTGTGTTATGATGTAGTAGAGGAAAATCATTGCGGTCTGGTTACCATTCAAAAGGGTCAGCTCACCCTTGTCATCACGGCAGGCCACACCCAGACGGTCAGCATCGGGGTCCGATGCCATAACCACATCGGCGTTCAGTTTGCGGGCCAGGGCCAGAGCCATGGTCAGAGCCTCAGGATACTCGGGGTTAGGTGATACCACGGTCGGGAAATTGCCGTCCGGAACCATCTGCTCGGGAACGCAGTTCACATTGGTGAATCCCCACTGCTTGAGTGAGCGCGGAATCATGACGCGGCCGCATCCGTGAAGCGGAGTATATACGATGCATATATCCTTGTTGCGCTTTACCAGATCCGGGTTGATGCAGATACCCTCGATTGCATCCAGATAGGGTTTGTCAACCTCCTCACCGATAATCTGAATCAGTGCGGGATTGCCCTTGAACTTGATATCGGCTACCTTAACCTTGGCAACCTCATCTATTATGCCGGTATCATGCGGAGACAGCACCTGTGCACCGTCCTCCCAGTATGCCTTGTAACCGTTGTACTCACGGGGGTTGTGGCTGGCAGTCACGTTCACACCGCTCTGGCAACCCAGATAACGGATTGCGAATGATACCTCAGGTGTGGGGCGCAGGTCATCGAACAGATAAACCTTGATGCCGTTTGCACTGAATATGTTTGCTACGGTCTCGGCAAACAGACGTCCGTTGTTACGGCAGTCATGTCCCACTACGACCGAAATCTCCTTACGCTCCTTGAAATTCCTGTTAAGATAGTTGGCCAGGCCCTGGGTAGCCATACCCACGGTGTAGATATTCATGCGGTTGGTACCTGCACCCATGATTCCGCGCAGACCGCCTGTACCGAACTCCAGATCCTTGTAGAATGCGTCAATAAGGTCTGATTTGTCCTCTTTTGCCAACAGAGCCTTTACCTCTTTACGTGTCTTCTCATCGAAAGAACTGCCCAGCCACTCCTGAGCCTTGGCAGTAACAAGTCCTAATAATTCGTCCATATATATTGCTAATACGTTTTATTGTTCCTATACGTAATTAGCAAAGATACGGATTATTTTCCTAAAAACCGCCTTAAAACAAAATAGAATTGAACCTGCAGGAAATAAAGCCTGAATGAATGGCAGGGAATGTAACCCAACTTCATTTTAAGTCCGGCGGGCAACAGACTTTTGTCAATATCGTTCCATACCTTGCGGAACCTCTCCATCGCATCGGCTTTATCTTGTATCTGTCTGTTTCTGAGCCACAAACCGCATATGCCGGTAAGGTTTATCCAACGTTCTTTCTCAAACAGGGCAAGGATCTCCCTCTCCTGCCCCGACTCGCGCAGCTGACGTGCCATCGAAGCGTTTGCCTCGAGCAGGTCCAGCCTGCGGGCCGATATCCGATTGGTCATGCTCTCAGCATGCTGACGGTAGTAGTAGATGCCATCGCACGTCTTTACCTTTCCGGAATGGAGGTAATGCATACGGGTGGTGTTGTCATCGCTGTAAAGACGGCATGAGGTATCGTACGGAAAACGCTTGAACAGCTCTGTTTTAGATACGTACAAACCGTGAACTGACCAGTCCAGACTCAGACGGAAAGCCTCCTGTCCGCTCCACTCCTTCTTACCGGAACGCATGGGATACGGAGTCTTATGCTGTCCGTCAAGATAAACCAGGCTAAACAATACGGAACCGGCCTCTTTATCCCCGTCCAGCACCGAGACCGCCTGTTCCAGGGCGTTGTCCGACAGGACGTCATCGGCATCAACCATCGTAATGTAATCGCCGCTTGCAACTTCAATACCCATATTGCGCGCAACCGCCTGACCGCTGTTGGCACTGCACTTAAGTACCTTGATCCGGCTGTCGCCTGCAGCATATCTCTGCAGGATATCAGATGTGGAATCGGTTGATGCGTCATCAATGCAGACGATTTGGATATCCCTGAGAGTCTGTCCCACAAGCGAGTCCAGACACTCTTCCAGATATTTCTCCGCATTATATGCCGCCACAAGGACTGTCACTCTGCTCATAAGCCCAACCGTTTAGTCACCTTATCGCTGACAGACCTGATAAACGAGGTTTGTTTCCTTAGATAATAGAACGAAAAGAGCGATGATATCGCCAAGAGGACTATCCCCGTTCCCCAATACCATACTCCATCCAGATATGATGAGACAGCCCATGTCGCAACGATGATCGGAATCTGCAGGAAGAACACTCTGATGGCCTTTTTTGAAAATGCGATACCGTATCTGCTGTGCGTAATGCAATAGACGATCACCAAATCCGCCACAGCCGCAAACGTAAGCGCTGCTCCTGTCATGGTTATTCCGCCCAGCTTGAAAGACACCACTACCGATACAACAAAAACTATGTCATACAGCACCTCCTGAAGCATGAAAGTCTTGGAATCACCCTTGGCCAGCGACACGTATGACAGAGGTTGTGTCATAGCCTTGAAGGCAAGTCCCATAACCGCGAGGCGGGCCATGGGAATGGCATCGCAGAACCGCGTGGTCAGCAGCAGGTTCACAATCAGTCCCAAAAAGACGATAAAGCCCACTATCATGGGTGCCATAAGCAGGATTGCGACCTCTGCCTGGCTGTTTACAAGGTCATTAACCTTTCCGTTGTCATGATTGACAGCCGACAGTCTCGGGAAATAGTCGGACTCCATAGCCGAAAAGACAAATAGCCCCAGGTATGAAATAAGAAGATACCCAGCACTGTAAATACCTGTTACTTCGGCATTTCCGTATTTCATCAGATAGTTTGCTATGATGGAGAAAGCACCGGCACCGAAGAATGACGTTACGGTAAAGAAAATACCCAGTTTTATCATCCCGAAGCCCTTGGTCAGAGTCTCTTTAGAGAACGGTCTGATCCTGTACGGATAAGCGCCGAACGAGTATCGGCAGGTAACCGCCATCGATGCGAATGACACCAGCACCAACGATGGAGCAATACCCTGCAGTCCGAACTTCCAGAACAGAGGTACGGATATGCAGAGAGTAGCTACTACCGTTATCAACTGGCTCTTGGCCAGCTGGCGCAGCATACCGACACCCTTCAAAATAGCCGTTTCACCTCCGTTGATTGCACTGAATGCCGCCATAGGTGACAGCATCAGGAAGGATATGGTATATCCGTGGTCACCTTCAAAAGCCCAGTAGCTGAATACCGGAGCCAGCACTATACACATGAGCATACCGGCCACAGCTGTCAGGAAAGCCCATGTTCTGGTTATCAGTACGCTCTCACTGACAAGTTCCGGAGAGCTGTTACCCCTGCACTCCGAGACACTCTTGACCGCGCTGAAAGGCACGCCCAGGTCTGTGGTGCTCTTGACCAGATTCAGAGTCCTGTTAAAAGACTCGCTGATACCGAATCCGGTAGGCCCCAAAAGCATGGAAACCAGCTTTGTCCTGACGATATTAATCAGGACGACAATGCCCTGCACACCGCCGAACAGACCGGTATATTTGATGATACGGTCGTATGAGTCCGAATTCTTTTCCTTAGCCACGTTTTCTAAACGTTAGAATGACTGCAAAATTATATAGAATCTGTAATAAAGAAGTTATATTTGCGTTTTTGAGAAGGTATGGCACGGCTATCAGTAATAGTTCCGGTATATAATGCGCTCCCCACGCTCCAAAGGTGTGTAAGGAGTGTCATGGCCCAGAATGTCGGAGAGATGGAGCTCATCCTGGTCGATGACGGCTCCACAGACGGCAGTTCAGCGTTATGCGACGAGCTGGCGTCAGGCAATGACTGCATCCGCGTCATACACCGCAAAAACGGAGGTCTGAGTGCCGCCAGAAACACCGGAATCGATGCCGCGCAAGGCACCTGGATAGCATTCATAGACAGCGACGATGAACTTGCCCCCGACACCCTTAACCCCAATCTGAAACTCATATCCGATGATATAGACCTGGTGGAATTTCCGGTAACTGTCCACTATGGTGCACCCAACGCCTACAATCTTGACTTCCGGCCCGAAACCATATCCGGCGACAAAGTCTTCCCGCACTGGATAATGACCTGTAGCTACACACACTGTTACGCCTGGAACAAGATTTACCGCAAGACTCTTTTCAGCACCATACGCTTTCCCGAAGGAGAGAACTTTGAGGATGCCGCCATCTGTCCGCAGATAATACGCCTGTGTCGCGCCATAACCTACTCCGACCGAGGCCGTTATCTCTATTACAGCTCCGGCAGCGGCATAACCCTGCAGTACCGGTTTGCAAATCAGGAACCCTTGTTCCGCCACAACCTGGAACTGCTGCAGCTCATAACAGCTCAAGGATTCGGCAATGAATGCAGGACAAAGCTCTGGAACCAGTGCCTCAACCTGCTTGTCGACCTGAAACGCTGCAAGGATGCCGATAAGGCGTATGTTGCCGCAAATGCCCGCAACCTGTATCAGTTAAGACCGGGTCCGATGGCCATATTGCAGGCCGGAACTACTTTCATTCAAGGCATAAAGGCTCTGTTCGCATGGCTCTTCGGAGTCAGGACTCTCTGTTTCATTTTAGGAATCAAGAAATACAAATGAAGATATCCGTAATCGTCCCATATTATAATCCGGAGAATGACCTGAACACAGAAGACCTGCTCATCAGGGCAGTCATGTCGGCATTGAACAACCTCAAGGGCGTATGCGATCATGAGGTACTCATTGTAGATGACGGCTCACCATATGAACCTGACCTGGACACCCTGTCGGATCCTGCAATCAGATACATACGCCGTCCCCACGGAATGCTCGGAGCGGCACGCAACACCGGAATAGAGAATGCCACGGGCGACGTGATATCATTCCTTGATGCCGACGACTATTATTATCCCGGTGCACTGGCTCCCTGCATCAAAGCCATGGAACAGAACAGTGCAGACCTGGTGGGATTCGGTATCAGGACCACCAAATCCGGAAACGGCATTGACCGCCTTTCCTCCGGCAAGCCCGTTTTCTCGGCCCCAATGACAGGCGATGAATACATGTGCCGCAACAATCTGTACGGCAGCGCATGCCGGTATCTTATCAGGTCATCACTTATCAGGAACAACGGTCTGCGTTTTGTGGAAAACGCCTTCATTGAAGATGAAGAGTTCGTCCCAAGGCTTTTCTTCTACACTTGGAGATATATCAACACAACATTTCCGGTATATGCTTATTACATCCATTCAGGTTCCATAATCACATCAGATTCGGCCCAAAGGATTGAGCAGAAATCAGATCATACGATCATGGCACTTAAGAGTCTGTTACAATTCAGGGATGAGCATATACATGAACCTCATGAAGGTTTTGACCGCAAGATACACACTCTGGCCATCGATCACCTGAGGCGGACGTTACGCCGCATTGACTGGCGCAGTGCACTGCCTCAGCAGATGGATACGCTCAGACAAATGGGACTGTATCCCCTGCACCTGCATGGCATTCCCTTCAAATTCTGGATATTTGCAGGACTAACCGGCAACAGGCCCGGTCAGTACATACTTCACGTAATAGAATTTTTCTACAAATGAGAATACTGCTGCTCGGAGAATACAGTAACGTACACAACACTTTGGCCAAGGGACTCAGAGCCCTGGGACATGAAGTGACTGTAGCCAGCGACGGAGACAGCTGGAAAGACTATCCCCGTGATATCGACCTTAAACGCGAGCCCGGACAACGTCTGCAGTTCCTGTGGCGTCTTTTGAAAGCCCTGCCCTGCATGCGCGGCTATGACGTGGTACAGCTTATCAATCCCATGTTCCTGGAACTTAAGGCCGAACGCATCATGCCCATCTACCGATATCTGCGCAAGAATAACAAAAAGGTCGTGATGGGGTCATTCGGAATGGATTACTATTGGGTCAGCGTCAACAGTGACTTCAGACCTCTCAGATACAGCGATTTCAATTTCGCAGACAAGCCCCGTACCGACATTGAGGCCCAGCGCTACCGGGATGACTGGATAGGCACGCCCAAACAGACTCTCAATGAAACAATTGCCGTTGACTGCGACGGCATAGCCGCATGCCTTTACGAATATTGGGCCACATACAACGAGGTGCATACCACCTGTCCTGACGGTCTTCAGGTCCGCGACAAGATGCGTTTCATCCCCCTGCCTATTGTTCTGCCCGAGATTTACCATACCTCCTTTTACGGCGGCCCGCTCAAGCTGTTTGCAGGAATCAGCCGCGGCCGCTCCGCATACAAGGGCACTGACATAATGCTCAGTGCGGCAAAGGCACTCAAGGAGAAATACCCGGACCGTCTGGAACTCAGGATTGCCGAAGGTGTCCCGTTTGATGAGTACCAGCGTATGATGGACGGCAGCGACGCCATTCTAGACCAGCTCTACAGCTATACCCCATCCATGAATTCCCTTCTGGCCATGTCAAAGGGTATCATAGTCATAGGAGGAGGCGAACCCGAGAATTACGACATCCTGGGTGAGAAAGAACTGCGTCCCATCATCAACGTCCAGCCAAATGAAAAGAGCGTATACGACGAGCTGGAACAACTTATTCTGCACCCCGAAAGGATATCGGAACTTAAAAGACAGTCCGTAGAATACATACGCCGCCACCATGACTATATCAAAGTGGCGGAGCAGTATGTACGGTTCTATTCGAAATTATAACTTGGGAGCCTGTCTCTTACGGATCTTCCATCTTATATCTGAGATGAAAATGCGGAAGAATGCTCCGTAATCATACAGATATTTCAGGGATGGCAGCGAGAACAGCAGCAGCACAGCCGCAATTTTCCAGCTGAACAGCAGGAAGAATATCAATGCCCAAACTATCAGCGCCGGAATGGCCAGTCCCAAACGGACTCCATAGCGGGCGGTATTATAAAAGGCATCGTCGGTTACGCCTCTCAGAATGAGTACTATGGGAACCCATTTTATACAGCCCACAACACCGCAGAACAGATAGTACGGCACACCCAGCAAAGCCACGATGCTCCTGAACAGCAGGTTGAAGAAACCGGGATCACGGGCAATCGAATAGACGGATATTCCGTTCTGCAATCTCCAGAGACGCAGCGCATCCACCTTTGCGAACAGTTCACGTGCCTTTTCCGGCTCATTCTGTCTCATAGCCAACGCTTGGGCAACAGCCTCCTTGTCTACAGCCTGTATCTTGAGCAAGCCTTTCAGCTTTTTACCTTCACGTGATTCTATCCCGGCAAGTGTCTTTTTGAAGTAATCCCTATTATCGGCTTTAAGTTTCGTATATTCCCAGATTGCGTCATAGTCCTCATCGTCAGGGATGTAGACTATCTGCTCGGCCAATCTTTCGGTCAGCAGCTCACGCATCTTGAGCATGGCTACAGGTATCGGCTCGTCATTATGTTCCTCAAGGAATTTTGAAACGTTGGCCGGCTTACCGAACCTTATCAGCACTTTGTTGCGGAAACGGAAATAGTCGCTGTACTCAACACCTATCGGCTGAATATATACCGGCTTGTCGCCATTTGACTTTTCAATCGCTGATTCGGCAATATGGAATATACCTTTGCTCAGTTTCAGAAGGGAGTGTTTTGCACGGTGGGTCGCCTCAGGAAAAATCACGAACGGAACTCCATCCATGATCACACCTGTAGCCTGGTCTATGCACTCGTTATTGTGCTTTACGGCATCTATTCCGTCACGGATGCGGTAGATGGGCATTACACGCAGGAATGACAGCGCCTCACGGGCCCATTTTTTCTTGAAGATATCGGCTCTGGCAACAAAAACCTTTCTCCCCCTTGTCGATGAGAGCATAACCATAGGATCCATAAGGGCGTTGGTGTGGTTGGACGCCCAAATTACATGACCGTCATCAGGAACGTTCCCCAGTCCCTCAACCTGATACCGGCGGAACGAGCTCCTTACCGACCAGTCAACAAAAACCTTCAGAAAAGTATAGAACCACCCCTTGTCTTGTATATGTTCTCTCATTTCTTCTTATGCAGGAATTTAGAAAGGCCTGTCGTATCGAAAGCCGAGAAACGGAATACCGTTCCCAGAATAAGGCCTGATATGATATGCCATACACCCCACCATGCTGTCACGAATACCATTCCGCCCTTGGCTATCTCGGGTGGGAAAATATTGGTATTGAACAGCAGCAGGAGTCCCAATCCGGAATTCTGGATACCGGTCTCGATAGTTACGGCACGACGGTCCTTGACAGGAGTCTTACCTATAGTGGCTGCAGTATAGCCAATTCCGAAACCGACCAGATTATGGATGAAGACGATTATGAAAATAAATCCGATGAATTCCTTGAAGAGAATAAAGTTCTGCGATATCATCATTCCTGCGACACTCAGGAAAATCACGATTGAGACATATCGCATTATCTCCTTAAGACGGGCCGATGCATTCGGGGCCAACTTGACAGTGATATAACCCAGCAGCACCGGAATTCCTATGATGACAATCACGGTCAGAGCAATCTGCATGGGCGGAACCTGAAGGGTACGCAATACATCGCCTGCCGCAGCATCCATGTATTTGGTGTAAAGGCCACCCCATATGGCATAGTTTATCGGGGTGAATATGGGTGCACCGAGAGTCGCTATGGTACTCATCAGGACCGACAGTTCGGCATTACCCTTACCGTACGCCGTCATAAAGTTCGATACTGCACCGCCGGGACAGGAGGCCACCAGAATCATACCCATGGCCACCATAGGAGGTACAAAATCATGGAACAGTACGCATAGCAGGAATGTTACGAGCGGGAGTATGAACCACTGGCAGACAAGTCCGATGAACATGGCACGGGGACGGTTGAATACGCCGCGGAAGAACTGAGGCCTCAAGCCAAGTGCCACGCCATACATGACAACGGCCATAAACAGAATCAGCAGCCAGTTTCCGGTACTGTTGAATTTTATTTCCAGCGTATTCAGCTGTTGCAGACTCTCGTACATATCCAATTCAAGTCGTTTTATGACCCAAAGGTCCCGCAAACTTAACAATTATCCGCCAAACCGCCAAAATCACGCAGAATGATAGTACCTTCGTCGTGTAAACAATCCTTATTGTCATGAAGATCCTTCTGATAGTGGTAGGCAAAACTGACCAGCAGTGGCTTAATGACGGCATCAGCCAGTACACCGAACGGCTGTCCCATTTCGGTCAGTTTGAGATACAGGTCATCCCGGATATCAAGAACACCCGCAGCATGGAGCCGCAGGTGCAGAAAGTGCGTGAAGGAGAACTCATACTCAAGCTTTTACAGCCCTCAGATGATGTCTGGCTGCTCGATGACAAGGGACGTGAGATGACATCACCCGAGATGGCCGTCTGGCTTGAGAAACATATGGCGCAGTCAACCAAACGCCTGGTTTTCATTATAGGAGGCCCCTACGGATTTTCGCCCGATGTCTACTCACGCGTTCCGGGAAAGCTGTCATTGTCAAAGATGACATTCTCACACCAGATGGTACGACTCATATTCGTGGAGCAGCTCTACCGCGCTTTCAGCATCCTCAACAACCTACCCTACCATCACGAGTGAGACCCCGAGCGAGAGCGGCCGGAGGCCACCATGTTTCCGAAAGGAAACTAAAAAAATGGGTCCCGAAAATACGGGTTCGATTCCGGCACTACAAAAAAAGGCCTCGATTGAGGTCTTTTTTTGTAGCGCCTACGGGAATCGAACCCGTATGCCAAGATTGAGAATCTTGTATCCTAACCGTTAGATGAAAGCGCCATTCGGTTATGTTATGTCTGCTTGAAGGAGGCGGAAGCTGGGGGATTCGAACCCCCGGTACGGTTACCCGTACGGCAGTTTAGCAAACTGCTGGTTTCAGCCACTCACCCAAACTTCCCTGGGAACCGTAGTTCGGAATCCTTAAGCGGGCACAAAGGTAATGCGCGGTTTTGAGTCCTGCAAGTTTTGGAATGAATATTTTTCAAAAAACAACAAAGAAAAGTTTTAATCGTTATCTTTACAATTAATATGAAAGAAGCGGATATGGAACAACTCCCTCGTGGATGCAGAATTATTGAATTTCCCGAATCGGTCGATGATCGCGGAGCCCTGTCTTTTGCGGAGGGAGCACATCAGATACCTTTCCAGATTGAACGTGTTTTCTGGATATACGGAGTGCCCGACGGCAAGACGCGCGGAGGCCATTCACACAGTGAGTCGGCCGAGGTGGTGGTGCCTGTTGCCGGCAGTTTCAATATGGTGGTCGATGATGGTTCACATAACGTTGTGGTACGGATGGATTCTCCCCGTAAGGGTATTCTCATTCCGCCGGGAGTATGGTGTGACCTGCGTGATTTCGCGCCCGGTACGGTATGCGTAGTATTCGCATCGCATCCATACAACGCTTCAGGATATATAAACAACTAC
This sequence comes from Bacteroidaceae bacterium, assembly GCA_024398635.1. Taxonomy (GTDB): domain Bacteria; phylum Bacteroidota; class Bacteroidia; order Bacteroidales; family Bacteroidaceae; genus Colenecus. Next base: position 33,118 of record JAKSIV010000010.1, on the reverse strand, counting down.
AATGAGTATCTCACCGAACAGCTCACGGTGGTAAGATACGATGAATCCCGTAAGGATGAGTGGAATGCCTTTGTGGCAACATCCAAGAACGGGACATTCCTTTTTGACAGGGGGTATATGGATTACCACAGCGACCGTTTTACGGACTGTTCGCTCATGTTCTACAAGCATGGCAAACTGATGGCTATGCTGCCCGCCAACTGGCGTAAGGATGAGGGGACAGTACAATCGCACGGAGGTCTCACATACGGCGGTCTTATTGTGCCTAAGGAGATGATTGCGGTCGATGCACTCGAGGTGTTCAGCTGTGCCATTGACTGGATGAAACGCCAGCTTGGAGCCCACAGGTGGATTTACAAACCTATTCCTTATATATACAGCCAGCTTCCGGCCGAAGAAGATCTCTATGCGTTGTTCCGCAGCGGAGGTTCTCTTAAGGAACGCGGTGTGTCATCAGTCATTGATTTTTCAAACCGCCTGCCTATGCGCGAGCTCCGCAGACGCGGATACAACAAGGCCGTCAAGGCCGGACTAAAGGTTGACATAGGCAACATGGGGGCCGATTTTCAAGCGTTCTGGGATATTCTGGCCGGTATTCTTATGACCAAGCACAAGAAGAATCCCGTGCATACGGTCGATGAGTTGCGTCTGCTTCAGAGCCGGTTCCCTGACAGGATCAGACTTCACGTTGTGCGTGACGGCGGTCAGATTGTAGCGGGAATCATGGTTTATGATATGGGGCATGTGGTTCACGCACAGTATATCGCGTCGTCTGAAACCGGCAAGAAAACAGGTGCGCTTGACCTGCTGATCCATCATCTGATTACAGAAGTTTATGCTGACCGCACCTACTTTGATTTCGGTGTATCGACCGAGAACGGCGGCAGCTACCTGAACGAGGGCCTCATCTTCCAGAAAGAGGGATTCGGCGCCCGCTCCGTCGTTTACGACACTTACGAGCTGCTTTTCTAGAAAAATGATACAATTGGGGTCAGACCCCTTTTGTACTATTTTTGCGGACTAGGAAGACGTAGATGAGCAGGACGATGTTCATCATCAGCGAGTAGAGAATGGCGGGGATTGCCATTTCGGCGCTGTTGAAGATGAAGGGGCTGGTGGCTATGGCGATGGCTTGAGCCGCATTCTGCATACCGACCTCAATCACCACGGTGCGACGCTGCTGTGCATTGTTTTTGACCAGGCGTGACAGCAGTGACGAGCAGAAAACAGCCACAAGTATCAGCACTGTGACACAAACGCTTATTATCCCCAGATTATCCAGAATGGTCCGATGGTTCTGGACATAGAACACCGTAATGAGTACCATCAGCAACGGGAAAGCCAACTTGGACAGCACCTTATCAATCTTTGCAGCGGCATTCGACCAAATATAGTGGATTGCGATACCCACCAATACAGGCAGGAGCATAAGGAGCAGGTTCTGCTTGATCAGATTCCCCACCGGCAGTGTAATGCCAACGCTCTCACCTATCATCTGCGTGGCCCAGCTCATTATTACCGGGATTGTAAACAATGTTATCACGCTGCTCAATGCGGTAAGCGTAACAGACAGTGCCACATCACCGTTTGCCAGTTTTGAGAACACGTTTGATGAACTTCCACCGGGACAGCATGCAATCAGTATGAGTCCGATAAAAAAGACCGGAGTAAGATTGAACGCCCACGCCAATCCAAGAGCTATCAGCGGCAACAGAACCAATTGACCGAGCAACGCCACGACTATAGGCCAGGGATGTTTAAACACCTTACCGAAATCCTCAAACCTGAGTGTCAGGCCAAGGTCGAACATCAGCAACGTAAGAATGGGCAGTACAATCCAGATAGTATTCATGTGTGTAAAAATTTCGGAGTGCAAAGGTAACGCAAGCCGAGAGGAGAAAAAAGAAACTCGTTTATTTTTTTCCCGAGGCACCGCTTACCTTCAAGCGAAGCTTAGAGTACTGCATTTATTGCGAATCTGTATCGGAGAACAATTTTATCGGACAAATATATTACCTTTGCAGCGAGTTACAGCGATGAGTGCTGTAGCAAGTGTGCTTGGAACCACTATAAAAACAAGTAAAATGTCTGAGAAAAAAACATCTGCAGGGCAGCCCACGCTGTCCGTGACCTTCGTGGTTTTGGCAGTAACGTTCTGCGTCTGCCTGATTACATCAAATCTTTTTGTGCCAAGGCTTTGGCGGGTCGGTAACAACTGGATGCAACTGTCCGGTGCTGTGATCATTTTCCCCATCTCTTACATCATCAATGACCTGTTCACTGAGGTCTATGGATACAAGAGAGCCATGAACGTAATCTGGATGGGCTTTATAATGAGCGCGTTCGTTGCTCTTGCAGCACATCTGGTAAGCATCCTTCCAATGCCCATTGATGAGGACAGCCAGGCTATTGCCCAAAGTTTCAACGGCCTGTTCGGAATGATACCGCGCACCACCGCAGCATCGCTTATAGCGTTCATTCTGGGTTCATACATGAACTCCTTCGTGCTGTCCAAGATGAAGATTGCCACTCACGGCAAGGGATTCGGCTGGCGCGCCATTGCATCAACTGTGGCCGGAGAATTATCGGACTCCGTCATTTTTTACCCCCTGGCATTCCTGGGCACAATGCCAATCAGGACAATCCTGTCTATAATCGTCACCCAGGTGACCGTAAAGACTCTGTATGAAATTGTCATTCTGCCGGTTACGGCATTCATATCAAACAAGCTCAAGCAGAAAGAAGGCATTGATACATTTGATTACGATGTCAAGTACAACCCATTTAAACTGAAATAACCATGTCCGAAGATAGAAAGAAAGAGGGTCTTACCGTCCTTGGCGGCAAGACCACATATTCAAACGAGTATAATCCCGGCCTGCTGGAGGCCTTTGAGAACCTGAATCAGGAGAATGACTATTGGGTACGTTTCAACTGCCCGGAGTTCACCACCCTCTGCCCCATTACAGGACAGCCGGACTTTGCCGAGATACGCATCAGCTATATCCCCGACGTCAAGATGGTAGAGAGCAAGTCACTCAAGCTCTATCTCCACAGCTTCCGCAATCACGGCGGATTCCATGAGGACTGCGTGAACCGCATCATGAAGGACCTTATCAAGCTGATGGATCCCAAGTACATTGAGGTGACCGGCTTCTTTGTACCGCGCGGCGGCATATCAATCTACCCCTACGCCAACTACGGCCGTCCGGGCACCAAGTTTGAAAAACTCGCCGAGCAGCGCATGGCTACTCACGAGTAATCAAAAAGCGAATTATACTACTTGATGGTCTTGCGTACCAGATCAAGTAGTTTCTTTGAAGGCTCAGCCTTATCCTTGAGAGGAATCAGATACCAGTCAACCACCCAGGTCAGACTTCCTCCCGGGGCAAGCGTCTTGTATTCACCCTGGCTCTCCAGTTCGATGTAGGTCTTACCCTGGTTTACGTAAACCTGGATTTCGGCCTCATCGGGTGCGGGCTGTGAGGGATTGATGTCATCAAACTTCTTGATCATAAGCAGGCCGTTTGCCGCATATGCCAGCCAGCCTTTTCCGTCAGCGTTGATCTTGCGGTTCTGGGCACCGGTCTCAAAGTTATACCACGATGCGCCGGCCTCACCCCTGAACGGAATAAGGTTTGCAGGTGTGATGCTCTCCACCGGAGCATCAAAGAAAATCAGGCCCTCCTCATCAGAAACTACACGTGAAATCTCCCACGGAGCAACCTTACGGGTCTCCTCACCTTTATTCGTGATGGTATATGATACACGGATGAATTTGCCCTTGGCATCGGGGGTATACTGCTTGCTGATCTGGAACGGCAACTTACGGGCTACCTGGCTGGTCAGGACAAGATGTGTGGAGGCATCAGACTCAACGGTATAGGCGGCACGGTCAAACTCCGATACAGGTGGCCAGTTCCACTCTTTCTGAGGACTGGTCCAGAAGGTACTGCCGTACTGGTTCTGCATACGCAACTGGGAGAGCATCTCGGTATCATCATACTTGTAAGACATGATTTTGCCACCCTCCTTGGCGCTGACTTTCATTGTCACATTGCCGGCCTTGATCTCAAAACCGTCATCAACTGAACCGCTCACTGTCTGTGCATTTATCACACCTGATACAACTACAGCCATCACTGCAGTAATAAATCCTTTCGCTTTCATTTTTGCCTAATATTTGATTACGGCAAATTTACTTAAAACCCTAAAGAACGAACAAAAAAAAGCTATTTTTGTAGTATGGACGATAGAGGCAGGATATATGCGGCAATTGACTTGAAATCATTCTACGCATCAGTAGAATGTATGGAACGTCATCTGGATCCGCTTACCACAAATCTTGTGGTGGCCGATGCCTCACGTACCGACAAGACCATCTGTCTGGCTGTATCGCCGTCGCTCAAGTCATACGGCATAGGTGGCCGCGCACGGCTTTTTGAGGTTGTGCAGCGGGTGCGTCAAATCAATCAGGCCCGCAGACAGGATGCTCCCGGCCGCAAGCTGGGACCACCCGAGACAGACAACCTCAAAGTGCAGGCCAATCCGTCTGTCGCACTGGGATACATAACCGCCCCGCCTCAGATGGCGCGCTATATGGAGGTAAGCAGTCAGATTTACGCCATATACCTGCAATATGTGGCACCCGAAGATATCCACGTTTATTCCATTGATGAGGTCTTCATTGACCTGACTGACTATATCAGGATGCGTAACTGCTCCGCACGTGAGCTTACCATGCTGATGATACGCGATGTTCTAAAAAAGACCGGAATTACGGCCACAGCGGGAATAGGCACCAATCTCTATCTGGCAAAGGTGGCCATGGATATTGTAGCTAAGCATGTGGAGGCCGATAAGGACGGCGTGCGCATAGCAGAACTTGATGAGATGAGTTACCGCCACCAGCTCTGGGAGCACCGTCCGCTCACCGATTTCTGGCGCATAGGCCGCGGCATTGCAGCAAAACTGGAGAGTTACGGGATGCGTACCATGGGTGACATTGCCCTTTACTCCACCCACCCCCAGTGGGAGGATGAACTGTACCGCATGTTCGGAGTCAATGCCGAGCTGATTATTGACCACGCCTGGGGCTGGGAACCGTGCACCATGGCCCAGATAAAGGCATACAAGCCGCAGGTTAACAGCATAAGTTCCGGTCAGGTACTTTCAGAGCCATATGACTTCAAGAAAGGCCGACTCATAGCCAAAGAGATGACCGATGCACTTGTCTTTGACCTGGTAAGCAAGCGTATGGTCACGAACCGCATCACGCTCTCGGTATCCTACGACACGGGGAACCTGACCCGCAAAGACATCAAATATGACGGTCCTGTGGAGACAGACTATTATGGCCGCAGCGTACCTAAACCAACCCACGGCACCGTTGACCTGGACGGACACACGTCATCATCGGAATACATCATCAAGGCTGTCACTAAACTGTACAACCGGATCGTCAACCCAAACCTGACTATACGGCGTTTCAATGTGACCGCCCAGAACGTTATCAACGAGAGTGATGCCCCACCCTGCCAGCTCGACCTGTTCGGAGAGAATGCACCCACCGATGGACGCGAGCGTCGCCGTCAGGAGGCGGTGCTTGCCATTCGCAAAAGATATGGCAAGAACTCCATTCTGCGTGGCATGAACTTTGAGGAGGGCTCGACCGCCCGGGAACGTAACAAACAGGTGGGAGGACATAAAGCATAATACCGCAATGGATAAAAGATACGAGAAGATAATAGACCTGCCGCATCACACATCGGCCACACGCAAACCTATGCCGCTCTACAACCGCGCGGCACAGTTCTCGCCGTTTGCCGCCCTGACCGGCTACGAGTCAGTCATATCTAATGCGCAATCCAAACATGAAACTGATCAGGAATTGCTGAACACCCACGGCGACACGGAAGAGTATTAGCAAAAAAGAGTACTTTTGCAGCCGATGAAGATTTCGATAGTACAGAATGCTCCCCAAAAAGGTGACTGGAAAAGTAACCTTGCGGATCTGGACCGCATAATCGGTAACGGATGCGGAGCCGACATCTATATCCTGCCCGAGATGTTCGCCACAGGTCAGTACATAGATCCTTCGGAGGTCGTACAGACCATGGACGGCCCGATTGTTAAGTGGCTCCGCGACAAGGCATCACAACTGAACGCGGCAATTTGCGGCACGCTACCCGTAATTGAGAGTGCAAACGTATACAACCGTCTCTGCTTTGCCATGCCCGACGGCACAATAACCTGTTATGACAAGCACCATCTGTTTACATATTCCGGTGAGGCCGAGCATTATACGGCAGGCAGCGGACGTGTGGTGGTAAACTTCCGTGGCATCAGGATTCTGCTGCTCATATGCTATGACCTGCGTTTCCCCACATTCAGCCGCAACCGCGACGATTACGATGCAGTAATCTATCCCGCCAACTGGCCCGATAAACGGATATTGGCATGGGACACTCTGCTGCGCGCCCGCGCCATCGAGAACCAGTGCTATGCCATAGGCGTAAACCGCGGCGGCAGTGACGAACTGGGTGTTTATCCCGGTCACAGCGCAATCATAAGCCCCTACGGCGAGACTCTGATACAGACCGATGAACACCCGCAAATGGTATCGGCCCAACTGGATATGGAACAACTGGCACGATTCCGCGCCAAATTCCCCGTACTGCAGGATGCAGATTAATCCATTCAATGAATTGCGATAACGACAACGAACTCTTTCCCCTCGTTGATGAAGACGGGAACGTACTGGGTAAGATATTGCGCGGCCAGGCTCATGACGGCCGTAAGGTGCTGCACCCAGTAGTCCATCTGCATGTCTTCAATTCAAAGGGAGAACTCTATCTGCAGCGCCGTCCCGACTGGAAACCCATACAGCCCGGCAAATGGGACACTGCGGTAGGTGGTCATATCAGCTACGGAGAAACCGTAGAGCAGGCTTTTCAGCGTGAGGTCATGGAGGAACTGGGCATCAGCGTACCTAACCCCACCCCCATGGGACACTACGTCTTTGAAAGCAAAGTAGAGAAAGAGCTGGTCAACGTATTCAAGACCGTTTATGACGGTCCCATCAATCCTTCTGCCGATGAACTTGACGGCGGGCGTTTCTGGACCATGCAAGAAATAAAGGATGCCCTTGGAAAGGACATCCTTACACCAAACTTCGAATCCGAGTTTAAACGGTTCTTTATTTGAAACGGAACTCCAGAATTACCGGATTGTTGTGAGTCTGCTTTTTGATCTCGTCAATGATCTTCTGGCCCAGCGGTGACATGGGAACGTCCTTGTCGATTGATGACTCATCAAAATTTTCAATCACTGCAACCTGATAAACGCCGTTTGCACCTGTGGGGTCAATGTCAAACTTCAGGCCCGGAATACGCAGATGCTTATAGACCTTTGTACCCTCTTTCTTGTGAACCCAGTAGAGATACGGGCTGTATGAGCCGGGGAATTCATTCCTGTAATTATATGAAGTCCTGAAGCTTACCACGCCATTCTCAACCATGATATTGTAAGTAAGACTTACTGAAGGCTGCTCACCTAATGTTCCCAACACATTGGTAGCCGTTGCAAAATCTTCCAGTGAAATCTCATCCTGTCTCATAATGTCCAAATACTTCTGGGGTATCTCGTGGCTGCCCAGTTTGAACTTATAGACATCGGTCACCGTCTTAAGGTCATTGAATGTCACAATCCTGTTCACATTGCCCGGAAGGCAAGTCGAATAGTTCTTGGGGTTGACAAAGAAGAGCTCCGGATAGCCCATATGATTTCTCTCATAATTACTCTCCCGATAAAGGATGGTTCCCTTATTGAGGTCACGCTCATCCCTATCGACTATAATCATGGACTCTTTGGGCATATACACCTTATCTTCACGATATCTGGAAGCATCCATCTCATCGGTCAGATAGCCAAAGTAGAGCATCTTGTCACCCAGGTTCAGAATGTTCTGAATACGCAGGTTTACCTCCTGACGGCCTTTGAACTGGAACGTCTTGGCATCGTATGTAACGAGGTATTGATCGTTCTCAATGTAAATGCAGTTGTTGGCTTTGTCGTAGCTGAAGTCCTCAATGAAATAGTATTGATCCTGCTTGCCCAGACCGTCCACAGCGCCAGTGTACTCGTAATTGTCAAAACGCATCACCTTATCGGAATTGCCGTTACGGGCCAGCATGACCTTACCGTCATCCCAACTTTTAATACCACCTATTCTATCGATATGACGATTGCCCTTAAGTGGATGGATCTTGAAGTCATAAGCAATCTCTGTCAGGTCACCTATTTCAATAACATCCTTAGCGGTGATTACCTCAACGCCATCATTCTGAGCCGAAACACTTCCGGCCATCACTGCCATAACTGACAGCACACTCATAATCTTTCTCATACTACAAGGATTAATTGGTTAATAAAACTATTGTTTAAACTGAAAATGCTTAACAACACGTCAAAGGTAAGCATTAAAAAATTATAAAACTAATTTTTTTAGTGTTATTTTAGTGAGCCAGTTGCGCGGAACTCATCCAACTTCTTGAAACAGTGGCGGTTAATTATTTCCTCCAACGTGCGGTCAAAGTTGTGGCGGACCTCAATTACAGGGCCGAACATAAAGCACTCGCCGTTTTCGCGTGTATATGGATGCCACTTGGGAAGACCCTCGACATTGGGATCGGCCGTATGTGCAAAGTTGGCCCACGACTGTGCCATGCGGTCGGCCAGCAGAAGGTCACTTTCAGACGGATTAGGCAGGTCACGGCCTGCATGATGCAGGGTGTTGAAACAGAAATTGAGTTCAGCTCCATGGGCCGATACATGTGTGGACGGTGATTTCCATGTAAACATGTAGTTATAAACCGGCGCCGTCTTTGAAGCCGATGCGGCATCGGCCGTGATGACGGTCTTGGCACGGAACAGGTTGTCAATTGAAGGCAGGTCCTGCGGGAAATAATCGGGCCATGCCTGAGCAAGTGCATCGGCATATGCATCGGTCTCATCACCGAATGTGGCGCGTACAGCGTCCTTGGCCTGTTCCAGAGTCATCTGGCGGTTATACTGGCCACGCTGCAACTCATTGAAAGTGGTACCTATCACAAGAGGTATATCACTTGATATGGATGCAAAATCGGGTTGGAAGGGCTGTTGAAGCAGCACCTCGCCATCCGGCACCGGACCGAACCCCCACATAATGGGAGTACCGGGGGTACGGACCAGACCTCTGGCGGAGAGTGCCCGCTGGCCAGCCTGATAGAGCTTGTCGTACGGCACATCCTTTATGCGGTCGGGCTCGTTATGCGGAATTCCAAGCTCGTCCAGAACAGCCAGGCCAAGTTCTTCGGTCATGGACTTGTTATTCACGTTCAGGATAGTTCCGCTCATGATTATAGCCTTGTGGTACAATCCCTTAGCCGCCGGCATGCACATCAGGGTTCCTACCTTGCCGCCGCCTCCGGACTCACCGAAAATGGTCACGTTATCGGGATCGCCACCAAACCTGCTGATATTGTCACGCACCCACTCAAGCGCCTTTACGGCATCCATCATGCCCACGTTACCCGAGTATTTGTACTTGGGGTCACCCGTGGCCGACAGATCCAGGAATCCTATTATATTAAGACGGTGGTTCAGGCTTACCACTACAACGTCCTTCTTTGCCAGGCACATGCCCGGATTCCAGGCCGATGTACCCGAGTCAAAACCGCCTCCGTGACACCAGAACATAACGGGTTTCTTACCTTCAAGATCAGTGGTCCATACATTCAGTACGCAGCAGTCCTCGGCACTTCCGCGTTGGATGCGGCCGCCCTGAAGCGACTGCGGACCCCACTCAGTGCAGTCCATAACGGTGTCCCACTTGGCCACCGGAGCAGGAGGCAGGCAACGCTCCGCATGAGCGTAAGGAATACCCTTGAACGCCATAGTCCCCTCCTCATCAAAACCGCGCACCTTACCATTTGTAGTCTTAACCACGTACGGATCATTCTGACAACTCGCAAGTACAGAAACCGCTGCCATCAAGGCAACCAATATAGTCCTTTTCATAATTTACAATTACTGAAGTTTACGATAGTGTATGCGCTTAGGCTCCTGGTAGCCAAGTTGCTTTATTTTGTAGTCCTCATACTCGCTGTACGATCCCTCATAGAAGACAACCTTGGAGTCTCCCTCGAATGATAGGATGTGCGTGCAGATACGATCCAGGAACCAGCGGTCATGGCTTACCACGACGGCGCAGCCTGCAAAATCGTCCAGACCCTCCTCAAGGGCACGCAGGGTGTTCACGTCGATATCGTTGGTAGGCTCATCAAGCAGCAATACGTTGCCCTCCTCCTTGAGTGCCATGGCCAGTTGCAGACGGTTACGCTCACCGCCGGACAGTACACCGCACTTTTTCTCCTGATCGGCGCCGGTAAAGTTGAATCGGCCCAGATAGGCGCGGGCGTTGATGTCACGGCCGCCCATGCGGATAATCTCATTGCCGCCGCTGACCACCTGATAGACACTCTTTTCAGGATCGATATCCTTATGCTGCTGATCGACGTATGCAATCTTTACGGTCTCACCTATCTCAAACGTACCCTTGTCAACCTTCTCAAGTCCCATTATCAGACGGAACAAAGTGGTCTTACCGGCACCGTTAGGGCCAATAACACCGACAATTCCGTTTGGCGGCAGAGAGAAGTTAAGGTCATCAAACAGCAGCTTGTCGCCGAATGCCTTGGCTACGCCCTTGGCCTCGATAACCATGTTACCCAGACGCGGACCGTTGGGGATGAAAATCTCCAGCTTCTCCTCCTTGGCCTTGACATCCTCGTTCATCAGCTTGTCATATGAGTTCAGACGGGCCTTACCCTTGGCCTGACGGGCCTTGGGAGCCATACGTACCCACTCCAACTCACGCTCCAGAGTCTTGCGGCGCTTTGAAGCCTGTTTCTCCTCAAGAGCCAGACGCTGTGATTTCTGCTCCAGCCAGCTTGAGTAGTTGCCCTTCCATGGAATACCCTCACCACGGTCAAGTTCCAGAATCCAGCCGGCCACATTGTCCAGGAAGTATCGGTCATGGGTAACGGCAATTACCGTACCTGCATACTGGTTCAAGTGCTGCTCCAGCCACTGTATGCTCTCGGCATCCAGATGGTTGGTAGGCTCATCCAGCAGCAGTATATCGGGCTGCTGCAAAAGCAGACGGCACAGTGCCACGCGACGGCGCTCGCCACCAGAGAGCACACCTGTTTTCTGGTCCTCGGGGGGACAGCGCAAAGCATCCATAGCCTGCTCAAGACGGTTGTCTATATTCCATGCATCGGTTGCATCAATTATATCCTGAAGCTCTGCCTGACGTGCCATCAAGGCATCCATCTTGTCCTGGTCCTCATAATATTCAGGGAGCTCAAACTTATGGTTTACCTCATCATACTCCTTAAGGGTGTCATATATCTGCTGTACGCCCTCCATGACCACCTCCTTGACAGTCTTGTCGGGGTCCAGTTGCGGCTCCTGGGGCAGATAGCCCACGCTGTAACCCGGGCTGAACACCACCTGTCCCTGATAGCTCTTTTCTATACCTGCAATTATCTTGAGCAAAGTGGATTTACCTGATCCGTTAAGGCCGATGATACCTATCTTGGCTCCGTAGAAAAAACTCAGGTATATGTCCTTGAGTACCTGCTTGTTGTTCTGGAACTGCTTGCTCACCCCCACCATGGAGAAGATGATTTTCTTGTCGTCTGCTGTTGTCTGTGCCATTTCTAATCTTATTACGAGAGCAAACTTACATAAAATACGCCGATTTTACACCCGTTGAAATAAAAATCAAGGCCACACACTATCTTTGGCAAGCGGTCATCGCCTCTCGGCGTGCCGCAGAGTTATCAATTTATTGTATAACGGGCTTGGTGTCCCAAAATATTTGTGCCTATGCGACAAGTGTGTGGTCTTGACGTTCACAAAGATAGTGTGTTCGTCTGTATTCTCAATGAGAATGGTGTTGTTTTCCAGGATAAGTGACGCAAAGGGGGCGTTTAACTTTGCGTCACTTTTGTGTAAATTTGCAGACTGAAATGAAGATTGAACTCTCCGGAAGTTACGGATACCGCAGGATGATACGCTCATCGCTGCCCTCCATACTCATGATGCTGGCCACATCGGTCTACAGCATCGTGGACGGGCTGTTTGTATCCAACTTTACCGGAACCACCCCGTTTGCGGCCCTCAACCTTATCTGGCCGGCCATTATGATTACCGGTGCCATCGGCCTTATGTTCGGGACCGGCGGCAGCGCATATGTGGCCATGATTCTGGGCCAGGGCGACCGGGAGCGCGCTTGCCGTGCATTCAGCATGGTGGTCAAGACGCTGTTTGCGGTGGGTGTGGCGGCAACCGTGCTGTTCTACATTTTCATAAGACCTATTTGCTCTCTGTTGGGGGCCGATGGGCAGATGCTGGAGTACAGCGTCCATTACGGGCGTATAGTGCTGCTGGTCATGCCGTTATACATGATTCAGATGGCGTTCCACTCGCTCTATATGACGGCCGAGATACCACAGATGGGCACGCATCTGAGCATAATCAGCGGCGTAACCAACATAGTGCTCGATGCGCTGCTGATTGTGGTTCTGGACTGGGGGCTTACGGGCGCGGCAATTGCTACTGCGGCTGGTATGGCTGTGGGCGGCATCTATCCGCTGTACTACTTTTCATCGCGCCGTAACACCACACATCTGCGGTTTGTGCGCACCCGCACCAACGGGCGGAGCATACTGCAGGTCTGCACCAACGGGCTGTCGGAATACGTGGGTAACATTTCTTTGAGTGTAGTCAGCATGTGTTATAACCTGCAACTGATGCGTCTTATCGGTGAGGAGGGCGTGGCTGTTTACGGCATACTTATGTATATTGGGTTTGTGTATGCATCGGTCTTTATTGGGTTCAATCTGGCAATTGCGCCTGTCATCAGTTACAACTACGGGACGCAGAACCATGAAGAGCTTAAGCGGCTGCTGCGTAAAAGCCTGATACTGCTGTTTGTGGCGGGCTCCATACTGACTTTGCTATCCGAGGTGCTGAGCGGACCCATGGCGGGAATATTTGTTGGGTATGACGTTGAGCTTAAGGCACTTACAGCACATGCCATACGTCTTTATATGCTCAGTTTCATGATCTGCGGTATCAATATGTTTGTATCGGCTTACTTTACGGCGCTCAACAACGGGCTGGTATCGGCACTGGCGGCGTTTGCGCGCACGCTGGTATTTGAGCTTGGAGCGGTGTTTGTGCTGCCCCTGTTCCTGGGCCTTGACGGCGTCTGGCTGGCGGTTGACCTGGCCGATGTCCTGGCCCTCATCATGTCCGCCATCCTCCTTACCGCCGCAAACTCCGCACCTTAGGGACACAGAACGCAGGTACGGCCTATTCTCTCCCTAAGGTGAGTGGAAATGACGCAAAACGAAACGACCCCTTTGCGTCACTTTTTGCTATATTTGCAGAATATGAGACTGTTTAGAGTACTTGCTGTCATAGTGCTAAGTGTGCTGATGTCAGCGCCCACGCAAGCCCAGAACGGCTTTGAGATAAAACGCGGAGTAAACGTGAGCCATTGGCTGAGCCAGTCGCAGGCACGGGGTCAGGCGCGCGCCAACCACATCAAGGAGCAGGACATGATCCGGATCAGGGAACTAGGTTTTGACCACATCCGCCTGCCCATAGACGAGGTCCAGTTCTGGGACGAGCAGGGCAACCGTCTGGACGATGCCTGGCAGCTCCTGACCAACGCTCTGGATTGGGCCGTCAAGCACAATCTGCGCGTCATAGTGGACCTGCACACCCTCCGCTCCCACAGTTTCGTGCTGCAGGAAGGCCAGAAAAACGCCCTCTACGAGGACCCCGCCGAACTGCAGAAACTTATTGACATGTGGACGCAGTTATCGGCCCACATCAAACACTTCCCCGTGAGCATGGTGGCCTACGAATTCATGAACGAACCCGTGGCCGATGACCCCGAACAGTGGAATCAGGTGGTCGAAAAGGTGCACGCCGCGCTGCGCAAGCTGGAACCCGACCGCAAGCTGGTAATCGGCTCCAACCGTTGGCAGAGCGTCGGCACGTTCAAGGATTTAAGAATCCCCGCCGGCGACAAGAACATCATCCTGAGTTTCCACTACTACAACCCCATGTTCGTGACCCACTACCGCGCGTCGTGGACCGATGTGGGCCGATACACGGGCACCGTCAACTACCCCGGGCAGCTGATATCACAAGCCGATTATGAGCAAGCCCCTGAGCAGGTCCAGAAGATAATCCGCGACAACGAAGGCCTGACCGTGTGGAACCGCGAGCGCATCAAAAATGATATGGCCGATGCAATCAAACTGGCGCAGGACCTGGGTCTGCAGCTCTTCTGCGGCGAATGGGGAGCCTACCAGCGCACGCCCCGCAATCTGGCCTACGTCTGGATGACCGACATGATCTCCATTTTCAACGAGTGCAACATAGCCTGGACCCTCTGGTGCTACGACGCCGACTTCGGCTTCTGGGACCAGCGCACCCAGGACTTCAAGGACAAAGGAATGTTTGACATCCTGATGAAGTGACGCAAAGGGGTCGTTTTGTTATCTTTGCACACGATATGAAACACATACAGTATCAGACAGAAGGAACCTGCTCACTACTGATAGACGTAGTGGCCGATGACAACGACGTAATCCAGCAGGTAGCGTTCCTGGGCGGCTGCAACGGCAACCTGCAGGGAATCAGCCGCTTAGTAGCCGGTCAGAAAATAGACGATGTAATAGCCCGCTTAAACGGAATAGACTGCGGCGGCAAAGGCACATCCTGCCCCGACCAACTGTGCCGCGCCCTGGAACAACTCAAAAAGTGACGCAAAGTTAAACGACCCCTTTGCGGCGTTTTTAAGGCCGATAACAATACATCCGGGCAAAATCCTGCAGACGAGATATTTCAATCTTGGGAAAATTTATAGTCTTCAGGATATCAAAATGCGAGTCATTTGTCACAATCAGTTCCGCATTACCACAAATAGCGCAATCAACAAACTTATTATCATCCGGATCATCCTTGATCAGATTATAGAAAAAAGTCGGGCTGACTCTTCTCAAAGAAGGTAGTCTCAACAGTGTTTCTATAACGCTGGCAGCAATCTCAGGCAGAGTTTTCAGAGAAAGAATCTCCTCATATTCAGATAGGATATCGGTCGATACGCACAAGCAAATATCACCCTTAAGGATGCCTGTCCATACATTATGATAAGGACTCACGGAAGGAAGAATCGCCAGAAGGCAATTCGTATCAAGGACTATTGTTCTCATGGCATTAAAGATGTACTTTATTTTTCCGGTTTGTATGGTGTTCTTAAATGTTCGTCCAACAAGGAATTGATCTCGCTTGCGCCCCACTGTTTCTCGGCCCAGAACTTGTCAATAGACTCCTGAGTCCTTGCGGCAACTTCATCGGACATAACATCGAACGGAATCCTGCCCCTCTGCACAACAGCCCGGGCAAAAACGTTCATTGCAGCATTGGCGCTCATGCCAAACTGACTACAAAGCGCATCAAATGATGACTTCAGATTAGCGTCCATGCGGACAGTCATTGAAACCTGCGGCATAATTTATACTTTACAATCAGTGCAAATGTAATCAAATTAAATCATTTTGCAATAATTTTCAATCATAATAAGGCCGATAAGCGAAAAATGACGCAAAGTTAAACGACCCCTTTGCGTCAATTTCAAATATTCGACATCTCGCGCCCCAGCTGGCGGATAGCCTCAAGAATCTGGTCCGCGCGCTGCTGGGATGGCTTTTTGATTCCGTAGATGTAACGGGACAGCAGACTTTTGTTGATGCCTATGTATCGGGCCACTTCCGATACATTCAGCTGCGGGAACCGGCGGAATACATCGGCAATAACATTGTCCGGATTGGGCTCCTCAGTATTATAGAAGCTGCTGATGTGGATATCCTCATCAATCTCCTCCCAACGTATATCCTCTCCGTCAAGGCCGATGACAAACCGCTGGCGTTGCTCCGGCGTAGCCTCAAGCAACAGAGGAAATGCCTCCAGCGGGCGGCTGTAGGTATTGCCCTTGTCGGTCAGGATATAAATCCTGCCTTCGGCGAACCAGAGTTTCGTAATGAGTTCCATTCTTTATTCCTCGTCAAAATACTCTATCCATGCCTGTCTTATATCTGCTTGGTACTGTTTGACTGCATCAACCGCCTTTTTCAGGTCTGCGGGTTTAACTCCTTTGTTCTCCAAGACCTCAAGAGTCTCTACATCAATTTTCGCTTTTCCGTCACCGCTCTGAACGTGGACGTGGATTGGCAAGTGTTCCTCAGAATAGAAGAAAAACCGCAAACCAAAGAGATACATTATTGTAGGCATAGATATTAAGTATTAATGCAGCAAATATAGGTATAATTTTTTATACCCAAATATTTGACATAATAATTTTCTATAAAGGTAAAGAAAAGTGACGCAAAACGAAACGACCCCTTTGCGTCAAACAACCCCTTTGCGTCACTTTGCGTCACAATAATTGCAAAATTAACTCTGGCGAAGTATGCATTTGAGCAATAGCGCATAATCCCACCCCCATATCTTTTACACTGGCGCCAAGGAAATAGACAGTCTCGTCAATGATGAGAAAACGGTCATGATTACGTTGGGACAATTGTATGAATCTGATATCTCGATATTGGTCATTGTGTTTCTCAAGGTCTGTCAGGAAAGATTCATTATATCGAGTGTAAATGGTTGCTTCAACGTTATCGTTCCTCTTATCCAGTAGTGATAACACACGGTCATCAACAAAGTTGTCAATCAGTATGATTCTTTCTTTGGCGGATCTAACCATATCCGATACATATGTCCAAGCATCCCAAACGCAACCCGTTCCAAAAACCTGTTCCGGCAGTTGTTTGGGCGTCCGTTCCTCAATTGTAACTAAAATGCGGTTTACCTTTTCATCCGTTTCAGTCTGATGCTGTTCTATGTTCAGTATTCGCTGCATCATCAGGATGTTGTTGTTCACCAGATCCGGAATTGCTGTGAACGCGCGCATGATACGTTTGTTGACTTCAATAGCAGTATCAGAATTCAAAACACTACTAAGCATAGCAATTCCGTTTCGAGTAAAAGCATATGGGTAGTTTCTTATTTTAGATATGTCTTTTGCGGTCGCAAATTGCGACCGCAAAAGTGTAACGCATTCATCATCAGCTGATTCTGCGGTCGCAATTTGCAACCTCAAAATATTCCATTCCTTCTTTTCAAGTTGAAACATAAAGTCATCCGGAAATCGATTTATATTACGCTTTACCTGCTCATTTATACGTTTAGTTTTTTCGCCATAGAGCATAGCCAAATCAAAATCCAGCATCACCTGCTGCCCACGAATAACACGAATTAGGGACTTGATATCAATTTTAGCATCGTCAAATAAAGCAGAAGGAAGGTTGTTCGGATTTTCAACAACCTCATCAGCCACAGTTTTTTTCTTTTTAGTCATAACAAACAAGTATAATTAGGTTAAACATGATATCAAACACAAAAGGGTATCCCAACCCGACACCCAACGCCCAGCGGAACACCCTCAGGTATCAGATAGCACAAAGATAACACTAATTGAAGAAAAGTCGTCAACCATACGTAGCCCAATATGGGCCGATAAACGAAAAGTGACGCAAAACGAAATGACGCAAAACGAAACGACCCCTTTGCGTCACTTTTTAGGGAACCAAGGCCAGGTCCGATTAACGCGGCGGCAGTAAGCGTCGTACTCGGCTCCGTAGAGGCGGCGCAGCCATTTCTCCTCGGTGTGGCGCATCATAAAGCCCATCAGCCACCAGAACACAAACGGCAGCAGCATCAGCCACAGATTGTACCAGAGCATCGCCACCCCGATGGCCATCAGCATCCAACCCGTATAAAGCGGATTCCGGCACCACGCGTAAACGCCATCGGTCACCAACCGGTTGTTTCTGATCCCGTCATCAATCCTGGACCCCAGCAAAGCCACCAGCCAGATAAACAGCCCCGCCAAAGCCACCAGCACCCCCGCCACGCGCATCGGCACCTTAAGTCCCGGCACAATACCCGACTCCAGCAACCCCGAGTCCGATGCCCACACACCCGCAGCAGTCAACCCGCAAACCAGCCCCACATAAAGCGGCCCGATCCCAAAGAACGGCAAATGCCCACGCTCCTTTCTCATAATCTTTATTTTTAAATCCGGCAGCAAAGGTAGGGCCGATGCCCTGCAACCGGTTGCAAAACGCCGCATTGGGCGCTCGGCCCGAAGGGACGCTTTGACTTCCCCCCTCCGGGGCCGTCGAGCTAAACCTTCACAAAGCGAAGCGACTGAAAGAAATACTCTAATGCGGCGATTTCAGCAACAATGCATATATTTGTATATCAATAATTCAAGCCTTACATCAACATGGCAAAAATCTACGTAGCCTCCAGCTGGAAAAACCCCTACCAGCCCCAAGTGGTAAAAAAGCTCCGCGAGCAGGGTCACCAAGTGTTTGATTTCCGCAACCCGCCCGACGGCAAAGGCGGCTTCTTCTGGAAAGATGTGGATCCTGACTGGGAGAATTGGACTACCCAGGACTACATAAGCCACCTGGACCACGAATGGGCCCGATACGGATTCCAGCGCGATTTTGACGCCATGCGCCAGGCCGATGTCTGCGTCCTGGTACTCCCCTGCGGCCGATCCGCCCACACCGAGGCCGGGTGGATGGCCGGCATCGGCAAGAAGGTGATTGCCTACATCCCCGATAAGGAGGATCCGGAGCTGATGTATAAGATGTTTGATTGCATCACTGACTCCATGGAAGGAGTCTTTAGGCCATAGACAGCAAATAACCATCATGGCAGACCGAATTACTCCTGAGCAACGGCACCTTAATATGGCGGCAATCCATTGCCGCGATACTAAGCCGGAAATGATTGTGCGCCGCTTTCTCTGGAGTAACGGATATCGATATAGACTGAACCATCCCCGACTGCCTGGCAAGCCTGATATTGTACTGCGCAGTTACAGGACCTGCATCTTTATAAATGGGTGCTTTTGGCATGGCCATAATGTGGACTTTAAGGCCCACACGCCTGAAAGCAGTGACTGTTGTAAAATACCCAAGACCAACACTGAGTTTTGGATTGCCAAGATAAAGCGCAATCAGGAACGCGATGATGATGTTCTGCTGAAGTTGAAGCAGATGGGCTGGAACACGATTGTATTGTGGGAATGCCAACTCAAGCCCTCCTTCAGAGAGCTGACCTTACGTAAGCTTGATTATATCCTCTGTAAGCTGTATCTTAATAAACGATCTGAATGGTGATTAGATTTCCCCCACTCCTTGATACACCTATTCATCACTACGTTAATTCCAAATTTGTACATTAGGCAGAAGTTTTCTTATCTTTGTGAGCCTTACTAATCGGAAGAAAGCAACAATAACATATGATACATTTTTTCCCTCATTCATTAGGTATTATTCCACAAACAGACATAATCATTGCTTAAATTACTATTGAAAGGATTTAAAATAGTTTGGTACTAGAATAATGAGATACGGAATAGATATTTTCTCAGGAGCAGGTGGGTTGAGCCTAGGTGCAGAGATGGCAGGCATTAGAATTAAAACAGCTATCGAAATTGACAAAAGTGCGGCAGACACTTTTTTGCATAATCACAAATGGGCAAGAGTGTTGCAGAATGATATACAAGAACTTGACCCCAAAGAGTTGGTTGATGAAAAAAAACCTGTGTTTGTTATTATGGGCGGACCTCCCTGTCAGGGCTTTTCCATGTCAAATACTAGGAATCGTAATATGGAAAACAAGAAAAACTATCTCTTTAGGGAATTTGTCCGATTTGTACGAGAGATCAGACCAGAGTGGTTTGTTTTAGAGAATGTTTGGGGATTGACGAATATTAATGGAGGTGAAACTCAAACAATGATTGAAGACTGTTTTCGAGCCATTGACGGGTACGACCATATTACTTCATCTGTTCTATGGGCCTCCGATTATGGTGTACCTCAAAATAGAAACCGTTTCTTCATGGTTGGTAACAGGCTAGGTATTGATTTCAAGTTCCCTGAAAAACAGACGACAAAGGTAACGGTCAAAGAAGCTATCAGTGATTTGCCCTCTTTGAAGAATGGACAAATGCTGGAAGAAGCAGAATACACTCTATCTTTTGAAGAGGCCAGTCCATTTGCACAGATGATGCGACATTATTCTGATAAAGCCCGTCAGAATTTTGTTTCAAGAAATAATGAATTAGTCATAAAACGATACTCACATATTGGCCAGGGAGAAAACTGGAGAGCAATACCCGACGAACTCATGCAGAACTATGCTGATAAAGAACGTTGTCACAGTGGCATTTACAGGCGACTTAGGGAGGATAAGCCCTCTGTTGTAATATCTAATTACAGAAAGAGCATGTTGATACACCCCTGGGAAGATCGCGGACTGTCTGTACGTGAAGCGGCACGACTGCAGAGTTTTCCTGATTCATTTATCTTTGATGGATCGCTGATGCACATCCAACAGCAAATAGGAAATGCGGTGCCACCATTATTAGCTAAAGCCGTATTTGAACAAATTGTAAAACTAACTAAGCAAAGTAAGGAAACAAATTGATTTCAACAAATGGTTGTAAGAGGGGCTTTAATATTTATGATAAAGGACTATGAGTAAGGATAGACGACACATCCCAAAGGCATCGACGTTAATGGGGTCATTAAGGTCAATGGGCTATTCTTTTGAATCAGCTGTTGCCGATGTTATAGATAACTGTATTAGCGCACATGCTCTTAATGTTCATATCCTGTTCCCGACTAACCCGATGGAAGAGTTAGCGATCGGAATTCTAGATGACGGTGATGGCATGTCCGAAGATCTGTTGTTTGAAGCCATGCGTTATGGTAGTTCATCTGCAGAACAAGAACGTTCTGAAGACGACTTAGGCAGATTTGGTATGGGACTTAAATCTGCATCCCTGTCGCAATGTCGTCGTCTTACTGTCATTAGTTGCGATGATAACAACTTCAATGGATTTACTTGGGACTTTGATCATATTCTTGAAACACAAGATTGGATGATTCAAGAATTAAACAAATCAGAAATAGACGCGCTACCCTATATATCAAAACTCAAATCTCAACACAAAGGAACGTTGGTGATATGGCAAGATTTTGATGTTATTGCAAAGTCCAGTGGTGGTCAAGTTTATTCTACTCTGATGGATTTGCGTTTATCACTGGAAAATACGTTAGCTCTTATCTTTCACCGATATCTTTCAGGTTTGGGTTCATACCGTCTCCATATTTTCATTAACGAGCTGGATATAATGCCCATGGACCCGTTCCTTGAGCAACATCCTAAAACGACTATTAAAAAGGAAATCGAGCTTGACGTCAAAGACAGCAATGGCATTGAGAGAATGATTCTTATACGACCATTTATACTACCATTCGCAACTGAACTAAAAGAGAAAGACAAACAACTTATTGGAGGTATAGAGAATTTACGTGCCAAACAAGGTTTCTATATTTACCGCAATAAACGTCTTATCATTTGGGGCACTTGGTTTGGAATGAAACAACGTGCAGAATTGACAAAAAATGCGCGTATAAGGGTTGATATCCCCAACACACTAGATGACATCTGGTCTATTGACATTAAAAAGCAACAAGCTACTATCCCAAAACAGATCCTTAAAAGGCTCAAAAAGGCCATAGAAGACGCACTAGACTTTTCTGTACGCCAGCAAAATTATAGGGGGCGGACAAGAAGGGTTGATGAAAAGATTGATTATATCTGGGATAGAAAAGAAGGTCGGGGCAAAACGTATTTCTATCTTATAAATCGCGAAAGCAAATTATACCAATTTGTCCGCGACAAAATGAGTGATGAGGATTATATCTATTTAGAAATGCTTCTTTCTGAAATAGAAAAAAACCTCCCTATTCAGGATATATACATTGACAAAAGCAATGAAGTAATTGCTCCACCTGAGGATACAGATGAACGAATTGATGAAGTTTATCAATTGGCTGTTAATTTGGCAACATCTTTAATGAGAATACGCACAGATGGATGGGAAGCCATTATTAATGATTTGATGAACTCGCAGCCTTTATGTAATTATCCACAATTAAAAGAAAAGCTAATTAAGGAACATACGCCTAATGACTGAAAGCCAATACATAAATCTCAGACAATTAGCAAAGTCTGTTATTGACATATTCATTTCGCAAGGAAATGAACTACGTTCTTGTGATATTGATAGTTTTGTTACACAAGCTATTAATCTGTCCAGATTTGAGTGTGATGAAGCCACAAGAACACGTTTAATGACAGATATTGAATATGAGTATAAGATTGTCCATAATAAAGGTCAAGCTATTTTCGATAAATATGATGAAAAACGTGATTGGTACTCCAATATGGATATTACTGACAATTTTTTCTGGTCACGTTATAAAAAATATCTACTCGAAAAAACTTCGATAAGCCGCGTTAGCATCAATAGACTTGATGACACTACATTGCCTGATATTATGAATTGCTTAGGTAATCCTAATGAAACATCAGACAAACAGAATGTACGACGAGGTCTTATAATAGGAGATGTTCAATCTGGTAAAACAGCAACATATACTGGACTCATATGTAAATCGGCAGATGCCGGATATAAAGTGGTTATTCTCTTAACTGGTACTACCGAAAATCTACGAGTTCAAACACAAGAACGAATAGATGAAGGTATTGTAGGAATCACATTAAAAAAAGAAGGAAAAATAGAAAAATATCCACGAGTTGGAGTTGGCTTGGATAATAAGCCGATTAAAGCTACTTCCGTAACATCAACCCTAAATGATTTTGTTGGGAACTGCAACAAAATTACAATGTCATTAGCAAGCAATTCGTTGGTATTATTTGTTGTAAAAAAGAATGTTTCAGTACTCGAAAGGCTTTATAACTGGCTTAGAGAACAAAACATTGACCCAAGAAGTGGTTATGTAGATATACCAATGTTGCTCATTGATGATGAGGCGGATAATGCTTCGGTTAATACCAGAAGAGACGAAACAGATCCGACAAAAACGAACAAGCTTATCCGCCAGATCTGCAACTTATTTATGAATGCCACATATGTTGGTTTTACTGCTACACCATTTGCAAATGTATTCATTGACCCAGATTCAGTGGATGCTATGCAGCATGCAGATTTATTTCCGGAACACTTTATTTATGCTTTAGAATCACCCTCCAATTATGTGGGCGCCGATAAGATATTCTACCCCGAAGGTCCTTATTATGGCAACCTGCGTTATATCACAGATATTTTAGAACCAGATTACACTTCTGAGGAATTTAGAGACTTGAATATAAATCACCCAGAAGTATTAAATGAAGGGCCTTTCTATTACAAGCACAAAAAGGAATGGGATGGCATTTTGCCAGATTCTCTTCGAGAGGCTATTATCTGTTTCTGTTTGGCAAATGTTATTCGTGACTTACGCGGACAAGGTAGAAGTCCACGTAGCATGTTGATCAACATGTCGCGATTTATTCATGTCCAGAAAGTCATTACCGAGCGTGTATCAAAATGGTTTGAAGATATCTATCAGAACATTCGCGTCAATTTCAGTAATGAAGCAATTAAAAACCTGCAACTGCCACTATATTGCGAATTACGTTCAGTATGGGAGAAACATTTTAGCCATATTGAGGACATTACATTTGATCGCGTTTCACAGAAAGAAGCACTATTAAAAGCCTTAGAAAAGATTGAGGTCAAGATGGTTAATGGGTCAAAGCAGAGCGCATCACTGAATTACAAAGATAATCCGTCGCTCCGTGTTATAGCAATTGGAGGACTTGCGTTGTCCAGAGGTCTCACGCTTGAGGGTTTAATGGTCAGCTATTTTTATCGTAACACAGCAACTTTCGATGTGCTCATGCAGATGGGTAGATGGTTTGGATACAGACACGGCTATGAAGATATATTCCAAATCTGGACAAGCCAAACGAGTGCATTATGGTATGCTGAAATATCTAGAGCTTCTGCAGAGCTCAAGAATGATATTCGAGAAATGTTTGACCAACGGCTAACTCCGAAAGATTTTGGTATCAAAGTAAGAGATAACTGTGATGAGTTACAAATTACAGCTTTTAATAAAATGCGTACAGCCACCAGTAAAGATATGATGTACACATTTTATGGCAACATTTATGACACACCTTATATTACATCAAATATTGAGCACAACAAGATAAACACGCAAAAAGTACGTGATCTTGTTTCTAAACTATATTCTCAAGGCTATAAACTCAAATATGCTGATTATAAGAAGCTAAATAAAAACGTTGATGATGCTTCAGATGGCACAACAAGATATTTCCCTGATGTTCCCAAAGAAGTTGTAATCGAATTTCTTAGAAGTATAAAATATTCCATGGCGAATCCCAGATTCGATGCTAAAAATATTATCAGCTTTTTGGAAGATGAAGAGACAGAGGGAATGGATACATGGGATATCGTATTTGAAAGTGGTAAATCAGACGAAACATATAATATCGATGGTCTCCGCAACATTAAATGTATGATGCGTGCCATTTGTAGTACAAACCGTAACATAATTCAGCTTAGTTCTAGACGACGTGTCTTAACAGGAAGTATGGAGGGACGTTTTGCTTTATCAGAAGATGATATAGTAAAAGCAGAGAGAGCTCAAAGATTACAGTGGGACATAGATGGAGAAGATAGTCAAGGAAGGGATATTCCAGTTAAAGCTTATTTCAGATTCCTCCCTAAACGTAAGCCTATTTTGGTTATTATGTTTATAAAACCCCAACCACCTGTTAAAGACAAAAATGAGGACAAAATACTCGAAGACTTTAGAGAATCGCTAGGCAATGATTGTATTGTGGCTTTTGCTGTAGGTTGCCCTGGAGTCAAGGATGAAGGTAAGGCTGTAAGATATCAGGTAAATAAAATTTATCAACAATTAAATATGGAAGGCGATGAGCCTGAGGAGGAGGAAGATGAAGATGATGCACAATGATATTTATAAAACATTCAAGGAGGACTTTCCTAGCCGTCATTTCATTCGATTTGGCGACAATCGGCATCTAAGTTTATACATTGGTCGAGACGATGATGCCCGTTATTCATTTGATTTTAGAGGCATATACAAGCCTGTTAGAATCTCCAGTTCGGACGTTATAGCTGTAGAGCAATATAAGGACGGAGATATATATACATTGCGCTTCTCATTAGAGGACAGTGAATTACTAGAGTATTTTTGTACTTTCTGTCAAGATCTCCTTGATTCTGTTAGGGTAACAAACGATGATGAAACAGCTTATCACACATTAAGATCAAGGTATTATTCGTGGCGTCAACTATTCCGTCCGGATAATGCGCGTATGACTGAAGCTGAAATAATGGGTTTGATGGGCGAACTTCTTTTTCTAAGAGATTTCATGATACCTAATAGAGGGATAGATATTGCTCTTGAGAGCTGGACTGGGCCGGAAAAAACTCATAAAGATTTTTCAGATCAACAGGATTGGTTTGAAATTAAAGCAATAAGCTTTGGGAAAGAGACAGTACGTATCTCATCTATTGAGCAACTTGATAGTGACATTGAGGGAACACTGGTGGTGTATGATTTAGAAAAGATGAGTCCGTCTTTTGATGGTATTAGACTTAATCAATTAGTCAATAATATTATATCACTTCTAGTCAATACATCTCAAAAAGAGATGTTTATGGACAAGCTCCAATTATTTGGCTTCGATTTCTCAAACGAAAACGAAAATCTTGTATTTGCTTTGAGAAATGAACGCCATTATCGAGTAAACCCTGATTCTTTCCCACGGATACGACGCAGTATGTTGCCAGATGCTATAACTCGCGTGCAATATGAATTACTGTTAACTGAAATTGAACCTTACAAAATGAACTGATATGGAGGATATTGAGGATTATCGTAAACAATTTATTGATGAAATCAGGAACAATGCAAGCTTGGAAAGTACTGATCCTGGAAGCTATTTTATAGAACGAGTTCTTTCAGATTTGGAAGGACTTGGAGAGTTGAGCGATCCGATTCCTATGTCTGTGGAAATAAGAAATTCACGCAGGCAAATATTGGCTTTTGACGGTTATTCCTATGATGAAGCTGACGGTGCTTTAGTCTTAATAATCAGTGAATTCTCTAATCAAAGAGATAATGTCCCTGCGTTAACTAATACCCGAATAGAAGAGTTGTTGTCTTACATGCAAAGGTTTATTGATGAAGCGGTAAATGGCAACATAAGTAATTTTTGTGATGATTCCGATCCTGCTGTCAATATTGCGAATGAATTTCGCAAAAAGATTGGCAAGGGTATGACTGCTACTGAGATACTGCGTTTCAAATTCATCATTATCTCCAATTTAACGCTGAGCAAACAGGTAAAGAACATATCACAACCTGATTTTTTAGAAAGACCTGTTGAGTTGAATGTATGGACATTAGAACGTTTCTACCAGACATTCGTTTCAAACTCAAGTGAGATACTTGAGATTGAAACGAATGATTTTGATTGTGACGGAATACCTTGCCTAAGAGCCGATTTGGGAGAAGAAAGTAATTATGATGCTTACTTGGGTATAGTTCCTGGAAAATTTCTGGCAGATATTTATCTCAAGTATGGTAGTAAATTGCTACAAGGAAATGTCCGTGCTTTCCTCAGTTTTCGTGGTAATGTCAATAAAGGCATACGCAGCACCATTATGAAAGAGCCAGAGAACTTCTTTACCTATAACAACGGAATAGCTATTGTGGCACGTGCCGTTAGATTTTCTCCTGATAACAGCAAGATTGTTTTCTTTAAGGATCTTCAGATAATTAACGGTGGACAGACTACTGCATCTTTGGCTAGTGCTATTATTAAGAAGGAGGCACCCAAAGGAATGGATACATTATATGTACCCATGAAACTGACCGTATTAAATGTGGATGACGATATGTCAGAAGAACAGGTGTTTAAATATAACAGTCTTACTAAGACGATTTCTGAATGTGCGAACAGTCAGAATGCGGTAAAACCTGCCGATTTCTTCTCTAACCATCCGTTCCATGTTAAGATGGAACAACTATCCCACAAGGTTATGGCACCACCCGTAGGTGGTAATCCATATCAAACTGTCTGGTTCTACGAAAGGTCTCGCGGTAAGTGGGAACAAGAACAGATGAAGTTGAATTCGCATCAGAGAGATCTGTTTAAGGAGAAAAATCCAAAGAATCAGCTTATTACAAAAGAGAAACTTGCAAAATGTTATAATGCGATCCTAATGCATCCTGATCAGGTGTGCAAGAGTTCTGCAGACAACTTTAAGATATTTGCACCTTACATTGATGGTATATATGAGAATGATAGGGATAGCATAAATGAGGAATTCTTCAAAAAATGTGTGTGTTCAATTATTATTTTTGACACTCTTGATAAACTTATAAGCAAAGAAGAATGGTACCCTAAAGGAGGTAATAAAGCACAAATTACGCCATATACAATATCTAAATTGATGACACTATTACCAAAGGATTCCGATCTGGATTGGGTTTCTATCTGGAACAAACAAACACTCTACCCCGCCCTTGCAGCGGAATTGTTGAGATTGGCATATTTTACACATCGTTATCTTGAAGATAAGGCTGCAGGTGGACTTGTTAGGAGCCTTTCTCGTGTGGCTGGAACCTGGGCCGATTTTAAAGGAGTCAGTTTTGAACTCTCTGATGAATTTCAACGCTCTTTAATATCCAAAGAAGAAATCAAATCTACCGAACAAGCTGCACGCCGTGCACATAAGTTTAATTCGAATATTGATGCTTCAGTTGAAATATTCAGATTAGGAGCCACATACTGGATAAACGTATATAATGCCATTAATAAAGAGGAACTACTATCATATGGAGATTGTGATTTCATCAGAGGTATTGCAGAATGCATCGGACGTAATCAATTACCGTCACCAGCACAATGCCGTCGCCTTCTGAAAATCGTTGAAAAGGCTGAAGATAAAGGATATCTAATGCCTTAATTGCACTATTTTCAATGCACTACAATCCTTGAATAACTGTATCTGCACCTAGAATATAGCTACAACCGGTACGATAGTATCGCATAAAAAATCAGAAAATGGTATCAGAATTGCAAGAATTCTATTAAACTATTCGTATTTAAACAATAACACTCTGTTATCTGGAGAAGAATAGGCTTCTGTATTGTATTGATTCGTAGATGCATAGCAAACTTGGACATCAGGATAAGCATATGCAACAGAAGCAACCGCCAAAGTCGACAGCTTATTATTCATTGGACTAATAATGATATTATAATCATCTTTGTTTTCAATAATTATCTTTTCTATTTCTCGAATAGTTTTATTTATATCCCTGCAAGAGAAACTGAAAGTCTCACAATCACCAATGAGTTTAACTAGACGATCGAAATTACTTTGATTAATACGCGACAAATCAGAGCTGAAACTCTCTTCAGATGGAACATAGCCCAAATAAATTTTGTCTGCCTCAAAAGTGGATATAAGGATATCCGCCCTATCTGTTTCAAAACCGACCAGTACGATTAATAATGTCTTCTTCAAAGAAGAAAAGGAACCAGAATAACCTAAAACTGACCTAACGTCATTTACACCTTTCGAAAGCCATATCTCATGATCCTTGAGACTCTTCATAGAATAACGATCCGCTGGCACATAACATAATGTGGTTTCTATGTCTTTAAAACGATCTTGTTTGAAGATCATTAAAATAATCAAGATAGTTTCACGAGTAAAAGTGGATATATCGAATAATATAGTTCCGGGATTATTCTCTTTTATCTTTTCATAAATAGCATCGTAAATAGATAACGGTGCATCTTTATCTAATGAAAGAACTTCGCATTTACTGCCCCAAAGAGCACATAATTTATCGCAATTGTCTTGAGATAGCTCGGCCGGGTTATTATATTGACAAACTAGAACCTCATCAACATTGTCCTGTCTTATATTTGACGTCAATGCAAGACATCTTTGTTCAAAACTAGAGCAACATATCATCATATCATAATGCTCTGTCCTATTAGGAAAATCGCTCAACTTTTGTTCTATCACTTTATTAATCATTGCTTTCACCTTCAAATAATGTCAACTGTATAAAATCTTCATTAGAAACGCCCGTCATCATTTGTTTCAAGAACTGATTCTTATTAGTTAGCGCAGTCTTCAATGTTTCACTATTTGTAAATTTATATCCCGCGAATGAAGTAGGATCTAATTTAAAATGTGGAGCAAGTATCCTGCTAAGTACATACATAGTGTTCTTGCCTGTACCTTGTTTGTTTCCAATCGTTCGTCTATGTAAGTATCCAAAATGTTCACACAAATCCAATATATCATACAGTTCTCTGTCTGGTGTATCACTAATAGCTATAGAAAAAACACGCCGTTCTTTTGCTTCTGATACAAGTATTAAGTGGAAAAGTGC
Organism: Bacteroidaceae bacterium; assembly: GCA_024398635.1. Lineage (GTDB taxonomy): Bacteria > Bacteroidota > Bacteroidia > Bacteroidales > Bacteroidaceae > Colenecus. The sequence continues at coordinate 3,518 of JAKSIV010000010.1, read as the reverse complement.
GCCTAAGGAATCAATGAGATTATATAGTTTATCAGCTTTCTGAAGATTAGAACCATCATAACCTTGGTCTTTTCTAATATCTTCACACTGATTATGCAAAAAATCATCCGAGTACTTTTTTATTACTTTATCCTGAACGCCCGGTTTAATATAATTCACCTGTTTATTCGGATTCAAAGACTCCATGGCAGCAAACATTTCTTGAGCAGGAGCCAAGAAATGGCGTATAATACCAGATGATATAGCTACCAATTGATCAAATCCCGCATAACTATACTGAGCCCCAGCCTTATGTTTTTGTTGCAATTCTTTAATATACTCTGGTCTTGCATATCTTTGAGCCGCATCTTTACCTGCATAGGGCTTTAACGGGTTGGCGTTTTTTTCCTTTAATAGTATCTGCAACTGACTAATTTCTTCTTCTTGTTTAGTATCTACAGGAAAAAAAGCCTCCGGTTCGATATCTAAACCTAAATACTTCTTAATGCGTTTTCTTACTATTTCCTTTATACGACTATTGTAAATACTATTCCTACTTGAATATATGGTACTAATGTTAATCTCAGAATAATCATGCGGAGAATCTATACTTCTATCATTTGCCGTTAAATGTGTCTTGTAATCCAATTGAGTTGATATTTTTATACATATATCTTTGGTCGTTCGGTATGAGACCCATGTATTTAAGACCTTGGTTTGTGCCAAGTTTAGGTATCCAGCATCATCTATTAATATAAAAAACGGCTTATGACTCGGGAACAAAGACACCCTCTTAAGTCCGACTATAATTGGCTCAACAAAATCCACAAAATCTGTTAGTGCGTCATTGTATGGCTGTATCTGATCTTTATTTAGAGCTGCCAGACAGCAATACCTCTTGCAACTATGTTTCATACCATCGACAATATTTATCATGTCAATGAATAATTGTAAGCCACCCTTATTTATGCAATTCGTATCTATCTCATTATTATACCCACACTGTCTTATACGTTTCACAAAAATATCTTTGAAAAAAGATGAAATCTCGTCTGTATAGGCATCTAAGACTTTTCCAAATGTTTGGCAAATAGAACCAAATACATTTGCTATCACATATGTTGAAAGTAAGTGCTCGTTGATAATGAGGTTTGCATTCTTGGAAAATCTCTCCAATTCAGCATTGTTGATGTCTGTTTTCTTGACACCTACGTAAACTGAGAAATAATCTAATTGGTTAGCCTCACATTTATTTTTTAGCATTTGACAATCTGGCATCATATAACGAAACATCATACTCTTACCAGATCCACGTGGGCCATTCAAAAATGTGTGACCGATTTCCTTCACATGATGGAAATCTGTAAAAACATCAACAAACAAATCCAATATATCTTCAGCAGAATTGGATTCTGGAGTTTTGATTTCAAATGGATTAAGACTCATGACATTTATTATCAATTCTTTGTTTTACATATTCACCATCTAAATTGTGGCCATCACGTTTTAAATCATCAGCACAAAAGTCAAATACATTTTTTTCGCCCAGATAAGGATAACCTTTCTCTTTTAGTCTATACTTTATAGTAGGAAAAAAAGGCTCCAACTCTTTATCTATAAACTCAACAGTGACATTCACTGTATTAATGCGAATGGTATCTGGAACGAAACGGTTATAGTACAGACATTCTTGGAAAGTCTTAAATGTCCTTCTATATATTTCATCAAGCAAGTAAGTTTCAACATATTTTTCACCTTGCTTTATTTTGAACTTCTTTTTGCACTGTTTCTTGTTAAGTTGGAAGCACATTTTTATCTCGCCACTGACAACGTCCGGTGCAAAATAGTGTAAACAAGATGAAACCACATGATATATTAAGCTTTCTTTGGTAAGCAACTTTTTTTCTAAAAGGATTTTCGACGCTCTCGATGAATCATCAGACATTTCATCTCCGAGTCTTAAAAGAGCCGCCAATAAACGAGTTCTAATTTTAATGTCGTATAGATAAGTAAATTGTTCTAAACTCCCTATAGGATCATCTTTACCGGAATGGGCACGTGCAATATTATAAATCAATTTTTGTTCAGGTGTTCCAACTATATTACTATTAAGTTCATTCAAGAACTCTCTGGCATTCTGTTCATGTTTCTTACGGCCATTTATTGCATGACCTGCATCATGTACATATATAGCTACAAGAAGCAAAAAACATTCATATACGGTCAATTTAGGATCAATATTCGCTTCGCCTTTATCATTCCATAATAATTTGGAAACTTTATCAATGACCATATGAACATGTCTAACCCCATGATCATTTAAATAGGTCTTTTTGTCTTTAAGAACCGTCATGGCTTTGGTTTCTTCAAGAGGGCCTTTTTCCATGACATTTTTAAAAGTGTCAAACACACTTACATAATTGTTCCTCCCAGGAAATGAATGAAATTCTTCTCCATCAACTCTTATGTGTAAATATTCTTCTAGAGTCATGTTATTAAAACGAGCAACGCATGGATATAAAAAATCAATACTGAAAAAAACTTTTTTTCAAAGATAAATAAAGAAATGATTCTACCCAAATGGCATGAACCTTATTATTAATCATATTGACTTAATCTTTAAACATACAAAAAAAAACAAGTAGATGCATAATAATCTGAATCTTCCCGTATGATTTAGTACGACCGTTTGGCAAAACGGCGCCAAAGGGGGCGGTTCCGTTTGGAACCATTTTAAAAACGAGGCATTGGGTTCAGCCCCTTTTGCTCTTTTATCGCCCCAAACAACTAACTTTGAGCCCATCGGCCCATATAGGTAAAATATGAAGCAAATCGAGGTAGTAGCCGCAATAATTCACGATGAGCAGAACCGTGTTTTCGCCACTCAGCGGGGATACGGGGAGTGGAAGGACTATTGGGAGTTTCCCGGGGGTAAGATGGAGCCGGGTGTTACGAGTAACTTTGAATCGACATTTTTTGGCAAAGGTAAATCGACAGATTTTTGCAGAGGATTTTTGCGCTCATATACCCGTCCGTAGCGCTCATACCGGTACCACCGTAGCGCTCATATCGGTACCACGCCGTTGAGACATCGGCCCACAAAAACCACCACTAAAGGAACAACACCAGCAAAAAGAAAAGGAGCAGCAGAATAGGATCTTTAAACTGCGCTACAAGCACAACGACGCCAATTGCAAAAATGGAGGCTATGACGATCATGAGCGGAGTTGGTTTGCCATCATGACCGGATGATGTTTGTTTGTCCTTTTGGGGGTTGTCCTCCAATATTGGGGTTGATTTTGTGCAAAGATAAACAGTAATGGGAGTTATCCAATTTCAAAATGGATGAATTCCAATTGAATCAACCAGTTCCAAATTGGAACTACTACGCTGTGGTTCACGCACACATCGGGCCACAAAAACGACGCAATAGGAAACGACCCCTTTGTGTCACAATTAAAAATCTGGGTTATCTAGGACTGGACAATCGAGTAGGAGGAAAACAAAAGTAGTTTCCTCCTACTCTTGTTTTCCGACCT
>JAKSIV010000001.1 GCA_024398635.1 Bacteroidaceae bacterium | reverse complement strand
CAAAGCCTGGAATCATGCCCCAAAAAGTTCAAGTTATTTTTTAATGTTTACTAAAGCTTTGAGCCGCGAAAACTTTGCAGTACATCAAAATCGTTGATACATATGGATGAACATTTTGTAGTTGTGATGGATGTATCCTGTTATTCAGACTGTCAAAGCCGAGAAACAGTCACTTGCTCTTACCCTTCACTATATTGAATTTCAATGAATACGGTACTCCCGAAAGCACTTTGTCATATCCGCTGTATTCAAAGTACATTCCTTTATCAAGTGACTTGTTCAGGACTACAGGGTCAGACTTGATTCTGGCGTTGCATCTGACTGTGACAAACCATAGTCCGCTTTCAAGAATATTTGTCGTTATTATCTGCTGCATGCTATCCGGCATGGAGGATGAGTACTCGGGCTCATTCTCCGGGAAAGCGAAGGTTTCTTTCTTAAGAAACAGTTGCAGCCCGGCCTCCGGTTCGCCATCCAATTCTATCTTTACCGAAGCATCTTCCGGCAGATAGAACACAAAATGATGGCACTGCATATCGCCTATCAGGTTTGTAGATTTGCATTCCCCATCATGAAGAATATCCTTGACTTTGGCACAACCCGATCCGTCAATAGCATAGCTGAACATAGAGTTTGTAAAATCCAGAACTTCACCTGAAGGTGCATCTTCAGGATGTGAGCCGCACACGACAAGCCTGCCGGATTCATCGGATTCTTTATATGCCCAGGTAGAAACCTTGTCATAGTACGGGGCACTTGTCGAGCCTCCCGGGCAAGTTCCGAACCTTGCGAGGATTTCCGTGCCTTCCGGAGCACTGTTTTCATCCATATATCCACCTCCGTTGTGGCGGACGTTCTCAATCATGCCGTCATTTCCGAAGTCGCTATACCTCAGGAGAGGTGAATTCAAAGGAAATATCATGGAAGTGCTCGATGAATTGAGTTCGGTATATATCATATTCCCTCCTGTCCAAATATTGAAATATGGTCTCTCTTCACCATCTGAATACAATCCGGCAAGATAGGCTCCGGCGCATGAGCCCACATAACTTCCTCCATTCTTGAAAAAAGTTTTCACGTTGTTTCTGGCAGCGTCGGTCAACAGCTCCGCGTGGCCTGTAGAAAAACCTCCAAAAATGAACACGGCCCTGAATCTTGGTTCGCCGTCAGGATATAGGAGCACCCCGTTAGGATCGGATTTGCTGCCCGAAAGGATATCATTCATCTTCTTAACCTCGGTACCTTTGTAATTGCCGTTCACGCGAATACCGTTGAGGTTGTAGGCATCGCCTGACTGCTGACAGTTGACTGTCGGCGGTTCTATGGCTGTTGTAGTGCCGTCCTCGAACATGAATGTGAACGCCTTGGCATGAGCCACTCCGTCGAGTGTCATATATGCCTTGTTCGCACCGATAGGTTTGCCGTCCCACAGGTAGAAACCTACACCATTCTGGCCGAGTGACAGGGCGTATTGGTTCGTGGTAAGGGTATTTCCCTCATCAGTTCCTTCAAGAGCGTTCTTGGTTGAAGTCGAATACTTGTTGCACAATGGCTCCATTGCCATTAGAGTCGAATGTAACCGACACATTTTCCGTCAGCAGATAGCTGTTGTCCAACTTCGTGCCGGAGAACAATACTGCCGATTCCATTGTCTGTGCGCTCGCCATGCTCATACCATAAGCATGAGGCCGCTGATAATTGCTTTTGTTTTCATTTTTCTATTTTGTTTTTTATTCTTCTGTTGATACTTTGATAAAGTTCACCTTTTCAGGATTGTAAAGAATAACCTTTTCTTCATCCTTTATTACCTCAACCGCAGGTCCGTCCTGCTTCGTGCCGAGAGTGCCGAGAGCATTGGCTTGACCGGCATTATAGTATTTCAACGCGTTTTCAATAGCAAGCAGCCCTTCTTCACGGACGGCTTGCACGTCCTCGATGGTGGTTTGCTTGTCTATTTGGTCGCTATATTCGGTTACAAGATTGTTAATATCCGTGTTGTCAGTATCTCCCACCTTGTCTTTCAATGCCTGCTTGGCGGCTGTTTTCTCGGTTGCCAAATCGCGCTGATATTGCCCGATAGACTGCTGTGAGTTAATCATGCCCAATCCTTCGTTCTTAATCATCTCGATGGCTTCAATCACTGATCTCACGTTACCTGTCAGGGTAACGGCATCTATCTTACCGCTGTACTCGGCGACGATGTCCTGCACTTCGGTAGAGGGCTGGTCACCCGCCTTGCCGGTCAGTGCCTGCTTGGCAACAGATTGCGCATCGGTCACGGTTTGCGGATAGGTAATCGCCACATTGCTGACGGCTACCGGCATTGCTGTTTCGTCAAAGATGTATTTGCCTGCAAGGTTCTCGTCTGCCACCAGCAGTCCGTAGGTGACGGTTACGGTATGGTTATTGCCCATTTCGGCGTTGTCGTATTCGGCAGTAGCAGCCAGTTGCACCTTGCCTTCGTCACCCGTTTCTATACCCACCAATTGGCAGTTTGTCAGGTCGATAGCCGACTGCTCCACCTCGGTGGTGCCGTCCCACTCCTTGCTGCTGACCGCCGGTGTGCCTGTAATGGTAAGCTTCGTCACACTACCTTCATCGCCGCAGTTGTCGCTCAGGTATTCCAGGTTAAACGTAACATAAAAAGAACAATCACCACAATATGGAGGAGTACAGGAGACTTTGATTTGGTCGCCTCTTTTCAAACCTTCCAAAGGAAAATAGATGGGGTATATCGCTGGACCTTCTGTGTCTACCTCCAGTACGCGTTTTTGTGTTTGCCCTTTGTACTCATATTTCATAGTAGTCATCAGATGCCTTTCTCTCCCGGATGTTCCGCCCCAATTTATGGTTAAGCGGGCATCGGTGATATTCGTGCCGTATGCGGTCAGTATAGCCGCCGCCGTTTCCGTAGTCCTCTCTGTCATGATCAGCGATGATTTTTTCCACTCACTCGCGCCTGATATCGGGGTAAAATAGGGTGTTATTAATTTCGGATAGGCGGTAATCCGTTCTTTAGACAACACCTGTTCGGGGTTCAGTGAGGCATCCGGATAGTACGTGCCGTTCCAATCCCAATAGTCCCTTGCTACACCTGTATGTTCGCAATCCACAGGGTTCGCTTTTTGATGGAAGGTGGCGTCTGCTATGGTAAATTCAGCGGTTCTGAATGTAATATTGTAAACAGAATTGGCACCTTCAGGGCAGGAGGCACTTACTTTGTATGTACCCGGTGTTTCACCCTGTTCGCGTGTCACGGTGATATCCTTTAACGGATAAGCCGAATAGACCTTCCCCTCCACCTTGTATCCAAACTCAGGGTCGGGTGTACCCTTTACCTTGCGGAAGGAGTTGGTAGAGGTAGCAGGCACAATCGTGATATTGGCATTATCGGCACCGCAATGGGCACTGCAGTATTCCAATGCAAAGGCCAAGTCCGTTGTTCTCGTGAGATAACCTGCAGTTTCGAGGTTTCTACTTACTGTCACATACACTATATCTCCCTTTTGTAGTCCGTTCAGTGAGAAATAAGACAGCATTTCTTCTCCTCTTATATCAATTGAATTTCTGGATTTATGTTTTCTATCCGATGTATATACGTCTACTGTAATCGTGAACCTTTCAAAGTTCCCGTATCCTCCTGTTGTTTCGCTTTTATAGAATTTTAACCGGGCATCGGTAGGGTAATCATGAGCCTGAAACTCCAGGTCACGCCGTTCAACATATTCTCCTGCCGACATTTCCGAATATCGTCTTACCGCCGCCCAACTGAACGGCACGCCCTTAAAGGTTACCGTTTCTTTAATCTCGTACGCATTACCCGGGTTGCCGAGGACCTGACTGATGACCAGGGGGGCATAGCGAATGACTACGGCAGGATTCAGTTCCTTGGTACAAAGGGCATCGGCATACAGTTTGCCGGTAGCCTCATCCTCCCAGCAGTCCTGTGCGTAGCCGCGTTGCTCACAGGTCGGCTCCGATTGGGGGTGATAGGTGGTAGGGGTCTGCGGTTTGGTATTGGTATAGACCATGCCGCTTGCCCCTTTGCTGGCATATACCGTGCCATGGTTATTGTCCAATACAGGATAGGTGTCGGTACCAAGGGTTTGATACCACGCCTGCGAACCGTCGGCAACACCGCCGTTCAGCAGGTAGCACACTTCGCCGGAAGCGAAGGCAGCAGGTTGCTTCATGGCTACATTCTTAGTGGTAGGTGTACCGTATGTTCTGCCAATAGCCGCACTCGGCACACTTGTCTTTATCTCGCCATAACAATTGATGATCGTAGCGTTCGAGGCGCCACAGAGAGCACCTATCTCATAGGATGTGTCACTTAAAGCAAATTTCGTCATCGCACATGAACAGTAGCAGTCGTGTAACCTGGCGTAGGTAAAGCATGAGCCGACCAAGCCGCCGACCGTGTGGGCGGAGTAAATAATGGTACATCCCTGCACGAAGCAGTGGTCAATCTCGCCATCGGCAAAGTCGCCGCAGAGACATCCCACATAGGAGGAACCGGCAAAACCACAATCGACCAGGCCCACATGGTGTACGCGACTGCCTGCTATCATCTTGCCGATCAGACCGATGTTGGCGGGTGCAGGGTCAATACTTCCCACCATCATGTCGCGGATGATGTGCCCGTTGCCGTCAAAATCGCCGCAGAACTCGCCTCCGGCATTGCTGCGTCCGATAGGGGTGAAAACATCCGTGTAGGCCGTGCCGTCTGTTCGCTTCAAACTGCCCTGAATGTCGTTCATCAGTTTGGCGCAGAGATAGACGTTGTCACCGCCTTGATTGACTTGTTCAGAGAACCATTTCAGTTCGGCATAAGAGGTGATTTGATACGGGTCTTCTTTTGTACCGGTTCCACTTGTAGGAGCAACAGGTTGGGTGATCTGTGCCCACAGCCCAGCGCTTAGTATCAGGGCAGTTGATAACACAAGTAGTTTTTTCATCATTTCAATTTTATTTGTTAATATTCTATTGTTTGCAAATCTGCTACAAAGTTACCATGCAGAATGTCATCCACCAAATCCATTATGCGAACTGACGTTTTTTACATGGAATTTTGAATCGTTTGGTTTCTGCCCACACGACACATCCTCAGATGCCCTTGTGTGGTATCTGACCAAGTTGTATGTGAATAAGTTTCTTGGTTTATCCGTCGCCCCCCCCCTAAATCATTGATATTTAAGGTGTTGTATCGCTTACATTTGTTCTTCGCAAGCAATCTTGCAGGTATTGTATTACATAAACGCATATTCTACGATGAGGTATATTTCTGTAAATATACATAAAATTCTTGTAATTTAGTAATCTTCAAAAAATAACTTGGTAATCTCTCCGAATCTTTTGCGCCCATATTGTTTGTCTCATCAGTCACTATGCTCGCATAGCTCCTTCTTCGACAATCAATCTAGTCACAAAATCTTTCGGTTTTCATACCAACTTATTTTTTTACGCTTACTACAAGGCGCGTGTCTGGAAAAATTGTTGTATCTTTATAGTCCGAAATTCATATTGAATCTTGAAGAAATCAAACATACAATACTATGGACAATATTTTCAAACTCTTGCTTTCGACGGCACTTCTGTTGTGCTGCTTGACTGCTAGTGTTGCGGGCACACAGCCTTCAGCAGGCGACGGATTACAAGCCAATCCTTATGAAATTGCCACTTCGGACAACCTCGTTTGGTTTGCCGAACATGTAAACTATGGAAACGCGTCTGCCTGTGCCAAACTTATGGTAAACAATGCAGCGATAGAAGGTGTCACCAATGCCGACATCATAGCCATCGCTACCAATGCCATCAACGCGGCTACCAACGTGCATGAAATTAATGTTATTAAAGAACAGACCCTCGCTGCAATAGCTTCCGCAAAGGCGGTTTATGCTTCCGTCCTCGGTGACCTCGGCACTCCTCAAACCGGCTGCGCAGCTGTGAAGGTGACGAAGGGCGAAAGGAGGTGATACTCTATGCTCCGGACAAGGTGAAAATAATCAAGATACTGGCAAATGAAGAATAACGTGCAACTTATGAAAAGGATACTTCTATCTGTCATCATTGCCGCAGCTGGAATCTGCGCATGGTGCGAAAACATACCCGATGCCGTAACTGTCAAACAGCTGGAAGACGATGATTTCAGCTATCTGCTGAAAGGCGAAGGCGTGGTGTTTACTTTTAATGGTAACAATGTCCATCTGACTGTGGATGGTAGAGATGAAAAAGACTTCACATTGTCGGAAACTGCGGCCATTACCGTTTGTCCTGCCCATACCTTCACGCTCACAGCACACCAGGACCCTGACCACACGGAGTACTACTACTCAACGTTCTACACCAGTGAGTGCGCGTACAAGCTGCCCACTGACGGTTCTGTAAAGGCATACATCGGCACTGTTGAAAGATACGAAAATGCCGATGTCTTGAACCTGACAAAGACCGACATCATTCACGCCAGTGAGGCCGTGATACTGAGAATCCGGCCAGGCACTATTGCGGACAAGCAGACTGAAATCACCCTGATGCCGTCGTGCAACAGGCGTGCGGCATCACCGGACAATAAGCTGACCGGAACTGATGTTGATGTCGATGCGCTTGGCCCCGACGACTACGCCCTGACTTTAGGACAGAAAGGTGTAGGTTTCTACAACTGGAGCGGCAGGCCGCTCGGTGCGCACAAGGCATATCTGAGACTGCCCGGCATTCAGTCTGCACCACTCCGCTCGTTCGGTTTCATATTTGATGACGGCACCGCAACCGGAATTGGAAGTCAGGAAATTCCGTTTATCCCTGACGCAACAGGTACATACAACCTGAATGGCATACCTGTAGATGACAGCTATGATGGTATTGTGATAAAGGACGGAAAGAAGTACATATCAAACGGTTCAATGTGATGAAAACAGCATACACAACTCCCCGGATCAAGGTCGTCAGGGTTCACGCCTCAAGAATACTCTGCCTGAGCGGTGGCGACAGTTTCGGTATCAATCCCTATGATCCGACTGCAACAAAGGGTGTATATGGCGACGGATACGACTACAGTGGCTGGTAACTCTCCAGTCTGTAGCCCCCGGCAGGAGCGGACTGCTCCTTTGAACTGGTACCTGGTACTCACTTCTCGGCCATCGCTCCGAGGTTGGACCGGGCGTTTGAATTGCTCTTCGAACGATGGAAGTCACCAATCTTCTGAACATAGGTACCCGTTCTGAACTATTGGTGGCCTATCTTGAACTCAAGCATACAATGTAAATCCGATGAAGGGTTCTGCTGGCTATCGATCTTGCGAGCCGGAAGGAAAATCCAATCTACAATTGACCCCTTTATTCGGAAGGGGTGAGGGTCAAACTAAAATAATTTTCAGGGGTCAATTGCCAACTTCCTTATGCATGCTGACCAATTCAATCCATTGAGATCCTGCATCCACGTTTATACAAACAGGATTGAGTTCGTCAACGGAGGCGCAATCCCCGTTGATCCTAAAGAAATTGAGGGACGTGCATACACCAATCCGTGCAATCCTACCGTTGCAAAGCTTTTCCGTTTTGCCGATATCGCAGAGAACGTAGGCTTCGGTCTGAATACACTTCGAAGTTGGAAATCCGTCACCGGCAGGAAGATGGACATTGAAAGAGACTTGACAGCCACGACCGTATCATTCGACCTTAAATCTTCATTACCGAACCAACCGAAAAGTTCGGTAAAAAGTTCGGTAAAAACAGCAGACAAGATTAAGGGGTTGATGAAAACAGAGCCTGAAATTTCCTTATCCCAAATTGCCGAGACATTAGGCTTAACTACTCGAGCCATTGAAAAATCCGTAAGAAAAATGCAACTGAACGGTGAAGTAAAAAGGAAAAACGGAAAGAAAGGCGGCAGTTGGCTTGTCTTGAAATAAGAAGACGAACGTAATTTACATACATTGGGCTATAACTCAAAAACGTCGAGTTATAGCTCAATTTCTTTATACCCTTCAGAATACTGTCAATAGCGTACGGTGTCAAAATAGGCATCCCGCAAAAGTGATTAAATCACGCCTATAACACACAGTTTATTAGTCCGTTATAATGTTCGCAGTACGTCAAAATCATTCATACAGACGAATGAATACAAAACGTAATCTGTTTACGCCTTCTAACCATGTCTGTTGTGGATTGCTCAGAAGTGTAAAAATCCGGCCCCTCATAAAAAAAGGGGGCAGAAATTAGTACAATTTCATGTCTCATATAACTCCGCTTTAAGGAGAAAGTTTTTTCCAATTGTTACGATATCCAGTTTCTTCATCTATCAGGCGATAGCGCAGGTGCACCTGATAGTCCTCAATGTCCGGACGCGGGACATTGAAGACTATTTCATTTTGCTGCTCCGTGACACCCATATATGTGCGCATCTTGCCCTGGTCACAGCCCACACCCTGGGCTGTGAGCTGTATCTTGGCTGATACGTGCCAGCGGGCGGGATTATCTGTATTCTGCAGAGTGATACGTCAACGCAGGGATACTGATCCTGATGAGCCTGCGGAATCTATCTGCAGCAGCTGGAGATGTGAGACTGGGAACAGCGGGTATGGCTGCGGTACCGGGATGTGTTCCCTACCCATCTGAGCAAAGCCGTGATAGGCTGAGACAAAAAGGTTGTAGCCGCTGATGTGGTGGATGTCATCGTATGGCGGACGATGAGACGGGACTGATTTGGCCAGTTCACGCCATTGCAGCTGGACAGTATGCGGCAGCTGCTGCCAGGCAAGGATGGCTCGGTGGTGGACTTGGGCTTGGTCCAATTGGGCTGCGGTACCACGATATTGGGTATAGGGTTTGCGCTTGTAGAAGCACTGGCCGTTACGGTGGTAGAAGGTGATGTTACCTATGCTGGACCAGCAGTCCTGGATTATGGGTGTGGGATGGAATTTGGGCATGGCTTCATGGCGTTAGTGTTACTATACAAAGGTAAGGAAAACGTGCGATAATGCCATGACACTGGGATTTGATACTTTGGAGTTACATTCTAAACAATAACTTAACAAAAACGTAACTGGCCCTTAACCGCGGCTTAACAACGCTCACATTTCTTTGTGCCGAGTTAAACACGAAGAAAAATGATAATACAGATCTTAAAACTGCTTGGATCACTGGCCATGTTCCTGTTCGGCATGAACCAGATGAGTACCGGAATTCAGAAAGCGACAGGAGACAAGTTACGTTCACTGCTTAAGAACATCACATCAAACCCATTCAAGGGGAGTATAACCGGCCTGGGTATAACTGCAATCATTCAATCATCGAGCGCCACTACGGTGCTTGTGGTGAGTTTTGTAAGTGCCGGACTGCTCACCCTCACCCAGGCTATAGGAGTGATAATGGGAGCCAACATAGGAACCACCGTAACGGCCTGGATAATATCTTTATTCGGGTTTAAGTTTGATATAGCCGCTCTTTCCATCCCTCTGTTCCTGTTAGGTTTCATAATGCAGCAGTTCAGGAAAGACAAGAGTAAGGATATAGGAAAATTCATAATAGGTTTCTCACTGCTATTCCTGGGACTGTCACTCATAAAGAGCTCTGTTCCTGACCTGAGCGGCAATAACCAAGTCCTGGAGTTCCTTAAGGACTGGACAGGATACGGGTTTGGCAGCCTTTTGCTGTTTGTTGTAACCGGTACCGTGCTGACGCTGGTATTGCAGTCATCGAGCGCCACCATGGCTATAACACTTATCATGCTGAGCCAGGAGTGGATTCCCTTTGAGATGGGTGCCGCCATGGTGCTGGGCGAGAACATAGGCACCACCATCACGGCTAATATAGCGGCATCCATGGGAACGACCGATGCCCGACGTGCGGCACTGGCCCATACCGTATTCAATGTATTTGGAGTAATCTGGGCTGTAGTGCTCTTTAAGCCATTCGTAAAGCTGGACATATTCATTGTTTCAAGTATGGGAGAATTCAGCCCTCTTGTAGGACTTGCCATGTTCCACACATTGTTCAACACCATAAACACACTGGTCTTGATATGGTTCACGCCCCAGATAGAGAAACTGGTATGCGGGCTTATAGCCGGTAAGCCTGAAAGCAAGGATGACAAATACACACTGCGGTATATAAGCGGCGGACCGGTTGCCACACCTGAACTGGGTGCACAGCAGGCCATGCTTGAAACAATCCATTTTGCAACAATATCACAGCGTGAGGTATCGCTTATACGTGATGCCGTAGATAAGATTGATACTGATGGTTTTGAGAATACCAGGAAGCGTCTGGTGAAATATGAGGTGATAGCCGACGATATTGAAAAAGAGATAGCCACATTCCTGACCTCCCTTATGGAGAATGAGACAAGCCAACACACACAGACCCTTACCAACACCTTACTCAGGATAATATCAGAACTGGAAAGCCTGGGAGACAGCGGAGAATGCATAAGCAGAATATTAAACAGGCTGAAAGACTACGGGACGTTTTCCATAGAGCGAAAGCAAGGTATCTATATGATGCTGGAAGGGTTACAAGACGCATATGACACAGTAATCTGTTGTCTTGAGAATTACGATACCCCTCACTTGACAGATTATGCCGACCAGGCTCTAAAAAATGAGATAGCAATCAACTCTTTAAGGAACCGATTCCGTGACGAGGAGTATTCAAGGATAGAATCCGGCCAGACCGACTACGCCGTAAGCACGCTGTATCTGGACATAATTGCTGAGATAGAGAGGATGGGAGATTATATCATCAACATAGCGCAGGCTGTGCAGAAGTATCAGGACACAGGGAACTGATACTTTTGTGACGGGTTTTTAGACTGCATAGCTCATCTGAAAGCGTCCGCTTTACATTTGTAGAGGGTGGATCCGGGATTAGCGGGCCAGATAGTAGCCGACGGCCACCAGTGCTATGCCGGCAATGATGCTTAGGGCAACATAAGCTGCAAAGGCCCAGATGTTGCCGCCCTGAAGCAGTAAGAGAGACTCCTTGGAGAAGGTGGAGAAGGTTGTGAAGCCACCGCATACACCAACGGTTAGGAATAAGGCCCAACTGCTGTTGTCCGATGAGGTGCGGCTGAGCAGGCCCCAGAGCAGGCCTATCAGGAAACAACCTGTAAGGTTTACAGCCAGTGTGGCCCAAGGGAAGCCACGCCCTACTCCTTTCATAATAAGGGATATTGTGTAACGCAATGCGCCACCGGCAAAACTGCCGGCTCCGGCTATGATTATGTTCCTGATTGTATCTGTCAGCATTGGCTTGGGATTAGTGGCACAAAGGTAAGAGTTTTGCGGCTATTATTGACTGTGGGAGTTCTGAAAGCGTGGGCCGTTCATGTACCGTGGGTTTGTGCCTGGTATTAAAGCGTCCGGAGCTCAGCGATGCCGGAGCGATGAATGTTTTGAAAGCGTAGGAAGATGGTGTGTGGCGGCGCGATATCCGGTGTGTTTGCGTACGTGGTTCATGTGATCCAGGTGTGTGGCTGGTTTATGTGCGTGCGTCTTTTGTCCGAAGGTGCGATGTCCGGGCTGTGGCGGTGATTTGTGAGAGTTGGATATATGGCCCACTCCCCTACAGATGCACGTAAATACGGCATTTATGGAGGGTCTGAAGGACTATTATGGCAGGTATGCCGATACTATGTACCACCTAGGGTGGAAGTGCTACAAGTCTTAATGTCAAAGGTACATCAAGGGTACCTCCTCCGTACCTCATTCGGAAAGTGCCTGAGCGGGAACGGCAGTGAATCCGCGAAGGCGGCCGGAACGCCTGATGAGGTTTCTGATACGCAGACGGTAGGCGGGGCTGGCTCTTTGGGATGACGGTACTCCGGAAGTAGCGCAGTGAAGGCTCGGAGCCCACAGCCTTGGCCGTGGGCTTCGGCCGTAACGGAGCGGATGGAGGAGCGCCGGCAGCACAATGTGCCTGGCACGCCGGGCAAAGCACACCCTGCTGTGCCCAGCGAGCCGAGGCAGGCGGTCTCAGACCGAGGGGCTGGGCCGCAGTGCAGCGGAGGTGCTGGCGGGCGGTGAAATGGAGGCCGGACGGCGCAGTGGAGTGTGTACTGAGTGTTGCAGCGTTGGTTCCGTGTGTTTGGTCCGTGTGCTTGATGTAGTTAGCCGCAACACCCTGTACACACGGAACGGAGACGGCCGTCCGGAATGGAACTGGCCACCAGTGCCGGAGCGTAACCGCGGGCCAGACACCGGTGTGAGACGGCCGGGGAAAACCTGCAGAATGTCTCTGTCCTGATGATGCGCCCGCGAGTATGGCTGTGGGTTACTTTACAGCCTGATCTGAGTCTTGCTTATCCCACTTATTCTTTATAGACATTAAGATAAGCATGGTTATAGCACTGATGTAGCCAATAGTATTACTCCAAAGTGCCATCCCATATTTACCCGGCTGCAATATTGTAAAGATGAAAAACACCATGCTTATGACAAAGATGGCCAACATGATGTAGAAGAATGTCATTAATACTTTTGTACGCATAATTGTTAGAAAAGGGTTAGTATTTGCAAATTAAGGGATTATCCCTGGTATTTGCAATAGAAGCCGAGAAGATTACGCGCACCGGATGGCGGGATGCGGGCCTTGATGGACCGCACCCTAAAACATACCCGGGACGGGTACCGCTGGCGGCTATGCCGCCGGGGGTGCGCGGCACGCTACCTTGGAGTGAAGTGGAGGCTGTACCTTATGGAGGCTGCCGTGCAGACCCATAAGGTTCTGGTGGAACGTAACGACCCAGCACCCGGAAGGGTTGCGCCTGACGCATGCGGCAGGAAGCGCAGGTGCGATGCATTTGTTTAGGGAGGGTGACCGCCTGATGCTGTAGATATTTATACATAACGGATATTATATTAAAGGGACTGATTGCGGGAGGGCGCTTTAATATAATACCGCTCCATTATGTTACATAGCGGGGAAAGCCTGCAGGACTGTCTCTAAGCGAACCTTACCCCATTGCGGCCTGAAGCCGCAATTAAAACGAGGCGTGGAACACGATTGCTATATCTATGCCTGGAATAGTGCTTGCACCATGGAAGGTGTAGATATAGTAATGGCGTGGAACTCCTTATTGAATGATTGCCGGTGTGTGCGGCGGGACGGGCCTGATACAGATGGAGATTTGAGGGTATACAAAAAAGTATACATTGGGGTTTTGGGGTGAAATTCCTGAGGGTGTAGATTTTGTTATTTTGTGAATGCGGCCAGAGGGCTTGTGACGGGGATTTTTGAGGGGTTTTGAAGAAATGCTGAAAAATGCTGAAAATGTTAATGGGGTGAAATTGGAGTTTGGGACATTTTTGGGACACAGTTGTTACAATTTGTAACGGGCGTGGGGAGGCTGGCTTCCAGGCGCTGGCTGTTCTGGGTTAAACAATCCAGACAGTGGCATTTGGGCGGGAGGATTGCTCTATATACGGTTGCATCGGCTGGAGCGGGATGCGGAGGCCGATGGTTCAGGGCCACTGGCTGCTACCTCTATAGGGCGGGGCCGTAAGTATTAAACTGCTGCTATTTGCAGACTGTCTGATGGTACGCACCTACCAGCCCGCGATACTTGGATATCGGCCGTGAAGACATCTGCCCTACTTCTGGTTGGGGTCAGGGTTATTGGGATCAACTTCCAACATTTGGGGAACACGGGTCAGGGCACGGCCATCGGGAGTGATAAGCTCGTGATGCGGTATTGCCGTGAAGTTGAAGAGACCGCTCAGGGCATTGTAATCATCGGTTGATATACGATATGATTCCGCACCTTCAAGCCACTCTTTGCGGAACGGTTCATACCGGCTTTGAGAATCATCGGTTATAAAGACCATAACGAAATTATCATATTTCCGGGTCATTATATAATGGCGGTTATTGAAGGTATTCTTGATCCCTGAGATACAAGGTCCGCAGGTGGTGGACCAGAAGTCCAGATAGACATACTTGCCTGGGTATTTGTCAAGGATGGTCTGCAAGACTCTCTTGCCGGTGCAATCGGGCAGTTCCTTGTAGGGGACGCAACTCAGGATAAATTGCTCATATACGGCATCGGCCATTGATTCAAGGCGATTGTCTTTTATCTGGCTGCGGGCCGATGTAAAGTAGCGTGCTATAACCTCATCGGCCGTAGCTGACGGTTCATCTTTAAGTATGCTGGCATACCATTCGATAATATCACCTATCCACTGGATAAAGCATATCTTACCCACCAATGACGGTTCATCGGTTTTAAAGAGACGGCAGTCATTGGCAAGGTGATATGCGCTGTTGATGATATCCACATCACAGCTGGTGTTGGCGTATATAACACGGTCATTATTCCACACTCTTGAGACGGAATCCCTATAATAAACCGGATCATATTTGTACCTGTTGAACAGGGCCCATTTGTAAGGCATGGCCAGCATCAGCGTGTCATTATACGGGAATTCACGCATGAGGCTGTAAAATGTAGTATCGGTGAGATAGGCTTTTGAGATGGAATCCAATTGATGGTATCTGTCCATATCAGAAGCACCGAAACGGAGGTAATGCTGGTCTGCCATATCCCTCACCTGATTGCGATAGCTGAGGAGACAGGTGATTATTTCCATATCATCCATCAGACTCTCATACTGATATTCAAAGGCAGTATAGTGATACTTACGGGCATTGTTGTTAAGGATTTCACGACATTGCTCCTTACACTGACGTGCATACTCCACTACCTGAGTTATGTTGTGGGAGTCATCATAACGGAACATGCTGTTATCAAACTTAAGTCCGTTGCGGGACACCTGGTCAATATGTTCCAGAAGATACGGGCGGCCATCAGACAGGGAGAAAGTACAGTTTCCCAGCAAGCTGAACTCGGCAAGCAGCGTATCGCCTGCCTGGGCAATGAAATTATGCCATTTGTCACGGCTGTCAACTATGCAGCCGCCTATGGTAAAGGGAACATCAAATGATACCTCAAAGTGACCAAGAGAGTCAATGTCAAGTGTCTTTGA
This sequence comes from Bacteroidaceae bacterium, assembly GCA_024398635.1. GTDB lineage: Bacteria > Bacteroidota > Bacteroidia > Bacteroidales > Bacteroidaceae > Colenecus. The sequence goes on along the minus strand of JAKSIV010000001.1, from coordinate 127,308 downwards.
GTTATGTATATCATCATAATAATTGCAATAGTACAACTGGTAGGTCTTGACACCGAGTTTACTGTTGTATCCTTTTATGGTGCCGCGTATTGTTACTGAGCCGGGGGTGAAAAGGTTGTTGCGTATCTGTTCTGCCTGCTGCAGCTCTGCTGCGCTGAATTTGGGAGCTTTAGTGCTACTTGACTGGTTGATGCAACCTATCAGCAAACTGAACAGGATGATGTAGATTGGGATTAACAGGCGTTTCTTCATATTGGAATTCATTAGGTTTATTGATTGACGCAAAGGTAAGGAATAATAAGTACTTAATATAGTTGTTAATGAACTATCTGATATAAGTTAAGCCTTGTTATATCAGGCACGCTATTTGACAATTTTGAATAAGATACACTCTGTTTAACGCAGATGATAATGTGACAGATTAGGTACATTCCTATTTTTGTTCAACAAAAAGACCAACACCAACTTTAAAACTGCTTTTTATATGAGAAATACCTTGTTACTAATTGCATTAATGACGGCATGTTCCTTTGTTAATGCCCAGACTGTAGATGCTGTCTCAAAAGGAGGAACTGAATGTGAAATAGTCCTTGAACCAGGTTCTAGCCATAAGGGAGATTATCGTTACTATCAGCCTTTTGAGTTCTCTGTAAACTTAGGTTATACCTCAGCAGGTATCCTTTATCCTGGTACCCATGTTTCAACTGGCAATGGCATTGGTTGGAATGCAGGTTTCAGAGCCCAATTCAACAAAAACGCCTGGGGGCTCAGAACCGGTCTTTCATATGAACTGAACAAATCATTCGTAATTGATCAAATTAACCCTTTTGGGTCAGATTTCTCATTCCGCCAATCTGTTGTTAACATACCTGTGACATTTATGTATCACGGTAACCGCCAAGAGGCTTTCGGCTTTTACTGTGGCGCAGGTTTCAACATGCGTTATTCATTTGATTCATCATTGCAGACTCTAGACTATAAGACCAACAACTTGCAGTGGTACGGACATGGTGTATTTGGTTTCAGATTAGCCAATATCTATATTGAGGATGAAATCAGCACCCAGATTAACAGCTTGTTCAAAACGGGTACAGGTGTTCCAAAAGCCAACCTTACGACCGTATCTTTGAAAATTGGTTGGATACTCCCACTTGATTTCGGAAAAAAACGACACAAGAAGTTAAGACTATAAAAAAGAGATGGGCAGAATGCTATTCACTGCCCATATTTTTTTATGTCAGAACTGTTTCTGAATGAGGTGCGGCTATTCATCAGCCGCCCCGTAATCATCAGCTTTCGTGAAAGGTGATGGTTACGGGACGGAACCGATGCGCAGCATCGGATGTTACGCAGGTGCTTGGGTTATCCGGGTGCGGAGGTTTCGGACCTCTTCTTTCAGTTGGATGTTCTCCTTGCAGAGTTGATCCACTGAGTACTTGAGTTCGCCGTTCTCACGGCGGAGGGCGACTACCTCACGGTTAACGGTTGTCAGGTCCTCTATCAGGCGTTTGTTCTCCATGGAGAGGATATCGATGGATTCCTGCATGTTCTTGAGGAAGTCATTGCGGCGCTTTCGCTTGCCGGCAAGCCAGCCTGCAGCTGCTGTTATCAGCGGTACCAGGCAGTCTGTTATCAGGTTTATGGTTGGTGTATCCATGGTGCTTGTCTGATTATGAGTAATACAATTTGATTTCTTGCTCTCTCCTTTTGATGAGTCCGGGGAGTTTCTTATCGCCGGCATAGATCCAGCGGCGGAACTCATCGGCTATCTTGGGGTCATTTGGATTGCGCTCTACGAGCTTGCGCAGAGTGCTTACTCGGAAGTTCTGTCTGCCGACGTTGAAGACGAAGGAGACGAGGGCATCGAACTGCTCTTGGGTGAGGTCTGCATCGATGCGGTTGACTTCGGCTTCAGCATGCTTAATGTCTTGCTTCAGGAAGGCATCAGCGGTCTTCTCTGTGATGAGCATGCCCTGGTTGACGCCGTCGGTGTGGCCGTAGCCTATGGTCCACTTACCGGCTGGGCAAAGGTATGCGTTGAGGCGTAGCTGCTCGAAACTTTTGATGAGCAGTATTGCGTAGTTGGTTGATTTCATGGCTGTGTTGTGTTTATATGGTTGTTTGAACGGTGTGTCATTGATTCCTGCGCCCCTGAAGCAGTATGATGATGAATGCCAGGAGCAGGAAGATGTAGAAGATCTTGTCTATTATGGGTGAGGCACGGGGCGGGTTTGATTGCGACTGGGTTTCATTGCTCTCTGATCCTTCTTGGGTCTGTTCTGCATTTGTGGTATGGGTTACGGTGGTGGTGTCGTTCTGAAGCTGTTCATCCTGGGTGATGATGATGGTGCCTCCACCCTGCTCCATGAGGGCGGCGGCGAGATCACGGATTGGTGCGGGGATATCGGAGGGTGCGGGCATCGGCCCCGGGGCGATATCGGGTGCGGCGGGTCTGGGGAGAGCGGGTGCGGGCATCGGAAGAAAGGTTATGGTGGTGGTTGTCCTGCGGCTGCTCAGGATGCTTTGCGCTACGCTGTCCATCGACTGCGTCAGGCTGCTGGAGATGGTGGACTGGGTGCTGCTCGTCTGACAGGCGGTGCGGCAGCTGAGTATCATCGGAAGGAATATGCCGATGGCTACGATGGTGGTGATGTTCTTGTTCTTCATGGCGTGTATGATTTATTGCAAATGTAACACTTTTGGCAAAAGTGTGCAATAGATGCTTAGGGGTTGAAAAATAGATTATTGAGGGTATTGGTTATTTCATCGGCTTTTCTTTATCTTTGTATTGAAATACGCTATGAGATTAGCGGATTTTAAAGTATCTACCGACCCCGGAGTCCATACGGATTCCGGGGTCATTGATTAGGGCTCCAAAAAAATGTAGGTAGAATGTAGGTAGGTTTTTAAAAGCGAAATGCCCTACAAGGCTTGTAGGGCATCTTTGTGCGGTGTGTATGGGACTCGAACCCATGACCTCCGCCGTGACAGGGCGGCATTCTAACCAGCTGAACTAACACACCTCGCTGTTTTGCGGTGACAAAGGTACTCACATTTTTGATTCCCACAAGCGTCGGTACACATTTTTTTTCAAAAAAATTTCTGCAGTATCAGGACATCTGTGTACGTATCATCATTGACAAGCCAGTCCTTGAGACGACCGGTCTTAGTGAACCCATTGCTGGCAAATAATTTAATGCTCTGCTTGTGGTCCGAGGGCACATGACAGAACAGTTGGCGCAGACGCAGCACCTTCTTTGCGTATTCCGAAACTATCTTGAGTGTAGCCGATGCCACTCCCTGCCCTCTGTACTCAGACAACAGTGCGATACCTATCTCGGCACGACCGTTATAAGGATCGATATCAGTCAAGTCTACACTACCCATGACAACATTATCGGCCAGGCGCACAATCATGAAACGCACCTGACGGTCGGTATAGAAATCGTGCTGAGACTGCACGATATACTTCTTGATCTGATACCGTGAGTAAGGTACGGCATTACCCGATACCATCCACAACGATGTATCATTCTCCATGTTGAACAAAACATCCAGATCCTCCGGCTCAGGAGCACGGAGCAGGTATGTTCCATCACTGAGTAAACTCTTTTCGGTCATAAAACTTCTTCTTCTGTTATCAGTTTCCCTGTTTGGGATGAATATAACCCCAAACTATATCGTTTTCCTTCCGATGCCCTGGCATACATCCAGTCCAGAATGTCATCGTATGAGAACAATTCAGTATCAAATATGATTGCCTTGACATCGGCAAGGACAGAATCACTGAGTGAGCCATTGATATCACCTTCAGACTCGACATAGCACTGATTCCGTAACATCCCGCTGCCAGATATCAGCTGCTGCACCTGTGCGAATGTCTCCCTACGGCCCACATACAGGCAGTTTTCGGTATAGTCAGACAGCATCCTACGACGCGCCCAGATGTTTTGCAGGACGTAAGTATTCATCTTCCTTATTCCCACCACCATCCTGACAAAGAAGGCAAACAGGTCCCTTTTGCCGCGGAAATGCTTGTTGAAGAATATCAGCATGGCGTCATAAAAGACCTTGGCATAACGATATGATGTCTTGTTTGTGCTCTCACCTTTATAATGTACGATAGGCAACGGCAGATACCGGTTATGATATCCGGCCTGCAATATCCTGTATGACAGGTCGATATCCTCGCCGTACATAAAGAACGCCTCGTCAAACCCTCCGGTTTTGTCAAGTGCCTCCTTGCGAATGAACATGAATGCTCCAGACACGACATCAATCCGGCACTCTTCATCCTTATCCAGATATGTGAGGTGATATTTGGCAAACTTCCTGGAATGCGGGAACAGGCGTCCCAAACCTGTCATGTGCCAGAATGAGACCGAAGGCGTTGGCAGCGAGCGTCGTGACTCGAGCGCAAAACGGCCGTCATCATACTGCATCCGCACGCCCACCGCGCCTGTCTCCGGATGCGCATCCATATATGCGATACACCCTGGAATGGTTCGTTCGGCAACTACGGTATCCGGGTTAAGGAACAGCACATACTTGCCGACAGCCTTGGCCAAAGCCATATTGTTTGCCTTGCCGAAACCCGCGTTATAATCATTCGCGATTATCTCAGCCTGCGGAAAACGCTCGCGCAGGAATTCCACCGATCCGTCATCGGACTTATTGTCAACAACCAGTATCTGCGCATCGGGAACTGAGCGCAATACCGAGTTAAGGCACTGCTCAATGTAATACCTTACTTTATAGCTGACTATGATGACGCTTACGGCAGGCATATATCAATCGTAATAACCCGTCTCGTGCTCAATTCCGGCCTTTGTAGGAATGGTGAACATAGAGCAGATCGCTGCAATGGCTGCTATGTAAAGGCCGATGGTATCGTTGAGGATGTAGTACAGCACCACTCCGAATTCCACCACAAGGAAGAACGCCTCAATACGGAGCATCGAGCATAACATATAGATTCTCTCTATCTTATCCTCCGGGTATTCTTTCTCATCCAAACGGTCCACCATCCTCTTGAATCCGCGCAAAGCCAGCGGAATGAGTGCCAGCGATGCCAGAACGCCGATCACCTCAAGCACATATATCGTCTTGGGCTGGGTCACGGCAATACCGCTAAGCGGTCCGAATTCAAACAGAAGTGCAGTGATTCCGGCAACTATATAGATGGAGCACCATGCAATCATCAGCTTTACAGCCATTTTCTTTGTATTCATATCTCTAAGCTTTATCAATCATTGAAAAGGTATGCGATCCACAATTGAACGTCCCAAAGAGACCTCATCGGCATACTCCAGATTATTACCCACAGCCACGCCGCGTGCAATCACGCTCAGCTTGACACCCATCGGCTGAAGCTTGCGCGAGATGAAGAAGTTTGTGGTATCACCCTCCATGGTGGGACTCAATGCCAATATCACCTCATCGATACCGCCCTCCTGCACACGCTCCACCAGACTGGCAATCTGCAGATCCTGTGGTCCGATGCCGTCCATCGGCGAAATGATGCCGCCCAGCACGTGATACAGGCCGTTGTACTGCATCGTACTCTCTATGGCCAGCACATCCTGCACGTTCTCCACCACACAAAGCAGTTTCCCGTCACGCTTGGGGTTGGCGCAGATATCGCAAACATCAGTATCCGATATGTTATGGCACACCTTGCAGTAATGGATATCCTGCTTGAGCGTTGAGAACACCTTCCCGAACGTACCCACCTCCTCATCGGGTCTTGAAAGCATATGCAGTACGAGACGCAGCGCAGTCTTACGGCCGATGCCGGGCAGTTTGGCAAACTCACCCACTGCCCTTTCCAAAGCCGATGACGGATATTCCTTATTCATATACAGTTCTGATGTGGTGCAAATTTAGCATTTTACACCTAATTTGACTACTTTTGCACCATAAAACACTTTTGGAAATGGAGATTAAGAGCGCCGAATTCATAATCAGCAACACCGACGTGAGCAAGTGCCCGCAGCATGACATGCCAGAGTACGCATTCATAGGCCGCTCCAACGTGGGCAAGTCAAGCCTCATCAACATGCTGACTAACCGCAAGGGCCTGGCCATGACATCGGCCACACCCGGTAAGACCCTACTTATCAACCATTTCCTTATCAATAAGAACTGGTACCTTGTGGATCTGCCCGGTTACGGTTACGCCAAACGCGGCAAAAGCCAGCAGGAGCAACTTACCCGCATCATCAACGACTACATCCTGGAGCGCCCCCAGCTGACGTCACTGTTTGTACTGATTGACAGCCGCTTGGAACCCCAGAAGATAGACCTTGAATTCATAGAGTGGCTTGGCGAGAACGCCGTTCCGTTTGGCATTATCTTTACCAAGGCCGATAAGCTGGGCCGCGGCCGACTGACTGAGAACGTAAAGAAGTTCTTTGACACCCTGAAAGAGCAGTGGGAGGAACTACCCCCCCACTTCATTACCTCATCGCTCGATAAATCGGGCCGTGACGATGTCCTGGATTACATTTCCAGCATCAATAAGACGCTCTAACACATCAGTTTCCACATAATAACGTCGATATGATATCGGCGTTCATTTTGCGTTTTGCATTAATTAACTAAACAAATCGTTGAGTAACTATTTTAGTAGTTACATTTGCATCGTCACTAGTTACAAAGGATTATGAGTAATACAGAGATAACCAAGCTAAGTGAGAAGAAAGAGGTGATAATGAATCACTTCTGGGATAAGGGAGCACTCTTTGTACGTGAACTCCGCGAGCTCTACCCCGAGCCTCAGCCCCATTTCAACACGCTCTCCACACAGGTGCGTGAGCTGGAGCAGGACGGATTCCTGGATCACAAGGCATACGGCCCCACCTATCAGTACTTCCCCATCATAAGCCGTCAGGAGTACAGCAGGTTCTCCATGGGCGGTTTCATAGGCAACTACTTTGGGTCATACCTGAATGCGGTATCGGCATTTGTGGGTGACGGCAAGGTATCGGTCGATGAACTCAAGGAACTTATCTCACACCTGGAAAAGAAACAAAAATGATCACCTTCCTTACCTACCAATTGAAAGTTGCGGTCATAATGGCCGTCTTCTACATATTCTATCGTCTGTTCCTTATCAAGGATACATGGCACAGACTCAACAGGATTGTGCTCTTGAGTACGGCTTTGCTATCATTTCTTCTCCCTGTTTGCATTGTTACAATCCACAAGACAGAGGTACTGCCTATGCCGATGACCCAACTCATGCAAGCCGTCTCAAGCACTCCTGCCCAGCCATCCACGCCCTGGTGGCACATCGCACTCATGGCAGTCTATACCGCAGGCGTAGTCTTTGTACTGGCCAGAGTAATAGCATCGGTCCTTCGCGTACGCAATATTATAAAGGACGCACGTAAAGAGGTTTTGGCCGATGGCACCGTTGTGTACATTATGCCCGGCAATGCCGCATCATTCAGCTGGATGGGACACATTGTAATTTCCGAGGCCGATTGGAACAACAACGAAAGTGCAATCATACGCCATGAGAAAGCCCATGTGGCACTCCGTCATTCGATTGACGTACTAATTACCGATATCATAGCCGCCATACAGTGGTTCAACCCCGCCATCTGGATGCTGCGCATTGACCTGCGCGCCGTCCATGAATATGAGGCCGATGACACCGTACTGCGCGCCGGCACCGACTTACGCAGTTATCAGTATCTGCTCATAAGCAAAGCGGCCGCAATGAACGGATACACAATAGCTAATAATTTCAATCACAGTATTTTAAAAAACAGAATTTTTATGATGGAAAAGGAAAGAACAACCAGAAGGAGTCTGCTCAGAGCACTCTATCTTCTCCCCTTAGTTTGCATTTCACTGGCTCTCAATGCCCAAACTAAGGTCAATTACGTGTACAATGACAACCAGGCGGACCAAAGCCCCAAAGTGACGGTCGCCAAGGTCACTCTTAATCAAGACTCACTGGAGTTTACGGGAACGCTCAACTACGATCTTATCAAATCTTTACCTGGAGTACAGTTTGATGAGGATGGCAACATTACCGTCAACGGCAAGCTTGTTTCGAAAGTGCTGATGGACGGAAAGACAGTATATGAAAATAAAGACTCCAAGATCCCTGATCATACCATTCGTATGAATTATACCAAAGATAAGGAGTATGTATCTTATACCGATACGATATATAGCACGATCTCCGACGGCAGGAAGAGTATGTCCATAAGCAGTGGTATGTTTAAAACCGATGCCAATGACCCGAGACTTAATGACGTTGCAAAAGCGAGTATCAGTTTCTCCCTTTCTGATGACGCGAATATTGAAGAGGTGATACGAAACATACCCGGCGTAGAAATTGACAATGATGGAAATATCACGGTCAACGGAAAGAAAGTCAACAGAGTTCTGGTCAATGGTGAGGAACTGAATCCAAACAAAACGGAGCATGCAGAACCCGCCAGCAATGCGACAAAGATCATTGACGAGGACGGCAACCTCACAATTGACACCAAAAACGGTATCAGAGTCTACCTAAACGGAACTCAGGCAGCCAAATAACCTCCCGTTCTTTCGCCAAAGTGTCCCACAACGAACCAACTCACAAGCCATGTGAGATAGGTTGGCGTGGGACACTTTGGCAATAATTGTTGTTTATATCTGTTTCTTCCGTTCCGCCCTATACTCGCGGATAATCTGGTTTATGCTTTCAAGAGGCAGATCTGATAGGCCGTTTTGTTCTGCACAAAGCCTTATCTTTTCAATAGCCTGCCAACCTTTCTCAATAATCTGTCTCTTTTTTTCAGACACATATTCCATTGGAGGTTCACAGACAGTATTTCCTTTACTTTCAGCCAGATGGATTATCTGAAGCATTTCCGCTGGTGAAACCACATGACCATTCTTGGGAATAACTAAAGCTACTGACGAATCGTTTCTTCTTGTCAATAGGTAAGAAACAAGGACATTAGTATCAATTACGGCGTAGTATTTCATATTATTGGTTGTTATTCTTTTTCTGACGGCGTTCTTCACGATATTTTCTTATCTCTTCATCTATCTCTTCCATTGTCAATTCAGGCAAATCATGTTCAGCCTTATACTTTTCTATTCGCTCGAATGCCTCTCGTGCTTGACGTAGTTTTGCTTCACGCTCAGACTCCACTTCAAACGGAATCCTTTGCTTCTTGATAACCGCTCTGGCAAAGACATTGAATGCCGTATTTGAACTCATGCCAAAATCCTTGCAGAGCTCATCAAACTGTTTCTTTACGTCTGAGTCCATACGGACTGTAAAAGCTGTCTGTCCCATATCGATAGTGTTTGGTCGCAAATATAACCAAAACACCACCGAATTGCAACCTCTTTTACAATTATTTCATGTGAAATACAAAGATTGTATACAGATTAAGCTAAGATGTACCCCAGACGAACCAGATCGTCGCGGGAGTGAATCAGATAAGTAAACCCATCACGAAGGAGATACAGGTCATCGGCGACCTTTAGTATCTCCTCGTAGATGTGGTCTGTTATAATGATGCCCTTGTTTGCCTTCTGCTCATTGATCAGGGCACGGATCTTCTCATCGTAAACTGGAGCTATATTTGAAAATGGCTCATCGAGTATGCAGAACTCGGCATCCGAATGGAGGACCAGATAGAGTTCCGCCAGACGGCATTCTCCACCCGACAGGGTCTTTACCTTAACATTCCTGAAACAGTCAAACTGCTCCGCAAACCGGACCAGGCCCTCATAATCAACACCATAAAGCTCAAAAGCCTGCGGCAATGTCATGCCCGACGGAATGAAATGTTCCTGCGGCAGATATTTTACCCTAAGGCCTATATGCCCGTAATCCGTTCGTGGCTCACTGTTAAGCCGGACATACTTGTTCTGCGGCCTGATGCCACCCATGATGCACTTGAACAGGCACGATTTACCGGTTCCGTTGCGTCCCAGTACGCCGGTCACCCTACCCTTGTAAGATGTCACGTATGCGCTCTGCAGGATGACCTTTTCGCCAAAGCGCAGCTGCACGCTGTCAATCAGCAGTTTTCCGTTTTCATCCTCCTGCTCCATCTCAATTCAAATGCAATAAGGTGAACAACGGCGGCGCAATAAAAATGAGCAGCCTGAAAAATATATACTCTATCACAATGGGAATGACATAGTACTCCACACTGCTTATACCAAGATTGAGCCAGAAGTATATGGCACTGCTGCGGTCAAACTTGCGGAACAGATACAGGATAATGGGTATTGAGAGTATCTTGAAAATCTTGCATATAAATATCCCTTCGGACAGCCCCTCAGTATCACCCGAATGTACTCCCACAATGACAAACGCGCACAATGACACCAGACCGGCAACGACAAAATAGCCGCTGCCGTATCTGAATGACAATTGAATTTTGCGCAATAAAGTCATTACTCGGTAATTGTTGATTATACAAATATAGGTAATACGGACATTACCGCAGGATTTCCAACTAAATTTTATAATTTTATCGGACTTATTATAACATTTTATAGTACTGTACGTCTTTTTGCAGACTACTAAACCTTAAAATTATCTCAATATGACCCAAAGAGCCACTTTGAAAAGCGTGTTTGGAACACTTCTGCTTATGTTTCTGGTTTGCATTCCGCAATCTGCAGGTGCCAGAAATAATACCGCATTAAGAGGTGATTCAGTAAGCATATCCAAAAGTTTTGACAATCTTAATCTCAACGAGATACTTCAGTCCGTACAGAATATTCTCAGTGACCTTTCAATAAGAGTGGCCGATGGCGCCGATCCCATCAGCCTTAACCTCAAATTTGATTTTGATTTTAAAGGCAGCCAGCCTTTCCTGTTCTTTCAGGTGGTCTACAATACCCTTTCAGGCGAAGACGGCATGATTAACCAGCTGAAAGACAAGGAGATCAAGAAATTTGATGAAAAGACTCTCAACAAACTCAAAAGGCAGTTCACAAAGAGGTCAAACAAGGAAATAAAGAAACTCTGCAAGGGAGACCGTCAGACGCAGAAGGAACTCAAGCACAAGATCAAGAAACTGCTGGACGGAATCCAAATCAAAGAAAAAGAATAAAAACCATTAACGTAAATGAAAAAGTTCGCTCCTGTGGCGAACTTTTTTCATTTTTGCGTGTATGCATTCGTGAAGCGCTTCAAAAACAACAAGTGTATCACATTAAAGAATAAAAGATGAAAAAGATATTGCTTCCATTAGTCCTTGCAGCAGCCCTGGTTACTGCAATAGCATCGGCCCAGACCCGCACGGATAAGCCAGAAAAGATAGAGTCATTCATCAAGAACCAATACGACACGGAGTGGTATGCCCACCAAGCCGCTCTTTGGGAGAAAGAGGTAAATAAGCATCCCGATAATGACGATGCCTGGTACTACTGGTTTACAGCCACACGTTACTATCAGATGTTCAATGATGCCGAGCAGGATGTTTATGACAAAGCTCTGACCGACATAGCATACAGGCTTCATAAAGAGCGCCCCGAGAGTTACGCGCGCTATGTCATCGATTATGAGTGCAATCATTTCATCAGCCGTAAGAATATGCCCGATGACCTTCAGGACAACATGCTCAGGGCGATGCAAATGCGACCCGACTTTGAGCCGTTATATCCCCAATATGTGATATACCTGACTCAGATTGGCAGAACCGACCTTATGCCCGGAGTCCTTAAAAAATGGTATGAATCAGGCGATTACTCATATGCCACCCTAGCATTCTTCTATAACGCACTGGCTGGCATGGAGGAAAACGGTATCCTCTTTGTGGGGGGCGACATCGACACTTTCAGTCCTCTTATGATACAGTATGGCAAAGGACTTTTCCAGGACCGTATTGTCATAAACGAGAGCATGCTGTGGAAACCAGAATATCGTAAGACATTATTCCGCCAGTTAGGCATAGAGCCATATGAGGAGCCTGAAACATTCAGCGATCAGAAAGAGATGAACCAGTGGCTTGACAACCTTATTTTCTATATCGCCCAGAACTCCGGACGTACCGTCTATTTCTCCTGCACAATCAATAATCAGAATTTCAGAGAGCATCTGTACTCAGAAGGTCTTATTAACAGATACAGCACCCGCCGGTATGACAATCTCGCAGCCAAGCGCAGGAACTTTGAATCGGTCTATCTCACAGACTATCTGCTTGAATCATTCTCGGCCGATACGTTTGACAGGATTGCTTACAAACTCAGTCTCAATTACATTGCCAACTTCAAGTCTTTGCTGGATTATTACAAGGCTCAAGGGCTCAAGTCCGAGTATGACAAACTGCGCAGGATAATGATTCACATTGTGGATATGTACAAGGAGCACGTCTGTGACCCGGACAGCAAGGAGGATCAATTCACATTGAAGCATTACTACGATGAGATTGACCGCTGAAACGTTCCGTACCCTCTACCTTGAGCACGGCCCGCGTGCCCAAGGTTTCTTCCTGCGCATGACCGGCTATGACCGTGAACTGGCCCGTGACCTCACGCAGGACCTGTTCATGCGCCTGTGGTCCGCCAGAGGAAGCTATGATGAAGGACGGCCTTTCAGCACCTGGATGTTCTCAATCGCATACAACATGCTCAAGAACGAGTACCGCCGCCGCATGACCGTCATGGAGTATGTAGATAATGCCGATAAGGAGGAGCCCGTAACAGAGACCGATCATCTGGAACAGGAGCAGCGCGACCAGATGCTGCGCAGTGCCATCGGCCGTCTTCCTGAACCTCAAAAAGTGGTGTTCCTATTAAGATATGAAGAGGAACTGCCTCTGTCAGAGATCGCCCGGGTGTGCAGCATCCCGGAGGGCACAGTTAAATCACGTCTGTTCAGCGCGCTGACAGCCGTGCGTGAATATTGCAAAAACAATGAAAATCAATAATATGGACAAACTGAAAGAACTTGAGAAAGAGAGTCAGGAAATGCTCACCTCAATCAAATCAATGGCCGAAAAGGAAAACCTGGAGATGCCCCTGCCCTCGCTGGACATCACCGAAAACGAGCCAAAACTGCTGCGTCGCCGCATACCCTCATGGGTTGCAGTTGCCGCCATGCTTGCGGGCATCGTCATCGGCTTTGCTATGCCTAAACTGGGAAGCTCTGACAATGGCGTCAAGACAGCCTTCAACTACGCCGACACCTGCCGCAGCTTAGCCGAGGGCGATGTCAACTTTGCTCTCCTCGTCACCCACCTATAAAAATGGTACAATTGATACAATTGGGGTCTGACCCCTTTTGTACTGTTTTCGCCAAAGTGTCCCACACTCACCCTACCAAGAATACGTTCTCTCGCGGGTTAATGTGGGACACTAGTTCATTTGGCGGGGGTGTCCCACAAACGAGCCGGCACACAAGCGCTGTGGGTAAGGGTGCTGTGGGACACTTTGGCGGGAAACAAAAAAAAATCGCCTTGACAGCGCATCATATCGAATTTTTGCAGTATCTTTGTACCCGTAAGCCGCAATACAGTCCTATTCAAGGATAATCGATAGCGGTATTCAATCCGATTTTTCATTTACACATACCTTACGTAATATCAGTGTGCCTTCCTTGTGCCATGGATATTGCCAAGGTTCAATAAAACAATGTTTGACATACTGCAATTAAAGAGCAAGAGTCTGGATGAGCTCCAGGCAATTGCAAAGGAGATGGGCATCAAGACCAAGGATGACAAGAACCAGCTTGTGTATGATATCCTTGACGAGCAGGCCATATCGGCTGCCAAGAACAAGCCCGAAAAAGAGCGTCGTGACCGCAAGAAGGTTACCCGCAAGAATGGCCCCGAGAAAGTCTACACTGCCGATGAGAACGGCCAGGCCAAATCAGTTGAAAAGAAGAACAACGCTCCCAAACCCCAGCAAAAAGAGGTAAAGGAGACCGAAAAGCCCCAGGCTCCCAAAGAGGAGAAGCCCCAGCAGGAGAATGCCCCGGCTCAAGGAAAGAAAAAACGCAGCCGTGGCGGCAACCAGGACAAACTGAAGGCAGCTCTGCAGGAGGAACCTGTTCAGCAGCAGCCCGTACAGGAGCCCGTACAGGAGCACCCTGCAATTGAGCCTGTAAAGGAGGAACTCCCCCAGCCCGTTCAGAAGGCCGATGCATCCAAACGTCGCGGCCGTCCCCGCAAGCAGCAGATAGAGGTACCTCTGCCAGAGATCGATGACGAGAACGTAACTCAAGCCGTGGCCGATGTCTACGAGCAGGAGGATGAGCCCATGCGTCAGGTATCCGAGCCGGCGCCGCAGTTGGAGCAACCCGCCCCAGCCGATATGCAGGAGATGCAGGAGCAGCCCCGTCAGGAGCAGTTCCGCGGAGAGCAGCAGTATCAGCAGAACGGTCAGCGCCAGCAGCAGAACAACCAGCGTCAGCAGAACCAGAACGGACAGCAGTTCCAGCAGAACGGACAGCAGAACCGCCGTCAGGAGGAGCGCATGTATGACTTCGGTGACGTATTGCGCGGTGAGGGTGTCCTGGAGATTATGCCCGATAACTACGGATTCCTGCGTTCATCGGACTACAACTATCTGGCATCGCCTGATGACATATACGTTTCACAGTCACAGATAAAGCTCTTCGGCCTTAAGACCGGCGATGTAGTTGAGGGTGTCATCCGTCCGCCGCGTGAAGGTGAGAAATACTTCCCGTTGGTTAAGGTGTTCCGCATAAACGGTCTGGAGCCATCTGTAGCACGTGACCGCGTTCCGTTTGAGCACTTGACTCCTTTGTTCCCGGATGAGAAATTCACTCTGTGCAACGGCAAGAATGACAACCTGTCGGCCCGCGTGGTTGACATGTTCGCCCCCATAGGTAAGGGACAGCGTGCCCTGATCGTGGCCCAGCCTAAGACCGGTAAGACCATTCTGCTAAAGGATATAGCAAACTCAATTGCCGCAAACCATCCTGAGGCATATATGATAATGCTGCTCATCGATGAGCGTCCTGAGGAGGTTACCGATATGGCCCGCAGCGTAAAGGCCGAGGTCATTGCATCAACCTTCGATGAGCCCGCCGAGCATCACGTTAAGATTGCCAGCATCGTTATCGAGAAGGCCAAGCGCATGGTTGAGTGCGGACATGACGTAGTTATATTCCTTGATTCTATCACCCGTCTGGCACGCGCCTACAACACCGTTGCACCTGCATCAGGCAAGGTTCTCTCAGGTGGTGTCGATGCCAACGCACTGCATAAGCCCAAGCGTTTCTTTGGTGCCGCACGTAACATCGAGAACGGCGGATCACTCACAATCGTTGCTACCGCCCTTATCGATACCGGCTCCAAGATGGATGAGGTTATCTTTGAGGAGTTCAAGGGTACAGGTAACATGGAGCTCCAGCTGGACCGCAACCTGAGCAACAAGCGTATCTTCCCTGCCGTGAACATCGTGGCATCAAGCACCCGTCGCGACGACCTGCTGCTTGACCAGACCACCCTTGACCGCATGTGGATACTCCGCAAGTACCTGAGCGACATGAATCCCATCGAAGCCATGGAGTTCGTCAAGGACCGCTTGGAAAATACTCAAGACAACGCAGAATTCCTTGCAAGCATGAATTCCTGAAAATAAAAAATCCCGCTCGATTGAGCGGGATTTTTTATTTAGAATGGTAAGTCATCTTTTTCATTACTTGGAGCGAAGGGATCCGGAGCAGCGGGAGCTGCACCGGCGGGAGCGAAGGGCTGCGGAGCTGCAGGGGCTGCGCCGTTCACGTCGTGACTTACGCGCCATGCACGGATGTCGTTGTACCAGCGGCCGTTGAACTCGCGGGCGTTGATGTCAAAACTTACTACTACCTCATCACCTATGTTGATGGCGGCCTGCTGTATCTTGTCCTCGCCGAAGATGCTGAACATCATCTTCTTGGGATACTGCTCACCGATAGTCTCCAATACGTACTCCTGTATTTTCCAAGGATTGCCTGATGCCTTGGCCACGCCTGAGCGTGCCTCAAGGACTGCGATAATTTTACCTGTAATATCCATTTCTTTAAGATTGATTTATTGTATGCGCGAATTTAAAACTTTTCTTTTTTCCGCCACATATTTTTCCATCCTATTTTTTCCACATTACCATTACTTTTTTCTATCTTTGTAAGACACACGAGCGATAAATAACAAAAAGGAATATATATGAATTTCACAGTATCAAGCCAGGCTCTTTCAAGCCGCCTGCAGGCTATCAGCCGCGTTATTAACCCAAAGGCTATTTACCCTATTCTTGAGGATTTCCTGTTCCGTATAGAGGACGGCAAACTGACCGTAACCGCTGCCGATAATGACACCACTCTTGAGACCATTATCGACCTTGTTGACTCCAGCGCAGACGGCCAGATAGCACTGCCCGCCAAGACTCTTCTTGACGCCCTCAAGGAGATCCCCGAGCAGCCCCTGACATTCAACGTAAACGAGAGCAACTACGAGATAACCGTAAACTACCAGAACGGTGAGTACAAGATGGTAGGCCAGAACGCTGACGAGTACCCCACTCCCGCAGTTCTCAAGGAGGATGCCGTATCACTTACCCTTTCGGCCCAGATAGTTGCCGACGGACTGGTACGTACGATATTCGCTACAGCCGATGACGAGCTCCGCCCCGTCATGAACGGTATATTCTTTGACATAAATGAGGAGGGTGCCACATTCGTAGCTTCTGACGGTCACAAGCTGGTTTGCAACCGCAACAGCAATGTCAAGGCCGACGGCAAGTCATCATTCATCCTGCCCAAGAAACCCGCATCACTATTCCGCTCACTCATCAGCAAGGAGGCTGAGGAGATCACCATCGAGTTTGACAGCCGCATTGCACGCTTCTCGCTGCCCGAGTTCCGCATGGTATGCCGCCTCATCGACGGCCGTTATCCCAACTACGGATCGGTAATCCCGCAGAACAACCCGCACCGTCTGGTAATGGACCGTCAGACACTGGTTACAGCATTGCGCCGCGTATCAGTATTCTCACCTGCCAGCAGCGGTCTTATCAAACTGCGCATCGAGAAGGATAAGGTTGACATTTCGGCTCAGGACATTGATTTCTCAACATCAGCCAAGGAGAGCCTGTCATGCCAGTATGAGGGCGTAGCCATGAGCATCGGTTTCAAGGCTGCATTCCTGATTGACATCCTCAACAACATACCCAGCCAGGAGATTGTATTCCAGCTGGCCGATCCCTCACGCGCCGGTGTGATCGTTCCCGCCGAGCAGGCCGAGGGTGAGAACCTGCTTATGCTCCTGATGCCAATGGTACTGAACGACTGATGAAACTCAATCTTGACAAACCGATAGTGTTCTTTGACCTGGAGACCACAGGCACCAACACTGTACAGGACCGCATAGTTGAGATCTCATATCTTAAGGTCTCACCTAACGGCAATGAGGACATGCACACCCGCAGGATTAACCCCGAGATGCATATCCCCGAGCAGGCATCGGCCGTACACGGAATATATGACGATGATGTCAAGGACTGCCCCACATTCAAGGAGATAGCCAAGGAGGTTGCCCGTGACTTTGAGGGCAGCGACATAGCAGGCTTCAACTCGAACCGCTTTGACGTGCCCCTGCTGGCCGAGGAGTTCCTCCGCGCGGGCGTTGACATTGATCTGAGCCGTCACCGTTTCATTGACGTGCAGGTCATATTCCACAAGATGGAGCAGCGAACCCTGTCGGCAGCATACAAGTTCTATTGCGGAAAGGAGTTGACCGATGCCCACAGCGCCGACGGCGATACCCGCGCCACTTATGAGGTGCTCATGGCTCAGCTTGACCGCTATCCCGATGACCTCAAGAACGATATGGGATGGCTGTCCGAATACTCATCATTCTCGCGTAACGTCGATTTTGCAGGCCGCATAGTCCTGAATGACAAGGGACAGGAGGTCTTCAATTTCGGAAAATACAAGGATATACCTGTTGCAGAGGTGTTCCAGCGTGATCCCGGGTACTACTCATGGATACTCCAGGGTGATTTCGCGCTCAACACAAAGCAGGTACTTACAAGAATAAAACTGCAATCCAGATAATGGAGATACTGAACGGAAAACATATTGTACTGGGAGTAACCGGAAGCATTGCCGCCTACAAGGCCGCGTTTCTGGTCCGTCTGCTCATAAAGCGTGGAGCCGAGGTTCAGGTTGTCATGACAGAGGCCGCCAAGGAGTTCATCACTCCACTCACCCTCTCCACCCTTACCCGCAAGCCGGTGGTAAGCGAGTTCTTTGACCGTCGTGACGGCTCATGGAACAGCCACGTGGATCTGGGACAATGGGCCGATGCCATGCTCATCGCGCCCTGCACCGCAGCCACACTCGGCAAGATGGCAAGCGGAGTGGCCGACAACATGCTCGCCACCACCTACTTCTCGATGAAGGCTCCGGTGTTCGTAGCACCTGCGATGGATCTGGACATGTACAGCCATCCTGTAACCCAGCGCAACATAGAGTATCTGACCTCCATCGGCAACATATTCATTGAGCCGGCAAGCGGTGAACTTGCAAGTCAGCTTGTAGGCAAAGGCCGCATGCAGGAGCCTGAGGTTATAGTTTCCGTTCTTGAGGATTATTTCTCAAAGCAGTCTCAGCTTTCAAAAAAAAAAGTCCTGATAACGGCGGGTCCCACTTATGAGGCCATAGACCCCGTACGCTTTATCGGCAACTACTCCACCGGCAAGATGGGATTCGCGCTGGCCGAGGAGTGTGCCAATCGCGGTGCCGACGTAACCCTGATTGCAGGTCCAGTCAACCTCAAGACCGTAAATCCCGGAATAAAAAGAATTGACGTGACATCGGCCCACCAGATGTATGAGGCCGCGATGATACTTTTCCCGGAGTCTGATGCCGCAATACTGTGCGCTGCAGTAGCTGATTTTACACCGGCCGTAACCGCAGACAGCAAGATAAAGCGTAAAGGCGAGATAACACTGACCCTGAAACCTACAGAGGATATTGCCGCATCACTTGGCGCAATCAAGCGTCCGGACCAGCGCATGGTGGGTTTCGCTCTGGAGACCAATGACGAATTCAGCAACGCCCAGGACAAGCTGGAGCGCAAGAACCTGGATTTCATTGTACTAAACTCGCTGCGCGATGAGGGTGCAGGGTTCGGATATGACACCAACAAGGTCACTCTGATAGACCGCAAAGGCAAAGAGGAGTTTCCCCTGCAATCCAAGAAGGATGTCGCCAAGGCAATTATCAGCAAACTTGCCGGCCTGCTGTTCTGCCTCATGTTCCTGTTTATGCCATTCAAGGCATCGGCTCAGGAACTCAACCCCACTCTGGCCATCAACACTTCAAAGATTCAGGGCACGGACAAGGATGTGTTCACATCACTGGAGAGAGCTATAAAGGAGTTTCTGTCCAATCAGGTTTGGACCGAATACCATTTTACCGAGAAGGAGCGCATACAGTGCAACTTCAATCTTACGGTAAACAAATATGAAGCACAGAGCGGCAAGATGAGTTGTGAACTCACCGTTCAAAGCAGCCGTCCCGTTTACGGCTCCACCTACAACACGACAGTATTCAATTTCCGTGATGCCGACGTGGAATTCAACTACACCGAGCAGGACCGCATAGAGTATACGCCGGGAATGACTCCCGACAATAATCTGACAGCGATACTGGCCTACTACAGTCTGCTTATCATCGGACTTGATTTTGACACGATGTCTCCCAACGGCGGAACAGACATACTGCGTCAGGTGGAGAATATCGCAGCCAATTCCCAGTCACTTGGCAGCGGCTGGCGCTCTTTTGACTCCAATGCCAACCGTTACACGCTCATAAACGATTACATGAACGGTACGATGGCGGCTTTCAGGCAACTCCAGTACAAGTATCACCGTCAGGGTCTTGATGACATGACGGCAAATGCCGACCGCGGGCGCGCCACTATAACAGAGAGCCTGGCTCTTTTGCAGCAGGCCAAACAGGCCAAGAGCACATCGGCCCTGCCCACATTGTTTACCGAAATCAAGAAAAACGAGCTTATAAGCATATACAGTGCTGGGATAGACAAGGAGAAGCAGCAAGTCAAAGATCTGCTTAGTCAGGTAAATCCTTCGCTCTCGAATGAATGGAATACCATAAAGGCTGACTGATGTTAAAGGAGGTACACATTAGGAATTACGTTCTCATTGACCGTCTTGATATCGATTTCAGGGACGGCTTCTCGGTTATGACCGGTGAGACCGGTGCCGGAAAGTCCATAATCCTGGGCGCCATGAACCTGCTTCTGGGCGGCAGGGCTGATTCCAAGACTCTCATTCAGGGAGCCGAAAAGTGTACGATTGA
This sequence comes from Bacteroidaceae bacterium, assembly GCA_024398635.1. Lineage (GTDB taxonomy): Bacteria > Bacteroidota > Bacteroidia > Bacteroidales > Bacteroidaceae > Colenecus. The sequence goes on along the minus strand of JAKSIV010000001.1, from coordinate 107,000 downwards.
AGGCATTTTCTCCATTGCAGGATACGGATTGGAACAGTTCTTCAATGAGAACGAACTTGATTTTGATCCCGACGAGACCATAATGCGCCGCGAACTCTCCGCATCAGGCAAGAGCCGCGCATTCATAAACGACACCCCTGTCACGCTTACACAGCTTCGCGATCTGGGTTGCCGCCTCATAGACATTCACTCACAGCACCAGAATCTGGCATTGGGCACACAGTCATTCCAGTTGGATGTTGTGGATACCATAGCTGCCAACGGCTCAGCCAAGGCCGCATACGAGCAGAGTTTTGACAAATGGACAGAACTCAGGACCCGTCTGGCTCAACTCAAGAAAAAGTTTGAGTCCGACAACACAGACCGTGAGTATCTGGAATTCCAGCTTGAAGGCATCGACAGCGCCAAACTCACTGATGGTGAGCAGGAGGAGCTTGAACAGGAGTCCCGGATTCTGGACCATGCCGAGGAGATAAAACAGAATCTGTTTTGTGCATCCCAGATCATGTCGGCTGATGAAGACGGTTGCATTCAGAAGCTGCGCAGCGCACTCCAGTCACTTCGTGCCGCTCAAAAGAGTTATCCGCAGGCACAGGAACTGGCTGAGCGGCTGGACAGTTGTCTTATAGAAATTAAGGATATTGCAGCAACGGTTGATGATGACCAGGAAAGCGTAAACTTTGACCCTGCCCGTCTTGAACAGGTCAACGAGCGTTTGGATCTTATCTATTCACTTCTCAAGAAGCACAAAAAGGATAATATTGCCCAGCTGTTGGAATTTGCAGAAGGCATCCGCAAACGTCTGGACCGGACCGGCTCATACCAGTTTGACATTGAGCAGCTCACCAAACAGACCGAGAGTGCACGTCTCGATATGGAGAAACACGCTGCAGAGTTGTCCAAAACCAGGAAAAAGGCATCAGAAATCATCATTAAGGATATAAAAGACCTTCTGGCTCCGCTGGGAATACCCAACGTACAGTTCAACATTGAGATACAGCCCTCACAGGGATTTGACCGTACCGGACATGATGACCTGCGGTTCATGTTCTCGGCCAACAAGTCCGTTCCCATGCAGGAACTTCAGGCCGTGGCATCGGGCGGTGAGATTGCACGCGTCATGCTCTGCATCAAGTCCCTCATGGCAGGAGCACGTGCCCTTCCCACCATCATATTCGATGAGATTGACACCGGAGTATCGGGTGCAGTGGCCGAAAAGATGGCCCTCCTTATGAAACAGATGTCCGCAGGCAACCGCCAGGTACTGGCCATAACCCACCTGCCTCAGATAGCGGCATTGGGACAGACACATTACAAAGTATTCAAGACCGACGAAAAGGACGCCACCCACACACGTATTACCGTGCTCAACGGTGACGACCGTATACGCGAGATAGCAGGAATGATGAGCGGATCTACCCTCACCCAGGCTGCTCTCGACAATGCAAAAGCACTTATCGACAACAATGGAAGATGAAATGATATTCGGCATACGTGCCGTCATTGAGGCTGTAGAGGCCGGTAAAGAGATAGACCGCCTGCTCATAAAGAAAGACATGCAGAGTGAGCTTTCACGTGAGCTGTTTGCTGCCATCAAAGGGCTGGACATCCCGGTTCAGCGTGTTCCCGTTGAGAAACTCAACCGCATAACCCGCAAGAACCATCAGGGAGTGATTGCATTCACCACCCAGATTACATATCAGCATGTCGAAGACCTTGTCCCGATGCTTTTTGAGCAGGGCAAGGATCCATTCTTTGTACTGCTTGACGGTGTGACCGATGTCCGTAATTTCGGCGCCATAGCACGTACGGCCGAATGTGCAGGCGTAGATGCCATCATAATACCTTCACGTAACAGCGTAAGCGTGAACGCCGATGCCATCAAGACATCGGCCGGAGCACTCCATACCCTGCCCGTATGCCGCGAGAATAACATCAGTCAGACAATAAGATTCCTAAAAAACAGCGGATTACGTATTGTAGGAGCCACCGAGAAAGGTGATCAGGACTACACCAAAGGTGATTATACCGGACCTGTATGCCTCATCATGGGTGCCGAAGACAAGGGAATTCCGCAGGAGCATCTGGCCCTATGCAACGAATGGGCACGCATTCCTATCCTGGGCAAGATACAGTCGCTCAACGTCTCTGTTGCTGCGGGAGTTCTTATGTATGAGATAGTTAAGCAAAGACTCTCATAAATCATAGGATTTATTTACTAAAACGCTGATTGTCAATCTGTCAGCCACACGATTATAATCTACGACAATTTGTCGCAGAATGGCTTGTGGCTTGCTTGTTGCGTACCTTTTAGCAGGAATAAAAACAAGCAATTATGGAATACAACTCTAACAATCAGAACAAGCCTCAGAACCTTGAGCAGTTCGCCATCAATCTGAATGAGCGTGCGCGCAAGGGCAAACTCGATCCGGTCATAGGCCGTGACGAGGAGATAAGGCGTGTCCTGCAGATACTGAGCCGCCGAACCAAGAACAATCCTATCCTGATTGGTGAGCCGGGTACCGGCAAGACCGCAATAATTGAGGGTCTCGCCCAGCGTATTGTACGCGGCGATGTGCCCGAGAACCTTAAATCCAAGACCGTCTATTCACTTGATATGGGTGCACTGGTGGCCGGTGCAAAATATAAAGGTGAATTCGAGGAACGTCTTAAAGGAGTGATCAACGAGGTCATACAGTCAGACGGCAACTATATCCTATTCATAGATGAAATTCATACTCTTGTAGGTGCCGGAGCCGGCGAAGGCGCAATGGATGCCGCAAACATCCTCAAACCTGCCCTGGCCCGCGGTGACCTGCGTGCCATAGGAGCCACTACCCTTAACGAGTATCAGAAATACTTCGAGAAGGATAAGGCCCTGGAACGCCGATTCCAAACCGTAATGGTTGATGAACCTGATGTACAGAGCTCAATCTCTATACTGCGTGGACTGAAGGAGCGCTATGAGAACCACCACAAAGTACGTATCATGGATGAAGCCGTGATAGCTGCCGTGGAGCTCTCCAACCGTTATATTACCGAGCGTTTCCTTCCCGATAAGGCCATCGACCTTATGGATGAGGCAGCCGCAAAACTGCGTATGGAACGTAACTCAGTGCCCGAGGAGCTGGATGAGATTACACGTAGGCTAAAGCAGCTTGAGATAGAGCGTGCCGCAATCAAACGCGAGAACGATACCGTAAAACTCAAACAGCTCAATGCCGAAATCGATGAACTGCAGAGCCAGGAAAAGCAGATTCGCAGTAAATGGGAGTCAGAAAAGGCTCTTGTAGCCAAGATCCAACAGGATAAGCAGAGCATTGAGCAGCTCAAGATAGAGGCCGACAATGCCGAGCGTGACGGCAATTACGGTCGTGTGGCCGAAATCCGTTACGGCAAGCTCAAAGAGCTGGAAGCCGATATAGCCAGGATACAGGAGGAACTCCACTCCAAACAGGGCGACAGCGCCCTTGTCAAGGAGGAGGTTACCGCCGATGATATAGCCGAGGTCGTATCACGCTGGACCGGCATACCTGTAAACCGTATGCTGGAGAGCGAGCGTGAAAAGCTTCTGCACCTTGAAGAGGAGCTGCACAAGCGTGTTGTAGGTCAGGAAGAGGCCATTAGCGCTGTAGCCAACGCAGTACGCCGCAGCCGTGCGGGACTGCAGGATCCCAAACGTCCAATAGGCAGTTTCATCTTCCTGGGCACCACCGGTGTCGGTAAGACCGAACTTGCAAAAGCCCTGGCCGAATATCTGTTCAACGACGAGAAACTGATGACCCGTATCGATATGAGTGAGTATCAGGAGAAATTCTCAGTGACACGTCTTATCGGAGCACCTCCCGGATACGTGGGTTACGATGAGGGCGGTCAGCTGACCGAAGCCGTGCGCCGTAAGCCCTACTCCGTAGTACTGTTTGATGAGATCGAGAAGGCTCACCCCGATGTGTTCAATATACTGCTGCAGGTACTTGATGACGGCCGTCTGACCGACAACAAGGGCCGTACGGTAAACTTCAAGAACACAATAATAATCATGACCAGCAATCTGGGAAGCGATTATATACGTGAGCGTTCGGCACAGGTAGGCACAACCGATGAAAGCCGTCAGCAGTGGCTTGACGAGACCCGCAAGCATCTGCTTGAAATGCTTAAGCAGACCATCCGTCCTGAGTTCCTGAACCGTATAGACGAGACTGTGGTATTCATGCCGCTGCGCGAATCAGAGATCCGTCAGATTGTAAAACTCCAGGCACAGGGTGTATGCCGTATGCTTGCCGAGAGTGGAATCAATCTTACTATTGATGACTCTGCAATAGACCTGATATCCAGTGCAGGCTATGATCCGGAATTCGGTGCACGTCCTGTCAAGCGTGCCTTGCAGACGCTGTTGCTCAACAAACTGTCCACAATGATATTGTCGGGAGAAGTTGACCGCAGCAAGCCCGTTACAGCCCGTGCCCAAAACGGACAACTTATATTCAGCTAACAAAAAACGTCCCGGGTGACTACAATCAAATCACTCGGGATCGTTTTTTATCAATTATTGGAAAAGGTATCTGATTTTATTTTTTCCTTTCTGATCTGTTGCAAAATTAATTACCGAAATATTCACGGAATTCATTTTTGTTTCCTATTTGATTAAGATTTGTTCCATAATACCAAGTATAACAGGAATTTCACACTTTTTAAAAATTTCATTTTCAGCCGAATCAATTTTTTGGAAATAAAATCATGCAGTATAAGGCAGGTATCAAAAAATCAATTACCTTTGCAACCGCAAATGCAAATGGTACCTTGACCGAGCGGCTAGGTATCGGTCTGCAAAACCGAGTACGGCGGTTCGAGTCCGCCAGGTACCTCAACAGAGAGTTTTAGAGAGAATGGCCGCTGCGCTGGCCATGAATCATTGACAGTCCGGAATCGGCTGTTTACAAGGAGATTGGGTGACCAATCTCCTTATGTCGTTTTAAGGGATATCGTAATAATAGTAGTGTTGTTTTTCGCTGAAAAAGCGTACAAAGTGTAGACCGATGGCTAATGTTAAGTTCCAATACAGGGAGTATTCCGGCAATAGCGGGTATATATGGGTGTGCTTCTACGTCAACCGGGAGAAAGTACACTTTTCAACTAAAGTAGAGGTAAAGGGGACGGCCTGGTCGGACAAGCAGCAGGCGGTCACAACCAAGGATCCTTACCATAAGGACAAGAACCTGATAATAGAGAGTATCAGAGCACGAATCAACAATGTGCTGGTCAAGTACCGGCTGAAGGACCGCAAGCTAACAAGAGAGACTTTCCTCAGGGCATACCGTCGGCCGAGCGACTTTGACACATTCGTTGACTTTGCCCGATATCACCAAAGCAAGATATCAGCACGTGAGGCAGAGTCAACCAGGAAGACCGAAGATGTGGTCCTGACGAAGCTGCAGGAGTGTTATCCGAACATGGCCATCGATGAGCTTGACGAGGACAAGCTGGACGGGTTCTTCAGCTATCTGATGCGTGACCTTGGTAACAACCGCAACACGGCCATGAAGAACATGACAATCCTCAAGAAGTTTGCGAGGGCCGCCTGGAGAGCCGGATATATGGAGGAAGACCCGTTCCGCGACTGGAAGATACAGAAGACCACACCAAGCATCACATACCTTGATGAGGAAGAACTCAAGCAGCTGCTGCAGATATACGAGTCCGGAAGCCTGAGCCTGGTCAAGCATCAGTCTCTCGAGGTGTTCCTATTCCTTGCGTTCTCATCACTCCATATAGGTGACGCGCTGGCCCTGCAGCTGGAGCAGATAGGCGAAAGGAGTTTCACATATTATAGAAAGAAGCTGGAAACCAGGAATCCACATCCTATCCTGGTACCGGTGTGTGAACCATTGCGCAGGATCCTGCAGAACATAGTGGGTGTGCGCCGGAAAGGCAAGGTCCTGCTGGGATATCCGTGCGAGCAGACCATAAACGAGAAGCTGAAACTCATAACGGCAGATGCCGGCATCAGCAAGAAGGTGACTCTGAAGGTAGCAAGACACACCTTCGCTACCATATTCCTGCGTAAGACACGAGACCTTGCAGCCCTGAAGGAAATAATGGGACATTCGGAGTTCCGGGAGACACTGGTGTATGCGCACGTCATGGAGGAGAGCAAGACGGAAGGTGTGGATATCGCTTTCCAGGGATTCTGCTGATTGGGGTTTAGAACCGTACTTTTGAACAGGTGTTGCTCATGATGCTGTAAGTCATGGTATTAGACACGTACTGTTTTTGTACGATTGTATAAAAACAACTGAAGCCGGATTCACATCCAGCTCCAATCACAGTTCTAAAATTACTAACCAATTATGCTTATGAGCACCGGACAGCGAGGTTACAAGGCCTTGCCGTTTGAGTCATAAACCCAGAGGACATTGCTGGGCAATATATCGGAATCACCAATATCGATGTGAATGAAGGTGGTACCAATGCCTATGCGGTCAACACCAAGCTTTATTGCTGCAGCTATTATCTTGAACCGGTTGGCGGTGGTCCGGCAAAGAATATCGACACCAAGGCCAAGGGTGTGTGCCGAGTTCCCGGAGCGGCCATGGTCAAGATCATGCTGACGGCTGCGATATACGCATGAGAGCACGATGGGAATTCCGGCCTCACGGCGCAGGTCATCCAGCAGCTTGAGCAGGGCGGGATGAACATTCTTCATAGAGCAAGGCGGGTTACACTTCTGGAACTCTTTCTCTACGAAGTACACAGGCTTATATATGGTGTACATAGGGCAGTAATCCTTAACCGTAGAATTGCATACACCCTTGCCACGATAGGCGCACACGGCCGAGCCGCAGCTGCTCTCAAGCTTGTTGATATCAATCATTATTCTGCCCTTTGGGTTCATCGCCGTCCTGCTTGACCTTAACCTTACGGCGATACGAATAGTCAATACCTATCACTGAGCCTGCGAATGTGAGTATCTCACCGAATGCCGTCAGGACAGTTGGGTCTATACGGCCTGCAGGGTTTACGATGAATCCGGCTGTGATGAGAGCGCATCCGAAGATACACATACTCACCGCGAGCCAGATTTCAATTTTGGATTTGTTGTTCATTGTCAAACTGATTATTTGCAGGCAAAATAACGCGCGTTATTATCATATAGAAAGGACAACGACTATGCGAAGTCTCTGGAGTTGACCAGGAGCCAGTAACCAGAGGCCTGGCCTGCGTATGAGAACAAAACAGCACGCAACACGACTTCCCTGCCCCTACCAAGAGAGATGGTGCGGCCATCCGTATTACGGACGTCAGAGTGCTGATTCACAACATCTCCATTTATTTGGACATTGACTGTTCCTTCCTCATAATAGAATCGGGTTATCCTCACCTCAAGCCCATTATATGCGGAAGATTCGTTAGTGATTGACGGGACAGTGATGGTGATGGTACCGGAGATATTATGCGCCAATATGCTGCTGTCATCCGGAAGCGACAAAATATAGCTGCTTGTTACGAGCTTATACGGAGACCTGAGGCCGCCGCGGAAGATACCGCCTGCAGATACAAGATTACCGGAGAAGGTGCCGGCCGACATCTCCACACTTCCGTCTCGCTTAACCCTATAGTTCCGGCCGATCTTCAGCGGCCACTCATGACCAGGAAGCAGCTCTACGGACAGGTCGGCACCGCCGGCAACAGAACGCAGCTTCAGACCGCCGGGGCCGAGCGTTGCGACCACATTACCGGCATTGTCATAGAACATAAGAGAGGCGCTGCCGTCAACAAGTCCAAGGCGGATGTTGCTGAGCCAGGAACCATTACTCTTGCTAAAGAACTCCATGAGTCCATCTTCAATAGACACCTTGGTTTCACCACCTTCAGCGAGCAGCTTCTTGGACCTAATGAAGTCCGAGAAGATTTCCTCGGCGAACATAGCCTCCGAGCAGATGAAGCGCTGGTATGAAGCCGGTTCCCAGTGCACAGGGTCAAGGTACGGTTCTGTATTGGATGCGTAGCCAAGAGCGGTGGTACGCTTCTTCATGACATAGACTATCTTGGTAGCGTCATTCTCACCACGCCGGGCATAGACACAGTCCTGAATACCATCGAAGTAATAATAGGTCCGACCGTGAGTCCAGGTTCCAGCTGGGTTGCGGGAGAATGTCATCTTGGCATCGTTCTCGTTACGCATCCACTCGGTAGGCATGATACATTCCTCGAACTTGGGCTGACATATCTCCACATAGCTGTTGGAGGTCATGAAGAGGAGACTGTGGATGACTTCGGGTATAGAGGCCTTGGTCTTGTAGGTCACACTGTGACGGGTCCAGCCGTTAGCATCAGGATGGGTGTCCCGGTCAAAATTCCAGCCGACAATTCCAGAAGCGGGTGAGTCCTCCTCGACCTTGCCATCGACAATAAAATTAGTGTCCGGCTCGAGAGGAAATGCTGATCGTGAGGAGCTGATACTGGTGAACATCTGGACGCTATTGTCAGGATCCAGAATCTGGAACCAGTTAATAGTGACTGTTTCTCCGGCGTCACCGCCAGTGTCCTGATTCTTAAAGGCATAGAACAGGACCTTGTAATCACCTCCATATCCGCTGGGTATGGTGAGCAAGCCACCCTGAACAGTTACATCATACAAGGAGGTTATCTCGGCATATGTCGAATATATCCACCCGGTACCGACAGATGCAGGACCGAAGAGATAGGCCCTAAGACTAACAGGCTGTGCAGCCTGACGCGCTGCTGCCGAGCAGTGGCCATTGATGACAAGGCGATATCTTCCAGGTTTGAGATTGAACACAAAAGCACTGGGCTGAGGTGATGGGAATCCATAGACATCGCTGGTAGCATTGACATAGATTCGGGTGCGGCTATAGAAGCTCAGCGTGTACCAGGTTGAAGGTTTAATCTTACTGAACAATCCGGGACTACAGAGTCTCTGCGACAAGCTATCCGTGTAGCCATTAGACGGATACATGGCGAATCCGTTGCTGTCCTGACGCGCTTCCGGGTTGATTCGGCCGTTATGAATCTCCCAGTGCGTAAGACGGTCCTCGGAATCAAACGCAGTATCCTCGAGCAGATTGGGCTGAGGAAGCATATTGTGAACCTGAGAGAGCTTGAGCACCTTCTTATTAAGGCTGGTGTCACGAGTGTACTGGATCCATTCGCACTGCCACAGGTATGGGTTGGCATCATCTGGAGCCACAGGACATCCTGCAGATCCGGAGATATACCAGCCGTTTGCAACCGTAAGCGAAGTGGCGGATGGTGGTATAGGGGTATCTGTCAGCTTGTAATAGAAATCATCGGTAACGATTCCGTTACCAGCCGTACCATTCTTGGGACGGCGGCGCACCATCAGAGAGCCTGAGAGCATATAACCGACACTCATAGCAGTCACATGTCTTCAAGTTCCAGGACAACGAGGGCGGCCACCTGCTTAGCCTCAGAGCGGCAGTCCTGATAAGCCTGGTACTCCTCGCGATACTCGTGACGCTTATCCTCAGTGATGTCGGAGTCGGGATCGGTGGCCAGCGCATAGTTGGCAATCAAGGCCTGCACCTGGTCAGGAGTATAACGGTCATTGACGATGGCGCTGATGACGTCACCCTTACTGCGGCCATTGACATCGACGATATCAACATCATAGAGGTTGTCGGGGCCTATATGGCCATCCTCCTCGACGGGTTCACGGTGAGTTATGTCGAACATGACACGCATGAGAGCTCCTTCCAGGATAATGATGATGCCGGATGCCGGTACACTGTCAAGCTGATAAGTTGTTTTCATATTTTCTTTGCTTAATTGTTAATGAATCATTCGTCAAAATAATACATACTCTTGCCGTCTCCGATGCTCTTACGACGTATGATGACATTGGTAACGGGGAAGATGTTATTACCATTCTCCTCGGCTTCAGCAGCCTGGTCAAGGACGTCCTTGATGTTAATGGAGTTGGTGATGAACTTGAACCTGCGGCCGTCGATCTCACACAGCACACAATACCGGCCGGCTCCGAGCCTGGTGGATATATCCTTCTGAAAATCCACAATGGTCATCGGAAGGTTGACCAGGTCAAAGAGTTTACGCTCCTCGACCTCGAAGAATTTCTGACCGTCCTTGATACGGTCACGTTTCTTTATTCCTTTTTCTGCAAAACTCATATCGTTATTCGTTACTACGTTCCACAAGTGACGGCAGTGGCCGTGCTTGCATATACCCCAATAGCTGGCAAGGATCTGGCGGTGACGCTCGGCCGAGGTCTTGGCTCGTGTCTTACGTATGAACCGCTTCTTGGTCATCTTGCGCATCAGGTTGCGCTCCCGGCTGAAGCGGTAGCCAAGGAATTCAAACCTTTCGCCTACCTCTTCCCCTCTGCCTCTTGCGCCGTCTTTTCTTTTCATTATTGCCAAGCAGGTGAGCAATAGGAGCAACAGTATAGCTGGACTTGATGACGATGCCATTGGCGGCGCACTGGGCGTCATACTCGTTGAAGTACTTCCAGGCATCGCCCTTGGTAGCGGCCAGCATGAGACAGTCATCACACTGCAGGAGCAGACACTTGACTCTGACATGCTCCTTCATGTGACGCGCTATGGGGTTAGACGCAAGCAAGCTCAGGGCTTGGCTCATGTACCCTCCTATGTTTACTCCTCTTGTCACGTTTCTCAATTTCATCTTCAAATATCTTAATATACTCAGGACCGGACTCAAACTTGAGCACAGCCACCTCGAGCAGTTTCAGAAACTTCTTATCCTTGTACTTGCGGCTGAAGCGCTGCAGTATGATATAATGCGGCAGTGAGAAGTAATACTTACGGCCGTCACACTGCACCCTCCACTTGAACTCCGGGTAGCGTCTGAGGAACATCTTCAGACGCTTGACACCCCAATGGGTCCCTTTCCCGGGCACGCAGGAAAACGAGTCATATACGATGCCGGAGAAGACATCCCTGCCGATGACACGCATGATGGCATACTGGAGTACATTCCAGGGATAATAGTCTTCGTAGCAGAGGGAGCGCGCCTTACCATAGTCATTCTGCAGTTCCTTACGCCTGTATTGTGTCTCAGGGAAGTGGAGAGTAAGGATCATCTCACGAAGAGCCTGCAGCTTAGGCTCCGGATTGGCATTAAAAGCCACGATGGAGTCGTTGCGAGGGTTCTTGTTCCGCTGAGCTTCGCGGGCCGCATTGCGAAGATTGTCCATATCGGCAACCTTCTCGATAATGTAACCTTTGCGTTTGACCATACATACATAAATCATCATCCTCGCTTGCATAGGATGACCGCCTGGAGTCTTCGAGATTTAACCTACTAACGCCACTTGCCGGTGTGCCTCCGACCTTTCCGCGATCTGTGTTCTGACATCACGACTTTCCGTCGTTACGCTGCACTACAAGGTGCAGGGTCAAGGCTGAGGGAATCAAGAATAATATATTGTTCCTAAGTATGGCGAGAGCCAATGTTCGCATTCGCATTCGACCAGGCGTTGTTCGAGTTGACGTAACCGAGACCGCAGTTCGAGCCGTTGTTCGCATTACCGCCAAGCAGCACCAGCTCCCTATCCCTCCTGCCTACCGGCGGCGGCACAGCCACCGCCGGGTTTATACAAGCAGAATAACTATAACCTTTATACAAAAAAATCAAAAGAACACTTATGCAGCGGCGATATCCTTACCGTCCACAACATCTATCTCACCATAATATGCAAGGCGAGAGCCAATGATCGCATACGCACTCGACCAGGCGTTGATCGAGCTGACGTAACCGAGACCGCAGTACGAGCCGTTGCTCGCAGCACCGCCAAGCAGCACCAGCTGACCTGTGGCATTGTGATATTGATAGTCACCCCAGTAGGAATCGCCACCTGCTCCACCGCCGAGGACGGAAGCAAAGATGTCGAACTTAGGACCAAGAATCATCTCCTTGATGAAGCCTTCAGTGGTGGGACGTGTGATCTGACGGAACTCACCGGCCGGATGGGTGGCCAGCTCTGCAGATGTAGGCAGACGGTTGCCCTTGTAGATGAAGACCTCCGAACCGTCCTGGTCGGCATTGCCGCTGTTACCGCAATATACACCCTGCATCATATGCCAGTAGCAGATAGGATCCTCCTGACCGAAGAAGTTGATGTGGCAGGCTCCGGTGACAGCAACACCTCCAGAAGTGGTCCATGCCTTGTCAACCTTACTGCAACCGTCTCCGAGAGCCATGGTGTCACCTACAGGCCACGACCACGGGGTCAGGTAGTCGGAACCGCTATTGGTACCGGTGATGCCATTGCCTATGTTGGCCTGGATGTTGGGGTTACCGAACTCAAAGAGGTTCATGGCAACATTCCAGACAGCCCAGTCATAATCCACGAGGCCGAACCTCGCTCCGTTGGCCTGAGCGGCGGCAAAGAACTCATCAATGCGCTTACTAGTCTGTGGTACCAGGCCAGGACGTGACACGAGCTTACCGCTAACGATAGAGCCGAGCATAGCTCCTACGCAGAGGTCAATATAGAAGCCGCCAATGGGCAGGAAGGAACCCCAGAGATAGCCTATATTAGTGGCTGCGTCAACCTTATAGAGAAGATACAGACGCGGAGCCTTGACCATGACATGACCTATGCTGGCATCCAGAGGAGTGCCGTCGACATAGACATTAGAGTTACTTACAGAGAGCTTGGCAGCCTTACCGTTGTTCTTGACAAGGTAACGGCCGACCATGGACTTGTATTGAGCATAGAGGTCGCGATTACCTACCATACCCCAGTTCTGTGATGACTGGATAGACTGCTTGATCGGGCAGCCCCAGGCCACTTCACGCAGCAGCTCCTCGTTACCGAAGTTGATGCTGTTCATAAGGTTGTCAAGGGTGATACGCTTCATGTCGCCGTCAACCTGGCACAAGACGTACTGACCCCTCAGCAGCGCGGTGACTATCGGCACCTGCGCAAGATCTTGACTGTGTTCGTTATCCATAATTATGATTAGTTAGTTGTGTATGATTCGAATTGTACCTGGCACTCGACACGCACGTCATGCATGCTGCCATCTGCCTCATCGGACTCATCGGTACCCACAACGATACTGTCTGTATCGGATGTCTTGACTACCTCCCATGTGTTGGGATTGTAGGCATCAAAGTGCCATGTAGGGTTGACAGGAGTCAGTACCGCACCTGTATTAGCCTTGATGACACGGGCCTTGACGGTGACGGACTTGCCGTTATCGATATCCTTGTTGACACCGTCGGCATATGGGACAATGATGATAGCATCCAGGATGTCAAGTATGGAGATGCCGGCACGGAACACATAGTTGGCATCAGCCTGGTTGAGGTAGAACTCAGCGATGAAGGTGGCGCTGCCGTCAACATCACTACGGCCTACGTTGACAGTTGCTGCTGCAGACTTCTCACGGAACACTGCGTTACCCTTGTACCACTTGACATAGAACGACTGCACGGGAGTGCCGGCAAGCCAGAGGTTGGGTACGAGATTGACAGTGCTGACATCAGAGTCCAGCTGCAGTGAGTTTGCATTGATAAATCCATAGTAAGAGCTGGCTCCTCCCTCCTGAATGACGATATCCCGCGACTTGCTCAGATTATACTCATAACCGGCTACAGTAGCTACGCATGAGTAGCTGAGAGTGTCATTGGCTACATTAGTGGCACTGGCCAGGTTGCCTATTATCTTCAGGGCTCCGGTGGTTGGGTTGAGCGCGAACTTACCGGTACTGTCTGCGATATATTCTCCGGAGGTAGCCCCATTGAATACAAGTAGAGTACCATTATAGCTCCAGCTATGATGAGAGAGACTCACGGTCGCCCCCATCAGAGACGAAGAATGAGGTGTGAGCACTGGCTGATTGGCAGCCTGAGTCCAGTCTGGAGAAGGTACTCCGGTTTCTTTATCAAACGACTGGAAGAGCGGCTTGCCATTGCCTTCGAGAGTCAGAAAGAGTGAATCATTGTGCCTGATACGCCTCACGGTGAAGGACGCTTGGGCAGAATAGTTGTCTGGCATAGCTTTGAATTATTATTGATTTAAAACGAACTTAACCTCCTGCAGTGTCGATACGACACCTCCCAACTGCCCGGCCCTCTCTTCGAGTGTACCGGTAACAGCATTGCAGGACAGAACCTCTTTCTCTGAGAGGGCTACACGGGTGTCATCCATCAGATGATGTGCAGTCTTGATGTCATGAAGCTCAGCGGATGAGCGGAGACAGATAACGTACTTCATAGTCAGCGGAATATATAAGGTACACCATTACGATCTGTGAACACCTTGCCGTTACGGTCAACGGCCACCCTGTATGCAGGCTTCTGTTTGATTGACGCATAAACATTCAGCCAGCTGTCATCAGCACCGGACCCTATACCTGTGTCTGCAAGCTGGATGACTGTACGCTCACCGTCATTATGCTGGACGGCATTCTTAGTGGCCGAATCGGTCAACCAGGTTATGTTGAGGAAAGCGCCGGCATCCTCAATCACAACACCTTCAGAATGGGCGCTGAGGCGGTTGTAAATCTCAGTGTCAATGGGGCTGATATCGCAGCTGTCAACAGGTTCGGCGTTCTCGATGGGGAAGCGTCCAAGAGAGACGCTGAACTGGAGCCTGGCCACCTCATTGTTGTCGACATAGAAAAGCAGGGCAAAGTCATCCTTATCCATCAGTCTCAGATCCAAGGTGAGAGTGGTCAGGGTCATACCGATGACAAGCGGGTCAGGCAGCGTCACCTCAGTCATATTGAGGATATTATTGATACGGAAGAGCTTCACGGTATATCCGGAATTGAGACGTGTGATGCCTCTGAAGAGCGCGAAGTTCAGAACACGTTCATATTCATTGCCGTTACGGCAGGCAGCTTCAGCTGCAGGTGATGCAGCAATAAGGCCCTGGGCAACACGCCATGAATAGAGGTAGAGTTTATCCAGCAGAGGCCGATAGACGATACTGGAATCCTCAGAGAGAGAGGCAGCGTATGAGTCGAAGGACTTATCCGTAGTGGACAGGCAGACGGCCTCACTGACGATATCTATGTTCTCACCGATACGCGGATCCGGAAGGACCGCCTCAAAGTGCAGGTCAATACGCTCTCCAGGTGCTACGTTACGCCTTATGATGAGACTGCCACGCTCCGCTCCCACCTGCGATATCTCATACTTGCCGGTCCAGTCATCGAGGGTGGATATATCCTGTCCGTTGGCGAACCAGTGCATGTCGGCCAGCAGCTTGTTGACATAAGGGTCATTCCAACTGCCGTCAACTGCGTTGGCGGTCACCACAGGACGCAACACCGTAGCGATAACAGTGCGGTCAGGCTCGTACTCCTGGATCTTGGCGTTATAAACCTGCGTCACCGATGAGAAGGCGCTGTCACAGGCCACAGTGACAGAAGTTGTCAGTGGCGCGAAGACTTTACGTTTTCTTTTCTTAATCGTTTCCACATCAAATAAGATATTGACGCTGGACCGAACGGGTGCCGACCCAAGCCGTCACTGTGAATAATGTACTGATAGTGGATGACATCGGCGCGAGGTCGTTGTCATCAGCCTTAAAGGCTATTGTTATGGTTCCGGCGAAATTGCGGACCTTGGCCTTGTTGAGCCATGCCGCATCCTCGGCAGGGTCTCCGGAATCTCGGGTGATAGACCAGCGGGTCACTTGGTCAGTGATATCCTCATAATAGCCCTTCCAGACCTGGAATGTCCAGGTGGACTCTTCGCCCCAGTCCAGGAATCCGTCACCATCCGTCTCAGAACTGATGCGCAGAGCCGCGTTCTCGATCTGCTGAATGGTACCGGACATATAGATGTTGTTCAGATAGCACGAGTAACCACTCATATTGAGGCCGAAAACATCAAGGTTACTCAGGTCACCGAACTGAGCCATGATATTACCAGGCTGGAACTCCCATGTGTTGACACCGGCAAGGTAGCGTTCATAGGTGCGTGTGGAGTACCGGGACACCTGACGTGTCGCATCGGTGAAGTTACCATACGCCACGAAGTTCATCTGGGCTGCAGGATGGTTCTGTGCAGTCCAGCGGTCAGAGACACCACGCAGCTGATAGGTGAACTGACTGCAATCCGGAGTAAGTATTGAGGTGACACGGAAGTAACAGGTGGCGAATCCGGTCATCATGAAATTGCCCATGGAGTCATCCATATCCTGCACCGCGTTGAATGAGTCATTCTGCATGTGGAAAGAACCCATGCAGATGTCATCCACAGCCACGGCACCGAACTCACCATCCTCAAGATGCAGGGTGATGATACCGGTATTGAGAGGATTACCATAGATATCGGTATCAACAGTGACACGCTCGATGAGTCCGCCACCCGGGGAACGCCACTGGTTACCCATGATGACCGACACTCTGTTACAACGGAACTCCTGCACCTCGATGAACTTTCGGATGATGAGACTGCCGAACTCAGCATCACCGTTATCATCGATATAGGCACCACGGCCGGAAAGACCAGGTATGTAATCACCGAACTTGGCTCCCATCAGGAACGTGATGAGAGCAGCTGCCGCATCCGGCACGTCCTTACGCAAGAACTTGACCAGGTCAGTGAGATAGGCTATCTCATGATCGTCGAACTTGACGTTATGGCCCGCATCATTGGAGAAGTGACTGCATATCTCGGGCAGACTCTTGAGACGGCGGTTGAGGTAATCCAGGACAGCAGCTACATGACGGTTGGAGACTGACGCACGAGCGACAGCCTCATCGATGTAGATGATCAGATTGTCAATATATTCCTGGGGTGTCTCCATGCTTAGTTGAACTGGTCTGTGAACTCGGAGGTGTGGATGCGTCCGTCACCCATACGCGCATCAATATCGTCATTGGAGTAACGGTCATCCTGATCGCTGAAGATGAGGTCAATCACGAACGACTGGAGACCGCTGAAGTTATGCGAGAAGGTGAGCTCCGGAGAAGAAGGCAGCACCTTGAACTCCTGTCCATGGTAACCAAGGAGAGTCACGTCCTCAGATGACAGCATATCCTGATAGAAGATAAGCTCATCCTCGGTGATGTCACCGGTGGACAGCGAGAGCTGAGGCCTTACAGCCATACGTGCGCGCTGCTGGCGATAACCGCCTACAAGGTCATCAAAGACATCGAAGGTGGGAGTTTCGGCAGTGTCCTCAGAGGCAGAACGGCGGGCCAGGCCCTTCAGTTCAATAATCTCATAAGCGCCCAGTGAAGAGAGGAACCGCAGGTAATAGCGGTCACGCGACACCTCTGCCGGAGTGATACCGATAGTGATGACAGTAGTCCCTGAGTTTACGACGGTAAAGAATGAAGGCAGCAAGTCATACTCCTCAAGATAGAGCCTGCGTAAACGGTCTATGTTGAGCGCGTACATAGAACCAGGTTCTCCCTGCAGGTTGTAGGTGAATCCTCCGGACTCCACTGACAGCTGACCGGTGAGCGGATAGATGAACAGCAACGGGCTGATCTCAGTCTCCTTGACGGTGACATAGTCATTGCAGCCTCTCAAGGTAAAGAAGATGTTACCGGTATCGGCAAGGAACCGGTTCGTGAAGATGTTGCTGTTACCAAGGGAGCGCAGCACAGCACGGCTCACTCCACCAAGGTACGCGGTGAATGTAGTACTCCAAGTCTCACCCGCTGCGTTCTCCACTTCCACTGAGCAGCTGCGCACTCCGGATGTAGAGGGAATCAGCAGACGGTCATCATTATTGAACGGCCGGGGAGCCGACAAACGCGAGGCGATGACATCCTGGATATAAGTATAGAAGGTGCCGATGCCGCTGCCTGTATAGACAAGACTGCCGCCGACATATATCTTATACCTGCACAGTGATGAAGACGATATGTCCAGCTTGACGGGGTTTCCGACAAACAGCGACGATGCTGGTGTCAAGGTTGCTCTCAGGGCCATGATATCTGGGGTATTACGAAGTGCCCGGTCTCCTGGACGGTGACATCGGAATCATCAATAATCTGGTCACGTTCTACACACGGCATGGTGAGCAGACAGAAGAAATCCTGCAGCTCATCTTCTGATGGCTGATGGCCGTAATAGGCAGCCGCCCTGGCGGCCACACCGGTAAACTGGGGCACGAGTTGAACTTTCATGCTACGAAGATAATCACCCGCAATTCTCTCTTAAAGGACAGTTTGCAGGGTCACAACGACAATCACATCGCAAGGTAGCCTCTCTCCTTCCGGCCAGTAAAGGGCCGCTGCGCATTAAACCCTTGACAGGCCACGGGAAAGGCTTTTGTCTGCAATGTGATTTTTCGTTGTTCAACCCTTAAAAAACAAACACTAATGGAAAGAGAGAAACAAAGAGTGAGAGTCAGCAAGTGGCTCCGTGTGTATGCAGTCATCAAGGACACCAGCACATCCACGGGAGTCAGAGGTGTCAGTATCGTAGGAGTGCATGACAGCATCCGCAGAGCGAGGAAGTGCAAGCAGAAAGCCGGTATGGCCATGATGCGCAAGAACATGATCCGCCGGGAACCTGTAACGTACGATGCCAGCCGGGTCGAGTCCGAGGAGTTCCGCGGAGACGGGCTGTTCAGCAGGCTCTACATACAGAGCTTCACGGTCAATGAGTCATTAACCGATCTAACCGAAGAAAGACTATGAATGCGACAGACACAATACAGGGGCTCCACTGCGTGGCAGAGGTCAAGATGAGCTACCGCCGAGACACAGGCATTGAGCAGAAAGAGGTGCGTACATCCAAGGATGTATATGACATGGCCATGAGCATATATGACAAGGATGTGCTGGACTACTGCGAACAGTGTTACGTACTGCTGTTAAACCAGGCAGGTAAGGTGAACGGATATAGGAAGGTGGCGGAAGGCGGCATGACGTCCGCATCGGTGGATATCCGCCAGATAATGCAGGCAGCGCTGCTGACCAACAGCTGCGGGATAGCCATGATCCATAACCACCCGTCCGGAGCTCTGGTACCATCCAGGCAGGATGACAACATAACACGTGTGCTGCAGCAGGCATGCCAGTTCTTTGACATGAACCTTATAGACCACGTGATAGTGACAAGTGAAGCATATTACTCATACGCCGACCACGGCCGGTTATAATCAACAACAACTATGGAAGAGAACAAGACTTTAGAGACCGCGGTGGAACAGCCGCAGTTCAAGACAGTGAAGAAGGTACGCATCAAGGACTTCGACATGGAGAACGTCGAGATAGTGCCTTACAACGAGGATATCATAGGTGACAACGATGAAGCGACATATGAGAACTACATCAACCTGCACGGTCAGGTCTATCCGGATATCCTGGACAGCATGAAGGACGGCACGCATAAGATGGATGAGGCCGAGAGTTACATTGCAGATTATGTCAAGGACAAGTTCAAGGACAAGAACCGCAGCGTGGCGGCCGTAAGCTCCAACACAGTATTCGCGCTGCTGGTCAACTACTACATGTCTCCGGTAGTTGAAGAGCAGATAAAGATTGAGCCTAAGCCGACTTACATACCTTCAGCATACACGCCTCTCACTCCGGAGCAAATTGAGGCCAACCGCAAGAAGAGAGAGCAGGAAGAGGCCGAGCGTAAGGAGGAAGCGCGTCTGGAGGCACTGCGTAAGAAGCAGGAAGAGGTCGATAAACACTTTGCAGGATCTTTATTCGGATTTTGACATGAAACCAAAAACAGATGAACAGAAGAAAGTCTGGGGCATGAGCCTCAGACTTCTCAGACAGCCCATGGGTAAGGGCAAGAAGCTGTATCTTACAGACACAGCCTGGAGAGGTCTCTACTGTGACCATTACAAGGCACATGTGAGATGTCTGCACTGCGGCTCCATGGTGAAGATGGACCCCAAGAAAGCAAAAGGTCAGACATGTCCGGAATGCGGATGCACGTTCACCAACGACATATACCTGCCGTCCGGAAAGAAAGTGGACCTGTGGCTGCTGTCGGCTGAGGTACACTTCGGGTACCAGGTATTCCGGAAGTACGTTGTATATAAGTACTTCAGCAAGCAGGATATGACGATAGAGGTCACGGAGGTGAACCAGAACTGGATCCGCGAGGATGGAAAGAAAACAACAGTGTCACGCAATCTCAACTACATGAACTGGAATCAGACATACTCGCTGTACTCAGACTTCGCTGTGAGAGGCAACTACGGCCCGCACAACGACTGGTACTACGACGTACTGCCCGGACACAAGCATATATCCAGGATATACGGGCCCATGTGGAACGGGAAGCTATGCGGCAAGTGTCACATGAGCATCATACAATATACGGCAGCCATACTCAAGAGCCGGTATGCCGAGACCATCATGAAGATTCTGGGTGGTGACGCCTTGGTGAGCTACATGACAAGTCAGGTGCCGGAGCACTGCTGGAGACTGGCGCTCAGATACCTGTGGATCACTGACAACTGGTCAGACTGGGAAGACCATATCAGGAACCTCCAGTACCTGGGCATGGACACACATAATCCGAAAATGGTGGTACCGGAAGACTTCGATGCTGAACATACCAGGATAAACATCATCGTCAACCGCAGGAAAGCCAAAGAGGCCGAGAAGCAACGTCGGGAGAACGAGATAAGACGCGCCATCAAGGCAGAACAGGACCGCAAGGAATATATCAACCGCCTCAAGGAACTGCTGCCTCTTGAGTTCAAGGATGAGAAACTGACATTCACAGTCATCCAGTCACCTGCAGACATGGTCATTGAGGGCAGTGAGATGCAGCATTGCGTAGGCGGTTACTACGACAAGGTGGACTCACTTATCATGAGCTGCAGGGATGAACAGCACAAGAGGGTTGAGACAATAGAGGTGAGTCTGAAGGACTACAAGGTCCTGCAGTCACGGGGTAAGTGCAATATACACACCAAGTGGCATGACAGGATCCTGAAAGCTATGGATGACAACATGGGTGAGATACGCAGACTTGACAAGATCCGGCGCAAGCGCCTGCGCCATAAGGTCAGAGAAGCGGTATGACCTCAGAACGACGTCTGGCCTCCCAAGTCTCGGTAACGTAAGACTCATCAGAGTCTATGACGGTTCCCTTATCAATAGGCGTGTACCAGGTAGAATCGTTGTAGCTGTACTGGTATTTGAGGTATATCTTGTAACGTATGGTCTTCGTCACATGATTGTCACAGTCCTCGGCTGACGGCCGGCGTATATCAGAGAAATACGACCTGGGGCCATAACCGTATTTGAATGAGATGTCAAATACGCTCTGATGACGGCGACGGATATCGTCAAGCAGTCTGCTTGACAGACGCTGCTGGATATCGCCTATATTAGAAGTCACAAACCACACCTCTACAGGCTGCGTCACATTGTCTACGAGAGAGTCCACATCAGGAACAGGCTCGGCCAGGCGCAGAGTGCGCATGAGCAGCTCACTCTGACTGCCCTCAGCGAGAGGGAACGTGACAGAGGCCTTATCGATGAGGAGAGGCTGACCAAACAGATGACACTTGCCGGCAAGATCCAGATCGGCGATATCGGAGTGGCTGACATTGCAGGTTGTACTCACCTGGTCATTCGCAGCTCTCAAGAAACGGTCAAAGTCCTTGAAGAATCGGTTATAGCTTCCGTCATTACCTACGGCCACAAGAGAGTAGATATATGCATTACCGGACGCATCAACAAACCTCTCTCCGAACCTATCTGTGCAATACGGTGAACCATAGCGGACACCATCATCATACTCCATGGAAATCTCCTGACGCACGCCATGGGCAAAGCAGAAGCAAAGATCTGTGCCCTGCTCCAGTGTGTCATCCGACTGCAGCGCAGATGAGTTCTTAATGGAAGTATGAGCATTACGCACTCCGGAGAGATAGAGGGGCAAGGAAGGCACGCTCCATGGTAAGTCGTTAAGATGATCTACATTCGTGTACATGGGTAATGACATATCCTTGCCGGACAGGGAGAACTCCTCATAGTCTTTCTCCTTTGTATCCCAGTCAAAGAACAACGATGACATGAAGGCCTTGTGGTTGGTTGCCTGGTTAAACCGGCAGAAGTAACGGCCGAAGCCGCAGAACTGAATTGGTGAATAGACACCTACATTCTCAAAGTCATAATAGTCTCGGTACTTGACCAGGAACTCAGAGAAGTTAAGCTCATCATCACATGTTGCGCTGCGCTCATAGTTATTGGTGAGCTTGAGTACAAGACGTGATGGCTTACTGAAAGACCTTGACGGAAGAACAGAGTGTCTTGGGGTAAGGTCGTTCATGGTATCAGATGTCAGGATATCCCGTATGAGCATAAGTCTGGCAATCTTGGTATTGCCATTCAGGAAGAATACAGCACCGAACCGAGCCTTCAGTGACTCGAGCAGGTCATTGACGGTGCAATCCGGAAGCAAATCCTTATAATCGATATAACCGGCACAGATAGCATCCATGGTGTTATTCAGCATCACCATCTGCTTGAGCTGCGGATCAGTGTCGAAGATGTTCTCTTCCAATGTATACCCAAACAGGTCAAAGAGGAGATGCAGGAACCGGCCGACCCTGAGGAACGGCGAGACGCCGTAACCCAAGGGTACTGACACCTTGCTGTCTTCGTCCTTGCCGAAAGACATCTCGCGGGCTTCGCTCTTGAGAGTGGTATGCAGTATTGCAAGGTCACCGGTATCGAATGATACGTTAATATCATTGAGTATGGTGAACTTGGGGAAATCCTTGTCTGAAGGTTCATCCGGACGGTCCTCGAACTCAAGGGCGACAGGGAACACGCGGAAGTCCAGGTTATCCAGAGTTCTCTTATACACCTGGTTCATCAGGGTGATAAGATTGTTCACCTTCTCGGTCACAGTCTCTCCAGCTGGAGTGTACACAGGAAGACCAGGTATGTCGCGGAGCTTGAGATCATTCCAGGATGAATAGAGCAGGCTTTCGTCAGTACCGAAGCTCAGCTCTATTCCGGATGCTGTCGATGAGAGTATGTTGATACGGATAGACCTTGTGTAAGGTCCGTCAGACAGCAGCCCGTCAATGAATGAAGTGCGGGTCACATTATCCAGACGTTCCGGATGGCCAAGCAGCTCCAGGTTGCGGGGTGTCGGCGGCAGCGTGGCGGTCATCGACTGACTGCCAAGGGTGTTGAACACAGGCGAGTAGAAATCAACCTTCAGCTGGAAGTTCTGCGGAAGATCCAGGTTCTCACCACCAATAGATATCCTTATTGCCATACTTACTTGTTCTTATTATCGCCACGGGTGAACGGAGCCGATGAGCGGTCCTTCAGTTCCTGAGCCTCGTTGATATCATCCAATACTACATAACACCTCTTGTTAGTAGGCATGCTCTTGAGCAGGTTGTAGATTGCTATCACCCACTTGAGCAGGCCTGCCTTGTCATCCCCTGCAGAACCTGTCACGTACGATGCCGGAGAGGTCGGGTCCGCAAGGGCGTCATAGGATCCTGACGCATGCTGTGGCACCCGGCCAGACCTGGCATCATTGATGGCACTGACTATCATTGGATAGTTGATGTGTGAGCGCAAACGGTCCAGAGTGTCGGCGGCAATGATGAGTTCAGTGCCACGCTCGCCTACCAGAGCCGGACGTGTCACTACTCCAGTACTGGCGGGCCCAAGGTACGGGACATGGTAGGTACGGCCGTCATCAGCGCCTATCACATCATACTTACCGGATGCGAACTGCACCACACGCTGTACGTTGCCGGCATCAGGCGATGTGCTGGACGGCGTGCTCTGCAGGCTGATACGGCTTATCTTATTGTACTCCGCGAAAGCGGCGGCGTACTGCGCTGCGCCTGTCATGGCCAGCATCACGGCAGCCACGGCACCGGCTATAGGTCCAAGCTGAGCAAAGCCCGTCATGATGGCAACAGCGGTATCAGCCGTGATCTGCGAGAGCTTGACAACCAGGTTGCTCATGGCATACTTCTTCTGTATCTTGAGCTTCTCATTGGCGGCATCCTGCTCCAACTGGGCAGTGTCTTCGCCATTGTTCTCTGCTGCACGGATCAAAACCTCGTACTTGCTCTCCACAGCAGCTATCTCAGCATCCTGCATGGCCTGTACCATATTGCTTGCCATGGACATGTACTGAGACGCATACTCACGCGCATACTTATACTTGAGAGCAAGCAGTGACTTCTGATACTCCTCCTCGGACAGCATGCCCTTCTTATGGTAAGCCTCAAGCTGAAGCAGGTCAAGCTGATACTTGGACGTCAAGGACTGCGTGATATACTGCGACAGCACCTTCTCATGGTTCTGCGCACTTGTAAGAGCATAGTTGTCTTCAAGGTTACGGCGTGCCTGGTAATACTCCTCATCGGTAAGCAGTCGTGCCTGGTAATACATATCAAGCTCCAGCAGCGCAATCTCATGCTCCTGGGCACTGGTGTCTGCACCATACTTCTTGAGCATGTTCAGATGTTCACGCTGAGTCTTCAGGTCAGCCTCGGCCACCTTGTAGTTATACCATTGCGACAACTGGCCGAGAGTGTTGTAATAGCTCTGTTGTGCCTGGTACAGCAGGTTATAGGCCGTCTGACTGTCAGATACATTGAGCATGATATATGCGGCTATGGCATTATAACACTCCAGAGCGGTGGCACGACGCTTCTCATACTCGTTCATCAGCTGCTCGGTCTGGTCGGTCTCGGCCTTGGAGTTAAGCTTACGCACGGCATCCATGCTGTCGTAGTAAGACTTCTCCATGTTGACAAGAGCGGACTCCAGATTCTCCTCGGCCTTGATACGGTTCTTATTCACAGCGTCACGCATCTTCTGGCGGTTCTCCTCCTTCTCGAACGTGACGTTATCCAAGGAGTCATAATAACGCTGATAGAGCGTGATGAGAGCAGCCTGACGCTCGGCTTCGTTCTTGCCGGAGCGGACTCCGTATTCATGCTCTGATATCTGACGGCGGGCAAGTGCCATCTCCAGGTCATGCTGTATGCGGTCATACTCATCATTGAGCTGCTCGATGAGACCACCGGAACCTTCATAAGATTCTTTGAGCTGGTCTGATGACATCAATCCGGACTCCACGGTCTTGGTGTATTGACTCACCCTATTACGGGCGTTGATGAGCATGGTCTCCATCTTCTTCTGGAGTTCCTCCATGCGGGCGTCAATCTCATTGATACGGTCGTTGTAAGGTTTCTCAAGACCTTGATAATACGCCTCCCACCAATCTTCGACGGATCGGCCATATGCAGGATTCTGAATAGTGTTACCTTCGGAGTCAAGAGTATACTTCTGTTTGGACGCTTGACGGAAAGTCCACTCAAGGCGTTTCTTTTTAGGCTCATTCCGGATAGCAGACTTTTCTTCGTTAAGAGTCCTCTTTGAGCTCATAAGCTCTTCCATCTCAGCCTGCATCTGGAGATACTGGATATAATCGGCAACAGCATACTTAGCATCCTCATAGCTGGACTTCTGGGCATCCAAAGCACCGAGAAAGTCCGGGTTGAGACTTATAAGCTGGTTCATTGCCTCACGGCGTGAAGACTCCTCAGTATTGGCATCACCGATGATACTAAGGAGAGTATTCAACTTACGAGCATCATCTTCTGTAGCATCGCCGACTCGCCGCTGAGCCTTCTCTACTGATTCAAGCGTATCGACATGGTTCCTTGTACTGTTAACTAATCTGACTAAGGTTGTTATCAGCGCAGTTGCTCCAGCTAAGATTAAGCCGTATGGATTAGTTTTAAGAAGGTTGTACAAACTCTTAAATGAACCGTGCACACGGTTGATCCAGAAATGGTGCAGCTTCTCATACATTATCGCGGCATTGACCTTAGCTGTGTAATAGACTATGGATGCGGCAACACTAAGTATGTAACCGCCATACTTGCTGAACAAGTCTATCAGACTGCTCAGAGTACGTAGCAGCAGATTCTGAGTGGACTTTACATGCGTCATTATAGGCAGCAGCTTCTCGCCTACCTCTATGCGTATCTGCTGCAGCTGCTTCTTACGTTTGTCAAGTTGAGCCTGAGCAGTATTATTCACGATCTGGAACTCATGCTCAACCTCAATGTTGTCACGGTAGGCCTCAGTTGCTATGAGCTGTGCTTCGCGCACCTGGTCAACATGTGAGGCCACAGTTGAGAGTACCTGGACAGAGCGACGGCCCTGCAGGTGCATCTCCTCAAACATGGGAGCAATCTGGTCAAAGCCTCCACGTTCACGCATTGCAGACAGGAACTGCAGCAGGGCCTCATTGGCATTGGTCTTGAGCAGCTGAGTGAACTCCTCAACATCCTTGCCGGCAAGTTTGGCATAATGAGCAGGATCCTGGAACAACTTCGTGATTAGAGTACTGAAGACCGTAGCGGATGTCTCCATACTCTGCATGTTCTGGTCAAGGGCAGAACTCAGACCAAGAATCTGAGGTATGGAGATATTGGCCACAGAACCTATACCTCCCATACGGGCCGTAAACTCCACCATGGGCGGCTCGGCTGCAGTACTGGACTTGGCCAGTTTGGTTACGGCCGACGCTGTTGACAGCATAGCCGTCTCCAGGCCAAGCCTCTTGTCTTCGCCAAGAAGATTGGTTATCTTACCGATGTTGGTTACAGCATCCTCGCCAAGGTCTTCACCAAGGGCAAGCTTTATCTTATCAGCTGCAGATACGAACTTCTCCAGATTGTCCTTGCCCTTGATGCCAAGACGTCCGGCATCGGCCGCCAGATCAAGCAGCTGCAGGTGCGCCGTCCTGGTGTCTATGTTATCAAGGCTGCCGAGGTCCTTGGACAGAGCCCTGACCTCTTCATCGGTCAAGCCGGCATACTTGCGGATCCTGGCCAAGGCCTCATCCACCTCCATGTATGCCTCTACCGCCTTACGGCCACCGGATATAAGCATGAAGAGTCCTGATATCGACGTGGTGATCGTGAGGAAGTACTTATTCAGACTTGATGACAGACGCTGCCATAAGGTGGCTTGCGTCTGATTCTGCGCATTCAACTCGCGGTTTATCTGATTGAGACGCTCTTCAGCCTTCTGCAACGAAAGAAGACTGTCCTTGTATTCGACTGTGTCGGTGTTAAGCTCTCGCAGATGAGACCTCATCTGCCTTACGGCAGTATTGATCTCATTGAACGAAGCTCCACTGAGGTTATTCAACAGACGCTCCGTCTCCTCAAGACGTTGCCGGTGTGTCCTGACTGTCTTGTCAAGACGCTCGATATTCTTACGGTAACGTTCAGCCTTCTCGCTGCCACCCTCTCCAGCCTGTATCAGTTTCTGCAGCTCGTTCCTGTATTCCTCAAGCTTACCTTTCATTTGAGTCATGGACTTGGAGTACTCAGCTGAATTGAGGTAAACCTTTATGCTTCTCGCGAAATCGTTAGCCATAGTGATTTGATTTATAAACCCAAGTAAAAGTAGCTGCTGTCAACTATCATATCTGAACAGTAGTTGGCAGCGATATCAGCAAGTTCATTGACATGATAATCCAGAACGGAATTGAACCAATCCCTCTGAGGACGCTTACCGGTACCAGCCTTACCGAGAGATTCTGGGTTAGTCTCCTTGGTATAGCCCAAACGGTCAAGCCAGGTTGAACCGACTCGACCACCGTAACCGCGTCCGGCACCGTAGTGCAGGAATACTCCGTGACGGGCAAACCGAATGCCGATCTTAACAGGCTCAGCCTTGAACACGTCATCATACTTGATGTAAGTTTCAAGGGAATCTATGAGCCTATCGTGATTCTTGGAGGATACCAACCCCATCGATGACAAGCTGGAGCGCAAATCACTCAACAGATGATCACACCATTCATCCAGGTCTCTCTTGAACTTATTCAATGCTGCAATATCGGATATCCTCACTTCACGAGCAGTATTGCTCATATCGAAGTCAAACAGGACACGAGGCTTGGAGTTGACTCCACGCACAGGCGCAGGTATAGGTATGCCGGCGACAGTAGCAAGCCTCTTGAGCTGCTTGAAACTGTTCGCAGACAATTCACTTTGCGCCTGCAGCCAGTCGTTAAGTGTGAACTGATCTATACTCGGCCTGTTATTCATCGAAGTAGCTGCTGTCAACTGAGTAGTCCGGATAATCGGCGATGGTGAACTCGAGCACCTTGCCGTAGAAGTTGTCACCAAGCACATCACCTGGATAACGTGATGACTTCACGAGTCTGGTACCATAGCGCTGCAGCAGGACATTGCGAATCTGCACAAGCATATCCTCAGCACTCTGCACGGCAGCTGTCCTGGAACCAGGAACATTGTCATTGGTGGGTGATGCTATGATGATGGCGTATGAGGCCTTGTCTTCAAGACCTTCAGCGCCGTTGATGTCGGTGTCGGCAACACCCTTATTAACAGCAAGCAGGACCGCAGAGCCTATGGATGACAGCTTATCATCGAATGTGGTGGCACTGTCTGCCCCATTGGCCTTGAAGAACCGGCACTTCTGGTCGGTGTGGTGTATGCCCTTGAGACGGCGGGCCATCTCCTCGGCAAAAGCAAAGAAATCAAACTTGTTCATGCTGCTAATTTATACCGGCAAATCCCAAGGGTAAAGGACACCATGCGCTGCGGCCTCATTAGCAACCTACACGCACGATGCCAATCGGGTCAGGCTTGGAAGAACTCAAGTCAACACTCCCTGAAAGGTCTGTAGCTATAGAGTAACGCAAAGGGTATAACAGGTCAAGCCTCCGGGGTATCAACCATAATTCGGTAGCGAAGATAGCTACGCCGCTCCTTGGTAAGCAAGGGTCAAGATGAACCGTCCGCAACAATTTTTGCCTTACGGCATCCCGGTCCCGAAAATTCTTGTCTGACGGCCCTTGCATACTGTCGCTTACTACGCTCAATCTTGCACCGAAATTAAGGTTGACACCCACGGGTTCAACCAAGTTATAAACCCTTAAAACATTACAACTATGGCTAACAAGACCAAATCAGAGAGTGCTAACAAGAGTTCAAGGAAGACCGCCAAGGCAGCTGCGGTACAGTTCATCAACCCATTCAAGGGAGTGGCCAAAGAGGAGCGCAGAACCAAGTTGCATGACCTTACCTCAAAGCTGAGGTTCCAGGCACAAGCCGAAGGCATCACCGACACGGTCAACCAGCTGCTGCTCAAGTACTACAAGGAGCAGTGCGGAGCACCGGTACTGCGCACATTCGAGGAATGGAAGCAGCAGGGCAAGAACATACGCAGCGGATCCGCCCCTTTCCTCCTCTGGGGACCCAGAGTTCAGTCCAACGCAGACTCCGAAGAGCAAGCCCGCATCGAGGGCCGGGAAGTCAGGACCTTCTTCCCTCTCAAGTTCGTCTATGACATACACCAGGTATATACACCGAGTTTCACCACAGCAGCAGCCCAATAACGGGCTGACTGCTTTTTTGTCAAACTGTGGGGAGAGTGACAAGATCAACCGGAAAACACACGGAGGCGGACCATTGACGGACCGCCTCCGTTTATTTGATGTTTTATATGTATATTTGCAGACAGAGTGTGATTTTTTAAGGGTTTAAACAAAAATCTCCCGGACGGGGATGTGAATCCGTACGGCCGGGCACTCTGGAGGAGGAAGGGCAACCTTCCTCCTTTTATTTATGTTTGTTCATGGCCTCCTCCATCTCTTCATTGCGGCGTATGCTCTCATCCATGGAGATGAGGGCGTCATACAGATAGCCTTTACGGACCAGGTCTTTCTTTGTCATGTCGCCTCCGGCAAGGGCGTCAACCACCCGCATCTGATCCTCGAAGATGTTACCGCTGCTGCCGCTGCCGTCTCCTCCGAAGATGCGGGGATATCGCTTGTGCAGCGCATCCTTGCACCCAACATAATACCAGAGCATGAGCATCTGCTTATACGGATTCAGACGGCTGATGCGGCGGCTGTCGCGCTCCACATTGGCGCTGTCAAACTCACGGCCTGAATGCCATAGGCATGCAAGCAGGCTGTTGACAGCTTTAGGATCCTTATCCAGGCGGCTCTCATAGAACATCAGGAACATAAACTGATAGTATGTGAGACGGTCAAAGAAATCACCGGGGCCATGGAGACGGCCAATCCTGTCATAAGGAGCAGCAACGAACTTGGGTATGAGCTGCAGGGAGACATTGCCGTTATCAGCCTTGACCTCGGTGAAGAGATAGTCAAACTTGGATGCCAGGATAGAACACTCCAGGAGTGAAAGCGTAAACCGCCGGCCGTCCTTCAGCAGGACAAACGAGCCGTCGCCCTTGGCCCTCAGGACACAAGCCCCTATCACATGCAGGGCGAACAGCAGCTTGACGCTCTGAACGCTGAGGCCTCGGGAGGCCAGTCGCGCCAGAGTAAGCAGCTGCCTGGTTGACAGCTCGTGCCAGCCCTGGGGAATCCGGACTGTCTTGCGACCATACTTGATCTCCTCCATCACATCATGAATAAGTGCTTACCATGGAGAGGCAGAGCTTCCGCATCATGACTGCCGCCATCCAAGGCGTCAATCATGGATGTTATCTCTGCCAAGGTCTCATCGGCCACCTGCTTGTACCAGTTGCCGCTCTCGTTCAAGTCCGAGTACAGCGGCCTGATGACAGGCCTCCACTCGGTCTGGTTGCCGCGTCCGCGTTCGCGCCTGGTGGTGTCGGAGGTGTTCAGATACGCACACTGATATGCACAGTATGCGCGTATCTTACCTCCGATGGCCTTCTTGGCCGCGTCATCAGATGTGAGGCATTCGTTCAGGAGGTCTTCGCCTATGTGTGAGGCCAGCTGGGTCTGTATGGTACGTAACGTCGGCACCAGGGCGAAGTAAGTCACATAGTCCGAGTCAAGCGACACATACCTCTCGAAGACCTCAAGCGACGGCACGGCAAGGCCTTCCACCTTCTTGATGAGAGGCAGGTCTGCCATCTCATCATGGAATGCGTTCAGGACATAGTCAAGCAGCCGCGACAGGGCAGCGTTGCTGCGCTGCAGCATGCTGCGCTTGGCGGCTGCTATCTTCATGTCACTGGCTGGAGAGCGCTTGCCCTGGTCATTCTGAACGGTGATTCCGGAATCGCCGATGGAGATAGACATCTCATCGGCTGCCTCATAGACCGCGAGCGGTGCAAGCACCTTGCGGCACAGTACCATGAAGGTCTCATCGGACGCATGGGCGTCGATGAAATCTGCAGGAAGGTAACGGTCGGTGAATGAGTCAACGGCCGACATAAGATACGGACTGAACGATTCCCATGGCAGGGAAGCGTTCATCTTTACGTAGGTACGCAGCTCATCGATGGAGGTGAAGAATGCTGTATTCATATCTTACTTTTTATCGGGCTGCTGCACATCAGGCTTGATACCTGTCTGCTTGACAGCGCCGCTGTTCTTATCAAGAGTGGTAAGCTGGAGATTGGCTATCGAGAACTCCAGATCCGGACTCCAGCCGTTGATCTCCTTGACCATGTAGAGCGGCTGGACACACAGCAGCTGCTCGTACTTGGACAGCGCCTGCTGTATGGTGAACAGCTCACGAGCCTCGGTGCCGTTGATGGTCTTGGACTTGCCCGGTGAGTTGCCAAGGATGGAGCTGTGAACACCCATGCCGTAGCAGAGGACGTTGCTCGACTCCTCGCTGTCCTCGATGTAATCGCCACCCTTCTTATCCTTGTCAATCTCCTCGATGATGATATCCTTGCGCTCACGCGCTGACTGGATATCATAAGTGAAGTCAGACACAATGCTGGTACCGGCGTTATCCTTGCCGGCAAGGAAGTCATCCAGCTCCTTGAGGAACTTCTGACGGATATCCAGCTTGTCCTTCGGATCCACGGCTCCTGCGTTCTTATAAAGCTTCTCACAGTACTGCTCCTGGATATAGACGATATGCTTGGGTACCATCTCGTTCATGAGCAGGTTCTTCTTGAAATCAATGATGAAGTTCGAGAAGTCGAACCAGCCGCTCCGGAACACAGAGTACCAGTAAGGCATGGAGTAGAAGAACCGTCCGGGTGACGGGACCGAGAGCATCTGCACAAAGATCCGGTCTTTGCCCTGCTGCTTCTTTCCGTCAGCGTTGGGATAAAGACCCATACGCTGCTTAAGGTCCCAGAGCGGATAGTCACGGTCAAGCAGCGGAGTGGCCACCGTCTCGGTCTCGGCCTTACGTGGCCAGTCGGCATTATAGCCGTGCCACTCGATGCGGCCGGTGTCCTCGTTGTACTTGGATACGCGCGACAGACATGTCTCCAGTGCCTTGACCTGGGCAATCTTAGTGCCGTCGTTGCTGAAGATATACTCCACGAACGAGTCATAGAAGAGCTTGAGATCCGACACTATCTCCATGATGAACTTGTTGTAGTTGTTCATCCGGAGCCACTCGAACACTACAGGCTCTTCAGACGGCAAGACCTCCTCAACCTTGATGCGTCCGTCTTCACCGCGTGTGCGGCGCAGAACCTGGACGCCCTCTCCGAATGTAAGTCTGGTCTTGAAGTCTATGTTGGTCGAGACAGTGACGTTACGGTACGCGGCCTTGATAACCTCGATGGGCAGGTCATCGCCGTTGCCTCTCGGCATAAACTCGATGACCTTATCTTTCATGTTCTTGGGATGCACCTTGGTACCGGTGCTATCGGAATCGACGGTGATATCGGCCGACTCGAATGTGAAGACCACGGAGCTGCTGTTCTTGAGCAGCACCAGGTTGCCGTGATCAACCAGGATATTACTTCCTGAATTGCTTGCATTGGTAGCCGGGGCGGATGCCGGATTTTTTTTCTTTTTCATCAGAAGTATACTTTTTTCTTGTTAAACGTAACGATAGTGCAGATCCGGATCTTACGTGGCGCGTTGAGACCTGCAGGTCTGATGTTGACAGTACCGCCTGACGAATACCTGGATGTGAGGTGGCAGTCCTTATATTCACGGATGCTGCCGTCAGACAGCTTGACAAACTCGATGTCAAACGTGACAGGCTTACCGTTACGGTCTGTCGACTGCATCAGCTCAAGCATTCTTGTCCACTTTATATATCCCGGATTACTCATGGCCTGCGGAGTTTGACTATACCAAGATAACGCAACACACAGACGGCAACAACCAGCAGGACCATCAGCCCAAGAATGAGACTCAGGCCTGCGGTCCGAGACTCCTTCCTGGCTGCAGAGGAACCTGAGACCCTCTCAGACTCACGCAGAGTATCGGCAGTCTCCGACGTTGTCTCCGATACCGACACACTGCTGGAGTCCCGGGACTCAGTATAATCGTCAACACTGTTGACGGTTCCCGTAGTGGTCATGCTGATATGTTCCGGTACCGGTGTGACCGAATCCGGAGCGAGCGTCCAGATTATGTCCAGGTCGAATTTGAGACCGAAGTCGAGCGTATTCCTCCGCAGTCTGGAGAGCATGGACTGGACCATGAGTGAATCAACGGTCAGCGTGGTACCGGTGGTGTGAGTGGTCCTGAGGACCTCACGCCTGGTACCACACGAGACCGCCAACAACATAACAAATGAAAAAACGGCCGGTAGAATCCTCCTGCAATGTATCATGCCACGAATGTACGTCACGCACACACGCACAGGAAGGACAACACGCGTTCAGCACCGCACAGGCTGACTGCACTTGCCCAGGGCCGTGGCATCGGACGTGCCATGGGTCAGGAACAGCGTGACCGGTTAAGGGTTTAACAGATGGGAGCGCAAAGGTACGGCGGCAGCAGGACCGCGGTCATGGAACCCGTCCGGTAAATTCGTGAAACCCTGCCCTTAATTTTCCGTCCACCCTGACTGCGGTTCTGCTCACCGCCACCGGGAGGCGCTTCCATAAATTGTTAAACCCTTAATCAGATCACGCTATGTATAACTATCAAGTTCCTAACCTATGGTACGTCACGCTGTGTCAGAACGGCCAGTCCTTCTACAAGAGATTCTACGATGAGCAGTCAGCCTATTCAGCAGCCGAAGAGTTCATGTCATACGGCATGGATGCGTCCGTGACGACATTCATCAAGCACAAGGCCCTATACCAGGAAATCTGGTAAGCTTCAGTCCAATCCGGAGACTGCGGGCAGTCTTCGGATTTATCTGCAGGGATAATACGTCAGCACCTGCGTATATATGTGTCAGCCTGAGGGCTGGCTTTTTTATTTGCCGCTAATCCGCGGCAAACCGGACGCAACGCGCCGGCCGAATTAAAATTCTGCCCGCACGATGCGTCTCGGGTCGGGGCTTGCACCCTTGCACGGCTTGCATACGGCTTGCCGATACATATAACATAAAACCGAAAAGTTCGACCGAAGTTTACCGAGAGGGCGCCGCGGCAGGCTCAAGAGCCATAATGGGGAGAATCGCGTTCTCCCCAAACCCCTTTTTCGCTGATAATAAGATTTTTAAGGTATTTATTAGTGCGAATGGGGCGGTTGGAGCCTGTTTTCGCTCAGAATAGTCTCTGAGGCCGATTGTCACTTTTTGCCAATAATGGTGATAGGCATAGATGCTGAGCTCGGGTCCTTATAGTAGAAGTTCATACCGTACCATAAGGTATCGAACGCATCCGTTATGTGAGTCTTGTATTCATCGGGCGTCTCCGGAGTGTCTGGCGTATGTTCAGGACCTTTATCCTTCTCGAATCCGTTCTTACCCTGCTTTACACCGGTCTGCTCCATAGCAATCTTGAGGAACTCGTTGTTCATAAGGTTGAACCGGATGCGCAGGTAACGGGGATCACCCTTCAGGGAGAGGTCTATATACTCATGCTTCCAGTCATGACGGGGAGCCTGGCCAACAAACTGCAGCTCAACGTTCCAGCCGTTACCCTTGAAGATACGTTCTATGACATCGATGTACGACTCGCTGTTGGTACCGGTCTGCCAGACGAAGGTATGGTCAAAGTATACCACAACATCTTTCTTGAGCTTTGGTTCGTAGTGGTTGCATATGTTCTGCACCAGCTCCTGCAGTTTGTATGGGGTCTTGACGAAGAAAGAGCGCAGCACCTTCATAGTGTCATCATCCTTCTGGGCACAGACGGCCGAGCTGATGGCGGCGTTGGAGTCGAAGGCCATGTGCAGCGGTGCCGTATAATCCAGGTCATCATCACCGAGACAGTTGGCGGCTGTCTTGCGCAGCGTCTTCCAGTCATGAGATATGCCAGCCAGCTGTCCGGAGTCAGTCGGTATGTAGAAGTGGATATCATCGTCCAGGGCCGAGTAGAAACAGTTGGGAAGCTTGAATATGCGTTTGTTCAGGAACGCCGTCTGCCATATCAGAGGAGGGCTGTCGCGGTACATCTGCCATATATAGTCCTCACCTACCACCTCCAGGTTATCAAAGATATCATACTCTCCGTAGAAGACGGTGAACTCGCGGTTCTTACCGGCGATAGGCTTGACTGGCGGCTGATACTTACGTGCCAGATTAAGGTCACGGCGCAACTCACGTGTCATACGCTCCATGGTGTCGGGCTGCAGGTCGGTACGACGTTCAGTCATCTTGAGCTGACGGTAGAGGTTACGCAGATATGTGATATGCTGAGGGTTCATCTCCTCCTCCTTGTCCAGGATCCAGCGGCCGGAGTGAGACGTAGGCATATCGGTTGTGTAACATACACTGTGATGGTGAGGACAGGAACCGAAGTACTGCTCGTTACCTCGGTTGGCCGGGTTGACCTCACTCTTGATCTTCTCATAGTCCAGGAACTTGGCTTCAGGACCGATGACCCAATCCAGACTCATGGAGTTGGCACTCATTCCCTGGTTGAAAGACAGCACTACCATGAAGGTACCGTTCCAGAACTGGATGCCGTTCTTATAGGCATCCATCAGGATAGGACGCTTAGGCTCGGCGAAGTTCATGCTGGAGGGAGCCTTATGACCTACCACATAATGAAGGCCTTCGACATAACCCCAGCTCTTGAGTGCGTGACAGATGGCCGGGAGGGTGTTGTTCCAGGCCTTGCTGTAGGTGGGTGATAGCAGCGCACCGGTAGAGCCGGGCATCTCCCAGACGCACTGCAGTATGAACCGGGCATCGATACCTTCAGACTTACCGGTATCACGTGAGCAGACGTAGTATTCGTCATGAGCCGCGATGGCCATGGCGCTGCGCTGCATGCGGTTGAAGAACTTCTTCTGGACCTCCTCAGCGCGTTGGCGGAACAGATCAGGACTCAGCATCGGATTCTTCGTCTTGTATCACCTCAGCATCCTGGACGTCATCCGCAGAGAGACGGTTGAAGAGACTGCGCAGGCGCTTACGCTCCTTCTCTATGTCCTTACCTTCCATCACATCGAGACCGTCGATAAGGGTGATGTCATCACTGGGCTCGAATACAGGAGGCAGCATCTCACTCCAGTCCATGGTCTCATCCTCCTTGTCACACCTGGTATATTTACCAAGCTTGTCAAGAGCAGCTGCTGCACCCTTGAAGTCGCCACGGTTCAGCGCTTTCTGGTAGATTTCCTTGGCACCTTCAACAATCATATGACGCATCCAGTTCTTGGATGCCAGCTGTATGTTACCGGTGATGAGGTTGATGGCCGCAATGTCACGGTAAGCCTGTGAGCGGCTGACGGCCTTGGTGGTTCCATTACATCCGGACATAAGGAATGTAACGAGATCCTGGTCTGTGGTGAGAGGACGGTCCAGCTTACGTGTCACGCTGAGCATGAAACGGGTCTTCATATCAATCTCGTTCTGAGTGAGCACACCCTTCAGTGTGTCCACGTCATCATACAGGTGCTTGAGCACCTTATCAAGAGACTGACGGCTCATAGGTCACTCAGATAGAGGTTGGCGATAGGCTGTGCTGCAGGAGAGCCCTTGACGGCAAGCTTGACGACATTCTCATGAAGCTCCAGCTTAGCGTTTGCGACACCCTTACGGTAGGCACGGGCCTCCGGAGTGTCAAAGTCAGAGAGGGACTGGCAGAAGACATCCTTCTCATCGGCCGGGATGTCAAGAAGGATGGCGATATCGGCGGGTTTCATCAGAGCGTGTCCGTAACGCTCCATGAGTGCAAGACGGTCCTGATCGGGTTCATTCATAGGGTAGCGCGGTGTCGTATATTCGGTCAAACGAGTCGGAGAAATAATCGTAGAAGCGGCCCTGGGTGAACCAGAATCC
This sequence comes from Bacteroidaceae bacterium, assembly GCA_024398635.1. Taxonomy (GTDB): domain Bacteria; phylum Bacteroidota; class Bacteroidia; order Bacteroidales; family Bacteroidaceae; genus Colenecus. The sequence continues at coordinate 69,922 of JAKSIV010000001.1, read as the reverse complement.
GCTCTCATAACGAACCTCAAGGTTGAGGTTGGCAGATCCAACAATACCGAAGTCCATGGTGCTGTTATGCACAAGCAGGACCTTGGCGTGAGTGGAGTCTATACGTATATTGGAGGTCATCTCTGATGCGAACAACATCAGGTCAAGCTTGTTGCGGTTGACGGTGAAGTCCACCAGCAGCTTGAGTTCGGTGATACGTTCCTCCATGAGTAAGGTACGCAGACTGTCCTCACTGAAGTTGAATGTCATAATACGAACCTCCGCCGGACCTATAAGGTCCAGCAGAGGTGTGATGACCTGGTGAACGGACCAGTCCTGCTTATGGACAAACGGCTCGATCTGACCAGGCGAGAGGTCGCGGAGAAAGTCAAGTGAAAGTCCCTGCTTCTTAGGCATAAAGAGAGTCAGGACTGGGAAGCCTCCACTTCAGCTTTCTCCTTCAGCAGCTCATCAAGATCCTTCTCAAGGAGAACCTTTCGCTGATTGACCTTGGCAAGCTTCTCGGCTTTCTTGGGGTCATCAGACTTCTCCAGCTTGGCGATGGATGCTTTAGCGGTGTTGATATTGTCACGCACGCGCTTGATGCTCTTGACAAGCTGCATGCCGCGGAGCATGGGGTTGTCAGAGTACTTGGGACGTTCCTCATCGAGAGTGACCTTACCTTCCTTGTTCCAGGCATCAATCTTAGCCCAGGCACGACGGCGCTCATCATCAAGATCAGCCAGCTTCTCAGCAATGGCCTTACGCTCCTCATCGGTCTCCACTGCAGTGAGTTCTGCATGCAGCTTGGCATACAGAGGAGTAATCTCCTTGACACGAGCATAGAGCTTGCTGATGTTCTCTGGCATGCCGTCTGTAACGGCAGAGCCGGAGCCGGAACCGGTGCCGGAACCGGAAGCGTCAGGAGCAGGCGCTGCAGCTGTCCTGGAAGATGACTTACCGAACTTGAACTCTTTCTCGAGAATGTTCATATACGGGGTCGGGTTGTTCGAGGTCTCACGGTTGATACGTGAGAGCTTATCGATGAGCAGCGTGAGGTGCAGGTCTGTGCCTGATGCGGTTTCAATCTCCTTGAAGAAATTCAAGAAACGGTCCTTCATCTCCTTGGGAGCAAGAAGGGCGAACAGCTCAACACCCTCAGCGTATAAGCGCTGAGGGGATTGAAGCCATTCTATAAGAGCTAACTTAACCTTCATAAATCAGACAGTTAAGTTATTCTTCATCTGCCTGGGCATAGGCGATAGTACCTGCCAGGGGATCAACGACGAAAGGAGTCTCCAGGAACACAGCCGACTGGTTGGAGGCAGCTGCTGCCTCGAACTTGAAGCCGCGCTGGTCAGCACGCTTCTGACCGCCGTCAAAACTCGGAGAGATATAGGCGGGAAGGGACTTAGAACCCATGATCTGCTGATTGCCGTCGCTGTCGGCGAAGACGATGATGCAGGGACGGTTCTTGATACGGGTGGCAAAGGCATGAGCATCCTTCTTGTTACCCGGGTGGAAGAACTCCATCTTATTCTCGAAACTCTTGCCGTCACGTTCACCTACAGACTCTGAAGAGTACTTGACAGTCTCCTCGGTGTTGTACATGAAGATAGGCTTGTAAGGCACGCCTTGAGACTCTTCCTTAAATACGAAAGCGCCGGAGGCTGTGACAAAGTCACCATCGCTGGTCTGTGATGAGGGCAGCTCAGGCATGGAAGATATGAAATCCAGCGGAATGATTCCGACCCAATTCTGATATCCGCCCATGTTATTCTGACCCTGTAACCAGGTCAGAGGATTGAAAGTAGGTTGTGACATAACTGTTATTGGTTAAGGAGAGTGCCGAAGCACTCTCCGGTTAAACTTGTGAATTAGTCTCGTTAAGGGTTCAATCCTTCATCGCCCTGGTCGCCTAAATCTTCACCACCCTGTTCGCCTAAATCTTCACCACCTCCGTTGCCACCTGCTGCGGTGTAGGCTGCAGACTTGCTGATGTCCTTACCGGCCTCAACAGTGATGCTGATATCGTCAGGAGCGGTGAATCCAGCTACAGCATCGAACTTGATGGTGTAGTTACCGGGAGCAAGGCCGAGAATCATCTGGCCTGAGCTGCGCTTTGATGCGCTGCCGTTCAGGAACCAGCGGCCTGCGGTGGTGCCGGTGATGTCAACCTTGACAGAACCGGTCTGGCAGTAGTCACCTGACAGGTCAAGGATTGAGTTGGTCTGGTCGTTGATACGGAAGACCTTCTCGTGCCAGTCACGAAGACGGGTACCATAGGCTGACTGCAGCCAGAACTGCACCTCGTTGGGATCCTCGTAGATGTTACGCACCTGTACGAAGCTGGAGGCTGCGTCGGTGTTCCAACCGAAGTCAAAGAGACCGGGCTTACACATCATAACACGATGACCCTGACCGAGAGCAACATGGGTGACGAACTCGAGGGTCTGGCAGAGGGCGTCCTCGCGCAGATGCTCCAGTGTCTCCTGCATGGTGGGATAACCGGCATAGATCTTACCCAGCTTGTTACGCAGGGCAGCACGCACGTTCTTCAGGGTGAGTTCGGTGATGTACAGGATGGGGTTACCGCCTATAGGGCTCTTGAGCATGGGATGAGCAGAGCCGATGAACTCAACCAGGTTCTCATAGGCAGAGAAGTCGTTGGTGTCGACGGGAGCCTCGAAGGCACCGGTAGGTGCATAGTTGCCACGGGCAGCTGAGAAGTGACCGTCAGCAATCAGGATGTCTATGTTGGTGTAGAAACCATTGAAAGCTGTGGCGGGGCTGGAGCCATTGTCCTGACGTGCTGCAGGGAACAGCGCGAACATGATATCCTCAGCGTGGGACTTAACCATGGCCTTGAGGACCTGGAACTCCATAGGATGACGCTTCTCGACATCATCGACGGGCTTGCCGCCAAGGTACTGCACATCCACGTTGTCGTAGTTGTGTATGTTATCCTTGGTGTTGAACACGGTCTCATGGACCATCAGCTCTGAGTGCTCATAGCTGATGATGTTGTTGAAGTTGGTGATCTCGTTGCCGGGAGCATAGGCATGGGTGCCACCTGCCCTACGGCGCTGGTGTGTCAGCACATTCTTGATGGGAACGCGCTGCACGTTGAGACGCAATGAACGTATGGCATCTTCCAGCATGAACGCGGGAAGCATACGCAAGGTCTTGTCGAATTTCTTGGCAGTAATCTGAAGACCACTGACATCAATCGGCTTTTGAATAGGATCTGACATTGTCGTAGAATTTAACTGTTAATAATCTGAATCAGAAGCCAAGTTTCTTGGCCTGCTCGGCAAACTGCGAGTAAGTGAGCTTACCCTCCTCCAGCTGCTTCTCAAGACGTTCGATGTCTGAGAGCTCCTGGTGATCGGGATCATTCTTGGGAGAGATGGCGCTACCTCCTGCAGGAGCACCCTTGAGAGCGGTGACCTGAGACTCCAGGTTGGTCTTCTCAGTGGTGAGAGTATTCACCTGTGACTCCAGGTTGTTCTTCTCGGTGGTGAGAGTCTGGATCTGAGAGTCACGGTTGGAGAGCTCAGACTGATGCTGGGTCTTCAGGTTGGTTATCTCAGTCTCCTTCGCTGCCAGCTGGTCCTTCAGACTGGCCATCTCACCGTTGATAGATTCAAGCTGCTCGGCAGACAGTTCTGTCTCCTCAGCTTTCTCCTTGGCTATACCCAGGAATGCCAGGATAGCCAACCATGTTGATTTAAGTTTCATCGGCGTATTGTTTTTAAGTAAAGGAATAGTTTCCAAAAGAGCATCGGATATGGAGAGGTTGACCTTGCCCTTGCTGTCATAGAGACGTACTGCATTGGCATTGGCCGGTATGTCAACCAGGGAGCATTCCATGATCTCACTCTTGGTGACGGTGGCACGGGTCTGACCGGGAAGCAGGTACTGCTTATCCTCAGAGGTCTCGATGATGCGGAAACCTATGCTGGTGGCGTTGATGGTGCCCTCCTCAACCTTGGCGCAGATCTGCTTACTCAGGTCATCGGTCAAGTCAAAGTAAGGTACTGCAGAGAGAGTACCAGCCTTCTCATCATAGACGATATCCTCCCAGTGGCCTATAGGCTTGTAATCACACCACTCCGGAGATCCTTCATCGCGCAGGTGCATCCAAAGAAGTATAGGGTTCTTGCGGAACCTGTCCAGGTTGATACCGGATGTGAGTACTCGGAATCCGTAGCTGTTGATGGAATCATCGGTGAGGATAAACCTCTTATCTACTTTCTTGCCCATATCGTTCAAATTTGATATGGGCAAAAATGAGGATAGAAGTGTTAATAGTCAAGGACATCAACCTCCAACGAGCAATCCTTCGCCTGGAGCGGAGACCTCTATGACGTCATGAGAGAGGTCCGAGTGTCTGGTACCAGACACGCTGCGTATGGTACCGGTGAGAGGATGACGCCTGGATCCGTACACCATGGAGATACCGGATGCGTATCTAAGCTTGATGAGGCATCCTCGATTGAGATAGTCTCTCAACAGGTAGAAGTTATTCGCAGACTGCTTGTGCAGCGGAATGGTGAGCCTGTAGGTGGTAACAAGGAACCCGTTCTCATTATCATCAGACTCTTCGGCCTGACTCTTCTGGCTGACAAGCTGGAGAGGTAACCAGGAATCAGGAGAGATAACACTGACCAAGGCGCGACTGCCGACCTTCATAAACCAGCCGACAAGCCGGATCGGTACCAGACGGGCTTCGACTATGCCGCCAAGCTGTGAGTTTTGAGTTGATTGATTCGTTTCCATAGACAAAGAGTTCAAAAAAATGCAGAAATATTTTCAATAAAAGTGAGGGTTGTTCTTGTAGATCCTACGGCATACCTGCTGCTTCTCCCTCCAGCGCTGGTAGTTCTTGATGTATGCGTCCTGAGAAAGCGACTCTATATTGTACTTGCTCTTGAAGAGCAGCACCGACATGATGAGGCTTTCGCCACGGACGTGCATCTGGTACTCGCAGAACATATGGAACTCAGTCCAGTGCATGACGTAGATGGCCCTCTCTATCTTACGCTGGTTGCGGCTGGAGAGATGGTTGAATGTCTCAGTACGCTTGCCGGCAGAACGGTGAGGCAACTGGAACTCGATGTTACCTATGTCACGACCTGCAGTGGGAGGTCTCCTGGAGAGGAGGTCTATCATCAGATAGTATAAATCAGTACTGGGAGGGATCTTGACACTTGAGCGCTCAGGCCAGCTGTACCGGATACTCATGTACTCGGCCAGATAGGGTCTGATGTTGAACCTTAAAGTTATCATTTTTCAGCTTCAAATAATCACGTAAGTTACAAATAATAAAAGACTTATCCAAATTTTTAAGCCCAAAAATAGAGCCCGAAACCAAATTATAATCAACAGATGAGACTTACCCTGTTGATATCTGTACAGAAAAAGTGTGCAAGAGTACAACAGTACGGGTATTCGCACAGATTACATGAAAATCAGCGAGTTAAGTAGCTGAAAATCTGTACTGTTCTGCACACTTGCGTACTAAATGTCTTTTTTAGGCCATTAGTACAAACAGTACGAAAGTGTACGAAAAGAGTACGGTGTTAATAACTTGTTAATAAGTCCGTTGCGCGATTTTCGTACTATTGTACTCTTTTTTACGGATTTTTTGGATAGGGTACTTTATAAAGAGAAAATTAAAAGAAATAATAAAATATATACCGCGCTGAAATTCAACGCGGTATACCAAATTCTACAGCAGCTGCTCAAATACCGGTACCAGGAGTCCTGATCACGGCCGCGGCCCCTCCCCCTCCAGCTTCCGGATTCTTGCTCCGTACAGCTGTACCGATTTTGTAGAATAACTACTGAAGGGGGTTAAGGGGGAAACTCAGATGTCGGCCGGGGTTATGATATCAAACATAAAGTCCATATCACGCGGCACGCGCGAGACACCAAGGAGAACAAATCGCCCGGAGAGTGCGATTCTGAACAAATGGGTATATACCCGGGATGACACGCGGGGATGAACAGTGGCCGCCATGACGAACCAGGGATCCTCAGAGAGAACCTGCTCATCCAGAGACGCGCGTATTATCTTACGGGCATCAGAGCGGGTCAGGGCGAAGCCGTTACGCACGGCCAAGGTCTCCACCATCTGGAGACGTTGCCGCTCATCAGGAGCGACTACGAGATGTATGAGCCTATTCGTCATGACGGAAGAGGTTAAGGTCAGGAGCAACAACGGCATCGTCACGCTTGAGACCGCGCTGGGTGCCGTTGGAAACCTTGCGGATGCCGGAATAGTCATCGGTCATCTCAAACTTGCAGTCATGGCAGTTCTGATAGGATGTCATTCCGGAGATGAAGCAGTGCATGGTGGCAAGCTTCACGAAGAGCTTGTACTGCACCGGAGGATAGCTGTACACCGACAGGACCTCACCCGGGCGCAGATCATCGACACGGCGGTTGAACTCAGCCACAAAGTCGATATACCGCGCCTTGTCATACTTGATGAACGGTGTGAGGTCGCCCGGAGTGTTGCAGGCCCATTGCCTGAAGTCAATATTAGCCATAACGTCAGTTCTGGATCCGTGCCTTGCGGACGGTCATTGCAAAACAAACGTCACACTCCTCGAAGATAAACATGATATGACGCAGGGCCTCCGGAGTGCACTTGACATAATACAGCATGGAGCTGGCGTCAGGCGCCAGCCGGCTGTAGAGGAGGAACGTGTTACGCAGCAGCCAGCGGTGAAGCAGGCGGCCGCCGAACCCCTGGTCGTAAGACGTTATCTCAAGGGCGTACTTGTACATGTCAAGAGATATATTGAGCCCAGATATCAAGGAACTGCTCAGCGCAATACCTGGCCAGCCCTGATGACCGAAATGCAAGGCGAGAGCCAACGCCCGCATCCGCACTCGACCAGGCGATGTCCGAGCTGTCGAAACCGAGACCGCAGTACGAGCCGTCGCCCGCATTACCGCCAAGCAGCACCAGCTTATCCTTGCGGTCCTGCATCATGGTCTCCACTTCAGCCTTGGAATAGATGTAGAACCAGGGATAGTAATACACCTGGTCTGAACCCCAATGGAGTTCCCAGTCCTCATTCAGGGCTGCAACAATGATACACAACTTAGCATAGGCTGCCAAGTTAGGTGAGAACTTGTCCTCAAGGCCGCGCATAGCGGTCCAGTTGCGGACCATCGGATGCTCTGCAGGGAGAGCGGCAAGCGCATCGTCGAATGTCTTGATGCGTTCAGTAATGTTTGTGCTCATAATAATTGAATTGTAAGTTAATAAAGTGAGTTATAAGTTAATTAAATGAGTATAACGCTATACAATGTGAGGCAGAGGCGTGTGATAGATGCAACGCTTGCCTGGTACAATCTCCTGGGGATGGTCGCAGGGAGGCAGCCAGCACTCCAGACGGCGCACTCCGAAGAGGCAGGCAGGCTGGCACCAGTAGCAGGTGGTGCAATCACCGGGGCATGAGGTATTCGGTTCCATCAGAACAGACGCTCCTGTGTAGGCTGCTGGGTGCCGTTCGGCATACCTACGGTAAAATACTCGATACCGCCACTCTTGTCATCAGTGATGGGACGGCCATCGTTATCGAACTTGAAGGGCTGTCCGGAGAGCTTATCGTACATCTGGGGATTGAAGATATACCCCTTGTACTGACACCACTTCTTGAAGCGCTTCTTGAACTCATTGGGAGAGACGTACTTGCGCTGCTGCGGGTCAGCCTCATAATAGGCATCCTGCAGGGAACGACGGGACAACTGAACGCCTATGCGGCTCTCGTTGCTGAAGTATTCGTCAGCCCATAGGATGAAGCCCTCCGTGATCTCCTGACGCAGACGGCGGGCCTCGATACGGTCAGAGGGAGCCTGAACCACACCGAACCTGAGGTAGAGCTGTATGCAGTTGGCAACCAGATTCCAGGTGAGGTTCCACTGGTCAAAGTCCCATTCGGCGAAGAAGAGCTGCCCGAAATCATCGGCCGGCTTATGATCCTGGTTGTAGAAGTCAGAGAAAGCTATGACCCACTGACGGTCAGAATAGCTGCTGCCCTCACCCTTGATGGCATGGTTGGTAGGTATGTAAAGCTTGGGGCTGGAGCTGAAGGGGAAGGTGATACGGGTAGAACCCTTGTAGTTGACGGTCCAGTCACCGGTGATACAGGGGAACAGGAACTCGAAGTTGAAGTTCTGCAGTACGTCATCGATGAACACCAGGCGAGTCTTCTCAGTCACGTCATTCCAGATGAACTGGTCATCCAGGATATCACGCTTCTTGCCGTTGATATAGGCTATGGTCGTGATATGGCGCATGAGCTCACCTACAAGAGACTTTCCGGAACGGCCGTTGCTCTCACCAACCTCACTCTGCTTACCGTCCATGGCGATAACTGCACGGCTCACGTTAGGATCCTTGACATCCATGGCCATGTAACCGATGGCGCAGAGCTTGCTGAGCAGATGCTGGTTGTTCTCGGCCAGCTCTTCAGGAGGAATCTCAGTACCATGCTTACGCCACGTGAAGTTACTGGCGTTCTCAAGGAACCGGAGGAAGTGACACTGACGGCCTATATTGGTGAGAGTATAGTCATAAGTGCCGTTGTCCAGCTGACGGAACTCAATTAGCGAACCAAGGTACTTGCAGGGGATGTCACGCTGACGCTCCTTCCAGACATGGTGAGATATGCTGGAGTAAGAGACCTCCTCCACACGGTCAGCCGTCACCTTCCAGCAGTTGTCACGGAAGTAGAAGTACTGGCAGTCACGCTGAGGCTGCAGGAAGTTAGGCTGTATGTAGTTCAGATAAGAGAGCTTGTCCGGACCAAGGTACTGCACACCGCCCTTGTAGAGCATCTCAAGCACGTTGCGGTTGGTGTTGAGGATGGCGAACTGAACCAGGAAGTCACGGGCGTCAGTGCTCATGATGTTACTCACGAACGGAGACTCCACATGGATGTAGTTGAAGGTACCGTTACCAAGGCGATATCGGCCGAATCCGCGGTTCTGCAGGAAGTTGATGGCATTGACGTAGAGGTAACTGCAGTCAACACGCTCATTGCCGTTCTTGTCAGTGTAGTGGCGTTCATCCCAGAACTTCTCATCATCATCAAAGGGCTGAGCGAAGACAAGTTCACCTTTTTCGTTGAATTTCCACTTGTGACGGCCGAACATGAACTCCGGCAGCTCCATCAGCTCCTCACGGTGCATCTCGGCGAACCGGGTCACGTTGTCAAGCGCCCATATCTCCTCCAGCTTATGATCAGTCCAGGAAGTGATCTTGTAGAGCTGGCAGTACCGGCCATCCAGGGCCTTCTCGTTGATAAGATTGTTGAAGTCCTTCAGGAAGTCTTCCTCATGGCCCTTCAGCGTGTTGGTGAGCAGGTCATCGATACCCTTGTCACCACCTATGGCCTTGGTGTGGCCGATGTATATCTCAACATAGATATTCTGGTTCTTGAGGGCACGCATATAGTCCTTGTAGTTACGTGCCGCGAAGTAGAAGTTACGGGGACGCTTGGCGATATCCTCGGTGAGCTTCTTATCCTTGGAGAGGTCGTTCCAGTCAGAGTCCATCAGGAAGACCACCTCCTTGACCTGGCATGTGCGTATGATACGCACCAGATCCTCCGGAAGAGATCCATTATATCCAAGGTTCTGAATGCCGCTGATGGCGATACTCGGCAGGCCGTGCTTGCAGGCCTTCTCGGCTTTCTTCTCGCCCTCCTGGATGAAGAGACGGTCTATATGCTCCTTCTTGGAATAGAGGTCACGGATGCGCTGCGGGATGTAGATAGGAGTGCCGGCACCGTAGGGTGACTTATACTTGAAAGCCTTGCCCTCCTTGTCCAGGTGTGCCTCGGGGAACTGCCAGCGGACACGGTAGTAGGTGGCCACATCACCTGTGGGGTTGCGCTTGAAATCCTTCTTATGATAGGTGACCGGGAATCCCTCAAGGTCATAATACTCAATGATAACGTCATCACCATCGATAATCTCACCACGGTCATTGACTGTGCCGGAGCGGAAAGTCTGACACTTGAATACAGATGACGTGTCTGAAGACTTGAAGACGGTGGCCATGACATCATCCATGGTGAGACCGCTATCCTTGAGCATGCGCTTGCAGAACGTGCCCTTGGGCTGAGCAGTGACAGCCGGACGCTGCTCGGGCTCAGTGGAGATGCTGAATATCTGGCCAAGATGACGTATAGCATCCGGATAGGTGCAGTTCTTGGCCGTCATGACGAACTTGACAGGGTCATTGCCGCCCTCTCCGCAGCTAAAGCACTTGTATATGCCCTTGGCGTCATTATACGCGAACTTGCCGCGCGACTGGCAGAACGGACAGTCACCGGTATATTCACTGCCGGTGCGGGGATCGCGGAGGCTGATGAAGTCACGGATGACCGTTAGCATGTTATCCCGCGCCCGACTCTTGATATCATCTACAATATGTTTATCCATAGTGGGGGGGGGGTAAATTAGCGTGTACGGGTAACCTTGAGTTCCGGATAGCAGCGCTCTATGGTGAAGAGACGGTCAGAGGCCTGAGTGAGGCGGCTGCATACTGAGCGAACATTGGTCTCACTCACGTCAGATAGGTGAAAGGCTACGTGATCGCCGGCCTCCAGCGCACGCAGGGTGAGGCTGACATTGGGTTTGGTGATGGGGTTCATATTGTTTCTGATTTAATTGTTTGTTTCTATAGTGGGAGGGGGTAATTTCACTCACCCCCTCCCGGCGGGCTTTCCCAGGGCCATTAAGCCGGGGTTCATCCGAGGCTCCTTGCGACCGGAAGGGGTAATCAGCCCCGGCCGGCCATTTGCCTCGGCGAGCATCACTGCTGGCGTCGGCGGTTAAATGTCATATTAAGGATCATTATCCTATCAAACAGTATCTTGGTCTTGTTCATTTAATCTATCGATACGATCTTTATCTTCCTTTTTATTCTTTTTGTAAAAGAAAAAAAAGAGACACAAGAAGGCTACAGATGCCAAGACAAACCACCAGCCGAATGCCTTAAAGGCGGCATAAACAGCGATTAAAACAAAGACTACAGTAACACAAATAACTACAACCAACAGCGCTTCACAGAACGCTATCTCCGCATTATAATCGGGTCCTCTTAACTCTTTTTTCATAGAACAAAAAAAAACAGCAATAAAAAAATGCAATGCAAATATCAAATCAAGGAACGACCTTGCCTTGGACAATTCCGCGCACAAACAGATGGGGCTGAGCGCTGCGGACAGTGAAGTGACGGCCATGGATGATGGCTATTGACTTATCCGGAGCAAGGCTCTTCTGCAGGGCGAACTCAGCATACAGCTGCTCGATGGCCAGCAGCTCTGAAGACAAGACGGTGGTGTCTATCTTCATATCCTCGCCGTGGCGTTCCTGGACAACAGTGAGTATGTATATTACTGACATGATCTAACGGGTATAGTACGTGATGCGCCTCTGAACTGCCATGAGTTCCATGGTCCTGCACGGTGGAACATAGCACCCTGTTTCATGATGACACGATGCCAGAGCTTCATCTGCTTGGTGTGCCTGATACTCTTAATAACCGGTTCCATGATTCAAGAATTTATCACATTAGTAATGACTGATATAATATGATCCTGCAGAGCAGAATTGTCACGGCCGAACTTGGAGAGCGCCTGAAGGAACTCTCCAACATTGGTAACATGATTGCCGTCAACATACCAACGATGAGCGTCAACATCAAACCTGGCAGCATAAGTCCAGTCTGGAGTAACGAGACAGTAAGTGTCATACAATATGAACTTGCTCCAGACAGTAGATAGGCACGGGCTCTGCTTGCCATGATTCCATCCCATGTCATTCAGGATCTTGACAGTTATGGGCTGGTTGAAGAAATCACTTAGTCGCTGAAGCTTCTCGATGTAGGACGTAGGGTGAACGTCCGCTGTGTTGAGCATAATCTGGATGAGCGTGCTCAAAAGGTTGTTACTGAGAGATAATGTACTCATAATTGGTCTGTTTGAGGTTTTGTTGTATTTTTGTGCATTGCATTTTGCATTGCACATTGCAAATGTATGAATTAAATTTAATCCATACAATTAAATTCAATTATTTTTTCACTGAATTAAACAATATTTTTTATGAACAAAGCCAATTTAATGAAAATCAAAAAGATAGCAGAAGAAAAAGGAATTACATTTAAATGGTTGGCAAACCAAGTTGGAATATCTCAGTCTGCTATCAGTGCACTGATAAAGGTCAATTCTACGAGTGTTGAAACCTTAATAAAGATTGCAGATGCACTTAAAGAGCCTGTAACTACTTTTTTTGAAACTGACTATGGTACTGAAAATTCCAACAACGGAATAGTAGGAGGAGATTTCATGGTCAATAGTCAAAAAGAAGCAGGACTGGCCATTGATGCGCTGATTCAGCAGCTGAAGGTGAAAGACGAACAAATCAAGACATTACTTAAAACCTTAAACAAATAAACTATGGGACTATTTATAACATTTTTGATTGTTATTGTTGTCGTTGCAATAGCATCATCCAGAACAAAGAAAGAACCACAGAAAAAAGAATTGCCAAAAGAATCTGTTGAAACCGTTATTAAAGTGATGGATGACGCCTTCAAAAAAGAAATGATTGCGAAAAAACGGAAATTAGAAAAGAAACTCGCCCAAATTGAAGGAAGAGAAATAGAAGAGGATGAAGAAGACAAGAATAAAACAAAATTAGAGCAAGCAATATTTGAGGAAACTCCAAGCGAAGACGGCATCCCTATCAGTAAATTCGGATGCAGAATTGCAGGCCTGCAGCACCATTGGGTTAATATCATCCCAGATGGATTTATAGGATATGCAGAACCTGAACCGTGGAACCCAGAAGACAATGAAGCAACAGCAATTTACGATATTGATGGCGACATTGTTGGGTATGTTCCCAAAAAAGCAAAAGAAGAATATGAGTTAGAATTTCCCGACAAACCAACGTGCTTGGTCGTTGGATGGATTAAAGAGGAAGATGAAGAGGAAAGGAAATACTCCAGTTATGTAATTTTCATAAGGATTCATTCATGGCAATATGCTGCCGAAGAGTTTTTAAAAACAATAAAAATGTACCAGAAAAAAGGGTGGGAATATACAACCTCTGATATCGAAAGAGTTGGTAATCTTTTGCTTTCTAACATGGAAGCACAGATAAAAGAAATGGAAGATAACGCTGACAGTTTGTAGACCGATTGCAGACCGTCAAGTTAAAAAATCCGAGAAAAGTCAACATGACAAATCAAACCTACAGAGTATCTGGAATAAATAACGGGCTACACACTGGATCGGTTGACGCCCTTACGCCAGGTACCTCTAACGCAAAAATCCGGCCATGGGTCGGATTTTTGCGTTAGAGGTACCTGGCGTAAATACCTATTAAAAATGACACCAAAAGCAGTTATACGATCAATGAGACTTAGGACTCTCCCACTCTCTACGGCTGGGATTGTGCTAGGAATTATGCTTGCCTGTGCAGGACACAATGTCCCTTGGTATGTCATTCTTTTGACTCTGCTGACTACGGTTTCGCTGCAGATTCTGTCTAACATGTCGAATGAGCTGGGAGACTGGTTGAGCGGCGTGGACGGAACGGGCCGTGAAGGTCCCAAATACGGGATCGAAGGCGGTGGTCTTACTGAGGATGAGATGCGTTCATGCATCAGGATCATGGTTCTGGTATGCTGCATCCTGGGTCTGGGCATGATCAGAGCGTCGTTCGGCACCATACTGCGCATTGAATCGGAATGCCTGGTGGCACTGGGTGCTGCAGCAATCTGGGCAGCCATGCACTACACTCTGGGCAAGCATCCGTATGGATACATCGGCCTGGGCGACATATTCGTATTCATATTTTTCGGACTTGTACCCGTAGCCGGAGGTTTTTATGTATGCTCACATCAGATTGAATTCAGCACGCTTATTCCCGGAGCAGCTATAGGTCTGTTCAGTGTAGGTGTACTGAACGTGAACAATATGCGTGACATGAAATCAGATGCCGCAAACCGCGTGACAGTACCTCTCAAGCTGGGTGAACACCGCGCCAAGATATACCATACAATACTTATTACAAGCGGATGGATACTTATGGCGCTTTATACCATACTTTTCACGAAAGGTTGGCTCCCGTACCTATACGTTATCACACTACCGCTCTATGTAAAGCATGTTGCAGAGATATGGAAACGCTCCGGCCGCGAGCTTGACCCCATGCTCCCCATGCTGGTTATCTCCACGTTCATATTTGCCCTACTCGCAGGAACAGGTTATATCCTACAATAATGCCCAAGAAAGAAGGAATACGCGAACTTTTTGATGATATCGCGGTCAAATATGACCGTTTCAATCATATCTCGTCATTCGGAGCCGACCGTTCATGGCGCCGTAAAGCCGTACGTGAAATAGCAGACACTAAACAACCCATTAAGGTTCTGGATGTGGCTACCGGAACCGCCGATTTCGCGATAGCCGTAACCAGGAAAGCTGCAAAAGGCTCGCATGTAACGGGAATAGACCTCTCTGAAGGCATGCTTGAGGTTGGAAAAGTCAAATGTCAGGGACTTCCCATAGACCTTGAAGTGGGCGATGCCGAGAACCTGCGTTTTGCCGACGGGACGTTTGACCGCGTATGTGTGGCATTCGGAGTCCGTAACTTTGAAAATCTCATGAAAGGTCTCAAAGAGATGCGCCGTGTACTGAAACCGGGCGGAAAACTTGTAATCCTGGAGCTCTCCTACCCCAAGAACAGGCTGATATTCGGCTTTTACAAGTTCTACTCACTTAAGATACTCCCCAGAATCGGAGCCGGAATGACAGGCAACACCGGAGCATTCACCTATCTGCCCGATTCAATACTCAAGTTCCCGCTGCCCGAAAAAATCATACCTATGCTTAAGGATGCCGGCTACAGCAGTGTCCGTGCACGACAGTTCATGTTCGGCGTCTGTAGGATGTATTGCGCAGTAAAATAGGAGCCATATTGATAACTAACGGACTTTTTTCCTAATTTCGCAGACACAACAAATAACATAAATGAAAATGAAAAAGAATTTACCAGCCTTGTCAATTGCCCTTATCTCCTTTTCCGCATTAGTGTTTTCCGGATGTGATAAAGAGGATCCGGATGCCATCCAGATGGATACCGTAAACAAGGGAATTCAGATAGTAGAAGGTGCCGATGGCAAACAATATGAAGTTGTTGACCTGGGTCTCCCCTCGGGAAACCTCTGGGCCACATGCAACATGGGAGCTTCCAGCCCTGAAAAGACAGGTTCTTTCTATGCATGGGGCGAGGTGGAAACAAAAGAAGAATTCAGTTGGAGAAACTACCGCTGGAGTGAAGGAAATGACCTGGACATTACAAAATACTACACAGAGAACAGGGGTGATTACAGTAAGGTAGGAGACCAGAAGACTCAGCTTGAAATTGCAGACGAAGCTCCTTATGCCGTCATGGGACAAGGTTGGCGTCTTCCAAGCGATACAGACTTCAGGGAACTGCTCACCACAAGAAACTGCACAGTCAAATGGTGCAAGCTGAACGGCGTAGGAGGTTACCTTTTCACCAGCGTCAGAAAAGGCTATGAAGGCAACTGCATTTTCCTGCCCCTGTCCGGCATGAATGATTCCACAAAGCCAAGGTTTGAAGGCGAATACGGATGGTACTGGTGCAACACCCTGTATCTCAATTACAATTCCAACACAGGAAAGAATGAGTATGTAACCAGTGAAGCTACCGCCTTATGGCTTGAGCATGTAGAAGTAGAAAACCACGTTATCAAGTCAAGACCACGCTACGCCGGAATTCCCATTCGTCCCGTTTACGTCGGAAAATAAAATTTAACGCAAAATAATACAGGAAATATTCATTATTAACTACATTTGCGCCCGATTTAAAGAACAGTGGAAATGGCAATAAGCATAAAGGAGATAGCAGGAGCTTTCGTGGTCCTCTTCGCCATCCTGGATATCACGGGATCTATTCCGATCATAATTGACCTGCAGCACAAGACGGGAAGGGTTCCCGCCTTCAAGGTCACCATTATATCCTGGATACTGCTCACAATCATCTACTTTCTGGGTGACGGTGTCCTGTCATTGTTTGGCGTAGATATCGAATCATTTGCCGTGGCCGGTTCGATTGTCATTCTGGCAATAGGATTTGAAATGATATTTGATATCACAATCTTCAAATACGATGCCGGTCCCAAGGAGATGTCATCATTCGTTCCACTGGTATTCCCGTTGATAGTTGGAGCAGGTTCTTTCACCACCCTGCTTTCACTTAAGGCCGAATATGCCGCAATCAACATCATGATTGCACTGTTCCTGAATATGCTTTTCATATTCGTTGTCCTAAGGTCCATCGGTCGTATAGAGAAGATTCTCGGACCGGGACTAATATATGTCCTGCGAAAGTTCTTCGGCATTATCCTGCTGGCAATCGCAGTAAAGCTCTTTACAACGAATATAGGACACCTTATCGGATAATGCGCACAGGCATTTCTTTCATAAAGGGGCGGTTTCCAAACGGAAGCCGCCCTTGTTAATAAATAATAAGATATGGCTCTTATTCATTATGTAATAATTGGGTAACTTTGCATCACTAAAAAGGAATCCGCATGATAGAAAAGCACCTTGTCCTCAATGAAGCCGACCCCGCAGTTTTCTACGGAGTCAACAACACAAATCTGCAGTTGCTGAAAGCCCTTTTTCCAAAGCTCAGGATAGTGGCTCGCGGCAACGTGCTCCGCATTATGGGTGATGAGGACGAGACTTCACGTTTTGAGCAGGCAGTACTTAAGCTTGAGATGTACTGTGCCAAGTACAATTCGCTCAAGGAGGAGGTAATAGTTGATATAGTGAACGGTGATGAGCCTAACGGCGAGAAGAGTTCGGATGTTATTCTTTTCGGCGTAACGGGCCGCCCTATCCTGCCCCGCAGCGTAAACCAGAAGAAGCTGGTTACTGACTACGCCACACACGATATGCTGTTTGCCATAGGCCCTGCCGGATCAGGAAAGACATATACAGCAATTGCGCTGGCTGTACGAGCCCTCAAGAACAAGGAGGTAAAACGTATCGTACTGTGCCGTCCCGCAGTTGAAGCCGGTGAGAAACTGGGATTCCTGCCGGGTGATATGCGTGAAAAGATTGATCCGTTTCTGCAGCCCCTGTATGATGCCCTTCAGGACATGATTCCCACAGCCAAGCTCAAGGAGTACATGGACTTCAACATAATCCAGATTGCACCGCTGGCATTCATGCGTGGCCGCACCCTGAATGATGCTGTAGTTATTCTTGACGAGGCACAGAACACCACTCCTCAGCAGATTAAGATGTTCCTGACACGTATGGGCTGGAACACCAAGATGATTGTCACGGGTGACCTCACCCAGATTGACCTGCCGCCCACACAGATATCGGGTCTGGTACAGGCTTTGGATATCCTGGACGGAGTTGAAGGTCTGAGCATAATCCGCATGACCAAGAAGGATATCGTTCGCCACAAGCTGGTAACACGCATTGTCGATGCGTATGACCGTTACGAGCAGACACACAAAGACGAAAAAAGAATTTTTAAAAAAGATAGCAATGAGCAAAGCGTTGACAAGAACTGATTTCCAGTTCAAAGGACAGAAGAGTGTATATCACGGCAAGGTTCGTGACGTGTATAACATCGATGATGACCTGATGGTCATGGTTGCCACAGACCGCATATCGGCCTTTGACGTTATCCTGCCCAAAGGTATCCCCTTTAAGGGTCAGGTGCTGAACCAGATAGCAGCCAAATTCCTGGACGCTACAGCCGATATCTGCCCTAACTGGAAGCTTGCTACTCCTGATCCTATGGTTACCGTAGGTCTCAAGTGCGAGGGATTCCGCGTGGAGATGATCATTCGCGGTTATCTGACCGGTTCTGCATGGCGTGACTATAAAGCCGGATGCCGTAACCTTTGCGGAAACATCCTGCCCGAGGGCATGAAGGAGAACCAGAAGTTCCCGGAGCCCCTGATCACCCCCACCACAAAAGCCGAGGAGGGTCACGATGAGAATATCTCCAAGGAGGAGATCATCAAGCTGGGTCTGGTAAGCAAGGAGGATTATGAGGTTATGGAGAAATATACCCGTGCCCTCTTCAAACGTGGAACCGAGATTGCCGCTCAGAAAGGACTTATCCTGGTTGACACCAAGTATGAGTTCGGAAAGCGTGACGGTAAGGTTTATCTGATTGACGAGATCCACACCCCGGACAGCTCACGTTATTTCTATGCCGACGGCTATCAGGAGAAATTTGAGAAGGGTGAGCCCCAGAAGCAGCTCTCAAAGGAGTTCGTGCGCCAGTGGCTCATTGAGCACAACTTCATGAACCAGCCCGGCCAGGTTATGCCCGAGATTACCGATGCATACGCTGACAGCGTATCGGACCGCTATATCGAGCTCTACGAGCATATCGTAGGCGAGAAATTCGTAAAGGAGAGCGGTACAGACCTTGCTGCCCGCATTGAGAAGAACGTAACTAACTGGTTAAGCAAAAGATAATGTTTGGAGCATTACTCGTAATAGGTGCCGTTTTGTTTATCATCATAAAGGCGGTAAACAACTCGCTGAACAATCCGGAGGACCTCTCTTTGCCGCAGCATAAGAAAGAAGAGGACCCCGATTTCGAGCCTATCCCTATGGAGGGACAATCCGAATCGGAGCCTCAGTACAAGCCGGAGCCCAAGCCTGCCGCTAGTGAATACGGCAAATACGGACATCTGTTCGGTCTGATAGGCAAGCCTCTCGCCCACTCGACATCAAAGGTCCGTTTCAACAAGATGTTCCGCGAGCAGCATATCAACGCCTATTATGAGAACTTCGAACTGAATGACATCGAAGAGGTAACCAGGCTGGTTGAAAGCAATCCCAACCTTTGCGGATTCAATGTAACCATCCCCTACAAGCAGGATATCATCCCCTATCTGACCCGTCTGGATGAAACCGCGCAGGCCATAGGTGCCGTCAACACCGTAAAGGTCATCCACAAGGAGTCCGGCACCGAGCTTATAGGTTACAATACTGACTGGATAGGTTTTACGGAATCTTTCAAGGAGTTGCTTGAAGGTCACAAAAAAGCTCTCATACTGGGAACAGGCGGCGTATCCAAGGCTGTCAAGTATGCTCTTGACCAATTGGGTATTGAGAACAAGTTCGTATCACGCAACTCCACATTCGAAATCATGGGCTATTACGAGCTCTCACCGTCAATTATGGATGATTATGACGTGATTGTAAACTGCACGCCCATGGGAATGTGGCCGGAGATCAATCAATGCCCCGATATCCCTTATACATTCCTGTCAAGTAACCACTTGCTGCTTGATGTGATAGCAAACCCCGACGAGACACTCTTCATGAAGAAGGGACGTGAGCACGGAGCTGCCGCCAAGGGAGGTAAGGATATGCTTGAACAGCAGGCTGTAGCTGCCTGGAATATCTGGAACAGCATCGAAGTATGAAGAGAGCGTTAGCATCAATCCTGTTTGTACTGTTGTGCGGATTGGTATCGGCCAAGGTCTATAAACCCGCCGATATAACTCCTGTCCATCTGCAGGACCGCAACAGATACACCTCAAACCCTGACCGTATACTGTCAGCCGAGGCTGTAAGCAGGATAGATGCAGCATTCCGTACGATAGAAGACAGCACGGGCATCCAGGCCATGGTGGTTGTCGTTGAAGACATTGACCCGGATGACTGTTTTGAATTCGCTCATCAGCTTGGCGAGAAGGTAGGCGTAGGCCGATCCAGCTCGGATAACGGCTTGGTGATACTGCTCAGCACAGGCGAGCGTTGCGTACAGTTCGTAACCGGCTACGGCATAGAGGGTGTGCTTCCTGACGCTCTGTGCAAACGTGTCCAGGTTCGTTACATGAACGACCATTTTGCCGATGATGAGTGGGATGAAGGTATGGTTGCCGGCGCCGAAGCACTCAAGGAGATACTGCTCAAAGGTGAGTATGATGATGACGACGAAGATGACACACTAGCCTTTTTGGCAGGAATCATAACCGTAATAGGTATGGTTCTCTTTGTAATTGGCTTAGTCGTGTACATTGACCGCAAGAGCCGCAAATGTCCCAAATGCGGAAAGGTTGCCTTGAAACAGGTGGGCATTTCAACCATTTCAAAGCAAAACGGTGTCAAAAAGGAGCTGGTTACATTAAAATGTACCCATTGCGGGTATGTCACCTCGAGGAACCGCACATCATACTACTCCACCGGAAACGGAGGACACGGACCGCATGTAGGTGGCGGAGGCCATTTTGGCAGAGGCGGCAGTTACGGCGGCAGTTACGGCGGCAGTTACGGCGGCGGCCATTTTGGCGGCGGAGGAGCCGGATCACGTTTCTGAATTGAGAATTGAAAATTGAAAATTGAAAACCATAATAAGATGAAAAAGAAAAGTATTTGGATTATCATTGCTGCTATTGCAGTGATTGTTATTTGGGCTATCAAGGTAAACAACAGTATGGTTGCAATGGAAGAGACCGTAAACAAGGCCTGGAGTAACGTTGAGAACGTATATCAGCGTCGCGCAGACCTCATTCCCAACCTTGTAAATACCGTAAAGGGCTATGCAGAGCATGAGACGTCTACCTTTGAAGTTGTAGTAAACGCACGCGCCAAGGCCACATCAATCTCTGTCAATCCCGAGAACATGACTGCCGATCAGCTCAAGGAGTTCCAGAAGGCTCAGAACGAGGTAAGCGGTGCACTCGGCCGTCTTATCGCCATCAGCGAGTCATATCCCGAGCTCAAGGCCAATGAGAACTTCAAGGAGCTCCAGGCACAGCTTGAGGGTACCGAGAACCGCATTGCCGTTGAGCGCAAAAACTTCAACGAATCGGCCTCCAAGTACAACACATATATCCGCAAGTTCCCGCAGAGCATCATTGCAGGCATGCGCGGTTTTGAGAAGAAGCCCTATTTCGAGGCTGAAGAAGGTGCAAACAAAGCTCCCAAAGTAGAATTCTGATGGAATCAAACGAACGTTACATGCTGCGTGGCGTATCGGCATCCAAGGAGGATGTCCACAACGCCATCAAGAACATTGACAAGGGTCTCTACCCCAAGGCATTCTGTAAGATCATACCCGATATTCTGGGCGGTAATCCCGAGTACTGCAACATAATGCATGCCGACGGTGCAGGTACCAAATCATCTCTGGCCTACGCCTACTGGAAAGAGACCGGCGATCTGTCAGTCTGGAAAGGAATTGCGCAGGATGCACTTATCATGAATATCGATGACCTGCTCTGCGTAGGTGCCGTCGATAACATTCTGGTAAGCTCAACCATCGGACGCAACAAGAACCTGGTACCCGGAAGCGTAATCAGTGCCATCATCAACGGCACCGATGAACTCCTGGCCGAACTGCGCGAGATGGGCGTTGGCGCATACGCAACAGGCGGTGAGACTGCCGATGTAGGCGACCTGGTACGCACCATAATCGTAGACAGCACCGTTACCTGCCGCATGAAACGCAGTGACGTGATCAACAACGCCAACATCCGTCCGGGTGATGTCATTGTCGGTCTTGCATCATTCGGTCAGGCCACATATGAGAAGGAGTACAACGGCGGAATGGGCAGCAACGGCCTTACCAGCGCCCGCCACGATGTATTCGGCAAGAGCATAGCAAAGAAATATCCCGAAACATATGACCATGCAGTACCTGAGGAGCTGGTCTATTCAGGCGGTCTGAACCTGACCGACAAGGTTGCAGGCTCACCACTTGACGCAGGCAAGTTGGTACTCTCTCCCACCCGTACATACGCTCCGGTTGTAAAGAAGCTGCTTGATGCCCTGCGTGGGCAGATTCACGGTATGATCCACTGCTCAGGCGGTGCCCAGACCAAGATCCTGCACTTTGTGGAGAACGTGCATGTGGTTAAGGACAATATGTTCCCCATCCCACCTCTGTTCCGTACCATTCAGGAGCAGAGCAAGACCGATTGGAAGGAGATGTACAAGGTATTCAACTGCGGCCACCGCTTCGAGGTATATCTGCCTAAGGAGTATGCCCGGCAGGTAATAGAGATAAGCAAGTCATTCGGCATCGATGCCCAGATCATCGGCCGCATCGAACCCTCTGACCACACTCACCTTACCATCCACAGCGAGTACGGTACCTTCGAGTACTGATTGAAACTATCAACAAAACAACGGCTGGCAGATTTGTTCTGTCAGCCGTTGTTTTCCTATTTATTCCTTATTTACCAATCAATATCTCCGCTACCAGCCTTCACCTTGCTGATATGATCATATGAGAGACGGCCTGATATGTCACCGGAGCCTGCCACCTTGGCAACTACATTACGGGCATGACCATCAATCTGTATGTCTCCGCTACCGGCTACACTTGCAGTCAGGGTATCATCAATATCGGCATTCACAATCTCCAGGTCACCCGATCCGGCAACAGACACCGTCAGTTTATCGGCCTTGACACGTGTTGTGAACCAATCTCCACTGCCGGCAACTGCCAGACTCACGTCATTAGCTTCTACACGGCCTATCTTAAGATTACCTGAGCCGGATACTGCCGATCCCAGATTGTCGCATTTGACATTCAATGTAACCAGATCACCGCTACCTGCAAGCTTCAGGCTCAAATCACCTTTTGCCTCAATGTCTGTCTTACAGATGATGCTGCCGCTGCCTGCCATTGAAAGCTGGGATATTTCAGGACAACCCACTCTGACTCTCAGACGGACGTTACGATAACGCTGGGGATCAATTGAAATTTCAAGTACTCCGCGTCTTACATCGGTATGGAGACGGTCAAAATACTCCTTATCACCCTCTACAATTACATACGCCTCATCGCACTGCTCAACAATCACGTCGAACGGGCATGTATTTGATATTCCGTCAAAAGATTTGACCTCACGATCCTCACGGTCGCAGTTTGTAAAATCAGGATTCTTGGCCGAGAGCCATACAACCTGGGCATCAACCATGCAGCAAGACTGCAATAAAGCGCATAAAGCGTAAACCAAATAAGATCTTGTCTTCATTTTTATAGTGTTTTTGTCTTTTGTTTTACCGAATACACCATAAAGACGAAACAAGTTCCTATTTGTTAACCTATCTCCTGCAAATTATATGGAGTTTCCTGATAGACGTAGTAGTTGAGCCAGTTGGAGTAGAACAGATTGGCGTGGGCGCGCCAGCGGTCTATCGGTCCCTTCTCAGGATTATCGTCACGATAGTAGTGTTTGGGCATATCTATGGGCAGTCCAGCAGATATATAATGTGGAAGTCACGTGGGTACGCGCCCAGTCAAAAATCTCCTTGAGCTCATCCCAGTATGACACCTCTTCAAACTGCATCTGCTCCAGCGGTGCACCGGTCACGATGAATCCGTCAAACTTCTGGTCACGCATGCTGTCAAAAGTCTCATAGAATACTCTCATATGCTCTACCGGAGTATTCTTGGAGGTGTGACTGCGCAGTTTCATCAGTTTGAGTTCAATCTGCAACGGTGTATTGGAGATCAGTCTGATAAGATCCGTCTCGGTGGTAGGTATACTGTCCCGATATGCGCTCCTACAAGGAGTTCATCATGAACGTGCTGGGAACCACCGATACCGTGGGCTCCATCCAGTCCATGTTCGTAATGAGTCCCATCAAGAAGACGTTTGGATTGTCAATATAAAAAAGAAAGGCTTGCCGCTTGGCAAGCCTTTCTTTTTACTTTTTAGGTATTGCAGCCAACACTGTTTTCAGGTAGTCCCAGACTTTCTGGACTGACGGGATGTAGCAGCGCTCGTCGGGTGAATGGGGGCTCAGAAGTGTCGGGCCGAACGATACCATATCCCAGTGGGGATAAGCTCCGCTCAGGATACCGCACTCAAGACCGGCATGGATTGCCATAACCTTGGGCTCGGTGCCGAACATCTTCTTGTACTCTGTCTTCATTACGTGCAGAATGGGTGATGAAGCATTGGGAGCCCAACCTGAATAACCTCCGGCAAGCTCAACCTTGCAGCCGGCCAGATCGCCCAAGCTCTTCATACGCAATGCCAACAGCTCCTTGGCTGTATCAACCGAGCTGCGCAGCAGGTTCACGATAAAGAACTCACCTTTATATATCTTGACCATGGCCATATTGTTCGATGTCTCAACAAGACCGGGCATCTGATCGCTCATGCGCTCCACTCCATCGGGACAAGCCAAGATAGTCTCTATGTAACGCAAGGCTGTACCCTCCTCTACATACAGGCACTCATCGGGATCACAGGTCTCACCCGGAGCGCACTGATAAGGCTCAAACACATAGTTGCAGCCCGGATCGGTTGCAGCATACTCTGCCTTTACCTCGGCAAATACATCGGCCACTACCTTCTTGGCAACATCCAGCTTGGCGGGATCAACGTAAACGGTTGCAAAGCACTCACGCGGGATTGCGTTACGCAGCGTGCCGCCCTCCATGTCAATCAGCTTGACATCGGCCTTGGTAAGCAAAGCGTACATTACGCGCGCGCCTACCTTGTTTGCATTGGCACGGCACAGGATGATATCCATACCTGAGTGTCCGCCCTGGAATCCCTTGACAGCCAGGCTGTAGCAGAGCCAACCCTTGGGCTCCGGCTTGCACTCATACTTGCCCAGGATTGAAACATCCAGACCACCGGCACAACCGATATAGAGTTCGCCCTCGGTCTCTGAGTCCAGATTGAGCAGTATATCGCCCTTGAGTACGCCCGGCTTAAGGAGATTTGCACCGGTCATACCGGTCTCCTCATCATAGGTAACCAGCAGTTCCAGCGGACCATGTTTGATATCCTTTGACTCCAGCACTGACAGAGCCAGAGCTACGCCCAGACCGTTATCGGCACCGAGTGTAGTACCCTTAGCCTTGAGCCACTCACCGTCTACCCAGGTCTCAATGGGGTCCTTCTCAAAGTCATGCTTTACATCGGCATTCTTCTGGGGAACCATATCCATATGGCCCTGCATGATGACACCCTTCAGGTTCTCCATGCCGGGAGTTGCGGGTTTGCGCATGATCACGTTTCCGGTCTCATCGGCAAAAGCCTCGATATTATGCTGCTTGGCCCAGTCCAGAAGCCATGCACGGATCTTCTCCTCATGCTTTGACGGACGCGGCTGGCGGGTTATACCGTAAAAGTTATCCCAAACGATCTTGGGCTGTAAATCCTTGATAGTCATATTCTCAGTTTTTAATTGGTTATACGATAAAAAAGCATATCGACCACCCTGCGTGACCGATATGCCAAAGTTAATATTTACTGGAATATTATCCAAAAATAATTTTAGCCTAAGAACTTGCCGCGGTTCTGCAAACCAAGCAAGCCTGACATCAAAAATATGATTGCCGCCACTATCATCAGGATGCGGTTCTTGAGCAGTATTACGCTCCATATGGCGGCGTTGATGTTCTCGGGCTCCTCATACGGATTGATTGTGACATCCCATACCTTATTCTCAACCAACTGGATATTGCCCAATATCAAAGCCAGTATAACCGTGAGTACGGAGAGTACGGCTGCGGCGTTTCCGTTGCGTATGAGCGTGGAGTACAGGAATGCCAGATTACCGAAAAGCATGACCGGAAGCATAAGATTAGCCGCCATTGAGAACGGCTGCACCGGATAGAGCAGGATTCTGGCCAGGAAGGCATAAACCACAAGTATAAGGTACACCTCGACATAAATCATCACCAGGCGGAACAGCCACACCTTGTACATGTAGTTAGGTATACCGAACAGAAGCTCCAAGATACGGTGATCGGCATCGTTCTGGATACCGAAACATGCCGGATAGAACACCAGCAGAAGACCGGGAATGACCAACTGGCTGTATACCATCTCATGGCTCAACTCCGCTCCCCCTGACGCGGCGGCAAACATAAGGAAGAAGAACAGGGCCAGGCCCACCAGCAGGAACCATATGAACTTGCCGGAGAATATTATCCTCATGTTGTAACCGCACAACTTGGCGAATGATTTAAATGTATCTAATGCTGACATCGTTCAATTCCTTTTAAAGATTTTTCAATAGGCACAGGTATGCATCCTCCAGGTTGGGTTCGGCAAGTTCGGCACCCGGCCACGGGCACGTGGGCGAAATGTAACGGACCTTGATCTTGTCACCGTCCTGGATATGGTTTGCAATAAGTTTCTCGTCAAGTTCGGCCAGACGTGATGCCTCGACATCAAACAGCCAAACCTTATCCTTGGCCAGATTGATCATCTCGGAAGGCAGTCCAAAGTACTTGAGCGAACCCTTTTCAATAACAACCACCTGATTACATGAACTTGCGATATCCTCAATGATATGCGTCGAGAATATCACGATACGGTCACGGCTCAATTCAACCAGAAGGTTACGGAACCTGATACGCTCACGGGGGTCAAGACCTGCAGTAGGCTCATCGACCACAAGGATACGCGGTAGGTTAAGCAGGATAAGCGCGATACCTATACGCTGCTTCATACCGCCCGAGAACGAACCTATCTCCGAGTTGCGTTGCTCGTACATGTGTACCGATGTAAGCACATACTCAAGTCTATCATTGCGTACCTTCTCATCGGTAATGCCCTTCAGGATGGCCTGGTAATTCAGGAAATCCCATGCACTCATGGATTCGTACATACCGAACTCCTGAGGCAGGAAACCGATAAGGCTCTGCAACTCCTCCCTGTACTTGAGAGTATCCATACCGTTGATGAACACAGTTCCGTAACTCTGACGCAGGATACCGGTCACGATACGCATGAACGTGGATTTACCGGCTCCGTTAGGACCAAGAAGGCCGAACATACCGCTGTGGATCTCGAATGTCACACCACGCAGGGCTTTGAACGGTTTCTTGCGCTTTCCTATGATAGGAATGCTCTTTACGAACACGAACCATGCACGCCTCAATCCGGCTGTCTCGCCCTTGAGACGCTCCACGTTTATATTGTTTGCGTAGAGGTAATCGGATGTCTTGCTGATGCAGAGTCCAAGTATCCAGACGACAGCAATAAACACCATGAATCCCTTGCTCTCAATCTTATGGCTAAGGAATATCATCGCGCATATGGGCAACAGCCAGTAAAGTATCTTCCGAATGACTGACACCGCCTTTGCCCCACTCTTGAATTTGTATCCGATATATTCAAGAACGGCCTTGAGGATATTGTTTACGCCGGCCAGCGTGATGATGGTCATAAGAAGTATCCAGAACTCCTTCTCAAAGTACCACCCTGCCAGATAGCCCGTATAGCCGAATACCACCACCTGCCACAGCAGGCTTACAAAATCCTTTGCGTGATGGAAGCTGCGTGAAAGTCCCAGCCTGCGGCGTATGTTCAGTCCGCTACGCCACTGACGCAGGAACAGGCTGTACCAGTCATATACCTTAACCAGGTTACGCACCTCAATAACAATGGGCTCGCCCGGTTTGACTATATCCTTGCGTGCAAACCTTACAGAACTCTTTATAAAGTATGTGACGCCTGGTATTACAAGAGCCAGTACGATTATGTAAAGGAGTATCATGAATATACCCCTTACGCTTGTAAAGATCACGGTCAGACCCACTGCAAAGAGTATGATATGCAGGATATGGGTGTAACGTCCCAGCCCCTTATACCAAGCCCTCATATTCTCAAACGAGATGTAGAGCGTAGGAATAAGCAGGAGTGTAAGTATGGCCGAGAAGGTCAGACCGCCAATCACGGTCAATGCGAACGGGGCACCGATTGCACCTGCATACTCATTATCACCCATAGCCATCGGGATAAGCGTTACGATAGTGGTGATGGTAGTTATGCAGATAGGTCTCAGGCGCGAATAACCGCTGGCCATGATTGCACGCATACGACTGTAGCCTCTGCGACGCAACGTCGACGAGTAGTCAATCAGTATGATACCGTTGTTGACAACAATACCAAGCAGGATAAGGAATCCCGTCAGCGTATTGGCATTCATAAGGCTGTTACCGGACAGCAGCAATGCCAGAAGTGAACCGATAGCTGCCAGCGGTATGGAGAACAGCAGCACCACAGGTGTGGTAAGTGACTCGAATGCCGATGCCAGTATCATGAATATCAGTATGATCGACGCCAATATCAGGAACTTGAACTCACTGGTGGAGTCATCACCGCGCTGGACCTCAAGTGCCAGTCCCGATGGCAGGTTATAATTGGCAATCAGGTCATCAATCTGGTCATGGTAACCGTCCAGCACATCCTTGGGCAGGTCTTCGCTCTGCGAGATGGCGTAGGTCACATTCACGCGGCGGTCACGGTTTACACGACGTACCTCCGACGGACCGCGGCTCAGACGGATATTGGCTATCTGCTGGAGCTCATGGATTCCGCCGTTGGCATCGGTCACGGTGACGCGACGCAAATCATCCAGAGTCTTTTCCCAAGCCCTCATCTCCTCCTCTTCTTCGGTCAGGTCTTCCATTATGACTATGTCATACTCATCGGTACCCACCTTGAAGCTGGCTCCGGTGCTGGTAGAACGGTTAAGGGAGTTCAAAGCCTGTGTTATGGCCGATGAGGATATGTTGTACGATGCCATAGCCACAGGATCAAACGTAAGCTGAACCTCACGGCGGCCGCCGGGATTGTCCACGCGTACGTCACGCACAAACTCCAGCTGCTCCAGATAGTATCTCAGGTTATTGGATACTATACGCATAGTCTCTGTATCGGAACCCTTGACAACTATTCTCTCAGTATTGTCACCCACGCCCAGCACGCTCATGAAACGTGTCAGTGAACTTAATCCTGATGCATTCTGATTTCCGCGGGCATAGCCTGCCGTCACGCGGACATCGATTTCATTCTCAAGCGCCAGCTCATCGCTCAGATGTTCTACAATCTGGCTTATGGTCATTCCGCCCTTCTTGTTGTAACCGTCCTGAAGGGTAACGGTGATTGAGGCCTGCTCCTCCTGAATACGGCTTATGACATCTTTCTTAAGTTTAAAGCTGTCCAGACGCGCCTCAAGCATTGCGGTTGCCTCATCAGTATCATCCAGGGTACTGCCGGTAGGCATGGTTATATTCACGTTGACACGGTCACTGTCCACCTGACGGTTCTGTCCGGTATTGCGGGACAAAGCGAATATGAAGGCAATGACCAGAACTGCAACAGCTGTACCCACAGTCGGGCCCGGCTTACGCAGACAGGTCTTGAGCAGCGTGGAATACATCTGCAACGGACGGTCATGTATGGACATCTTCTTGAAGAAGACGCTGTTGCCTCCGCCTCCGCGCTCCATCATGGCAGCTGTAGCCATAGGTATGAACGTGACAGCCACCATAAGCGAGAATATCAGCGTAGATATGATTGAGAAGCCGATATTTCTGCCCAGCAGCTTTATCATCGGCTCATCCGAAAAGACAAACGGCAGGAACACCGTGATGGTGGTGAGCGTAGATGCTATAAGGGCCTTGCGCACCTCCTTGACACCCTGCAGCGCCGCCAGTCGCGGCGGCATTCCCATGGATGCAAGACGGTAAATATTCTCCAGCACCACGATACTGCTGTCCAGCAACATACCTATGGCCAGAGCCATACCTATAAGAGTAAGGGTATTGATGGATATGCCGGCAGCATAGAATACGTTGAAGGCCGATAATATCGAAACCGGAATAGACAGTGCTATAAAGAATACCAGACTGAAGTTACGCAGGAAGAACCACAGTACCAGTATAGCCAGCAAGCCGCCTATCAGAGCCAGTTTGACTATCTGTGATATGTTGTTGCTTATCTGGTCAGCCGAATTTGACTGTACCACAAGCTGCATATCCTGTGCGGCTATCTCACGGTTGACTTCATCGATACGCTTGAGGGTTCTCTTGGAGAGGTTAAGCAGGTTCTCGCCCGCCCCGTTGACCAGAGAGACCGATATGGCATCCATACCGTTGACACGGCTTATGGTTGTCTCCTCCTTGTAGTCAAAGAAGACAGTTGCTACGTTCTTAAGATAAATAGGACCTTGGGCAACGACCAGATTCTCCACCTGTGATACGTCATCGTAGTTGGCGTCAAGCTGCACGAAATACTTTCTGTCAGGCTCACTGATAAAGCCCAGGAACGTACGCTCCTGATTATACTGGCTCAATGCCTGGCTTATCTGCGAGTTGGAAATGTGCAATGCCTCCATAGCCTCCGTATTGGAGCGTATCTCGATCGACTTGACACGTCCTCCGTATACCGTAACGCCGGCTATTCCGTCGATGCTCTCCAAACGCGGTACCACATCCTTGTCCACAATGGCTCTCAGACGGTCTACACCGCCCGATCCGCGCACCTGGAGTGACATGAACTGGTTGCTTATGCCATTCAGGTTAGCCTGCTGGACATTGACAGTGACATCGGTCGGGAAATCGCCCCGGATGGAACTTATCTTCTCCTGCAGTTTCACGGTTGTCATCTTGAGATTGGTACCTCTCTTGAAGTCAACCCTGATGGAACCCTGTCGGCCGGAAACCGTCGATTCCATATTCTCCACACCTCCCACGGCGCTTATGGCTCCCTCAAGCGGGATCACCACCTGCTGCTCCATGTAGGACGGAGTGAGGTCACTACGGGAATTGGCGGTAATGTATAGCTGAGGCAGTTCCGTATTGGGCAGCAGCTCAACCGGCAACTGCTTGTACGAGAAATAGCCCAGCAGCGTCAAAGCCACCAGAAGCATGCATATAGTTACCCTACGGTCAATAAATGACTTGCTGGAAGTGCTCATTTTCCGGTGATTCTTATTTTGGCGCTTTCAAATACATAATACACACACGGTATCAACACAAGACTCAGCAGTGTCGAGGTGACCAGACCGCCAATCACGGCAATGGCCATAGGAGAGCTCAATGATGCGCCCTCGCCTATTCCCAATGCCATGGGCACAAGTGCCAGGATTGTGGTAAGACTGGTCATAAGGATAGGACGGATACGCTGCTGGCCTGCTTCGGCAATGGCGTCAGTCAGACTCAATCCGGAATCCTTAAGCTGTCCTATGCGGTCTACCAGTATGATGGAGTTGTTGACCGCGATACCGGCCAGCATCACCATACCTATGATACCCATTATATTCACTGTTATACCCGTTGCCAGGAACATCAGTACCGCACCCACCAAAGCCAGAGGAATGGTAAGCAGGATGGTGAACGGATGCAACAGTGATTCAAACTGCGATGCCATCACCATATATACCAGTACAATTGACAGCAGCAGTGCCAGCAGCAGGCTGTTCATGGATTCCGCACGACGCTCCTCCTCACCGGTTACGGTAATGGAGTAGTTCTGCGGCAGTTCAATGCCACGAACCGCATCTCTTGTGCGCTGTGCCGCCTTATCAAGTGATACGGACTCATCTATATCGGCCGTAACACGGGTTACACGGTTCTGATTGAGACGGTAAATCTCCTTGGGGGCAGTACTTTCGCTTATCTGAGCAAGCTCTATCAGGCGGAAGTCTTTCTGGCCCGATGTAATTACCATGCTGTTCAAATCAGACAGCGAAACGCCGGGAACCTTGATGCTTATATTCCTCATATCGCCCTTGTAATCCATCTGTCCGGCTTCACGTCCGGCCAGATGCTGCTGTATCTGGGTGATTATGGTGGATACGTTGATATTGTTCATACCGGCTATGGCGCGGTCCACGGTTATGATAATCTCCGGAGCACCGCCTGCCAAAGAGCTCTCTACGTTATAAAGACAGTCAATGGAGTCTACGGCAGCCTTAACCTGGTTGGTAAGAGCGGCCAGCAGATCCAGGTCCTCACCCTTGATCTCCACTACCAGCGGAGCGTCCTCGGTACCCATCATCGAACTCAGGGAGTTGTCATCCTGAGTGAATGAGAGTTCCATACCCTCTACTCCGTCGATATAGACCGAAAGCACCTCGGTAAGATAATCGGGAGTAACGGCCGATGCCTTGGAGAGCTGTATCTTCATGGTTGCGGTATTCTCTCCCTCAAAATCCATGTTCTGGGATGATGCACCCGGTCCCACATGAGTGTAAATCACGCATTCGGGGTCTTCGGACAGATCAAACACAAGATTCTCAAGGTTTTCAAGTGTGGACGATGTACGCTCAAGGCTTGTACCCTCGGCCATACGGACCTTTACGTTTATGGTATTGGAATCGGTCTTGGGCATGAACTCCGTGCCTACATACGGCAACAGGAATACCGTGCCGGCAACCAGGATCACCGACAGCAATATTACCAACCAGCGCCAACCCACCAGTTTCTTTAGGAATCCGGCGTAGCTCTTGATGTTAACCGAACTGAAGTTCTTGAGGGGCTTAACCTTCTTACGTGAGAATATACGCTCATACAGCGTAGGTATAACCAGAATAGCTACGAACAGTGATGAAAGCAGTGAGAACGTAACGGTCCATGCCTCATCCTTGAACAGTTCGCCGGTAGCGCCATGCAGATATACGATAGGCAGGAACACCACAATTGTGGTAAGTGTTGATGCCGTAACCGCACCACCCACCTCGGAGGTACCGGTAATTGCAGCGTCACGTACCGAAAGCCCACGTTCCTGGTTCCTGAATATGCTCTCGATAACGACAATGGCATTATCCACAAGCATACCTGCACCCAACGCCAATCCTCCCAACGTCAGAATATTGATTGTGAGTCCGCTGAAGAACATCAGGTTGAAAGTGGCTATAATGGATACGGGAATGGAAACCGCAACGATAAGCGTTGTCCCCACCCTGCGCAGGAATACGAACAGTACTATCACCGCCAGGAGGACACCCAGCAGGGCGCTGTTCTTAACCTCACCTATGGAGTTATTGATAAAGGTGGCCTGGTCACTGATTACCCTGAATTCATATCCCGGCAGCGACTTCTGTATCTTGACAAGGCTTGTCTTTATACCCTCCACCGCCTTGACGGTATTGTAATCCATCTCCTTGAATATCGAGATGCCAATACTGCGATTACCGTTTACACGTACTATATTCTCCGGTTCACGGTTCTCAAAGTGTATGGTAGCCACATCACGCAGGTATATGGGTGCCATGCTGGCCAATTCAAACTCGCCTATCTGCCCCGGCGTAGTCTCGGTATTACGGTAACCCACGATGATATTGCCGAATGCAGTCTCATCGGTCAGTGTATTGGAACCTGTTACCAGATACTGGAAACCCTGTTCCGATATTCTTCCGCCCGATACCCTCTGATTACTCTCCTGGATACGTGACGAGATGTTGTCAATGGTAATGTTGAAAGCCTGAAGCTTATAAGGATCGGCCTCTATCACCAGATTGGTGAACTCGTCACCAGCCAACGAAACATCGGCCACGCCCTCCACTCTCATGAGCTCATTGCACACGTATGAATCGGCTATCTTGCGCAACTCGGCCATATCGGTGATATCCGGATTGGAGAATCCAAGTATCATTATCGGTGCGGTGGTGGGATCCTTCTGCGAAATCCTCAGGTCTGTCACACGGCTGTCCTGGCTGAAGCTGCTCATTGCCTTCTCCAAATCCAGGAAAGCCTCGTCCATATTCTTTCTCCATGCGTACTCCACCGTTATACGGGCAGTACCCACTTTAACCACCGATGAGACATTGCGCACGTCACTCTGACGGGCAATCTGAGACTCCATGCTGCGCACGAACTGTTTCTCAATCTCTTCGGGCGGACGCTCGCCGGCGTCTATCTCGACAAACAGACGGGGACTGTTCATGCTTGGAAGCAGCTCCACGCTCAGCCTGTCATATGATATCTTTCCGAGCAGCAGGATGGCCAGCACCGCCATTGTAACGGTGACCGGATTCCTGACAGCCCAACTTACAAGTCTTTTCATCCTTCTATTATCTCTGGATCTTTACCTTTGAACCGTCTCTCAGGGTCTCAAAACCACGGATAATCAGCTGATCATCCTTTTCAAGTCCGCCCAGGACCTCAACCTGGTTCTTCTCCTCAAGGCCCAGTCTGACCTGTTTTGCCCTTGCGATACCCTGGTCGACAACGAACACGATACGTCTGTTGCGCTCGTTACGGACAATGTTCTTAGGAATGATGATTGTTGAACTATGGCTCTCGGTAACGATATCGGCCTTCACGAACATACCCGGTCTGATAAGCAGTTTCTTGTTGTCTATAACAAGCTTGCCCTTGAATGTACGGGTCTCGGAGCTGATGGCCGGAGAGAGTTCGGTAATCTCACCTATGATGGTATCCTTGGGGAGTGTATAATGGGTGACGTATGCCTTCTGGCCCACCTTCACCTCATTGATAGCACTCTCAGGAAGGTTAATCTCGAGCAGCATGGAGCTGTAGTCCATGATGGTTACTACCGATGTTCCGCTGTTCAGCTTGGCATCCTCGGAGAAATGAGGCAGGTTCACGATCACACCGTCAAAGGGAGCGCGGATGTTCATCTTCTCCAGATTCATCTCGGCGTTCTCATAATCCAGACGGGAGTTCATGATCTTGACCTCGGAGTTCTTGACCTCGGTCAAAGTGGCACCGCCCTTGTCATACAGAGACTTTGTCTTGACCTGTTCCTGCTCTGCCAGTTCCAGATTGAGACGTTTGGTCTCGATAGAGATGCCGTTTTCATATGACTTGTCCTCAATGCGTACAATCAGGGCTCCTTTCTTGACCTTGTCACCCAGTTTGTAAGGTTCGCCGGTCGAGGGGTTCTTCTGAAGATGATACTTTCCGGCCATCTCAGTTGACAACTCGGCCTCGGCACTCGAAATAGCGGTGCTGTTGGTGGTGAAAACCCTGCTGATTGAACCATAGGTAATGTCAGATACCGATACCGGTGTAGGTATCTCGTTACGGTTCATTGTGTTCTCTTGTCTGCACCCTGCCATCAAGACTGTAAGTGCAGTCAGCGTAAGTACTCTGATTCCTGATTTCATATACTGTTTCATTTTATTATTTCTTCTTGTCCGTACTCTGTTCATAGGTAATGGGAACCACAGGCTCATCCTTCTCAAAGTCATACAGGGTCAGGATCTTGATGTTAAGAAGCTGAACCTTATAATTGATTATGGCCTGTGTATATGACATCTTGCTGTTTGACAACTGTGTCTGGAACTGGTTCATCTGCATACCGGTCAACTCGCCGTTACGATAACGCTCCTCATTGAGGTCATAGGTAAGCTGTGCATTTTTCTGACTCTGCTCAGCAATTGATATCTGTCCCAGCAGATTGTCCAGGCTGCGGCAAGTGCTGCGTACGTTCATCTCTATGCTCTTGAGTTCCTCCTCGGCACTGAGCTCAAACATTTTCCTCTCTATCTCTGCAGCCTTGATACGGGCCTTTCTTGCACCCCAATCAAAGATAGGCACACTGAATGTCACTGCCACGCGAGGATTGTTGGTGGGGTTGTCATAGACGTGGGGTAACTCAGGATCATCGCCCATTATACCCACCGACAGCGATATGTTACCGCTGAAACTGTCATTGTCCTTTACCTGTATCATGGACATCTCCTGCTGCTCTCTGGATATCTGACGCTGACGGAGTTCAAGTCTTGTAGTCGTGGCACTCTCAAGAGCCTTCTCAAAATCCACATAAACAGGCTCGGCCTCAATATCACAAACCACCATGATATCCTCTTCCAGAGGGATACCCAACGCCTGCTTGAAATTATCCTTGGAATTCTCCAGGCTCACTCTCTGATTCTCCAGGCTTGAACGTGACTGAGCCAGGTTAAGCTCGGCCTGATAGTATTCATCCTTTGTGACCAGATCGGCCTCAACCTTATCATTAATAATATTGAAGTTCTTCTCGGCATTCTCAAGCTCCTTCTCGCTTATCTCAAGGTTCTGCTGAGCAGTGAACAGACTGTAGAACTGACTCGTGATATTGCGCTCCACGTTAAGCAGCTGCAGGGCGTAACTGATTCGGGCGTTCTCATAGTTCATCTCTATCTGGCGCAGGTTCATCTTGGTCCTGTTGTATGTGAAGATGGGCTGGTTCAGACTCAGGTACAGGCTGTTACTGAATGCGCGGTTGCTGTTGGTGGTACCGCTTATGGTAGACTCGTTGTTCTGCCATGACAGACTGTTATTGAGTGACAGCGTAGCATCGGTCCATATGATGGGCTGCGATATGCTGAACGTACCCGATGATGACAGCGAACGGTTGGTGTACCAGTCTGAGAAACGGCTGTCAAACTGACGTGACTGCGAGTAAGAAACAGGAGTCAGATTAAGAGAGAACCTTGATTTGAGTGATGCCCTCTGGGCAATGAGGTTCTGCTCATACCTTTCCATACTCATGCGGGAGTTGATAAGGTCCGGATTATGCTCTTCACTGTACTGCAGAGCCTGCTCCATGGTCATGATAATCTGCGCCTGGGCCCCGGTATAAAAGACCGGTACAGAAGCAAGAATGACAGCAGTAATCAAAAATCTTTTTCTTGTCATATATTTATCTTTTTATCTTTTTACCAACCTTACGGCATCGGCTATAATTATCCTGATGCCGGATTTGTTATTCAGCGTCACATTTACGGTATCCGCCTCAAACCTGAATGTACCCAGAAGGTTCCAACCCTCGTCAGCACGCCACATGTTCATTGAGACACGGTCACTTGAATTGAACTGCCCTATCTCAAAGTTGTAATCGTTCGTCACACGGCGGCCGTTGTTATTCCGATTGTTATTGTTGTTCCACCTGCGGTTACGGTTGTTATTCTGATACATGCTGGGCGACGCATAGTAATACACGTCATATACTCCCGCAACGGTCAGCGGTATGCTCCAGCGGGCGTACTGTCCGCCGTCACCGGGTGATATGAGATAGGCTGAGCGAATGTAGTCGCCGTACAGGTTCTGGTCCGTAATCAGAGTCCACTGAGTGTATGTGCGCCAATCAGAGAAGCCCTCATAGATAAACTCGTTCTTGTTCTCCCGGGCCTTGTCTATCCATTTTGACAGATAACCGGTTCGGAGCGGTCTGGAAAGCGAGAACAGCCTGCTGTCCTCATTATCTACGATTATCTCACCCGGAGCCGTATTGTCAACACCGCCGCGTACCGTATAGACACCCTCAGGAGTGAGCTCGGTACCGGTATATGAACTCCAGTCCGAATTATCCATATTAATCTGATGCGGCAGATTTGACGATAGCATGGTATTGACATTTATCGAGCTGGGAGTGTTGAACCAGTGGGTCACAATCCTGCGTGTCTCATGTGCGCCTACACTCACAACCATGCTTTTGGGTTTGTCCTCGTCACCCGCATTCTCCGTCTCATAAAAGACAAATTCCACGCTCACATAGCCCGGATTGTCCGATATGTTCTCAAACGCGATCTCTGCCTGGTAGATATCGGCAGTATCGGTAGTGACGGTGGTCATCAGAGGCGTACCTATCTTGTAGCAAGCCAACCGTGCCGGCTGGTTCCAGGCCTCAATCCTACCCTGCAGGTCCACGCCGGAATATACCTGTATCCAATCCAGGATTGAATCAAACGATACATTGGCGAACTCCTTCTCCCTGGTCTTGGCCGATATGGAATCAACCATTCTCTCATAACCCATTACGGCCGATACGGGAGCAAAGAAATCATTTGTCTTGAGCGTCAGGGCATTATCGGCAAGATCCTCCCATTCGGGATCCGACATTATACGGTCAAATCCGTATTTGCCCATCAGGATGAGCGCCTTCTCGTCCTCGGACAGTCCGTTCATCCTCCTCATCCACATTGCAGACCCGATATTCGGGGTATTTCCTGTTATTGACTCCACCATCCTGTTTGCCATCGGCCAGTCAGATGAGTAGACATTATACCTGAAATTGTAGAACAGCGGGTGATAATAGTATGGATTATCCACTTGGGTCATTGTCCAACGTCCGTTCCGGCTGCTGCCGCCGTAAGAACCGGCTTCCACCATAAAATTAATTGCAGCGCTCAATACGTTATGGAGTATCTCCTTCTCCGACATATTATTATTCCCCCTGCGGTTAAAGCGTCCGCCGGAATACATACGTTTCATAATCTGGAACTGGAATACCCTCATATCAAAACCCCTTTCGTGTACCAGTGCCATCTCAGGCTGCAACTGCTCGTATGCAGATGTCCATACCCGTTTGTATGATGTAAACTGAGCCGGCACCTCCACGATGGAGAAACGTTTGAACGGATATGACATCTCTGCCTGATACTCCATGAACCTGCGTATATCACGTATAAAGACAGGAATGGTATCACGTATGGAATCCAACACCTCGAACTGGTCATCCCACTGTCCCAACTCCCACACGGTGTACATCGTTGAGTCAACCATCATTGACTTGGGGGTGTAATCACCTATAAAGAGTGATACCGACGGCAGCGATGTTTCAGGTGTGAAAGTATACGACGTTGAGTCACTGTTTGCAGTGCATAATCCCTGCGAAATGGGAGTCAGTCCGGGATTGGGGGTTACGTTGACCACAAAATCGGTAAAATATGACAACTGCCACTCGGGACTCTGGTCACTGTATGCCACACCCGGGCGCGGATACCAGTAACTCTCCGGAGTAAGCATGGTAAAATCCTTGTTCTGGTACAGATAACGCTTTCCCACATTGAGCATGGAGAGCGCCTTGACGTTCTCAATAAGTTTCTCGTCCGATATATCCAGATAACATATCCGCTCATCGGCTTTACCGCCATACTCCATTATGATGTTGACAGGCTCGTCCTCGGGCAGTGTCTTGTCAAAAGTAAGTACGATAAGATGCATCAGACGTTCAAATTCAACCTGATGTCCCACGGCACTGACGTTACGGACCATGAATCCGGGATTAAGCGTAAAGACAAGCTGCCGCGCATCCTGTCCGGGTCTTACGGTCATGTCTGCCCTGACATTCAGCGAATCGCCGTTCTGAACTACCGTAAGTTCGCATGACTGGGCCACGGCACCGCCCGTACTGAAATATCTGTTATCCAGTTCCACCATATCGGCCCTGAATCTCTCGTCCATCTTATAGAGATGAACATGTCTGAAACCTGCGTACAGGCCTCCTGCCAGGAACACAACCGCAGCTATTCGCCAGGGAAGCAGACTGTATCTGGAGTTGGCAAGACGGTGGAACAGAGAAATATCGGTAAGTATCAGACCTATGCCGAGCAGCAGATAGCACAACCTGTGGTTTATCAGCCTGGGCAGTCCGCTGAAACCTGTAACGACAGATTTGAGCATAGGTATGTTGAACCCTATGTAATCAAAGAGGTAATAGTACAAGTCGTCGATGTAGAACAGCGTGACACCTATATATGCCAGCAGCAGTACCATCGTGATGGCCTGATTGTTTAGTATCAGCATCAGGGTGGTTGAGAGTCCTACAATGAATACCAGCGTCGGGACACTGAGCAGCAGGAAATACCATATGTAGCTCAGGTAATCCAGATCAACGCCGTATTTTATCAGGCTCATTATCAATGCAATCATCGCCACTGCCGCATCCAGTATGAAGAATACTTTCAGCGTGGCCCACATCTTGCCCAACAGATACTCGGCATTACTGAGCGGACGGGTGTAGAACACCTCCGATGTATCCAACTGCTTGTCGCGTTTAAGATACTCGGATGCAAGGAATACCGACACCACGGCCTGCCCTACATTCATTACCAGCATGAACATATAGGGAATGACCGAGCGGTTGACCATCTGTGATTCAGGGAACTGCGAAAGAATGTATATTGACCCCAGGATTATAGCCGCAAACAGAGCCAGAAAGGCAAAAACCTTAAAGAACCAGCCTCGGACAAGCAGTTTTGTCTCGTACTTGGAGACTATGCGTATGTTAGTTATTCCAAGTCCCATCACTCCTTATCCTTTATCTCGGTAAAATAAACGTATGCATGCTCCAGGTTGGGCGGATAGCTGACCGCACCGTATCCGGGAGACTCCTTGGATACCACCTGCAAATCCCAACCCAGACCGTCAGGTATGGTTGAAATCACCGCGTATCTCTGATTTATCTCGGCATACTGGTCATTGGTAACCTTGAGACGCCATACCTTGCCTTCGGTCTCCTTGAGCATGCCGGCAGGTGAACCGCGGAACATGACCTGTCCCTGATTGAGCATTGCCATCTCGGTACATGAACTCGATATGTCACCTACGATATGTGTTGACAGAATGATTGTGGTATCCTTTGTACTGGCCTCGCTCAACAGGTTACGGAACCTGATACGCTCCTCAGGGTCAAGTCCGGTAGTAGGCTCATCAACCACCAGGATCTTAGGCTGGTGTATCAGCGCCTGGGCTATACCCAGACGTCTTTTCATACCGCCTGACAGATTCTGTGCGTATCGGTCACGAGCCTCGTAAAGACCTACCTGCTCCAGCATTTCATCTACAGCCTTACCGCGTGCGGCAGAGTTCGTCATGCCTGAAAGCGCTGCTGAATATTCCAGAAACTCACGGACCTTGTATTTGGCGAAGAACCTGAAATCCTGCGGCAGATAGCCCAGAATCCTGCGGACCTCCTTACGTTGCGTACGGATATCGTAACCGCAAATATCGACCTGCCCTTCGGTAGGTTCCATTAGGGTTACAAGGATACGCATCAGGGTAGACTTACCGGCACCGTTCGGTCCCAAAAGACCGAACATGCCGGATGGTATCTCAAGGTTTATATCGTTAAGCGCTTTCTTACCGTTGGGGTAATAGTGGCTTAAGCCTTTGATTGTTATTGACATTACGGACTATTGCATCATTTATTGATTGCCGCAGCAATCTCCTCAGCACCGATTGATAATGTCACATATGAAGGTACGGTACGTGTACAACACTCATTCTCACCCCACAGGAACGGATAGTCATCCTTGTGCTCCAGAAGGTCGGGCTTGAGCAGCACCAGACCGGGAGCTATTCCGCCGGGGATGAACGTATGATCAGCACGGTTGTTGCCGTAAGCAACCTTCTTGGTATTTACGCCGACAGCCGTTACGAATGATACATTTGAATACGGATGGTTTCCGTATATAAAGTTCAGGCCTGACAAAACCAGCTCGGGATCAATCAGGTCGGGATAATAACGCCAAACCATATAGTTGTTCTGGGCCCAGCTGATTACGCGCTCGCTTCCACCCCATGTTCCGCCTGCAACGGGAACGCCATAAGGTGTGGACTCAGCCGTACGCTTGGCATCCTCTACGAATACGGGGATCACCTCACGCAGCTGTGCCTTGAAATCATCATCCATATAAGGAAGCAATGAAAGGGCCGTAGTGATGTTTACACGCGGAGCACGCATTGCGCTGCCACCGCCGGTACGGTTATCCTCGACACCCTGAGGTGCTGTCTTGGCAGCCTCAATCTGACGCATGACCATAGGCAGGAACATCTCCTTATACTTGTCATCTCCTGTCAACAACCACAACTGGATAGCAGCACCCGAACGGTCACCGCCGAATCCGCGGCCGCCACCCTGTCCGCCACGCTGCATATTGGCCTGCTGCTGAGTACGGTTGCCCATTCTGGCCTGATAGTCATCCATCTCCTTCCAAAGCTTGAGAGCGTTTTTCTTGCAACGCTCTGCTGTAGCGGGGATATATGGTGCAAGCACACGTGCGGCATGTGCCAGAGCTGCGCAAACATTGGCGTTACCCATAGGATTGCCTGCATTGTTGGTGAAAGCAAAGCGGTCATCCAATGTACCGGAACGGTTGCCGCGAACCTCATAAGGTTTCAGGCTTGGATCATAAATATAACCGTCAGTAATGGTCACGGCATCACCCAGATGATGATACTGGTGCATATTGCCCTGAACGATACCACCTGCTATGAAGCCGATGTTCTCAATCTGTGCACAAAGGTTCAGTGCACCGTGTTCTACCTGCTGAATGATATCAGGCAGACCGTCGGGACGGTGAATGTCTACAAACTGGGTCTTCTGGTCTATGTATGTCTCGTCACGCTCCGGACGCAAGACATCCCATACCTCGGCCAATTGTGAAGTAAGACCTATCACGGTACCTGACTGTATGTCAAAGTCACCGGCATCGTACCATGCACCTACTGCCAGGCCCGGAATATGCTCGTAAGGCTTGTATTTGGTGTTGGTGGTGTTACCCATACGGTAGCCGTCATGCTGCTGATAGTTGGTGGGAGCCTGGATGGCATCGTCCATGTGTGAACGGCCGTGCCATACGCGATATGCTTCATTAACCATCATATGGTCCATCTGGACAGGAAGCCAAACATCCATAGTGTTGTGCCACTTGCCCTCATAGACATTCTTGTTTATGGGGAACGGATTGGTTTTGACACCCTTATACTCTATGTAATAGGTGCCCGGCTCCTTTACGGCACTGAAATCACACTGTGCGTAGTTGTAGCGGTCGTAGAATACGCCCCACTCCTTTACTGAAGGTTGAAGCACCAGCGTACTGCTGCCATCGGCGTTCACCCTGAACACCTTTGCCTTTGATGCCACCTTGTCATTGCGGTCCAACTCTATCACAGCCACCTTCTTCTGGGCGGGAGTATAACCTATCTGTGAGAACCCTATGTTGGGTTCACGGATCCACTTGGAATCAGGTGTAGGCTCAACATACCACTCCAGAACCTTTCCGGTCTTGCCTGCAGGCAGGAAAGAGCGTACCACGAAGGTGCCGTTCTGCGAAAGGTTACGGCCGTCAAACAGATTCAGCTCTGTATCTGACTGGAACAGGACACGCAAAGACTCATCCTCAGGAGCGACTACGATGGTATGTCCCTTTGATATCGGTTTGGGTACGATGAACTCGTTACGTCCGCGGTCATCGAATGTTGACAGACCCCAGAACTGCGGGATCTTTTCATCC
Source organism: Bacteroidaceae bacterium (assembly GCA_024398635.1). GTDB lineage: Bacteria > Bacteroidota > Bacteroidia > Bacteroidales > Bacteroidaceae > Colenecus. Next base: position 27,086 of record JAKSIV010000001.1, on the reverse strand, counting down.
TTTGACTTCATCTCGGTATCACTTGACGGATAACGCGGGAATATCTCGGACTGGCCGTCAACAAGATATGTCTTGCCGAAATAGGTTGCAGGGAAGAATTCCATGTTCAGGCCGGCTTTTCCTGCCAGATCGGCCGGCAGCGGATCTTCCATCTCGACCGACATAAGGAATCCCTTACCCTCCTGCTTTACGGTAATCCCGTAACGGAAGTTGTAATCAGGATAATTGAACTTGCAGCTTATCACGCCGCCCAGCGTATCAATGGTACGCTCTGTAAGGGTTGCGTAAATATCCCACTGCTCAGGTGTATTCATAAGACGTACAGCTCCGCCGGTAGCGATACGCACACCGCGCTGTACAATCTCTACTCCGGCAGTCTTCTCATCACAAAAGACTCCCTGATAATTGTTTGAATAAACCAGAAGGTTGACACCACGGGTCTCGAAATAACCCAAGTCATTGATTTCATACTTTCCTGCATCCTGTGTTTTGGAGCACGAAACAAATGCACATAGTGATGTGGCAATAATTGGCAGTAAGCGTTTCATAAGTTTTCATTTGTTGGCTAGTATGCAAATATAGCAAAACCACAGTAAAAATAACCTTTCCTAGAGTATTCTTAAGTATCTTTAAGCTTTGCTTACAGATAGTCCTGCCTGTGGATAAAAAATAAGTTAACTTCTTCATTGTCCACCCAACTTGCAGTATCTTTGCCAATCTGCAAAAAACAGTTATGAAAAAGCGTGTTCTGGTAACATACAATATGTTCCGCACAGGTTATGCGGAACTGATAAGGAAATATGATGTAACCTTCCCGCCCGAAGGCCGTGAGACATTCACGTACGATGAAGTTTACGAGATGCTCCCCGAATATGACGTGCTGCAGTCCATGTTCAACTTTCCGGTTGACCGCAAGCTTATGGAACGCGGCCTGCCCAGTCTGGAACTGGTGAGCAACTACGCCGTAGGATTTGACAATATAGATATTCCCGCCGCAACGGAGCTTGGCATCGCTGTCACGAACACCCCCGGTCCCGTAACTGAGCCCACAGCAGATCTCGCATTCGGACTCATGCTTGCAGTGGCACGCCGCATCACCGACGTAGACCGCCGTCTGCGCATACCCGGAGCACCGGAATGGACTCTTCTTGCAAATCTGGGATACTCCCTGGGAGGCAAGACACTGGGAATCCTGGGCATGGGACGCATTGGACAGGCACTTGCACGCCGCGCCAAGGCCAGCTGTATGAAGGTCATATACCATAACCGTCACCGTGTAAGTCCCGAGATTGAACAGCAGTATGATGCCACATACGTTGATTTTGAGGAGCTGCTCAGGACATCAGACTTTATTTCAGTCAACGTACCGTACTCCAAGGAGACATGGCATCTCATAAGCAAGGAGCAGATTGAGATGATGAAACCTACCGCAATCCTGGTAAATACAGCCCGCGGACCAATTGTCGATGAACTCGCACTGGCACAGGCCCTTAAGGAGAAGCGCATTTGGGGTGCCGGACTGGATGTCTTTGAGTTCGGCGACAAGGTAAGCCCCGAGATCCTGGCCTGTGAGAATGCCGTCATCACCCCGCACGTAGGCACTCAGACCTATGACGTACGCAATGAGATGGCAGAGTATGTGTCACGCAACATCATCAACTTCTATGAAGGAGGACCGGTTGCGTACGTAAACGACGTAAAAAAGAGATGACATATGGCTGCAACAGAGAGTCTGCTTGACAAACTTGACGGTCTGGAGGCCCGCTTCCAGGAGGTTAGTCTGCTCATAACAGACCCGTCCGTGATAGCCGATATGAAACGGTTCGTAAAGCTGAACCGTGAGTACCGTGACCTGGAACCTGTGGTTGCAGCCCGCAAGGAGTACATACAGCTGCAAAAAAGCATTGAGGAGGCACGTGAACTTCTCTCTGAGAATGACCCCGAGATGCGCCAGATGGCACGTGAGGAGCTTGACAGCGCCAATGCACGTCTGCCCCAGCTTGAGGAGGAGATAAAGCAGATGCTCATACCTGCCGATCCACAGGATGACAAGGATGTGATAATGGAGATTCGCGGCGGCACCGGAGGTGATGAAGCTGCACTGTTTGCGGGAGACTTGTTCCGCATGTACTGCAAGTTCTGTGAGGCCAAAGGCTGGAAATATGCCGTATCATCATGCTCGGAAGGAGCTGCAGGCGGATTCAAGGAGATTATATTCACCGTAACCGGCGAGAAGGTCTACGGTACGCTCAAATATGAGTCAGGAGTACATCGTGTACAACGTGTACCGGTAACCGAGACCCAGGGGCGCATCCACACATCGGCAGCAACGGTTGCCGTGCTGCCGGAGGCCGATGCCTTTGAGGTTGAGATAAACGAGGGCGAAATCAAATGGGACACATTCCGCAGCGGTGGCGCAGGAGGACAGAACGTAAACAAGGTCGAGTCCGGTGTAAGGCTCCGCTATAATTGGAAAAATCCCAACACCGGAGTGGTTGAGGAGATACTCATCGAGTGTACCGAAACCCGTGACCAGCCCAAGAACAAGGAGCGTGCGCTTTCACGCCTGCGCACCATGATTTATGACCGCGAGCATCAGAAATATATGGATGACATCGCAGCCCGTCGCAAGACCATGGTATCAACCGGAGACCGATCGGCCAAGATACGCACCTACAATTTCCCGCAGGGTCGCATAACCGACCACCGTATCAATTACACAATTTACAATCTGCCGGCTTTCATGAACGGTGATATACAGGAGTGCATTGACCAGCTTACCATCGCCGAGAATGCGGAGCGCATGAAAGAAGCCGAAATGTAAAGAAATTTCAAAATCACAAGATATGACAAGAGACGAGCTCTACGCCAACATCAAACGCAAAAAATCATTCCTCTGTGTGGGACTCGACACAGACATCAGGAAGATTCCAGAGCACCTGCTCAAAGAACAGGACCCGGTGTTTGCATTCAACAAGGCCATCATAGACGCCACCGCAGACTATTGCATCGCATACAAGCCCAATATGGCATTCTATGAGAGTACCGGACTGAAAGGCATGCAGGCCCTCTACAAGACAATTGATTATATACGTACCAATTATCCGGACCAGTTCATCATTGCCGATGCCAAACGCGGAGATATAGGCAACACATCGATGATGTACGCAGACAGCTTCTTTACCGAGATGAATGTGGATGCCGTTACGGTTGCGCCGTATATGGGTGAGGACAGCTTCACACCGTTCCTGGGCCATGACGGACGTTGGGTAATCCTGCTTGCCCTTACCAGCAACAAGGGTGCCAATGATTTCCAGTACATAGAGGATGCACAGGGCACGCCTCTGTATCAGAAAGTGCTGCACAAATCACTTGAATGGGGCGGAAATCCCGATAACATGATGTATGTAGTAGGTGCAACCCGTGCCCAGATGCTTACAGACATCCGTAAGACCGTTCCCGACAGTTTCCTGCTGGTTCCGGGCATCGGAGCACAGGGCGGATCACTTGCCGAAGTCTGCAAATACGGCCTTAACAGCAAGTGCGGGCTCATAGTAAACAGCAGCCGCGCAATCATTTACGCCGACAAGAGCGAAAACTTTGCCGCAGTAGCCCGTGAAAAGGCAAAAGAGGTTCAGCAGGAAATGTCCGCTTTCTTAAATAAAAAAGTAGTATATTTGTAACCTTATTGTAGAAAACTTACAGAACGATGGAGTTTACAGCGAAACAGATTGCGGAATTTCTTGGAGGCACCGTTGACGGTAATGAGAATGCCTCCGTCCATACTTTCGCAAAAATAGAGGAAGGTGTACCCGGTGCACTTTCATTCCTTTCAAACGTAAAATACACCCAATACCTGTACTCAACCCAGTCAAGCATAGTCCTTGTCAACAAGGATTTCAAGCCTGATCAGCCCGTAAGCGCCACTCTCATCAGAGTTGACAACGCATACGAGAGCCTGGCCAAGCTGATGTCATTATATTCATCCATGAAACCGGCCAAGACCGGAATAAGTTCACTTGCATCGGTTTCAGAGAAGGCCAAGATAGGCAAGAACGTCTATATCGGCCCGTTCTCGGTGGTTGAAGACGGCGCTGTCATAGGTGACAACACCCAGATATATCCGCTCGTAACGATAGGTGAAGGTGCAACTGTAGGTTCTGACTGCATACTGTATCCCCATGTTACCGTTTACTACGCCTGCAAGATTGGCAACCGCTGCATCCTGCACGCAGGCAGCGTGGTCGGTGCCGACGGATTCGGTTTCGCACCCACGCCAAACGGCTATGACAAGATACCGCAGATAGGTATTGCCGAACTCGAGGATGACGTCGAAATAGGTGCCAACACATGCATCGACCGCTCAACAATGGGACGTACGGTAGTCCGTAAGGGTGTCAAGCTTGACAACATGGTCCAGGTGGCGCACAACGTCGAGGTTGGTGCCAACACCGTCATTTCAGCCCAGTCCGGAATAGCCGGTTCGACAAAAGTGGGTTCATGGTGCATGATAGGAGGCCAGAGCGGCATATCAGGACACCTCACCATCGGTGACAAGGTTAATTTAGCCGCCAAGACCGGTGTCATAAGCAGCGCCGCAGACGGTGAAACCCTGATGGGTTATCCGGCTATCGGATACCGCAATTTCCTGCGCTCGTCACTCATTTACAGAGACCTGCCGGAAATAAGCAAAACTATCCGTCAGCTTGAAAAGGAAATAGAAGAACTGAAAGCGAAACTTGCAGGCAAGTAAGCTTTAAGACGAATATCATAACATGTACAAACAGAAGACTTTAAAGAGTAGTTTCTCACTGAGCGGCAAGGGCCTGCACACAGGCCTTGAGGTGACTGTCACATTCAATCCCGCTCCGGCAGACTACGGTTACAAGATACAGAGAACTGACCTGGAGAGTCAGCCCATAATTGAAGCGTTTGCAGAGAATGTACGGGAGACCCAGCGCGGTACAGTACTGTTCAAGGGCAATGTAAAGGTAAGCACTGTAGAACACGCCTTGGCCGCCCTTTACGCAGCAGGCATAGACAACTGCCACATGGAGGTGAACGGCCCCGAATTCCCTATTCTGGACGGCAGTGCCATCGAATATGTGGAGAACATACAGCGCGTGGGAATCAAGGAGCTGGATGCTCTCAAGGATTTCTACGTAGTCAAGAACAAGATAGAGGTAAAGGACGAGACTACAGGCTCATCCATCATCCTGCTTCCCGACAACGAATTCAGCGTTAACGTGCTCATATCATACGATTCAAAGATCCTGTACAACCAGTACGCATCACTGGACGATATGAATGACTTCCCCACAGAGATTGCCAAGAGCCGCACATTCGTATTCGTACGTGAGATTGAGTCCCTTTTGGACGCAGGTCTCATCAAGGGAGGTGACCTGGACAACGCAATAGTTATCTATGAGCGTGAGATGCCCCAGGAGCGCTATGACAAGATATGCGCGGTAATGGGAGTACAATCGATGGATGCCACCAAACGCGGCTACATCATGCACAAACCCCTGCAGTGGGATAACGAACCGGCACGCCACAAACTGCTGGACATAATAGGAGACCTGGCGCTGGTAGGCAAACCCATCAAGGGCCGCATCATTGCCACACGTCCGGGACACACCATCAACAACAAGTTTGCACGCATTCTGCGCAAGAACATCATACTGAATGATGTCCAGGCACCCGCATATGATCCGTCCGTACCGCCGGTAATGAACCTGCAGCAGATACAGGCCATCATGCCGCACCGCTTCCCGATGCAGCTGCTTGACAAGGTAATCACACTCACAGACCTCTACGCCGAGGGTGTCAAGAACGTCACCAACAACGAGTTCTTCTTTGCAGGACATTTCCCCGAGCACCCCATCATGCCGGGCGTACTCATAATTGAGGCAATGGCCCAGCTGGGAGGCACCCTGGCACTGCAGATTACAGGAGAGCCCAAGGATTACGAGGCCATGTTCATCAAGATTGACAACACCCGTTTCCGCCAGGCCGTAGTTCCCGGCGACACCCTTCTGATGCGTGTGATAAGGACCGCTCCGATACGCCATAACATACTGTCACTCAAGGGATACGCCTTCGTAGCCGACAAACTTGTAGCTGAGTCGGAATTCATGGTACAAATAATGAAAAAAGATAACAACTGATGATAAGTCAGCTTGCATACGTTGACCCCTCCGCCCAGATAGGTGAGAACGTCGAGATAGGTCCGTTCTGTTTCATTGACAAGAACGTGGTGATCGGTGACAACAACATAATCATGCCCCACGTGAACATCATGTACGGTTCACGCATAGGTAACGGCAACCAGATTCATCCGGGAGCCGTCATAGGCGGCATTCCGCAGGACCTTAAGTTCCGCGGTGAGGATACCACCGCCGAGATTGGCGACAACAACCGCATCCGCGAGAACGTGACCATCAACCGCGGCACAGCCTCCAAGGGTAAGACCATCGTAGGCAGCAACAACCTCCTGATGGAGAATATGCATGTTGCCCACGACTGCGTCATCGGCAACAACTGCATTCTGGGCAACAGCACCAAGATTGCCGGTGAGGTTGTAATTGATGACTTTGCCATCTTGAGCGCATGCGTTCTGGTACACCAGTTCTGCCACATAGGCGGTCACGTAATGATTCAGGGAGGTTCAGGCTGCAGCAAGGATATCCCGCCCTACGTAATAGGCGGACGTCATCCGGTAATCTATGCCGGTCTGAATATTGTAGGACTGCGCCGCAGGAATTTCCCCAATGAGACCATCGAGGCCATTCACAACGCCTATCGCATCATTTATCAGAACGGTCTGAATGTAAGTCAGGCAATGGCTGCCATCAAGGAGGATCCTATTTTCAAGTATCCCGAAGTGCAGTACATCGTAAACTTCATTGAGAGTTCCGAGAGAGGTATAATTAGAGACTGACAAAGAAATAACGATATGATTTACAGATTCATTTTCATTTCCGATGAGGTCGATGACTTCTATCGTGAGATCCAGATCAATTCATCAGCGTCATTCCTGGATTTCAGCAATGCTATTCTGAAATCTGTAGGATATCCCGATGACCAGATTACATCGTTCTTTATCTGTGAGGACAACTGGGAGAAGCGTGAAGAGATTACCCGTGAGGAGATGAACACCAGCTCCGAGGTGGATAGTTTCGTTATGGCCGGCACTCCTCTGGATGAGCTGATTGAGGACGAAAAGCAACGTCTGATTTACGTTTTCGATCCTTTAGCAGAACGTTGCTTTTTCATTGAATTAAAGGAGATTATCACAGGCAAGACTCTCAAAGAAGCCGTCTGCACCGCAAGCCAGGGCAACCCGCCCCAGCAGACCATTGATTTTGACGAGATAGCCAAGGCCAATCCCGTTCTTGACGTTGATGAGAACTTCTACGGTGACGAAGGGTTCGAGTCCGATGAGCTTGACGAGGAAGGTTTCGGCATGGAAGGCGGCGAAGGAGGAGGCACTGTAAGCCTGGATTCCATTGACGACCTTTATTAAGTGAAGAATCTCGTAGTCATACTTGGACCTACCGGCGTGGGTAAGACTGAATTGTGTCTGACCCTCGCCGATTTTTTTCATACTCCCATCATATCGGCCGATTCAAGGCAGATGTATGCCGACATTCCCATTTGTACGGCAGCCCCTACTCCTGCCGAAAGGGCACGTGCGGAGCATTATCTTGTAGGAAACCTTGGACTTGATGACTACTACAGTGCAGCCAGGTATGAAGAGGACGTACTAAAGCTCACAGAAAAACTTTTCAAAGACCACGACATACTGCTTGTCACGGGCGGCTCAATGATGTACATTGACTCCCTCTGCTATGGTATAGACCAGATTCCCACCATTCCCGACGATATCCGTCTGCCGCTTCTGGAGCGTTATCACAACGAAGGGTTGGAGAATCTTGTCCAGGAGCTAAAGATACTGGATCCGGCCTATTACAAGGAGGTTGACCGCAAGAATCCCAAGCGTGTCCTGCACGCTCTGGAGGTATGCTATCTGACCGGACATCCCTACTCTGATTTGCGCAAGGGCCAGAAAGCACAGCGTCCCTTCAATATCATACGCATAGGGCTCACACGTCCGCGTGAAGAGCTTTACGAGCGCATAAACCGCCGTGTTGACCTGATGATTGAAAACGGTCTGCTTGATGAGGCACGCCGCATGTACCCGCATAAGGGGCTCAACTCGCTCAATACAGTGGGAATGAAGGAGCTTTTCAGCTGGATGGACGGAGAGCTTACGCCCGACGGCAAGCCCTGGACGCTGGAATTTGCCGTAGAAAAGATAAAGCAGAACACGCGTATCTACTCACGTAAGCAGATGACATGGTTCAAACGTGATCAGGAGACCCGTTGGTTTAACCCTGATGATGTATCGGCTATAATAGATTATATAAAGGAGAAGAGATGCTGATCAGACTTTATGACAAGAATCCCAGCCAGCGCGATATAGACCGCATTCTGGACATTCTGAACGGAGGAGGCGTAATAGTCTACCCTACGGATACCGCCTACGCTCTGGGCTGCCACGCCCTCAAGGAGCGCCCCATAGAACGTATCTGTAAGATCAAGGGAATGAACCCGCAAAAGCACCGTTTCTCCATAGTCTGCTATGACCTGAGCGACATAAGCCAGTATGTACAGATAGACAATGCCACATTCAAGACAATGAAACGCAACCTGCCCGGTCCCTTTACATTCGTACTGCGTGCAGGCAGCCGTCTACCAAAGATATTCAGCAACCGCAAAGAGGTGGGAATTCGCGTACCTGACAACGATATCACGCGTGAAATATGCCGCCAATTGGGTGCTCCCCTGCTCTCCACAACCGTTCCATACGATGAATCGGATGATATAGGCTACCTGACCGATCCCGAGCTTATCGATGAGCGTCTAGGTGATGACGTGGACCTGATAATCAATGGCGGAGCCGGAGGATTCGAGTACTCCACCGTGGTATATTGCGTGGACGGCGACCAGGAGATAATACGTCAGGGAAAAGGTATTCTTGACGAGTAATACAAGCATTAAGAAAAATAGCATAATTCACAGATTATGAAAAAGATATCAATCATACTCTCAACCGTCGTCATCAGTGTCATGATGTCGGCCCAGAACAAACAACTCTCGCTCACAACCGTAATGAACGGCACCTTCTACGCCAAGGGTGCATCATCGGTCACCCCGATGGCCGACGGAGAGCATTACCTGACCAGCGAAGACGGCCAACTCATTCTTCAGCACTCATTCAAGACGGGCCAGGTAACCGATACCATATTGAATCTGAGCACAGCCCGCGGCGAACGGATTCCCGAATTCGAGAATTTCATACTCTCACCTACCGAGGATATCATACTCCTGCAGACCAATTCAAGCAAGATATTCCGCCGTTCATTCACGGCCGATTATTATATCTTCACCATCCGTAACAACAAGATCGACCCGCTCACCACAGGCGGTCCCATACAGGTCCCTGCCATATCACCTGACGGTCATAACATAGCATTCGTACGTAACAATAACATATTTATAGTCAAGCTGTTATTCAACAATGCTGAAGTACAGGTAACCAAAGACGGAGAGCTCGGAAAGGTACGTAACGGTATCCCTGACTGGGCATACGAGGAGGAGTTCGGACTGGTTCGCGCATACGAGTTCAGCGCCGACAGCCGTATGCTGGCATGGATACGCTTTGACGAATCAAACGTAGCCGGCTACGAGCTGCCTTTCTTCCTGACACGTCCGGATCGCGACGCCTACTCTCAGGAACTTGTATCATACAAGCCGCAGCAGTATCCCACCGCAGGTGCCGCCAATTCCAAAGTATCGGTACACACTTTCGATATCAAGAGTTCGGTTATCCGTGACATGGACCTGAAATTAGACAGCACATCCTATATACCGCGCATCAAATTCGTAGAGAATGATGACAATGATCTCTTCATTTTCACGCTCAACCGCAGCCAGAACAAGCTGGAGATATACTCCGCCAATCCACGCTCCACGGCATGCACCCTCACCCTACGCGAGCAGGATGAGCGCTACCTTGACGAATTCGTGTACATGAACACCCAGTTCTATGGCAACCAATTCATCATGCAGAGCGAGCGTGACGGTCATCGTCATCTCTACCTGTATGACCTGATGGGACAGCTTAAGCGCCAGATTACCAAGGGTGATTTTGATGTGCTGGCACTCCACGGATACGATGCCAAGAGCGGCACCGTCTATTACGAGAGCAATGAGTCCGGTATGTATGACTGCGCCGTCTGGAAGATCGACGCCAAAGGCAAGAAAACGATATTGACGCCCCAGAAAGGCACCAGCCACGCACGTTTCAGTACCGGCTGCAAATACTTTATCAACTCATGGTCCGATATGAGTACCCCCACGCGCGTATCGATAATCACCAACGCCGGCAAGACGCTCCGCACCATTGAGGAGAATCTGGATATAGCATCGGCCGTACTTGAATACGGTCTTCCGCAGAAGGAACCCTTCTCTTTCCAGACTGTTGACAGCACGACTCTCTACGGTTGGATGGTCAAACCCGCCGATGCCGATGAATCGCACCCCTGCCCACTTATCCTTTACCAGTACAGTGGTCCCGGATCAAACGAGGTTCTTAACGAATGGGGCACAGGATTCTATCCCGGAGCTGCATTTGAATCCCTGCTCACGCAGAAAGGTTACGCAGTTGCCGTTGTCGACGGACGCGGTACGGCACGTCGTGGAGCTGATTTCAAGAAACAGACCTATAAGCATCTGGGCGTGATGGAAAGTCAGGATCAGGTGGCTGCAGCCCAATATCTGGGCTCACTCCCCTACATCGATGCCGATCGCATTGCAATCTGGGGTTGGAGCTACGGCGGCTACAACACGCTGATGTCCATGAGTGAAGGTACGCCGGTATTCAAATGCGGCGTAGCGGTAGCTCCCGTGACCGATTGGCGCTACTACGACGCTCCCTACACCGAGCGCTTCATGCAGCAGCCCAAGGAGAATGCCGACGGCTATCACGATGCATCGGCCATTGACCGCATCAACCGCCTGCACGGCAAGCTGCTCATAGTTCACGGACTGGATGATGACAACGTCTTCTTCAGCAACACCGCCTCATACATCGAGGCGCTGATTAACGCAGGCGTTGATTTCGATATGCAGGTCTATCCCGGCAAGGAGCACAGCATCACCGGTCTCGCCCACCGCAAGCACCTCTTCACAAGGATTTTACGCTTCTTCGACGAGAATCTCTAGCATCCGCAGGACTGTCCCTGCATAAGATTCATACAAGCCTTAATAAATATAAGCCCTTTTATACTAACGCCGCCACCCTATTTGTCTGTTTCCCAGACATATCCATGATATTCCTTGCCTGTGTCTATATACCTTGGTAGTTTTTTTTGCTGATGCCAACGTAATAATTAGCCGCTTCCTTAGAACTTGAAAAACACGCTACAACCACGCCATCTTTTAATAATCGGACAGGACGATATTTGCTATTATTCCAACCTGCCAGTTTATAAATATCAATCTTATTATGCCAACAATAGTTAAGCACTTCAGGATGCTTCTCCTTCAATTCTTTATAGTCTCCAGCCTGATCACATAAAACTTTAATATCGTCTATAGTAAATAAATATTGGAATGTAATTTTCGTTCTAAAGTGACCGCAACTGCACTTGACCTGCATCAGAAGGTGGTCTATGACCTCTGCGGCTATTGGAACTGGTATGTCAACCTCCTGTCTTCTTGCACCCACAGTGGCGGATTCTATATCCAGAGGTTTTCCGCACACGGGGCAGACCGCTACAGGATACCATCGCTCGGTAGCGGTGACGTTGTCGGTCTGGAGCCTTGTGCTCCCCGGATGTCCCTTCTGTCCGCCTGTCTTTCTTCCGGACGGTTTGCGTTGGGACTGCGTGTGAGGAACGCCTATGGGGTTCTTCGACGGAGGCACGCTGCTGTTCGCACTGGTCTTGGCGATAGGCTTTTGGCCAGTCTCAAGTTCTACAATGCGAGCTTTCAGCTTCTTGATTTCCTCTTCTTGCCTCACAACGCTGCGGTTAAGGACGTTGTTGGCGCGAACCTGCTCGTGAAGCTTTTCGGCAATCTCCGCAGAATCAAGATCCTCGGAGTATCCCATCTCCCGAAGGAGTTGCTTGCGCCGGCGTGTAAGTTTTATCCGGTCGGATTCGAGGCTCCTGCGAAGCCCTGTGTTGAAGTCCTTTTCCATACCACAAAGATAAGGAAAAGAAATGACTCTACCAAATTTAATAAATAGCATCAATCGGCTGATTTTCAATAGATTGAAAGTTGGATATGCAACACGATGAAAATTTTTGAAAAAAGTTATATCAGGGTGGCGAAAGCCCCGCGCTTCTCTCTGTTTATAGTCGGGTCAGGGGTACCTGAGCAGTTACTTAATTTACAAGAACTTTAAAAAAATGTAATAATAAATCTGTTTTTGCTTAATATTGATTAATTTTTGTTCTAGAAACATTCATTTTTTCATTTTACTCAAAAATAATTCATTTAATTTTTTGCCTAATTCAAGTAATTTTATAGATTAGTCCGATTTTTGACATGATATTAACCTAACGCAATTAATGACGCAAAAAATTTATAATTTTTACACAAACCTAATTGTTTAACTTTTATCCTATCAATCCTTATTTATGAATCTCAAAAAACATGTGTTAGGCATGCTGCTTGCTATAGCAGTGCCTATCTGTGCGACTGCACAGAACGTGACTGTTAAGGGACAGGTTAAGGATGACGCAGGTGAACCGCTTGCTCTTGTTAGCGTTGCTGAACAGGGAACAACAAACGGTACAGTAACCGACTTGGATGGTAATTACTCCATTTCGGTTCCGTCAAACGCAACCCTCCAGTTCTCATTCATGGGTTACACAACTGTTACCGAGCAGGTGAACGGTCGTACAACCATTAATGTCACTCTCTCTGAAGATGCCGAACTACTTGATGAAATCGTAGTCATCGGTTATGGTACACAAAAGAAAAGCGACCTCTCAGGATCAGTTGCTTCAGTAAGAGCTGCCGATCTGAAGGACCGCTCAGTAACTGATGCCGCCTCTGCCATACAAGGTAAGGTATCCGGTATCCAGGTCCTGAATTACTCTGGTGCTCCGGGTCAGGGCGCACAGATCCGTGTTCGTGGTTATTCATCCAACTCCGGCAACATCGGCCCGCTGCTCATAGTTGACGGTTTGCAGGTTGACAACATCCAGTACCTGGATCCTTCAATGATTGAGTCAATGGAGATCCTGAAGGATGCCGCATCAGCAGCCATCTACGGTGCTCAGGCCGGTAACGGTGTCGTACTTATCACCACCAAGAAAGGCGCAAGCACAGGTGAAGGTAATATTACTTATGAGTACAAGCTCACCCGCCAGACTCTTGCCCGCAAACCTGGTGTCATGAACCGTGAACAGTTCATTGATTTCAAGAAGATGCAGGGCTACGACATTGACTCCGAGCTTTCACGTAACGGTGATGACGGCGTTATTGATACAGACTGGGCCAGCGAGCTCTTCGAGCCTAGTTTCGCTCAGCAGCATGCTCTCACATTCATGGGCGGAAATCAGCAGGGACACTACTTCATGTCTCTCAACTATGTTAACAATAATGGTATCGTAGTTGGTGACAAGGATGTTTACAATCGTCTTTCAACCCAGATCAATGCTGATTACAAGATCAAGAAATGGCTTACAGTAGGAACCAACACCTCTATTGAGCGTTGGGAGACAAAATCTGTATCACATATGTCTGAGACAAACTCAGTTCTTATGGCCGCCATACAGAATGATCCTCTGACTCCCGTTTACCTTGATGATATATCACAGTTCACTCAGGGTATGGCAGATACATATAACAATCTGAACACTGAGTTCTCCGATAAGGGATTTGAAGGCACCAACCTTATCGTCAAGTCAGAAGACGGACGTTTCTACGCTGTCTCCAAGTATGTTGACAACGACCACGGTTCACCCTTCATCCAGCTGGCTCGTAACAACCAGACACAGAGTGGTGTTTCAGTTCGTGGAACATCTTTCATCAACCTGAATCCTATCCAGGGACTTGTATTCACATCACGCTTAGGTTACAGAATCAGTTTCAGCAATAGTCACAACTATTCTGATCCTTACTATGCAAACCCGATGGCAAAATCAGTTGAGTATTCATTGACTGCAGCTGCCAATACCGGCCTATACTATCAGTGGGAGAACTTTGCCAACTATGACAAGACATTCGGCAGGAGCTCTATCGGTTTAATGGGTGGTATGTCATTCATTGAGAACCGCACTGACAATGTCAACGGTTCAGCTACCGGTACCAGCATTCTTTCTGACTACAATGATAACTTCCGTTATCTCAACTATGTAACAACAAATGCCAATAAGGGTTTCGGCAACTTGCCTAACCGTTCTGCAAGCCTTGCATATTTCGGTCGTATCACTTATACTTTCGACAACCGCTACAATTTGCAGGCTAACTTCCGTGCTGACGCATTTGACTCATCCAAGCTGTCTCCTCAGAACCATTGGGGCTACTTCCCCTCATTCTCCGCAGCCTGGACAATCAGCAATGAAAGTTTCATCAGAGACAACATTGACCGCGAAGCTATGTCATTCCTTAAGTTCCGCGCATCATGGGGTCGCAACGGTAATGTGAATGTGCTCAACAACTATCAGTACTCAACCTCTATTTCCAAGGGTTCAAACTGGTATGAGTATGGAATCAATGAAACCGCAGCTGACTACGAGCTCGTTTACGGTTCAAAGCCCAGCGGCCTGGCCAACCCGTCACTTAAGTGGGAAACCTCTGACCAGATTGACCTTGGTCTTGATGCACGTTTCCTGAGTGACCGTCTGTCATTAGGCATCGACTGGTATAAGAAGACCACAAAGGACCTTCTCGTAAGCATCAACCCTGTTCCTGAAATCGGTGTTTCATCAACAACCGTCAACGGTGGTGATGTATTGAACAAGGGTCTTGAGTTCGAACTTGGTTGGAGAGACAAGATCGGTGATCTGGGTTACTCTATCAACGGTAACTTCTCAACTCTCAAGAATGAAGTTACCTATCTGGATCCCACCATCTCACGTATCCTCTACGGTAGCTACTATGTATCACAGATTCGTACCGCATTCGAGGTAGGCAATCCTATCTGGTACATGTACGGCTATCATATGGAAAGAATCGCTCAGGAGACTGAGTATAAGATGGATGAAGAAGGCAACTTTGTACTTGACGGACAGGGTGAGAAGATCGTTCTCTATAACCCCGGTGATCCCGTCCTCAAAGACTACAACGGTGACGGTGTAATTGGTGAGGAAGACCGCGTTAACATCGGTCAGGGTATGCCTAAGTACACTTACGGTATTACACTCGCTCTTGATTACAAGGGATTTGACTTCACAGTATTCGGAACAGGCGTTGCAGGCAACAGTATCTTCCCGGTATTGTTCCGTACCGACCGTCCCTACAACAATACACTGGAGTATTATCACGCAAACTCATGGACTCCCGAGAACACTGGCGCAAGTCTGCCTAACGCAGCCGCTGTAAAGAACAGCACCACATTCTGGGCATCTGACGCTAACGTATTCAAGGGTGATTACTTCAAGTTCAAGCAGATCCAGCTTGGTTACTCTCTGCCCAGAACCTTACTTAAGAGTGTAGGTCTTGCAAGCATGAGAGTATATGTTTCACTTGATGACTTCTTCACTATCACCAGCTATCCCGGACTCGATCCTGAGACTGCTACTACAACAAACGCTCAACAGCTTGGTATTGACCTGGGAACATATCCTACCTCAAAGAAGGCTGTATTCGGTGTTAACCTCACATTCTAATAAGACACATCATTATGAAAAAGTATTATATTCCTGTAATATGCACAGCTGTGCTGTTTGCAACGGCTTGCGAAAGCAAGCTTGACATTCCCCAGAAGGGAGTAGTTGCATACGAAGATTTTTATCAGACTGATGATGATGCCGAAGCTGCTCTTGCCGCCGCATATGACTTATTCGCTCAGAATATCGCCCGTCCGAACGGTGAGTCTATCATCAGTCCTTTTGAGGCTCTGTTCAATCTCCCCGGCGACGATGTTTATGCAGCCGGTGAGTTCTATGGCGATAATGACTTTAACGGTCAGATCAACGAGTTCCGTGGCGATGCCAACTCACAGTTGGTAGTCAGTATGTATAAGGGCTTGTATCAGATGGTTTATGGCGCCAACCTGGTTATTGACAACTTCAAGAACGGCACATCACAAGTTCAGAAAAGATGTGTTGCCGAGGCCCGCGTTATGCGTGCATGGGCTCATATGATGTTGGCTATTGGTTGGAATTGCCCTCCTCTGATAGATCATGTACTTGAAGGTGGTGACAAGCCCACAAACTATGGTAACAACGACTATGCTTCACACCTGGAACTTCTCAAATGGTGCGGCGATGAGGCTATCGCAGCAATCCCTGATCTTGATGAGCGTGAAAGTGCAAATGACAAGAAGGGTACCACATACATCACCAAGGGGTTTGCTCAGTTTGTTGCAGGTAAGTCATATGTATTTGCAAATGATATGGCTGCAGCCAAGAGCGCTCTCAAGCCTCTGGTTGAATCAACAAAGTATGCTCTCGTACCTACTGCAAGAATCCGTGAGACATTCCATCTGGCAGGCGAAGGTAATGAGGAGATAATCTTTGCTTCAAACGTAACCAACAATCCTGCAATCGGCAAGTGGAATGGTAAGATCCAGAAGGGTTACTGGATGCATATGGATATTTGGGGCTGGCGTACTGACCACTGGGCAGGAAAACCCGCACCTGTATTAGGTGGTTGGGGCGGACTCGGTGTACGTGAGGATTTTGCCGAGGCCCTTATTGCAAACGATGGTTACAATTCACCCCGTCGTCAGGCTTGGATTAAGCAGTTTGACCCCGAAGTATTGTATGAGATGCCTTATACTACAGATGGAGAAATGACTCTTGAGCAGAAGCAAGCAAGCGAAGACCGTGGTATCACATCATATCTGTATGGTCAAAGCCAGTACCTGCATTACAAGAGAATATGTGATGTTGCCGACAACGATGACCCACGTACCCTCAATGTATTGGTAGCACGCCTTGCAGAAGCTTATCTGCTTTATGCCGAGGCTTGCGCACGCACCAGTGACAATGATGGTCTGCAGTACCTGAACAGAATCCAGAACCGCGCAGGTTCTCAAACCGTCAGCGCAGCCCTCACTCTTGATGCTGTCAAATCAGAGAAGAGATTTGAGATGTTCATGGAAGGATGCCGTTTTGCCGATCTGGTTCGTTGGAGTCAGCAAGACAACGACACACATGCATTTGACGGACTTCTTGACAACGGAAAGAATGTTCCGCAGCTGTATGACCAGTTCTTCCAGCGTTTTGATACTCTGAAGAATGAAGACAAGTCATACGTTATGCCTCTGGTTCTTAAGAGCAACCAGCCCAGAGAGACCAAAACTGATACTCATGTAATCTACGTTGAGATGCAACATCCGAATCTGGGAGAGGTAGGATTCAAAGTTGGCAAGCACGAGTACTTCCCATTCCCGGGAGCTGCCGTTATGGCCATCAATCCTAACATGAATCAGAATCCCGGTTATTGATAAATAACTATACAACATTGCCTTTGAAGAGTCCGGCCATATGACCGGACTCTTTTTTTCCTTACTTTTGCACCATGATCAGGATTCTTTTTGTCTGTCATGGCAACATATGCCGCTCCCCTATGGCAGAGTTCATCTTCAAGGATTTAATCCGCTCACGGGGCTTAAATGAGCTTTTCTACGTAGAATCTGCAGCCGTATCAACCGAGGAGATCGGCAATTCCATATATCCGCCGGCCAGGCGTTGTCTCAGTGCCCACGGCATACCGTTTGACAAGGATAAGACGGCACGTCAGATAACACGCACAGACTACGACCGTTTTGACCTGATTATCTGCATGGACCGCATGAACCTGCGCTGGCTGCGATACATAATCCCTGATGATCCGCAAAACAAGGTCCGCCTTATGATGTCATACGCCGGCATAGACCGCGACGTAGCCGATCCATGGTACACCGGTGACTTTGGAACCACCTACCGTGACATCACCACAGCTTGCGAATCATTTCTCGCCATGCAATGTGAAAAAGCAAAAAAGTGATTGGAAATATGAAATAATGCGCTAATTTTGCACCCGCAAATAAGCGGAGTTAACTTCGTTGACCTATCGGTTCCGTAGCTCAGCTGGATAGAGCAACAGCCTTCTAAGCTGTGGGTCTTGGGTTCGAATCCCAACGGAATCACCAAAATCCCCCTCAGAACATGTTCTGGTGGGGTTTGTTTTTTTAATACCCCAAATCTGTGCCCCATTTGTGCCCCATTTTTTCGTGTGCCCCCTTTCTTGTCTAATGCGGTACAACAAGAATATACCACAATATAAAATGTCCGGAGGCACTTTCTCAAGTGTCCCCGGACGGTGAACTAAAACTTGCTTGCGCATGTTTCAATGACAAAGGTAATACATTCCGGAATACCTGCAACACCCCTATACTACAACGCCCCAACTTTATACTGCCATAAACCACGCAGTTCAAAGTTTTTTCTTTCTCTACATAACCCGCACATTTTAAGCACAATAGTCCCTATCTTTGTGTAGAACATTAAAGCAAAACCCATGAAAGCAACCCCGTACGCCTACCTCATCATCCGGCACTTCGAAGGCCTCCGCCTCAGTGCCTACCGCTGCCCTTCAGGAATCTGGACCATCGGCTATGGCCACACCTCCGGCGTCAAGCCCGATGACACCATCACGCAAGCCCAGGCTAATGAACTTCTGGAAAAAGATGTCGAGACAGTTGAAGCCTACCTGAACCGCGCCCAACTCAACATCAACCAAAACCAGTTCGATGCCCTCACCTCCTTCGTCTTCAACATAGGTCAGACAGCCTTCACCGCCAGCACCATGCTGAAGCTCATACGCAAGAATCCGAATAATCCTGCAATAGCCGCTCAGTTCAGCAGATGGATCCACTCAAACGGCAAAGTCCTCCCCGGCCTGCAGCGCAGACGTGAGGAGGAAGCAAAGCTGTACTTTCTGAAACCGTAACACCAACCCACCAAAACCCCAATACCATGCAACAGGAAACACTCTCATTCATCGGCACCTACATCATACCTGTAGTCACCGCCGTCACCGGCTGGTTTGCCGGAATGCGCAAGCGCAAGAACACCTTCCTGCAGGACCTGCAGGACTCCATCAACCTGCTCTCTGCAGAAAATCACCGGCTGCTGGGCGAACTGACCGAAGTCAACCGCGACCTTGTAGGCATCAAAAAAGAGAATGCCGAACTCAAGGTAGCCGTTGACCGCCTGTGTTCAGAGAACTCCCAGCTCAAGGAAGAAGTCCGAGGTCTGCGCCTCCAATTGTCTAAGAAGAACACACCAGCATAACTATGATCCTGCGTCCAACTGTCTTCATTTTTCTAGCATGGATTTTGTCAGCAATTTCCTGCAGCCGCCGTCAGTACCCGGTCCAAACCACTCAAACCACCTCCGTCACCACAATCACGGAAGTCCAGCATGACACCATCGTCACAATTCAGCCCGATACCTCAATGCTGCAGGCACTGATAGAATGCGACTCCACCGGCCAGGCATACCTGCGCGAAATCAACCAACTGAAATCAGGCAGCTACCTCCACCAGAGCCTAAACCTCACAAACAACATCCTAACCACCACAGCTGCCGTTGACTCCATGGACATCTACCTGACGTACAAAGACCGGTACCAGACAACAACCAACACCACGACAGAGACCAAGACAGTCACCGTCACTACCAACATCATGAAGCCCTGGCAGCAGATGCTCATGTACCTGGGAGCAATAGCAGCACTGGCCATCGCCATCAGACTCTTCTTCCGTAATAGATAAATGCCTCGAACCTGCGTAAAAGGTATTTCGTCTTTTCGCCGATTCATTGCGGAGCCGATGAGTACAGATTGCAACCCAGTACCCGCAATAAATCGCCGAAAAGGCGACCCTGAAGGGGTCCGATGGGAACTTCAGTCAGATTTAGGCCGATGAGTACGGATGTCAGGCCGATAAGGAAGATATTTTTCAAGACCGATGAGGCCATGCGGACCGATGCCATCAAGACCGATGATATATGATCCAGACCGATGCCGATGGTACCGGTGTTTACATGAAGCCCGATGTCAATGGTACCGGTGTTTACGTGAAGCCCGATGCAAGTCCGATGTGTGCGCAGGATCCTGAGACCGATGCCTGCACGCGGAATAGAAAGAATGCTTTGCACCTGCGTGTCTTTAGACTTTCGCGCCCGCCCTGTATAGGTAGCGTCTGGCGGCCCCCACTGGCCAGCAGTATCATACCCACAGCAGATGTGCGGTCAGTAGCCGAAGTGCAACCGTACAACGCCGCCAGCCGGATTGTTTAACCCAAGGCCGGCAGCCCTGGGCGGACCGCCAGCCTTGCCGCATTCAGGTGGTTTAGTGGTAATGGTCCGCCCAGACCAGCCGTCCTTTCCCGGAGCCGGGTCCCTGCAGAGGGGAACCGCAGCGCCCATCACCTCCACCATTCTGCAGATAGCCTGCATTCCCTCATCCCTCATGGCCAGCATCAGAAAGTGTGCGCAAGGACCGCCGCACCGGGCAACGTGCCCGGCCCGGCTCCTCTCGGCCTTGCGCACTCATCGTTTAAGTTTGGCTTTCGGCCAAACCCATGCGGGACGTGTCCCATCCGGCGCACATCCCATCCGGACAGTATCAAACATTACAACCGCACCTGGGCGCTTTTATCAGGACAGAACCTTCCGGTGCACCGTTCACCGCGTTTTTAACATAATGCCTTGTGAAATTATATCCAAAAGTACTCGCAGGCTCACACTTTTGTATATAATTTCCATTATGTTAAAAGGCTGCTTATGTGGGGTTTAGGTACATAGCAATGAATTACGTCCGCACCTGCGTGACCCTGCAGCGCCGTACAATCCGCTACGCTGCCGTTCCGCTCCCGCTTCACTCTCACTCCGCTCCTCATACGTCACTACAGGCGCAACCGCAAGCGGCCGCTGGCACCTGCCATTACAAATTTCTCTCCGGCCGGCATAGCCGCCCTACAATAAATTTGCAACGTCAGGCGTCGGTAAAGGCCCAGGGCCTGCTGTCGGCACAGCCGCCATCAGGCCCCGTTCCTCCCTTCATTTTAGTTTGGCTACGGCCAAACCCATCCGGAATGCGTCCCAAAAGCGTCCCAAAAGCGTCCCCAAAACGTCCCAAGAGTGTCCCAAAAGCGTCCCAACTATGCCTACAGCTATCTCATAGCGCATTTTATGAAACCGTCTGCAACTGTGTCCGGAAGTCCGTCATGTCACGCAGTCTTCCGCTACTTCGTGGCTACAGCCTGGGTGCCATGCCAGACCTCCTGCTGTCTGCGGTATAGGAACAGTCCTGTCCGGCTCGCTTTGACCGGGATTGCAGAGGGTCACAGCGCTGCGCCCGGCTCTCTCCACTGCACTCCGGTTTCCACTCCACGGGCGAAGCCTCCACTGCGCACAGCAGACCTCCGTTCCATGGCATGACCACTGACGGCCTCTCACAGACGTACACATGTGCATCATTCGCACCCGCGCATACTGCACCTGAACACGCACGCTGACAGCCCCGCGCCCGAGGCTGTCAGCCGTCCTGTCATTCCACTTCGGACTGCCGCGCTCCGCTCCGGCCCCGCCTGTTGCGTTCCAACCTCCGCTCCGTTCCGGTGCCGTTCTCCGCACCGTGACGCACTGCAATCCCTACAGCAGTGCGTATCAGGAAATGACTGCGGCGGTCAGGCACCATCCGGCTGCAGGGCATTGGAATGGAATGAACCTGCGTGCGGGTTTCTGCAGGTCAGCCCGGAAGTCTGCCAATGGTGCTGCTGACTTCCGAGGACTACGTCCCCTCCAGTCATCATCACCATCATCAGACATCCTGCGTACTGCGGCATAGGAACGTTCTGGCCTTCTGCAGTTCTCACCGTGGTTGAAGCAAGTCATTGTTCCTTCGTCACAACGACACACTTCAACCACTGCGTCCATCTGTATCAGAAACAGCCTGCAGTCCTCCGGCACCATCCGGCTGCCGCCATTGGAATGGGCTGTACCTGCGCATCTGGAGATACGTCTGAACCTGCGTGTGGGCTATCTGCGTATCAGCACCGGAAGTCCGTCACTGTACGCGAACTTCCGCTATTTCATGGCTACAGATCGTGTACAGTGACAGACATCCTACATTCTGCGGGATAGGAACGTTCTGGTGTATCAGGACAGGCCGGTCTTACTGATATTTGCCGCACTGCATTACGCCTGACTGCGCCTTTGGCTCCGTCGGGCTCCATTCCGTTATCGCCAAAAATCAGCAAGACCTACAGACTGCGTATCAGGAACAGCAGCACGCTTGGACCGGCCGTGACTGTCTGCTACGCGCCGGACCCTCCACCTTCCGCTACGCCCGATGTGGCCTTCCGCCACACCAGGCTCCGCTGCAGGTTCCGTCATCCGCGCTCCGCAGCCAGCCCCGACCTGCGGCGCTCCACCATCCTGCAGGTCGCAGGCCGTCTGCGCTCCCCGGAAGCCCGCCGATGTTACTGCGTGTTTCAGATCATGCGGGCGGCAGCTTATACGCAGTCCATATCAGTATTCATACCGAACATGAGGAAGAGTTGCACCGCGAGCACCCCAGTTGGTACGGTCCGGATACACAGCAGCCATCAACCCGCCATCTTTCTGCTATCTATGAGAAATTGACTATCTTCGTACGCAATAACAAAATCTTCATGCCATGCCCAGATACCTGCCCAATCTACGTTTCTCGGACTGCTGGTCCTCAATAGGAAACGTCACATTCTTCCACATCGACGGACGCTGCTACTGGCGTACCAGACCGCATCCCGTATTTCCCGGAACACCCGGACAGCTGCAGCAGCTTGATATCCACCGACGGGCACTTGCCGCCTGGAGGACCATTTCATCTGAAGAGCAGCGTCAATGGAATGTCTATGCTCTGGACGTTCCTTCCCATCGTCCTCCGTATGACAACGAACACCACATCACCGGACACAACCTGTTTGTCAGCGCATACCATGGATTTGCGCAGCTGAGGAATGAGCATACTCCAGTACCGGTGCCGTACCCGGACTTTCCGGTGGCCACTGTGCAATCGGTGACGGCCAGCCGGGTGAACGGGAATGATCTGCAGCTGGAGTGTTCCGTTCTGATGAAGTCAGACACGCCGCCTTCCCGTTTCCGGGTGGCGGCACGGATACAGCTGGCGGAGATTGGCGAAGGAAAGAATGCCGGGAAAATGCGCAGCTGTCTGTCCGATACGGTGGAGATTCGGACGCTTCAGGACGGAAACGGAACTGGAACTTTTGAAATGATCATTCGGTTTTCTCCCTATGCTTTACGCAGTATCGCCATTCCGGAGGGGAATCGGATGAACATGTATTCCAGGTTCTTCCTGATTGATCAGGTGACCGGGTACAGGAAGATGGTTATGCGGGACAGCAGGATTCTGGTGGTTAACGGCTAAGGCGTTGCTGGCACAAAGCCACTGCGGACCTTCGTCGGACGCAGACAGACCGGTTACAGACCTGGGGCGAACGCAAACATGGCAGTTTCAGACGTTTTCCGAACAAAAACACAGCAGGCTGAAACGTTCTTCGGACGAAAAAACAGCATGGACAGATGTGGTTCGGACGGAAAAGATGGAAACTGATATTTTTCCAGCTTACCTACCCATGTAAGTTTCAGTGAAGTGAGAATCCAGATTTTTAGCCATAAATCACGATAACTATCGTCTATTACGTCCTTTCCTATTGAAGTTCCATCGGAAAGGACTAAATTTGTGAGGTTTATTGACAATCAGCAGAAATGATAGATAAAACAACGAATACTGCACTGAGGTACATCGCGCCTCTTACCAAGGTGATCCGAATCTCCACCAGAACTCAAATCCTCAATAGCAGTCTTGACGGAAATCCAAGCGTCAACGACTACAGAGGAGGTTCCGATTCTTATTACGGTTTCGGAGATGATGAATAATCCACCGATAAAAACAATTTCTATGAATACAAAGCATTTATCACTCGCATTTGCGGCAGCTGCCGCTCTGCTTGCAGGCTGCGCCAAGAGTCCCATTGAGGAAGTAAAAACCTCGGAGCAGTTCACCGATCTTGAACTCGCCTATGTCGGCGCGACCGAAACTAAGGCGGCCATCGACGGCACGAACTTCCCAGAGGATGGAGAAATAGGACTGTTCCTGTTCAAGGACCAAGCGGCCACTACACCTTACGGACAAAGCGGATACACGAATGTCAAGTACTCATACAATTCCAACAAAAGCAAATGGACTGCAGACCCGTCAATCAAGGTTGGCAGCACTCCCGGCTATCTCTACGGCTACTATCCGTATAAGGCCGACACCCAGGAGCAGCCGATAAATGTCAAGGCAATTCCCGTTGCATCTTCTCTCAACGGTGACGACGTGATGTATGCCTCGCATCAGGAGCAGCCCATCACCGATCTGACAGCTGCCAACACCTCCATCACGATGAACCATGCACTTGCAAGAGTAACAATAACCGTCACTAACAATGGCTACATAGGTAAAGCCGAGCTCTCGAAGATTAAATTCTCCGGAGCCAAGATAGCACAAGAAGGCACTCTCAATGCCCTTGACGGAAAAATTACTGCGACGAATTCCGACGTGACTCTGGATGTGCCGACGGCAAATCAGACAATCACAGTAACAGGCACGACCTACGAATGTCTCCTAGTTCCGTCTGAAAAAGAGGAAAGCAAGCAGACAGTAAAACTCACCCTAACGATAGACGGTATTGATAAAGTAGCCACTCTTTCCGGAAACAATGGGGTGATAATCGCTCAGAATACCAAGTCCAACATCACCATAACGCTGAGCAATAAAGGAATCTCCGTCCAGACCGTCTCTGTCGAGAATTGGAACGTTGTCGAGGTCGGAGGGCACAAGGTAACGATAGCAGTGGCTGAAGGTGTTGATCCTAATGACATTCTGACAAAGGCTTATGTTGATGGCAACAATGTCGTTATCCGGGCATTTTCTGAAACCGGCCAGCACCTGAAATGCACCCTTTCCGAAGGCACTTTCTGCCCTCAAAGCAAAACGGACAAACTTGTTTATACCTTTACCTTGTCAAATATAGAATCAGATGTCACTGCAACCATAGGCTATGCCAAGCCTCTCACTGTTACAGCTCTATCAAATAATACCGCGTTGGGAACCGCCTCTTTTGAAGGTGAGTGTTATGAAGGTGAAAACATAACCTTTACGGCAACAGCTGCTGGAGCCGAATATAAATTCGTAGAGTGGCAGGATGCCGATGGGAAGAAGCTCAGTACTGATAATCCTTATTCTGTCACCTTAGCTTCCGATCTTAACGTCAAAGCGATTTTTAAGGGTAGTATTTATGGTACTCTTCCGGGTGTGTTCACTGTTGACGACGGAAATCCCAAGAAGACAATTCAGTTCTCCAAGGGTAACTTGTATTGGGGCGGAAACAAGTATGACTTCGAAAGCAAGCAATATGAATTCAAGGATTCGTGGGATGTAAATCATGTATCCCATTTCTATTGGAGCAAGACTGCTTCCGTAGCCTATGCTAAGGAGTACAGCGACTCCGGTCAAAGTATAAACGACGTATTCTTTACCAATGATGCGAACTTTAAGGTAGGTAATGCACCTGCAGGCGCATATAAATCCTTGTCAAAGGAGGAATGGACGTATCTATTAGAATCTCGCTCCGCCTCCACTGTCGGAGAAACAGCAAATGCCCGTTATGCAAAAGCCACGATTAAGGTGGATGAGAGTACAAGCGTCACAGGTCTGATTCTGTTCCCAGACGTGTTTACCGTTCCGGAAAGCGTTAATACTCCTTCTGGAATCAATACTAAAAACGCAGGTTTCGATACCAATACATATTCTGTGGCTGATTGGGGCAAATTGGAGTCAGCCGGAGCAGTGTTTCTCCCCGCTGCGGGCCATCGCAACGATGGCAATGACTATGTCAGCAGCGTCGGCTCCAACGCTCGCTACTGGTCTTCTTCACCCCTAAAGGATAAAGCGGCCAATGCGATCTACTTGTCCTTTTTCAGTGGCACCATCGATTGTAACACAAATGGCCCACGCTCATATGCCTTTTGTGTCCGCCTCGTCACAGATGCAATATAATAATCGAGTAGGAGGAAAACAAAAGTAGTTTTCTTCCTACTTCGTTTTCCGACCTCTCACACCACCGTACGTGCCGTTCGGCATACGGCGGTTCTTCATTGTTCAGTGCAATTTGACATAGTAGTCCATAAGGCACGGGTACCCTGCCCTGCGTAGCATTTCGTTTGTTGCCGCGTGGTGCATTATGCCCTCGGCATTTGCCCAATACCCTTTACTACTGTTCCCGTAGATTCTTGCCCAATATGGTTTGATTCCGCACTTGACAAGATTCTTGACGCGCGTACACGGTTTCTTCCAGCTTTTCCATATACACATCCGTATGCGTCTGCGTAGCCATTTATCCATCTCTTCAAGGTACTTCTTGGCATCTGCAAGTTTGAAGTAGTTCACCCATCCGCGGATGGTTTGGTGTAATACCTCTTTCCTGCGTTCGTAGCCCATCCCGTTACTCCTGCCCGTGATGAGTTTGAGTTTCGCTCTCATCTTTTGCAGGCTCTTGGGGTGGATGCGTAGCCTTCACATACCGTCAAGAGGACGTTTGTAGAACGAGTATCCGAGGAACTTCATTCCGCGTGCGCTGCCGACCTCCGTCTTTTCGCGATTGACCTTCAAGTGAAGTTTCTTTTCGATGAATCGGGTCAGTCCTTCGCACACTCTTTCCGCACCTCGTTTGCTCTTGCAGAAGATGAGGCTATCGTCTGCATACCTTACAAACGGGTGCCCTCGTTTCTCCAACTCCTTGT